>NZ_CAMFKO010000003.1 GCF_945957265.1 uncultured Dechloromonas sp.
TTGACCAGCTACAACAGCGCGATCCGGGTGCAACTCGCAACGGCCTCCTCGAGATAGTGCGTCGTCAGAATAATCGTATGCCCTTCGCCATTCAGGCGCCGAATGAACTGCCACAAGCCCTGGCGCAATTCGACATCGACGCCGGCAGTCGGTTCGTCGAGCACGATCACCGGCGGACGGTGCACCAGTGCCTGGGCAACCAGTACCCGGCGCTTCATGCCACCCGACAGGCGCCGCATATTGACGTCGGCCTTGCTGGCGAGATCGAGGTTTTCGAGGATTTCGTCGATCCAGTCGTCGTTCTTGCGGATACCGAAATAGCCGGACTGGATGCGCAGGGTTTCCCGCACGTTAAAGAAAGGGTCGAACACCAACTCCTGCGGCACGACCCCCAACAAGCGGCGCGCTTCGCGAAAATCGCGGATCACGTCGTGGCCCATAACGCTGATCGCCCCCGAATCGGGACGGACCAGGCCTGCCAGCGAGGAGATCAAGGTCGTCTTGCCGGCCCCGTTCGGTCCCAGAAGACCGAAGAACTCGCCCTGCTCGATAGCGAGCGACACTCCGGCCAGCGCCTGCAGCGAACCGAAATGCTTGACGACGTCAACGATGGATACAGCAGCGACCATGGGGAGCCCTTCAGGCCAGGGGCAGGAGGTCGGTAACGCCGTACAGTTCGGCCAGCGAACGCACTCCGGCCGGAATATGGGCAAATTTGACGCGAGCGCCGGCGGCATCGGCCGCCCGCAACCAACCAAGCATCACGGCAATAGCCGACGAATCGGCCTCGTCCACCGCCGAAAAATCGAACACCACCTCGCCCTGCTGCAAAGCAGAACGGCCTGCATCGAGCAGGCCGCGGGCATTGGCCATGATCATGGGCGCCGTAACCTGCAGGCGCCCGTCCTGTCGTTCGATCATTTCTTCTGGTTCGCTTCCAGGGACTTGTTCTTGGCGGCAATCGAAGCAACCAGGCCGTCGATACCGCCATTGCGGACTTCCTGGCCGAACTGGTCGCGATAATTGGTCACTAGGCTGATCCCGGCGACCACGACGTCGTACACCTTCCAGCCGGAATCCAGCTTTTCCAGGCTGTAATCCAGTTGCACCGGCTTGTTTCCGGGCTGATGAACCTCGGTACGCACCAGCACGTCGGTATCGGCCGGCGCCATCTTGAACTGCTTGTAAACGATCTTCTGGTTCTTGTAGCTGGTCAGCGCGTTGGAATAAGTGCGCACCAGCAGGGTCTTGAACTCGGCCGTGAGCTGTTGCTGCTGCTGCGGCGTCGCCTTGCGCCACTCCTTGCCCAACGCCAGTGCGGTCATGTGCTGGAAGTTGAAGTGCGGCAGGACCTTCTTGTCGACCAAATCGATCACCTTGTTGGTGCTGCCGTTCTGGATATCCTTGTCATGGCGGATGATTTCCAGCACCTCTTCCGTCACGCGCTGAACCAGCACGTCCGGGGCATCCTCGGCAAATGCAGCAGTCGCGACAAGTCCGGCAAAAAACAGGGCAAATAATTTTTTCATGGTCAGCAGGAAAAACGATCAATCATCCAGTCGCGGCGGGCGGCCGTCGAAAATCTGGTTACGGCGACGCTGCAGGTAAGCATCGCGAATATAGGCGTACTTGTCGAGCGCCGCTTCCTCGACGACCTTGTCGGCCGGCAGCAGGCTGGCGCGAACATCGACAAAGCGCAGCGGCACCATGCTGTTGCGGACGGGAACGGGCTGCACACGCCACACCGGATCGACGAAGGAATCCACGCCAAAACCGGCCGTATCGCGCACGGTGCGCGGCCCGATGAACGGCCAGAACAGATAGCCGCCGTCCTGAACGCCCCACACCGCCAGTGTCTGGCCGAAATCTTCCTCGTGCTTTTCCAGGCCCAGTTCGCTGGCCACATCGAACAGCCCGAAAATGCCGACCGTCGAATTGATCAGCAAACGCCCGATATCGACGCCGGCGTCGGCAAACTTGCCCTGCATCGCGCTATTCACGCCGATCCACAGATCGCCAACGTTACCGAAGAAATTGCCGACACCGGCCTTGACCGGCAGCGGCACGGCTGCGTCGTAGACCTGCGCCACCGGTTTGGCGGCGTACTTGTCGATCGCTTCGTTAACCGCGAACATCGAACGATTGAAACCTTCGTAGGGGTCGCGCGGGTTTTCCTCGGCGAGCGCATTGCCCGCACAAGCAAGCGCCACCAGCGCCCCCAGCGCCCAGCGGCGCCCCATGCGCATCGGAGATAAGCCGAGACTTTTCGTCATTTCTTGTCCTGTCCGTCTGCTGCCTTGCTGAATAAAAACTGGCTGATCAACTTTTCAAGCACCACTGCCGACTGCGTCTTGGCAATGGTGTCCCCGGCCTTCAGCATCTTCTCGTCGCCGCCGGCATCGAATCCGATGTATTGCTCGCCCAGCAGGCCCGCCGTGAAGATCGAGGCGAAGGTGTCCTTCGGGAAACGATAGCGGCCGTCGATGGACATGGTCACCACGGCCTCATAGGTCGCGGAATCGAACTGGATGTCGGTAATCCGGCCGACCACGACGCCGGCGCTTTTCACCGGACCACGCACCTTGAGGCCGCCAATGTTATCAAACTTGGCCTGCAGGACATATGTCTCGGACAGATGCGCGGTCGAAAGGTTGCCGACCTTGAGTGCCAGAAACATGACGGCGGCAACGCCAATGGCGACGAAAAAGCCGACCCACAGGTCGAGAACGGTACGGTTCATGAAGTTCCCCGGAACATGAACGATGTCAGAACGAAATCGAGTGCCAGCACGGCCAGCACCGACGTCACCACGGTTCGCGTAATCGCCCGCGAGACCCCCTCGGCGGTTGGCACCGAGTCATATCCCTCAAAGACGGCAATCAGCGATACCGCGACACCGAAAACAAAACTCTTGACGATGCCGTTCCAGACATCGAAACGGAAATCGACGCTGGACTGCATCTGCGACCAATACGAGCCATCATCGACGCCGATGAAGACGACGCCGATCAGCCAGCCGCCGAGCACGCCCATCGCCGAGAAGATGGCCGCCAGCAGGGGCATTGAAATCACGCCGCCCCAGAAGCGCGGCGCGACGACGCGGGCGATCGGATTGACCGCCATCATGTCCATGGCCTTCAGCTGCTCGGTGGCCTTCATCAGGCCGATCTCGGCGGTCACCGACGAACCGGCGCGCGACGCGAAGAAAATCGCCGCCAGGACAGGCCCCAGTTCGCGCGTCAGGGACAAGGCCACCAGCGTGCCCAGCGCCTCGGTCGAGCCGAAGCGCTGCAGGATTTCGTAGCCCTGCAGGCCGAGAACCAGCCCGACGAACAGGCCGGAAACCAGGATGATCAACAGCGACAGCACGCCGCTGAAGTAGATTTCGCGCAAAGTCAGCGGCAAGCGACGGAAGGAGGCGCCGGAATACATCAGCACCACCCAGAAAAAACGCGCCGCGAAACCCAGACGCCAGACGCGTTCGACGGCGGCATGCCCCAGCTTGCGCAACAACCCGACCGGATCAAGCATGCGCAACCCCGCTCAGGAACTCATCGCGCACCGACACCGCCGGATAGTCGAAATGCACCGGCCCATCCGGCTCGGCATGGACGAACTGATGCACGAACGGGTCTGTCGACGCCCGGATTTCGTCCGGCGTCCCCTCGGCAACCACGCGGCCGCCGTTCAGGAAATAGATGTAATCGACGATGAGCAGCGATTCATGGATATCGTGGGTGACCATGATCGAGGTCGCCCCCAGCGCATCGTTCAGCTTGCGTATGAGCTGGCCGATGACGCCGAGCGCGATCGGATCGAGGCCGGTAAAGGGCTCGTCGTACATCACCAGCATCGGATCGAGCGCCAGCGCCCGGGCCAGCGCAACCCGCCGCGCCATGCCGCCGGACAACTCACCCGGCATCAATTTGTGCGCGCCGCGCAGGCCGACCGCTTCCAGCTTCATCAACACCAGATCGCGGATCATTTCCTCGGACAGATCGGTGTGCTCGCGCATCGGGAAGGCGACGTTGTCGAAAACCGACATGTCGGTAAACAAGGCGCCGAACTGGAAAAGCATGCCCATGCGGCGACGCAGGTCGTACAACTCGGCCTGCGACATGCCGCAGACCTGGTGTTTCTCGAGGCGCACGCGCCCGCCGGTCGGCCGCAACTGGCCGCCGATGCAGCGCAGCAGCGTGGTTTTTCCGCAGCCGGAACCGCCCATGATGGCGACTACCTTGCCGCGCGGGATCTTCATGTTGATCCCTTGCAGCACCGGTCGCCCGTCATAAGTGAAGTGCAGATCCTCGATATCGACCAGGATGTCGTCGGACAAGATGCTTTCCTGAAACAAAAGTCCGTCGATTTTATCAGAACCCCCGCCGTCGCCCTGAAACGACAAGGCTATAATCGGAAAAATTTCACATGGAATGTTGCGCCCTTGTCAGTTGCCAAGCCGCTCCTGCTGATTGTCGATGACGATTCCCTGATCAGCGAATCGCTCAGTTTTGCCTTCGCCCAGGAATACGACGTCCTGACCAGCCATTCCCGTTCGCATGCCCGCAACCTGCTGCGCCAGCTTCGCAATCCGCCGCGACTGGCCCTGGTCGACCTGGGATTGCCGCCGCTTCCGCACCGTCCCGACGAGGGCTTTGCGCTGATCGGCGACCTGCTAGCCTCGTACCCCGACCTGAAGATCGTCGTTCTCTCCGGGCAGAGCGACGACGAAAACGCGCGCCACGCGAGAACGCTGGGAGCGGTCGAGTTCGTCGCCAAACCCTGCGACCCCTCCAGACTGGCCGAACTGTTCCGCCAGGTGCTGCGCTTCGACAGCGCGCCCACCGGGGAATCGGCCGGCGGCCTGATCGGCGAAAGCCTGCCCATGCAGCGCCTGCGCCTGCAACTCGGCCAGTATGCCAACCTGGCCTATCCGGTGCTGATCGAAGGCGAGTCCGGCAGCGGCAAGGACATCGTCGCCAGCCACTACCTGCACCGCCTGACCGAACGCCGCGCCAAGCCCTTCCTGGCGCTCAACTGCGCCGCCATCTCCCCATCCCTGCTCGAACCCACCCTGTTCGGCTACGCCAAGGGCGCCTTCACCGGCGCCCAGGCGGCCAAGGCGGGCTATTTCGAGGATGCCGACAGCGGCACGCTGTTCCTCGACGAAATCGGCGAACTCCCTCTCGACCTGCAGCCGAAGCTGCTGCGCGTTCTCGAAAATGGCGAATACCAGCGGGTCGGCGAAACCCAGACCCGCATCTCGACGGCGCGCATCATCACCGCCACCAACCGCGACCTGCGCCAGGAAATGAAGACCGGGCGCTTTCGCCCCGACCTCTATCATCGCCTGTCGGTGTTCACGGTATCCGTCCCGCCGGTGCGCGAAACCGGGCTGGACCGCCTGCTGCTGCTCGAACACTTCCGCAGGAACTGCGCGGCAACGGTGCGCGCCGAGCCCTTCACGCTGGCGCCCGATGCCCAGTCGCTGTGGCTCGACTACACCTTTCCCGGCAACGTCCGCGAGCTGCGCAACATCGCCATCCGGCTGACGGCCCGTTACGCCGGGCAAGCCGTCACGGCGGAACAGCTGCGGGCCGAGCTCGACTACCCGGACAGCACGGCACCACCGGCCGCGGCGATCGCGCTGGATGCCGCCCAACCCGAGGAGGTGCGCCAGGCAGCGCGCCAGCACCTGGAACGAAGCGCCCACCTCAACCTCGACGCGACACTCGAGCTGTGGCAGAAAGGCTACATCGAAGCAGCCGTCGAACTGAGCGGCGGCAACATGAGCGAGGCGGCACGGCGCCTCGGCATCAACCGCACCACCCTGTACAACCGGATGGAAGGCTGGAGCCGGCAATGAGCCTGTATCTCGAACACTTCGGCATGCGCGAACCGCCGTTCCGCATCACGCCGCATACCGACTTCTTCTTCACCGGCGCCAATCGCGGCCCGACGCTCGACGCCCTGATCTATGCCATCACGCAGGACGAAGGCATCGTCAAGGTCACCGGCGAGGTCGGCAGCGGCAAGACGATGCTGTGCCGGATGCTGCTCGAACGCCTGCCGGCCAAGGTCGAAACCCTCTATCTCGCCAATCCGTCGCTGTCGCGGCAGGAAATTCTCGGCGCCATTGCCGACGAACTCGGCATCCCGACCGACGGCAAGGCAACCCATTCGCTGACCCGCGCCCTGCAGGAGGCGCTGATCGAACGCTACGCCGAAGGCAAGCGCGTCGTGCTGCTCATCGACGAGGCACATGCCATGCCGGCCGAATCGCTGGAGGAGATCCGGCTGCTCTCCAACCTCGAATCGAAGGCGACCAAGCTCCTCCAGATCGCCCTGTTCGCCCAACCCGAACTCGATGAACGCCTGGCCGCCACCGACATGCGGCAACTGCGCGAACGGATCACCCAGCACTTCAATCTCGCGCCGCTCAAGCAGCCCGACGTCGCCTCCTACATCGAATTTCGCCTGCGGGCGGCCGGCTACCACGGCCCCAACCCGTTCACCGACGAGGCGATACGGATGATCACCCGTATCTCCGAGGGGCTGTCCCGGCGCATCAACATCATTGCCGACAAGGCGCTCCTGGCCGCCTACTCGGCCGGCAGCCACAAGGTCGATGGCGCGGAAATAAGAACCGCCGAACAGGATGCGCGCTTCTCGCCCCTGCAGGCCAAAACCCCGTTCAAGCCCCAGCCCCTGCTCTGGGGCATGGGCGGCGCCGGCATTGCCGCCGTGCTCATGGCCATGACCCTAGGCCTTGGCCAGCGGCAGGCCGCGACCTCCGGCGAAACCGGCAAAGCCGAACCCGCCAGACAGCAGCCGGCTCCCGCCCCCCTGCCTGCAGGCGCCCCCGGCGTGCCGACATTGCCCCCGCCCGCCCCGGAAAAGCTGCGCTTCGGCCCGCTCACCCGTCAGCACCTGGCGCAGTACGACGAGTGGATCAAGGAAACGCCACGCAACCACTATTTCATCCAGTTGCTGGCCACCGATGCCGCGCACACCGGCGAAGTCGAAGGCTTCCTCTCCCGCGCCGCGGCCGCCCTCGAACCGGAGCAGCTCCGCGCCTATCGTTCCAGCCTTTCCGGCCGCGACCGGATCGGGGTGATCTATGGCGATTTCGTCAGCCGCGAAGCTGCCGTCGCCGCCATGCACGCCCTCCCGGAATCGATCAAGACCATCCAGCCTTTCCCCCGGCAAGTCAGCAAGCTCCACTGAGCCGCAGGCCGGCAGCCAACGCTGCGCCGTCACCATAGAACGTGCTAGCATCGTATCGATAGCCCAATAACATGCGACCATACCGTTCAGACAAGGCATAACCCGATGAAAATCGGATTCATCGTCACCTCGCTCACCGCCCTCCTGCTTGCCGCCTGTGCCGCACCGACGCCGCGCGAGCCGCTGAAGGGACACCTGAATAACGACAATTCGCCTGCCGCGGCGGCCGGCAGCATTCCCGCCCCGGTCCAGCAAACGCTCGCCCTGCCCAAGCCGCGACCGAGCCGCAAGGCGGAAACCTACAGCGTCGTCGTCAACAACGTGCCGGTCCGCGACCTGCTCTTCGCCCTGGCCCGGGATGCCAAGGTCAATGTCGACATCCACCCCGGCATCACCGGGAACGTCACGCTGAATGCCATCGACCAGACCCTGCCGCAACTGCTGACCCGCATTGCCAAGCAGGTCGACATGCGTTTCGAACTGGACGGCCCCAACCTGGCCGTCATGCCCGACTCGCCTTTCCTCAAGCACTA
Organism: uncultured Dechloromonas sp.; assembly: GCF_945957265.1. GTDB lineage: Bacteria > Pseudomonadota > Gammaproteobacteria > Burkholderiales > Rhodocyclaceae > Azonexus. The sequence continues at coordinate 7,758 of NZ_CAMFKO010000003.1, forward strand.
CAAGGTCGACTACGTCAACATGGCCCGCAACGTCACGGGCACCATTTCGGCCAACACCCAGATCGCCACCGGCACGCCCGGCAGCGGAACCGGTACGCAGCCGACCGGCACGACCGGAGGCAACATCTCCAATACGCGCATCGAGAATTCTTCCAAGAACCAGTTCTGGGAATCGCTCGAGAAGAACATCAAGGACATCCTGCGCGAAACCGACAAGGTCCTGCCCGAAGGCTCCAGCGAAACCAGCTACGAACAGAACAACGAGCAGACGGCGACCGGTGCCGCCGCCCTGCCGCAAACGGGCCGCCGTGCGGCGCAGAGCATCGCCAACGCCCTGCAAGGAAATCCCAACCCCAGTTCGACCAGCCAGGCCGCCGGCACGACCCTCGTCCGCCACAGCACCTTCCGCGAAGCCGCTTCGGTGATCATGAACGCCGAAACCGGCGTCATCACGGTACGCGCCACCCAGCGCCAGCACGACCGGATCCAGGAATTTGTCGACCGGGTGGTCAATTCGGCGCGCCGGCAGGTGCTGATCGAGGCCACCATCGTCGAAGTGACCTTGAGCGACGGCTACCAGCAGGGGATCGACTGGACCAAGATAACCGGCGGCGGCATGTTCCAGTTCCTCGGCAACACGCTGACGACCAGCGCCAAGAACCTGAGCTACACCGGCGGCGATCCGACCGCCGCCATCACCATGCTCAACAAGTTCGGCACCACCAAGGTACTGTCCAGCCCGCGCCTGTCGGTCATGAACAACCAGACGGCGCTGCTCAAGGTGGTGGAGAACATCGTCTTCTTCAACGTCAAGTCCGAACTGGCCATTGCCAACACCAACCTCGTCGGCGGCACGCCCATCCGCTCCTACACCACCGTGCCGCAAACCGTCAGCGTCGGCCTGGTCATGAGCGTCACCCCGCAGATCAGCGACAGCGAAGTCGTCACTCTCAACGTGCGCCCCACCATCACCGCCCTGGCTGGCTTCATCATCGACCCCAATCCGGACCTCAACGGCCTGAACAAGGTCCCGCAGATCCGTACCCGCGAGATCGAATCGGTCATGCGCGTCACCAGTGGCAGCACCGCCGTTCTGGGCGGCCTGATGGAAGACAAGATCGACTACCAGAACCAGCGCGTCCCCCTCGTCGGCCAGATACCGTTTTTCGGCGAAGTCGCCAACAACCGGGACAACCTGGCGCGCAAGACCGAGCTGGTCGTCTTCCTACGCCCCGTCGTCATCAAGGATGCCAGCCTGGACGGCGATTACGCGGCGATGAAGGGCTACCTGCCGGGCGACAACTTCTTCGTCCAGCCGAACGAAGCCCAGCCGTTCAACGTCGTCCCGAGCCGCTGAGAGACGCGCATGAGCCTGCTGATGGATGCCCTGAAACGGGCGGAACTAGCCAAGCAGGAGGCCGCGCGCGCGCAATTCGGGATTCCGCCGAACACCCCGGCGGAATCCGGGCTCAGCCTGGAACCGATCGGCGGCGACAAAACCGGCGCGGCGACGAATCCGCTACCCGACCTGGCGCACTACATCGACGCCGTCGATGCCGACCTGGCCAGCACCCCGCTCCCGCGCACCGCGGCACCACCCCCGCCGCCGGCCGCCGCCCCCGTCCCGCCCAGCCAGCCGGCCGAGCAGGCCAATCGCGACAGCATTCGCAACGCCTTTGCCGCGAAGCAGCCCGTGACCGCGCCGCCATCGCGCCTGCCGCTGTGGCTGGCCCTGGGCACGCTGAGCCTGGCCGGCCTGTCGATCGGGGCTTACGTCTGGTATCAGCTGAACGCCATGAACCGCGGCTCGCTGGCCAATTCATCACCGTCGGCCGCAGCGCCGCCCTCGCTGCCGGCGCCGGGCATGCCGGCGGCCATCGACCCGCCCCCGGCGGCGGCAGCCCCCGTCGCGCCATCCGGCGACGGTGCGCTTTTCGCGCCTCGCCGCGAAGCGCCTCCGCCCCCGGCCCGCAGCGCCGAGGCCGACACCCCGGCTGCCGCGCCGATTCGCCTGACCCGCAGCCGCCCGGAAGCCGACGCCGGCCTGGCGCGGGGACATGCCAGCCTGCAGCGCGGCGAACTCGAACTGGCGCGTCGCGATTACGAGCAGGTTTTGCAGCGCGACCCGAACAATACCGATGCCTTGCTGGCGCTGGCCGCCATCGCCCAGCGCCAGGGGCGGCCGAGCGATGCGGAGGCGCTGCGCCAACGCGCCTGGGTGGCCAACCCCAGCGACCCGGCGACGCAAGCGGCCGCACTGAGCGGCAGCGCGGCGGAGACCGACCCGCAGAACACCGAGAGCCGCCTGAAAAGCCTGTTGTCGGCCCAACCCGAGTCCGCCGCACTGAACTTTGCGCTGGGCAATCTCTACGCCCGTCAAAACCGCTGGCCGGAAGCGCAACAGGTGTATTTCAACGCCGTCGCCGCCGACGGCGACAACCCGGACTATCTATTCAACCTGGCCGTCAGCCTGGACCATCTGCGCCAGCCGCGCCTGGCCGGCCAGCATTACCGCATGGCCCTCGAAGCGGCGGGGCGCCGACCGGCGGCCTTCGATCGCGCCAGGGTCGAGAAACGCCTGGGCGAACTGGTGCCGGAGCCGGCGCGCTAGATCCAAGATGAGCACCTCCGTCCTCCAGCGTCGCCCGCTCGGGCAAATCCTGATCTCCGAAGGCATCCTCTCGGAAGACCAGTTGCGCATTGCGCTGCTCGAGCAGATGAAGCAGAACCAGCCGATCGGCAAATTGCTGGTGTCGCTCGGCTTCGTGACCGAGGCCACGCTGCGCCAGGCGCTGTCGGAAAGTCTGGGCAAGCAGAGCATCGATCTGCGCCACGCCGTGGTCGACCCCCAGGCCCTGAAGCTGGTGCCGCGCGACCTGGCCAAGCGCCACCACCTGCTGCCGCTCGATTACGATGCCCCCAACCGGCGGCTCGCCCTGGCCATTTCGGACATCAACGACATCGTCGGCCTCGATCGCGTGCGCGCCCAGCTGGAAGAAGGCACCGAGATCGAGACGCTGCTCGCCGGCGAATCGGAAATCGACCATGCCATCGACCAGTACTACGGCCACGAGCTGTCCATCGACGGCATCCTGCACGAGATCGAGACCGGCGAAATCGACTGGCACAGCCTGTCGGCCACCGACAACGAGTACAGCCAGCCGGTCGTCCGCCTGATCGACTCGATCCTCACCGACGCCGTCAAGCGCGAGGCCTCGGACATCCACTTCGAGCCGGAAGCCAATTTCCTGCGCATCCGCTACCGCATCGACGGCATGCTGCGCCAGATCCGCGCCCTGCATAAGTCCTACTGGCCAGCGATGACGGTGCGCATCAAGGTGCTGTCCGGCATGAACATCGCCGAAATGCGCGCCCCGCAGGACGGCCGCATCGGCCTGACGGTGTCCGGACGCCCCATCGACTTCCGCGTCGCCAGCCAGCCGACCATCCACGGCGAAAACATCGTCCTGCGCATCCTCGACCGCCAGAAGGGCATCGTCCCGCTGGAAGAACTGGGCCTGGCCGAGGAGCACCTGCACCAGCTGAAGCTGATGATCTCGCGGCCGGAGGGCATCATCCTGGTCACCGGCCCGACCGGCAGCGGCAAGACGACGACGCTGTATTCGGTGTTGAACCACATCAACAGCGAGGGCATCCACATCATGACCCTCGAGGACCCGGTCGAATACCCGATGGCCATGGTCCGCCAGACCTCCGTCGCCGAGGCGGCCAAGCTCGATTTCGCCAAGGGCATCCGCTCGATGATGCGCCAGGACCCGGATGTCATCCTGGTCGGCGAAGTGCGCGACGCCGAAACGGCCGAGATGGCCTTCCGCGCGGCGATGACCGGCCACCAGGTGTACACCACCCTGCACACCAACTCGGCCATCGGCGCCGTGCCGCGCCTGCTCGACATCGGCGTGCTGCCCGACATCATGGCCGGCAACATCATCGGCATCATCGCCCAGCGCCTGATCCGCCGCCTGTGCGAGCACTGCAAGACGCCCTATCACGCCGAGCCGCACGAAATCCGCCTGCTCGGCCCGCTCGGCGAAGGCCCGCGCACGGTGCTGTTCCGGGCGACCGGTTGCGAGCTGTGCGATTTCCAGGGCTACCGCGGCCGGGTGGCGATCATGGAACTGCTGCGCATCGATGCCGGGCTCGACGAACTGATCGCCCGCCGCGCCACCACCCACGAAATCCGCAGCCGCGCGCTCCTGCAGGGCTTCACCACCCTCGCCGACGACGGCCTGAACCGCGTCCTGAACGGGGTGACCTCGCTGGAGGAACTGGCCCGCGTCGTCGACCTGACCGACAGGATGTAGCGATGATCTTCGACTACAAGGCCGTCAGCGCGGAAGGGCGAATGACCTACGGACGCCTTGATGCGATCAACCTGATCGACCTGGAGATGCGCCTCAAGCGCATGAACCTCGACCTGGTGACCGGCAAACCGATCCAGCAAAGGGTGCCGTTCGGCAGCCGCGGCGTGCCTCGCCCCGAGCTGATCAATTTCTGCTTTCATCTCGAACAGCTGACCCGCGCCGGGGTTCCCATTCTCGAAGGGCTGGCCGACCTTCGCGACTCCATCGAACACCCGCGCTTCCGCGAGGTAATGGCCGGGCTGATCGAGAGCATCGAGGGGGGGCAGACCCTGTCGCAAGCGATGGCCGCCCATCCGGACATCTTCAGCCAGGTGTTCTGCAACCTGATCCGGGCCGGCGAATCGAGCGGCCAGCTGCCCGATGTGCTCGCCAGCCTCAGCGAATCGCTGAAATGGGAGGACGAACTGGCCTCGCATACCAAGAAGCTGCTGATGTACCCGGCTTTCGTCGCCAGCATCGTGCTCGCTGCCACCTTCTTCCTGATGATCTACATGGTGCCGCAGCTGAAGATCTTCGTGCGCAACATGGGGCAGACCCTGCCGGCGCATACGCAGCTGCTGTTTTTCGTCTCCGACCTGCTGGCCAACTACTGGTACCTCTTCCTCGCCACCCCCATCGTCGCCTTTCTCGTCGGACTCCAGCTGGTGCGCACCAACCCGCTGGCCAGGCTGCGCTTCGACGGCATCAAGCTGCGCCTGCCGGTGGTCGGGCCCATCCTCAAGAAAATCGTCCTGTCGCGCTTCGCCAGCACCTTCGCCATGCTCTACGCCTCCGGCATCCCGGTTCTCGAGTCAATCCGCAGCACCCAGCACATCGTCGGCAACGGCGTCATCCGGCGCGGCCTGGAGCGGGTCGAACAGTCGATTCGCGAAGGCCACAACGTCGCCGGCGCCTTTCACGATGTCGGCCTCTTCCCGCCCCTGGTCGTCCGCATGCTGCGCATCGGCGAAAGCACGGGCGGCCTGGACAAGGCCCTGCTCAACGTCAGCTATTTCTACAACCGCGACGTCAAGGAATCGGTCGGCAAGGCGCAGGCCCTGATCGAACCGATGCTGACGCTCTTCATGGGCGCCCTGCTGGGCTGGATCATGCTCTCGGTCATTGGCCCCATCTACGACGTGATCAGTAAAATCAAGACGTGAAGACCCGCCTCCTCTACCTCAACACGCACCGCCTTGCCGCCTTCGCCTGGCAGCAGGGCCGCCTGCACCCGGAAGGCATCTTCGAGAACAACGACGACGGCCTCAAGCAGTTCTCCCACTACCTCGGCACGCACGACCAGGGCCGCTTCACCCTGCTCGCCAACGTCGCCGAGGAAGGGCATGCCCACGAGAGCATTCCCTTCCTGCGCGGCGCCGACCGCGAGGCCCTGATTGCCCGCAAGATCGGCCAGCACTTTCAGGGCACCCCGCTGGCCACCGCCATCTCGCTCGGCTACGAGAAAACCCAGCGTAAAAACGAGAAGCTACTGCTGTCGGCACTGACCAACCCGGCCCATTTCGAACCCTGGCTGCTGCGCCTCGCCAACGCCGAGGTTGCCCTTGCCGGAATCTACAGCCTGGCCCAGCTGGGCGGGCCGCTGCTGAAAAAGCTGGGCCTCCACGACAAGCGCTGCCTGCTGCTGACCCAGCAGGATCACTCGATACGCTCCAGCTACCTGGTCGACGGGCAAGCCCATTTCTCCCGCATGGCGCCCCTGTCGGACAGCAGCATCGCCGGGGTCGCCAGCGCCTTCGCCACCGAAGCGGGCAAGCTGCATCAATACCTGATCGGCCAGCGCCAGATCGGCCGCGACGAAAACATGCCGGCCTTCATCCTGGCCCACCCGCTGACACTGCCCGCCATCGAAAAGGCATGCCCCGACCGGGGCCAGCTGAACTTCCGCATCGTCGACAGCCATGCGGCCGCGACCCGGATCGCCCTCCACACCCTGCCCGAGGACAATCGCGCCGACCTCCTGTTCATGCAGCTGCTGGCCGTTTCCCCACCTGGCCAGCAATTCGGCAACGACAACCACCGCCACCACTTCCGCCTGTCGCAACTGCGCAACGGACTGCTCGCGGCGGGCATCGTCGCCCTGCTCGCCAGCAGTCTTTATGCCGCCAAGCAGTTCTACGATGCCCACTCCCTCCACGAGGAAGCCCAGGCGCTTCGCCACAGCGAGGCCGAACTGAACCGGCGCTACCAGGAAACAGCCAGCACCCTGCCACAACTGGGCATCGACAACGACACCCTGCGCCAGCTGACCACCCAATATGCCGAGCTGACCCGCCAACAGGCGCTTCCCGGCCCGGCCCTCCGGCTGCTCGGCCAGGCGCTCGACCGCATGCCGGCGATCCGCCTGGAAGGCGTCGAATGGCGGAACGACACCGCGTACGACAGCACGAAAAAGACGGCGCAACAGCTCACCGTGGTGCACGGCTCAATCGCCCTCGCCCACACCGACCCGCGCAAGCTGCTCGGCGTTTTCGACAGTTTCGTGGAGCTCCTGCGCGCCCAGCCCGAGGTCTCGATCACGGTACTGCAAAGGCCGGTCGACATCGAATCGGGCAGCACCTTGCGCGGCGGCGATGGCGCCGAAGAAGGCGTCAAACCTCGTCCATTCACCATCGAAATCGCGCGGAGAACGGCCTCGTGAAGCTGACACAGCGCGACTTCCGCAAACTGTTGCCGCCCCTGGCCGCAACCCTGGCGCTTTTTGTGGCGGCCGGAACGCTGGCCTGGTGGAGCCACGCAGAGACGGGAGGCGCGACCCAGGAACGCGACCGCGCCGCCGAGGGAAAGACCCGAATCGAAGCGCGACTGCGACAGTTCCACAGCGAGGAAACCGATCTCAAGGAACGCAGCGCCCTCCTCAAGCGCCTTCAGGATTCCGGCATCCTGGGCGAGGAACATCGGCTCGACTGGATGGAACAGCTGCGCAACACGCAACGCGACCTGCGCCTCCCCGGCCTCAAATACGAGTTTGCGGCACAGACCCCCCTCAACCGGACGACACCATCCGGCTACGCCTGGTTCAACAGCCCGCTACGCCTCCAGTTGCGGCTGCTACACGAAGGCGACCTCCTCAATACCCTCGAACGCATTCAGCAGGAAGCCCGCGCCATGGTCATCGTGCGCTCCTGCCGACTCGCCCCCCCCGCCGCCACGGGCGAGCGCCGGGAATCCATCGCCCCGCTGAATGCCGACTGCGACATGGATTGGCTGACGGCCCGGCAGCCATCGGGGAAAAAATGACCATGCGCCGCCTCGCCCTGGCCCTTCTGCTCTCCTTGTCCGGCGCCGCCAGCGCCGACTCCGCCCCGCTCGGCCGCCTCTTCTACGACGCCCAGCAGCGCGCCTACCTCGACCAGCAACGGCAGCGCAACCCATGGTTCGGACAGCAGAACACCGGCGACGCGGAAGCCGGACTGACCCTCAATGGCGAGGTGCGCAGCAGCAGCGGCCGCCGGACGCGCTGGATCAACGGCGCGGCGGACTGGAGCAACGCCACCCCCGCCCCGCGCATTCCGGTCGGCAATACCTACTACCCGGAAAGCGGGCAAAACGATGGCCTGCTGGGAAGCGGGCGCATCGTGGTCAAGCCGGGTCGCTGACATAAAGTATGCCTAAAGGGCGCCATCATCGGCAACATGGCATCATCCTTTTAGGCATGATGGTTGCACTAATGCTGGCTTCCGGCTTCTATCTGATCAACCAAGCCAATCGGTTGTTCTCTAGCTCAGTCAGAGAGTCCGCTGATGCAAGAGCTCTACAGCAAGCCAGAGATGCGTTGCTGTCTCGCGCAATAAGCGATGCAAATCACCCGGGAAGCATGCCATGCCCAGCCCTAACCAGCGATGGAAATGCTCCTGGCTTGCCACCATGCCCCAGCTTCGTTGGTTGGCTTCCGTGGCGCACGCTTGGTCTTGATGACTTGCGCGACGGCTCTGGCGAACGCCTTTGGTATGTGCTTTCCCCCATCTTTCAGGACAGCGGGACAATCAATGCCAACTCAACGTCAGCATTAACCCTGGACGGAGCCAGCGGCATCTCTGCCCTGGTCATCGCACCGGGAGCCGCCCTCCCCGGTCAAAATCGTCCCAGCAACCTTCCGACCGATTACCTTGACCAAAAGGATGGGAACCCAGCAACCAGCAATAGCGATGGTGACAACAGCTATTTTTCGGGCTCGTCTGGAGACAAGTTCAATGACAAGGTATTGCCATTAAGTACTTCGACATTATTTTCCGGTGTATCAAGGCGCATACTCGGGGAAATCCGCTATGCCTACATCGCTGCGGCTAGCATCGCCCCATTCGCCGACGTGGACAATGATGGATTATCAGACCCCGGGCAAGACATTGGTCGCTTCCCTTACAAAAATCCGGCTTTTGCCATCAACTCACCGACCTGGTATTCCGCATCCCCCCCTTATCATTTTTGGTATGACAGCCTGCAAAACAACGGTTGGTTCCCTCTGGTGACATATGACCGAAGTACCCGGACCATCTCTCTAAGCGGACAGGTGCTAACCCTGCCATGAACACGAATATCCACACCCTCTCCATCCAGAATCGTTCTGCAGCCGGTTTTTCGCTGATCGAAATGGCAATTGTGCTGATCGTTATTGCCCTATTGGCAGGCGGCATGATGCTTAGTCTGGGTACCCAACAAGACATACAGCGGACAAACGAAGTACGGCGTCAGTTAGCCGATATTCGGGAAGCCCTTTTGGGCTACGCGATAGCCAACGGGAGACTCCCTCCGCCGGCCGACCCGACCAAGGCCAATAGCGATCCGATGGCAGGGTTGATTGATGAGGGACGGGTCAGCGGAGTTGTTCCCTGGGTAGCACTGGGATTGCCGGAAACTGACCCCTGGGGCCAACGTTTCACATATCGAGTTCGTGCCGAATTCGCCGATGCAATTGCGCTGAACACTACTCCGCCTTGCGTATTAGCCCCAGGCCCAACCCAATCAAGTTTTGCACTATGTTCACTGGGCAATATTTCTGTTACGGATGGTACCGTCAATATCGCAACAGTACTCCCGGCCATCGTTGTGTCTCACGGAAAAAATGGCCTCGGCGGCTATCGAACAGATGGTTCCCAAATCGCGGGAAGCGTCGGTGATGAATTGGAGAATGCAAATAACGACACCAGTTTTGTCAGCCGCACCCACAACGCCACATTCGATGATGAATTAACATGGATTCCGTTGTTTAACCTATTGAGTCGCATGGTAGTGGCCGGACGCCTGCCGTAATACCCGGGCCGCCCGAGTTATTGACCTAGGCCACCCCGACTGCCAAACTGGTTATCCCAAGGTTATATAGCGGACTGCCCAGTCTCGTCGTGAGCGCCCCCTCCCATTCCATTTCCCTGCGTGCCGGCGGCATCCGGCCGACCGACGACGCGGAGATGCGCCTCAAGAAGTCGCTGCTGGTCTTCGCCACCGGCCTCTTCTGCACCGGATCGATGCTCTGGTTGTTCCTGTATGGGCAGATGGGCCCGCAGTTCTCGGCCACAGCGCCGTTCCTTTTCCAGTTGCTGCTCGTCGCCAACCTGCTCTACTTCCTGCGCAGCGGCAATTTCGAGTGGTTCCGCATCACCCAGCTGTCGCTCTTCCTGTTCGCCCCTTTTGTCGTCCAGTGGAGCATCGGCAACTTCATCACCGCCAGCGGAACCAGCCTGTGGGGACTGCTGGCGCCGATCGGTGCCGTCCTGTTCTGCGGCCCGCGCGAATCGATCGCCTGGTTCATCGCCTATATATTCCTGACCGCCCTTTCCGGCTTTTTCGACTACTACCTGGCCGGAAGCCCGGTCAGCAATGCCCACCGGATTTCGACCGAAACCAGTGTCTTTTTCTTCGCCCTGAACTTTGCCGCCATCTCGAGCATCGTCTACCTGCTGCTGCGCTACGCCATCATCGAAAAAGGCAAGCTGCAAGCCAGCCTGGAGGAAACCCATCGCCTGCTTCAGGAAGAGCAGGGGCGCTCGGAGCGCCTGTTGCTCAACATCCTGCCCGGTCCCATCGCCGAGCGCCTGAAGCACGACAGCCAGGCCATCGCCGACGGGTTTTCCGAGGTCACGGTGATGTTCGTGGATATCGTCAACTTCACCCGCCTGGCCGAAGGAATGACGCCGCAGCAGGTGTTTTCCATGCTCAACCGGATTTTCTCGTCCTTCGACGAACTGGCCGAACGCTACGGCATGGAGAAGATAAAAACCATCGGCGACGCCTACATGGTTGCCGGCGGCCTGAACAACGAGGCCTGCGACTACACCCGTGCCATCGCCGAACTGGCCATCGCCATGCGCGACTTGCTGCATCGCGACTTCACGGTCAACGACATGCGCCTCGAGGTACGCATCGGTATCGGCACCGGCCCTGTCGTTGCCGGCGTCGTCGGCAAGAAGAAATTCATCTACGACCTGTGGGGCGATACGGTCAATCTCGCCAGCCGAATCACCAGCGAAGGCACACCGGGCATGATCCACGTGGATACCACGACCCACCTGCGCTTGAGGGATGAATTCGAATTCGCCGCGCCGCTCGATCTCTACCTGAAAGGCAAGGGGAATACCCAGGTTTTCCGTCTGAATGGGCTCAGGGCATCGGCTACGACGCCCGCAGCGCCGGCTTTAGCCTGAACAGCACGCAGCCCGGCCGGTTTTCCACCAGCGCCAGTCGATAGCCCAAGGCCTCCGCCTGCCGGGCGGCGTGATACAGGCCGACGCCCAGGCCGTCATGCGAAGCCACCGGTGCGCTCAGTACCCCTTCGGCCACCTCCGGGGGCATAGCCGACCCGTTGTCCGAGACGGAAAGCCCTGCCTCGCCGAACATCACGGCAATGGCCAGCCCCGACTCGCGCTGGCGCTTGGAAAGTGCGTTCTGCAGCAGATTCTCGGCAACCCTGTCGAACAAGGCGCGGGGCAACGTCTCTTCCGGATGGGGTGCCCCATGCCATTCGATGCCGGCGTGGGCATAGCGATCCTGCAAGTGCAGCCACCATGCCCGGGCATCGAGGCGCTCGTCGTCCTCGAGTTGCGGCGATTGCAGCTTGTCGAGCGTTGACTTCAGGCGGTCGGCAATCTGCGGCAACTGCCGACGCAGCAGGTTCGCCACCTCGGCCGGGTCGCCTGGCTGCGTCGCCGCGTAGCACAAGCCCTGCAAGGACTGCAGCAGGTTCTTCACATCGTGCGTCACCCGCGCCCCGGTTTCGTAAATGGCCTGCGCATACCCCATGCGTTGCAACTGCTGGCTCTGGCGCTTGACCAGATAGAACTCGATGGCCAGACGCAACAGCCACTCGAGATGCCAGTGCAAGGCCGGCGACGGCAAATGGCGGAAAAATACCGTCAGCTTCAAATCGCCGGCGTGCGTGTCATGCGTAAACGACGATGCCTCGCCAACACATCCCTTCACGGCGCCGACCTGCCAGGAAACGCCAAGGACCCAGGGCGTTCCCGCCAGGCGTCGCATCGCCGCGGCCAGGAACATCTCGGGATCGTGGTTTCTCTCGCTCTCCTGCGACAGATGCACCAGCCATTGTTCCAGCGGCATCCCCAAGGACAGGAGGTAGTGCGAAATAGCCGATCCGATACCGGAAAAGCCGCCGCGCGGGTTCCATGCCCAGGCCACCACCAGCAAGGCACCGGCCACGGTCATCGACGTCTTGAACAGGGATTCGATATAGCCCGTGCCGCCAATCGGCATGTAGGCCAATGCCCCGAGCACCAGCACCGCGAGGACGAGGAAAACCAGTATTCCGTAAAACAGGTCGAATGCCTCCCCGGATTTCCGCCGGGGCGGCTGTGCCGGGAAAAGCAGCAAGACGGGCAAGGCCAGCGGCATCAATATGGCAACCGCGTCGCGCAGACCGGCGTCGACCTGCGCCGCGGGAGAAATCTCCGGCACGATCCCCAGCATGGTCAGCGCGATCAGATACCCGAAGGCCAGCAGGTAGCCTGCGCGCTCGCCCCGCTGCACCGCCCCCATCACTCGCCCGCCGATCGAAGCGGCAAGCGCGCCCGACCAGATCAGCAGCAGCCAGGGACCGAGCAGCAAGGTCGAGGCCAGTACGGCGCCGATCAACGCGACACCCTGTCGCCCGCTGATGCGTTGCTCGCCATCGACGAAAGGCTGCCAGATTAGAAAGAGCCCCAGGGCGACCAGCCACAACAGGCGGACGGCAGGCACCTGCCAGCCGCCGAAGGCCAGTGCATGCAGCATCAACAGATGCCCCGCCAACAGCAGATGAGGCCTGTTCGCCAGCCGATTCGCCAATTGCCGCCCCACGCCAGCGTTCATCTTTTCGACACACTGTCCATTTTTCGACACTTTAACGCCACACCCAGGCCACGATTATCAATTTTAGGCGGAAAGTCATAGGCACATTAATTGCATGCATTAATTGAAAACCACATTCGGAGCATGCCATGAAAAAACACCAAAAAGGCTTCACTCTTGTCGAAATTGCCATCGTACTGGTCATTATCGGCTTGCTGATGGGTGGCGTCCTCAAGGGGCAGGAACTGATTAACAGCGCCAAGGTCAAGAACCTGGCAAATGACTTCCGCTCGATGTCGTCGTTTGTTTATGCCTACCAGGATCGCTTCCGTGCCATGCCTGGCGACGATGCCCGAGCCAACAACCACGTGACCAACGGCACTGTACCCACCACGCCTGCGGGCACCCTGGATAATGCACGCATCAACGGCACCTGGAATTCGGTAACACAGACCGACGAATCCTATCTGTTCTGGCAACACGTTCGCCTGGCCGGCCTGGCGACAGGAACACCGGTCGTTGGCAACGCCGAGTACATTCCGCGCAATGCCGAAGGTGGCGCCATCGGCATCACCGGCGACGCGATCCTGACAGCAGCCAACCCCGTCTGGCCGGCCAACTTCTATATCTGCTCGACCGGCATCCAGGGACGCTTTGCACGACAGCTCGACACCATGCTCGACGACGGCAACACGCAGACCGGCACGGTCCGCGTCATTGCCAACGGCGCCGCCACCCAGGCCAATGCCGACTTGCTGACGCCAGCCAACGACCAGACGCTTTATACGGTCTGCTCCGGATTCTGAAAGCAAACAAACGCCCTGTATTCAGCCCGCCTCGGCGGGCTTTTTCATTTCTGCAGCAAGCGTTCCTCGGCTGCCGTAACCGCCTCGGGCAGACCGAGGACGACCACCACATCCCCTTCCTCGAGGCGCGTTTCCGGTGCCGGTTCGAGCGCGCGGATTCCCCGGCGGCGAATGGCGCTGACTTCGCAGTTCAGGCTGTCGAGATCGAGATCGTCCAACGTCCGGCCGATAGCGGCGGACCCGGCGGCGAGCAGCACCGAGTGCATGCGCGGCTGGTGCTCGTCTTCCTCGTCGTGGTCGCGGTCGGTGATCCCGCGATAGAAGCCGCGCAGCAGGCTGTAGCGCTGCGAACGGGTCTGCCTGATCCGCTTGAGCACCCGGTTGATCGGCACGCCGACCAGCACCAGCGCATGCGAGGCCAGCATGAGGCTGGCCTCCAGCGCCTCCGGAACGACCTCGGCCGCCCCCGCCCGGGTCAGGCGATCCATGTCGCGCTCGTCGGCGGTGCGCACGATGACCGGCAGGTCGTGGCGCAACTCCTGCACGTGATGCAGTATTTTCTCGGCGAGCGCCGTATCGCTGATGGTGACGATGACCACGCTGGCCCGCATCAGCCCGGCCGCCATCAAGGCCTCCTTGCGTCCCGCGTCGCCGTAGACGACATTCTCGCCACCCGCCGAGGCCTCGCGCACCCGATCGGGATCGAGGTCCAGTGCGACGTAATTGATGTCCTCCTGCCCGAGGAAGCGCGCCAGGTATTGGCCGTTGCGTCCGAATCCGCACAGGATGGCATGCTTTTCGGAGCCCATCGACTGGGCGGCGATCCGGGTCAGCTGCATCGAGCGCATTAGCCATTCGCTGGCCACGAAGCGGACGACGATGCGCTCGCTGTACTGGACGATGAACGGCGCGATCAGCATGGACAGCACCAGCGTGGTCAGCGCGACCTGCTGGATTTCCCGGGGCAGGCGCATCACTTCGCCGAGCAGCACGAAACCGAATTCGCCCCCGGCGCACAGCCAGAGCGCCGAACGAATGGCGTTGCCGGGCGAAGCGCCGAGCCGCCACGACAGCACGCCGACGATCAGCGACTTGATCACGAGCAGCGCCAGGACGGCCAGCAGCACCTGCCACCACAGCCCGACGAGGATATGCAGGTCGAGCTTCACGCCGATGGTGACGAAGAACAGCCCCATCAGCACATCGCGGAAGGGCTTGATGTCCTCCTCCACCTGCAGCTTGTATTCCGTCTCCGAAATCAGCATGCCGGCGACGAAGGCGCCCAGGGCCAGCGACAGGCCCGCCAGCTCGGTGATGGTGGCCAGGCTCAGCGTGATCAGCAAGACGTTGAGCACGAACACTTCCGAGGATTTGGCGCGGGCCACGAAGTGGAACCACTTGCGCATCAGGCGCTGCCCGAAGACCAGAATCACCGCCAGCACGACAACGGCCTTGAGCAGCGCGATGCCGAGCAGGGCCGCCAGCTTTTCCGGCGGCTGGGTCAGCGACGGGATGATGACCAGCAGCGGAACCACCGCCAGGTCCTGGAACAGCAGCACGCCCATGATTTCTCGGCCGTGCGCCGAATCGAGCTGCATGCGCTCGGCCAGCAACTTGGTGATGACCGCCGTGGACGACATGGCGAATACGCCGCCGAGCGCGATGCCCAGCTGCCAGCTGACGCCGAACAGCATGACCAGTCCGGCGATCAGGGCCATGCTGACGACGACCTGCAGCAAGCCGAGGCCGAACACGATGCGCTTCATCGCATAGAGCTTGGGCAGCGAGAATTCCAGCCCGATCGAGAACATCAGGAAAACGACGCCGAATTCCGCCAGGTACTCGGCGCGATGCATCTCGCTCATCAGGTTCAGCGCATGCGGACCGATCACGCTGCCGACGAACAGGTAGCCGAGAACCGGCGGCAGGTTGAAGCGCCGGAAGATGACCACGGCCATGACCGAGGCGCCAAGCAGCAACAGGACGAGGGAAAGTGCGCTCAAGGGCCGTTTTCGCGATTCAGGTATACTTCCCGCATCTTAACCGCAGCCCAGCCATGAACCCAAGCCTTAACGCTCACCGCTTTTCGCCGGAACGCGCTCTGGAACTCGGTCGCCAGACCCTGAGCATCGAAGCCTCCGCCGTGGAGGCCCTGCAGGGGCGACTCGACGGCGACTTTTCCCGCGCCGTCGAACTGATCCTCAACTGCCACGGGCGCCTGATCGTCAGCGGCATGGGCAAATCGGGCCACATCGCACGCAAGATCGCGGCCACCATGGCCAGCACCGGCACCCCGGCCTACTTCGTCCATCCGGCCGAAGCCAGCCACGGCGACCTCGGCATGATCACCCGCGACGACGTGCTGCTCGCCCTCTCCAACTCGGGCGAATCCGGCGAGCTGCTCAGCATCCTCCCCGCCCTCAAGCGCCAGGGCGCCCGGATCATCGCCATGACCGGCGTGCCGACCTCGACGCTGGCCCGCGAAGCCGACATCCACCTCGATGCCGGCGTCGAACAGGAAGCCTGTCCGCACAACCTCGCCCCGACGGCGAGCACCACCGCCGCGCTGGCGCTGGGAGACGCGCTGGCTGTCGCCCTGCTCGACGCCCGCGGCTTCGGCCCCGAGGACTTCGCCCGCTCGCACCCCGGCGGCTCGCTCGGCCGCCGCCTGCTCACCCACGTCCGCGACGTGATGCGCGCCGACGACCGCGTCCCCGCCGTCGCCCCGGGCATCGCCATCACCGACGCCATCATCGCCATGTCGCGCGGCGGCCTCGGCCTGGTCGCCATTACCGCGCCGGACAACACCGTCCTCGGCATCTTCACCGACGGCGACCTGCGCCGCGCCTTCGAAAAGCGCATCGACCTGCAGCAGGGCGACATCGCCACGGTCATGCACGCCAATCCCCGCACCATCGGCCCCGACCGCCTCGCTGTCGAAGCCGTCGAAATGATGGAACGCCTGCGCATCAACGCCCTGCTCGTCGTCGATGCCGACAACCGCCTCATCGGCGCCCTCAACATGCACGATCTCTTCACCGCCAAGGTCATCTGATGGACGCCAAGACCCGCGCCGCCCGCATCAAGCTCGTCGCCTTCGACATCGACGGCGTGATGACCGACGGCGGCCTGCATTACTCCGACGACGGCCACGAATTCAAGACCTTCAACGTCCAGGACGGCCTCGGCATCGTGCTCCTCAAGCGCGTCGGCATCGAGGTCGCCATCATCACCGGCCGCAACTCCGGCGTCGTCTCGCATCGCGCCGCCGACCTCGGCGTCACCCACGTCTACCAGGGCGTCGGGAACAAGCGCGACGTCGCCGCCCAGCTGCTCGAAAAACTCGGCCTCGACTGGTCGGAACTGGCCTTCATGGGTGACGACCTGATCGACCTCCCGGCCATGGCGCATGCCGGGTTCACCATTGCCCCGGCCAACGCCCGCCCCATCGTCAAGGAACGCGTGCACGCCGTTACCGAAGCAGCCGGCGGCCAGGGCGCCGTGCGCGAGGCCATCGAGTTCATCCTCGCCGCCCAGGGCAAGCTCGACGCAGCCTTCGCCCCTTACCTCGACGCCTGATGAAACACTGGCCGAGCCAACTCTTCCCGATCATCATCCTGTCCGTGCTGGCCGGGCTGACCTTCTGGCTGCAAAGCGCCATCGACCTCGGCAACGACAAGCACGACGGCAAGCTTCGCCACGACCCGGACGGGATCGCCGAGAACTACGTCGTTCGCCGCTTCGACGAGAACGGCCTGGTCAAATACCGGCTGACCGGCCCCCATATGGTTCACTACCCGGATGACGACAGCTCCGAACTGCGGTCGCCGACGCTGGTCAGCTATCGCCCGGACGCACCGCAGATCACCGTCACGTCGAAATTCGCCAAAGTCACCTCGAAGGGCGAAGTGGCCTACCTGTGGGACGACGTCCGCATCACCCGCGCCGCAACGCCCGAACAGCAGGAACTGGTGGCCCGCATGCCGGACCTGACGGTCCAGACCGAAGCCGGCTTCGCCTTCACCAACAGCCCCGTCGAGATTACCCAGGGGCAATCCTGGGTGACCGGTGTCGGCGCCCAGATCGACAACAACAAATCCACCTTCGTTCTGCAATCGCAGGTCAAGGGACAATACATCCGTCCGAGATCAACGCCATGACCGTTCGCCTTGTCACGCTTTCCCTCTGCCTGCTGGCATCGCTGCCCGCCCTTGCCGAAAAGGCCGACCGCGACAAACCCATGCTGCTCGAAGCCGGCCGGGTATCGATCGACGACGCCAGGAAAATCCAGATACTGGAGGGCGATGTCGTGATCACCAAGGGCACCATGGTGCTCAAGGCGGAGCGCGTGATCATCACCGAAGACCGCTACGGCTTCCAGAAAGGCACCGCCTTCGCCGGCAAGAACGCCCTGGCCCGATTCCGCCAGAAACGCGAAGGCAAGGACGAATATGTCGAAGGCGAAGCCGAACGCATCGAGTACAACACCAATACCGAGATAGCCGAGCTGTTTCACCGCGCCTGGGTCAAGAGCGGCGAGGACCAGGTCAAAGGCGACTACATCTGGTACGACGCCGTGAACGAAAAATACCTGGTCACGGCCGGCGAGACCCGCGACCCGAGCGCCGCACCGCCGCGCGTCCGCGCGGTGATCCAGCCGAAGAACAAGGAAACGGAAGCGGAACGCCCCGCCGCCCGCGGCGAACGCCTGCAGCTCAAGGGCGCCGGCGGCCTCGCCGCGCCCGCGGCGCAGCAGTAGGCCGTCACGACGCCGCGGGCGCGCAAAAACCGCACCGCGCCGCCCTTCCGCAACAAGCCCCAAGCAACTGATTTACATCGGTTTATCGGCTTTTGTGCACCGCACAAAATTATTGTTGACAAGTCGACAATCATCCCTATAATTAAGTTCATGCTGCAGCGCAACATGCCCGCTGGCGACGCTGCGAAAATTCGTAGTACGACATGACTTTTATTAGGAGATAAACCCATGTTCACGACCCCCGAGCAATTCGCTGCCGCCAACAAGGCCACCGTCGATTCCCTGCTGTCCCTGGCCAACACCGCCCTGGCTTCCGCCGAGCGCATCGCCGCCCTGAACCTGAACACCGCCCGTTCCGTGATGGAAGACTCCGTCTCCGGCGCCAAGGCCCTGATGGGTGCCAAGGACGTCCAGGAAGCCCTGTCCATCCAGGCTTCGCTGGCCCAGCCGAACGTCGAGAAGGCCGTCGCCTACTCGCGCAGCGTCTATGAAATCTCCGCCCAGACCCAGGAAGAGCTGTCCAAGATGGTCGAAGCCCAGTTCGGCGACTTCCAGAAGACCGTTGCCGGCCTGCTCGACAAGGCCGCCAAGTCCGCTCCGGCCGGTTCCGACGTTGCCGTCGCCGCCGTCAAGAGCGCCATCGCTGCCGCCAACTCCGCTTTCGACAACATGAACAAGGCTGCCAAGCAAGTTGCCGAAATCACCGAAGCCAACGTCGCCGCCGCCACCAACGCCACCGTCAAGGCTGTTGGCGCCACCGCCGCCGCTTCCAAGAAGAAGTAAGCAACTGCCTGTTCAACCCCTGCCTCGGCAGGGGTTTGTCGTTTCATCCGCAGCACACATTCAAAAACTGGAGATGATGATGAGCAACCCGAATTTCGAACAACTGACCGCCGCCCAGAAAGCCAACGCCGAAGTCATGATGGCCCTGATGCGCACCGCCTTCAACGGCGTCGAGCGCCTGACCGCCCTCAACATGGCCGCTTCCCGCGAGTTCTTCAACTCGACGGTTGCCAACACCCAGCAACTGCTCGGCGCCAAGGATGCCAACACCGTCGCCAAGCTGAACAGCGAACTGGCCCAGCCGAACGTCGACAAGCTGGTCAGCTACTCGCGCAGCGTCTATGACCTGGTTTCCGAAATGCAGAAGGAAATCACCTCGGTCATGGAAGCCCAGTACAGCAGCTTCGCCAAGAATGCCGAAAGCGCCGTCGAAAAGGCCAAGGCCTCCGCTCCGGTCGGTGGCGACGTGTTTGCCGCCACCATGCAGTCGATGCTCGGCGCCTCGACCAAGGCCTTCGACCAGATGACCTCGATGGCCAAGCAGCTGTCCGACATCGCCGAAGCCAACATCCAGGCTGCCAGCCAGGTTACCGCCGTCGCTCCGGCCAAGAAGAGCGCCACCGCTGCCGCCGCCAAGAAGGTCGCCAAGTAGGAAACGCCAAACCCGTTTGGCCAGAAAAGCCCGCGCCCGACGCGGGCTTTTTGTTGCCCGAATTATTGACCGAACCGCCGCCGGATCAATCCTGGCGGATATCCGCCCAATCGGCCCCGGTCAGGGCCTGCAGGGCTGCGGGGGCGAGCGGAAATACCGAGAACGGCGTTCCCGCCGCCGCCCAGACTGTCGCGAACTGCAGGAGGTCGCGGTCGAGCAGCAGTCGCACCGGCCCGGCATGGCCGAGTGGCGCCACGCCGCCGATCGCATAGCCGGTCGATTCCCTGACGAAATCGGCATCGGCCCGCCCCAGTTTGACGCCGAAACAAGCCGCCACCTTGGCCTCGCTGACCCGGTTGGCGCCGCTGGCGACGACCACCACCGCACCGCCCGCCGTCTTGTTGCGAAAGACGACCGACTTGGCGATTTCCGCCACCGCGCAGCCGACCGCTTCGGCAGCCTCGGCGCTGGTCCGCGTCGGCTGTTCGAATTCGACCACCTGCACCGGCAAACCGGCATCGGCCAGCAAGCCCTGCGTGCGCAGCGCGGTCGGGTGCTGCGCCGGCTTCACGGCCGCCAGACCCAGTCGATGCCGCGTCGTTCGACTTCGGCCCGGATTTCCGCCATCGCCTGGTCGACCAGCGCCGGCGCCCCTTCGACGCCGAGTTCCAGGTGCCTGCGCTCCTTGCCGACCAGCGACGGCAGCGAGAACAGGCGCAGCGTCGGGTAGGCGGCCACGATGCGCTCCATCAGGTCGAGCAGCGCACTCTCGTAGGCGGCCGGCCCGGTGAGCAGGAAGGCTTTCTCGACCGTCTCCGCGACCGGCTGGAACAGCTCCCCGTGGAAGGTGTCGAGCGCCCATTCGATCATCGGGTGCGCCATCTGCGGGAAGCCGGGCACGAAGTAGTGGTCGTTGGCCATGAAGCCGGCAATGCGGTTGAAGGGATTGGGAATCATCCGCACGCCCTGCGGGAAGGTCACCAGCAGCTTGCGCTGGTCGCTGATGTCGTCGCCGGCGAAGCGGATCTTCAATTCCGCGAAGGCCTCGGCATGCAGTTCCAGGCCGACGCCGAGCGCCGCCGCCACGGCCTGCCGGGTGTGGTCGTCCGGCGTGTTGCCGATGCCGCCGCAGGAAAAGACCACGTCGCCGGCCGCCATCGTGCGCCGGAAAGTCGCCGCCAGGCGCTGCCGGTCGTCGCCCAGGTACTCGACCCAGGACAGGCGCAGGCCGCGTGCCCCGAGCAGCTCGGCGATCTTCGCAAAG
This sequence comes from uncultured Dechloromonas sp., assembly GCF_945957265.1. Taxonomy (GTDB): domain Bacteria; phylum Pseudomonadota; class Gammaproteobacteria; order Burkholderiales; family Rhodocyclaceae; genus Azonexus. Next base: position 28,681 of record NZ_CAMFKO010000003.1, read on the forward strand.
TGCTTGTCCTGGCGCTTTCCGGACAGGATTTCGTCGCCGATGATCACGGCGCCAAAGCTGCGGCTCATAGACGTTTCCCCTCGACACTGACGACTGCGCCGGCACGCGAACGGCGCAGGGCTTCCAGCCCGTAATGGACGAATGACAGCGCCGCCAGCGCCGGCGCCAACAGGCCGACGAGCGGGATGTGCGCGAGCAGCGCCATGGTCAGGCCGAGCATGAACAGCGGCGTCCGGTGCGCGCCCCGCAGGCTCGCCCATTCGCTGTCGGTGGCGTGCATCGACAGGGCGTCATAGGCGAAGGTGCGACGGTTCAGCCAGCCCATCAGCAACAGCGGAAGGAGCAGCGAGAATCCGGGAATCAGCCACAACGGAATGCTCGCCACCCAGGCGACGATGAAAACCAGCGAGGCCCCGATGCTGTTCAGCGCCGCGGCAACGAAGCTGTCGCGGCCCATCGCCGCCACGTCGCGGTACTCGGTTTGCGACAGGTGGCGCAGCATCAGCGGCATGATGACGATGGCCGCGAGCAGCGAAGCGAACAGGTAGGCCAGGGCGAAGATCGCCATCCAGCCCCCCAGGTAGGCAAGGATGTGCGCCAGCCAGACCAGGCCCCAGCCGACCAGCAGGGTCATCGGCGGGAATTCCATCATCTGCTGGACCGCCCAGCCGAGCGCGCCGACGGCAAGGCCGATGGCGAGCAGCAGCGAGACGATGGCCGGCGTCAGCACATAGAGCCATACCTTGCCGCTGCGCAGGCTGCCGAAGGTGCGCGCCAGGGCAAGCATCACATCACCCATTCTTGATTCCCTCCCATTGTTTCTGCAGGCGCTTGGCGGAAACCGGAACCGGCGTCCGCAACTCCTGCGCATACAAGCCGACCCGCAATTCCTCCAGCAGCCAGCGGAATTGCTCGACCTGCGGATCGACGGTACCCATTTTCGCCAACTGGATCGCACGGCGTTCGTAATTAGTCCATAGCGGGCCGTATTCGGCCATGGCCTGGGCGTCGCGCGCCGGGTTGGCCTTCAGCTTGTCGAGGCGGACGCCGACGGCCTTCAGGTAGCGCGGGTAGTGCTGCAGGCGCTCGAAAGGGGTATCGATGACGAAGTGCTTGCCCATCAAGCGCTTCAATTGCGCCTCGATGTCGGCCACCGCCGCGGCCTGCGCCTTGAAGGCCGGCAGCTTCTTGCTCACCGCTTGCCACTCGGTGAGCACGGTACCGACCATGCGGCAAACCTCCTGCATGATCAGCCCGAGCCGCGCCTTGGCTTCGGCGCAGCGCGCCTTGAAGGCGTCCGGCGTGGTCGGCAGCGGTTCGGTCAGGCAGGCGCGCGCGAAGGTCAGGTCGACGATCTGCCGCTTCAATTCGTCGGTCGTGCCCAGGGCCATGAACTGCATGCCCATCTGGCTCATGCCCGGCACGTTCTTGTCGAAATACTTCACCTGCTCCCTGAACTGCAGCATGAACAGCCGGGCCAGGCCCCTGCGGTGCGATTCGGCCGCTTCCTCGGCCGAATCGAAGACCTTCAGGCTGACCGTCTCGCCGTCGTCGACCAAGGCCGGGTAGCCGATCACCGTCTGCTTGCCGACCGGCACTTCCATCAGTTCCGGCAGCTCGCCGAAAGTCCAGTCGGTCAGTTGCGTGTATTCGGACGGCGTTTCGTGCAGTTCGGCGAATTCCTCCTTGGCTTCCTTGCCCCACTCGCCGCGCAGGGCGACCAGGCTGCGGTTCATGTCCAGCTGGCGGCCGTGTTCGTCGATCAGCTTGTAGTTCATCGAGAAATGCGGTGGCAGCGCGTCGGGGCGGAAGGCGTCGGGCGTCACCGCCCAGCCACGGGCATTGAGGCCGCGCGCCGTGAGGATGTAGTCGATCAGCGGCGGGATCAGCCCGGCGTTCATCTTCTTGTCGTTGCCGGCCGTGGCGGCAATGAATTCCTCGACGAACTCGGGCACCGGCACCAGCTTGGCACGGATTTTCTGCGGCAGCGTCTTGATCAGCTGGACCAGCTTTTCCTTCAACAACCCGGGCACCAGCCATTCCATGCGCAGCACCGGAATCTGGTTCAGCTGCGCCAGCGGCAAGGTCAGCGTCACGCCATCGCGCGGCGAACCGGGCTCGAAATGGTAGCTCAGCGCGTACTCGACGCCGCCGACCTTGAGGTGATGCGGGAATGCCTCGGTGGTGACACCCGCGGCCGAGTGGCGCATCAGGTCGTCCTTGACCAGGAACAAGAGCCTGGGGTTCTCCTGCTCGGCCGTCTTGCGCCAATGGTCGAAGGTGGCGCCGTTGTGGATGTCTTCCGGAATCAGGTGGTCGTAGAAGGCGAAGATCAGCTCGTCGTCGACCAGCACGTCCTGCCGGCGCTGCTTGTGCTCGATCTTTTCGATATCGCGGATTTGCCGCTGGTTGTGCTGGAAGAAGGGCCAGCGCTTGGCGAAGCTTTCGTCGATCTCCTCGCCGACCAGGCCCTGGCGGATGAAGATCTCGCGCGCCTCGGCCGGCGCCAGCGGGCCGTAGTGGATGCGCCGCTTGGGGTTGATCACGATGCCGTAGAGCGTCGTGCGCTCCCAGCCAGCGACCTGCATCGCCTTCTTTTCCCAGTGCGGGTCGAAGTACTGGCGCTTGATCAGGTGAGCGCCCACTTTCTCGATCCAGCCATCTTCGATGCGGGCGACGCAGCGGCCGAACAGGCGCGTCGTTTCGGTGATCTCGGCCGCCATGATCCACTTGCCGGCCTTCTTCTGCAGCGGCGACGACGGGTGGATCAGGTAGCGGATGCCGCGCGCCCCGAGGTAGTAGCCGGATTCGTCCGACTTGCAGCCGATGTTGCCGAGCAGGCCGGTCAACAAGGCCTGGTGGATGGCATCGTAGGTGCCCGGGATATCGTTTTCCTTCCAGCCCAGTTCGGTGACCATGGCGTGCAACTGGCCATGCACCTCGCGCCATTCGCGCAGCCGCAGATACGACAGGAAATGGGCATGGCAGTTATCGACCAGCTGCTTGTTGGTCTTCTTGTGATCGACGGCGTTCCTGAACCAGGCCCACAACTTGACCCAGCCGAGGAATTCCGACTTCTCGTCGATCCACAGCTTGTGCTTCTCGTCCGCCGCCTGCTGGCGTTCCTGCGGCCGTTCGCGCGGGTCCTGCGTCGACAACCCGGCGGCGATGACCAGCACTTCGCTGAGGCAGCCGAGGTCGCGGGCAGCGACCAGCATGCGGCCGATGCGCGGGTCGAGCGGCAGCCTGGCCAGCGCCTCGCCGACCCGGGTCAGCCGGTTCTCGTCGTCGAGCCCGCCGAGTTCCTGCAGCAGCGCGTAGCCGTCGCTGATCGCCTTGGCCGGCGGCGGCTCGATGAAGGGGAAAGTCTCGACGTCGGTCAGCTTCAGCGACTTCATGCGCAGGATGACGCCGGCCAGCGAGGAGCGCAGGATTTCCGGATCGGTGAACGGCGGGCGGGCGTTGAAATCCGCCTCGTCGTAGAGGCGCACACAGACGCCGGCCGCCACCCGGCCGCAACGGCCGGCCCGCTGCCGCGCCGCGGCCTGCGAAATCGGCTCGACCTGCAGCTGCTCGACCTTGTTGCGGTACGAATAGCGCTTGACCCGGGCCAGACCGCTGTCGATGACGTAGCGGATACCGGGCACGGTCAGCGAGGTCTCGGCGACGTTGGTGGCCAGCACGATGCGCCGCTGGCCGCCGGAAGGCTTGAAGATGCGGTCCTGGTCGCCGGCCGACAGACGCGAGAACAGCGGCAGGATTTCCGGCGCGTGCGCCGACGACAGCCCCGGCCGGGCCAGCGCGTGCTTGCGCAAGGCCTCCGCCGCCTCGCGGATTTCCCGCTCGCCGGGCAGGAAGACCAGGATGTCGCCGCTGCCCAGCCGTGACAGCTCGTCGGCGGCGTCCACGATGGCGTCGTAGAGGTCGCGCTCGTCGTCCTTCTTGTCGATATCCGCCACCGGCCGGTAGCGCACCTCGACCGGGTAGAGCCGGCCGGAGACCTCGATCACCGGCGCCGGTTTTTCGTTGACCGCGAAATGCTGCGAGAAGCGCTCGGCGTCGATGGTCGCCGAGGTGATGATCAGCTTCAGGTCGGGCCGCTTGGGCAGCAACTGCTTCAGGTAGCCGAGCAGGAAGTCGATGTTCAGGCTGCGCTCGTGCGCCTCGTCGATGATGATCGCCTCGTAGGCGTTGAGGTAGGGATCGGACTGCGACTCGGCGAGCAGGATGCCGTCGGTCATCAGCTTGACCCAGCTTTCCGGCGTGGACTTGTCGTGGAAGCGGATCTTGACGCCGACCCCGGCGCCGACCTGGGTCTTCAGTTCCTGCGCCAGGCGCGTCGCCACCGAGCGGGCGGCCAGCCGGCGCGGCTGGGTGTGGCCGACCAGGCCGCGGGCGCCGATGCCGAGGTCGAGGCAGATTTTCGGCAACTGCGTCGTCTTGCCCGAACCGGTTTCGCCGCAGACGATGACGACCTGGTTATGGGCGATCAGTTCGGCGATGTCGGCCCGACGCTCGTTGACCGGCAGGTCGGCCTGGAATTCCGGCTTCGGCAGCCGCGCCCGACGCGCGTCGACGGCCGCCTGCGATGCCCCCAGCAAGGCCGCCAGATCGCCCTGCAACTTCTGCCGCCTGTCCCCGGCGGCACGCGACAACTCGCGCCGGATCGCCAGCAGGCGCTTGGCGTCGGCCGTCAGGAAAGCTGGGGAAAGGTCATCATGCGCGAGGCGCTTGCGGGAGGGAGTAGCCATGGGGCCGCATTATATTCGCCCGGCCGCCCAAAACCGGCGCTCAAGCCCCGGCCGCTACCGGCGCCGCGCCCCCTTCGGCAACGCAGCCGCCAGGAAGGCCGAGGCTTCTACTTTCTCCATTTGGCCCACGGGTCCGCCGGGTCCGCAGCGGGAGCCCCTGCCGTATTCGAGGCACGCCTTCCCGCGCCGGCGCGCGGAGCCGCCGCAGCACGGTCGTACAAGGCCGCCTTTTGGGCGCGCTTCTCGCGCAGCCGCTCGCCATCCTCCAGGCTCAACTCGGCGGGCAGCCCCGGCTTCTGGTCCGCCGGCACGATGCGGTCGCGCGGCGGCAGCTCGAATTGCTCGTTCGACGCCCGCGGCAGGCTCTTGAACTGGTACAGATAAAAGGCCTCGACCTTCTCCCGCGCCCAATCGGTTTTTTTCAGGAACTTCACGGCGGACTCGACGCTCGGGTTGTTCGCGAAGCAATTGATGTTCAGGTAGGCGTAGAGAATCTTGAACCCATAGTGCTGGGCGATCTCGGTCACCAGTTGTTTCAGGCTGACGCCGTGCAGCGGATTGTTTTGGTAGTCGAGATCGTCGGTCATGTTTTTCTTCCAGGCGAGTGCGTAGTCGTTCAATGCGTCAGGCGCGGAAAAAACGAAACGGCCACCGCGCCCTTCCCCGAGTCTGCCAGATAAGGGGCGGCATGCTACCTGTTTTTGTTGCTTCCGGCAGTCGATATACTGTCCGCATACTCATCAACGTCACTCCATTCATGGCGATCATCCGTTGCAACAAATGCACCCTGCTTGCGGAACAACCCGACTATCTGGCGGGGAAAAATATTGCCTGCCCCAAATGCAATACGCCTGCATCGGTTTACCCGACCCTTTTCTTCATCGAAAAACTGCTCGACAAATACTTCGACGCACAAAGAGAAGTCATCCGCCTGAAATCCACGCCACTGCCGGAAAACCCGATTCCGGCCGCAACAACTGCCGGCCCCTCGCCATGCGCCGACATCGACCTGGCCAACACTGATTTTCTGGCCAACGAATTGCAGCACGGCCCCATCGTCGACTGGTTCCGCAAAAAGCAGATCAAGGTCCAGGCCAACCCGCGCAACGTGGACACCAGCGGCTTTTTCGACGAAGTGGCCGAGGCCATCGGCAGCAACCTGCCGGTACTCAAGGAAGTGCTCGAACGCATCCGCTGGTCGCAGCAGAAGGAACACGCCAGCGCCACAATCAGTCTCGACAAGAAATCACCCGCCGATGCGAAGGCGATTTCGGCTTTCTGCCAGCAGCTTTACGATTTCTCCTTCATCGCCAAGTGTTTTCACAACAAACCGGAAAACAATGTCCGGGTCATTCTGCAAACGGCCCCAGCCATCCGCGAATTCTTCAGTGGCGAATGGCTGGAATGGCATGCCCTGATGGCGACCCTGCGCTACGCAAAGGAACGCAAACGCCGTTTTTCCTGCACGCGCGGACTCAATATCGTGCTGAGCAACGGCGATCCGTACGAACTGGATGTTTTCATGCTGATCGACGGCAATACGCCCATCTGCATCGAATGCAAAAGCGGCGAGTTCCGTCAGAACATAGATCGCTACCTGGCCCTGAGAAAGCGCCTGGGTGTTGAAGCCCGCAACTTCATCATGTGTGTTGCCGGCCTGAGCGATGACAACGCCAGGGCCTTCACCGCCATGTATGACCTGACTTTCGTCAGCGAGCGCGAACTGGCCAAGCACTTGGCCCGCTTGTTCTAGCAGGATAAACACCCGCATGCGCTACCAAGGACGAATCACCCAATGGAAGGATGAACAGGGTTATGGCTTCATCACGCCGAATGGCGGTGGCGAAAGCGTTTTCCTGCACATCAAGGCATTCAGACGTCGCCACGAACGCCCTGCCGGCGACGAAATCGTGACCTATGTCCTGTCCCTCGACGCGAAAGGGCGGCCACGGGCGGAGGCTGCGGAATTCGTGCGCGGAACAGGCAGAAGCGGTGCGGTGACGGCCGCAGGCCCAAGCGCCTGGCCGCTGGGTGTAGCCAGCCTGTTCTTCGTCACCCTGCTTGCCGCCACGCTGACCGGCAAGCTGCCGCCGCCCGTGCTCTGGCTCCATGCCGCCGCCAGCTTCACCGCCTTCGTCGCCTACTGGATCGACAAGCGTGCGGCACGCACAGGCCGCTGGCGCACCCGGGAAAGCACGCTGCACCTGCTGGCCCTAGTCGGCGGCTGGCCGGGCGCCTTGGTCGCCCAGCAGCACCTGCGCCACAAATCGGCCAAGACCTCGTTCCGGGCCGTTTTTTGGGCCACGGTGCTGCTCAACTGCGGCGCGCTCGGACTATGCCTGACACCGGCCGGTGCCACTCTCCTGCGCTCGACGCTGGCCATCGCCTGACTCACTGCGAGAAATCTTCATGCCCCTGCCCCGCCTGATCGCCGCCATCTTCCTGCTCGGGCAATGGCTCGCGGCCGAAGCGGGAACGCCCCCGACATTGGCCGACCTGGCCTACGGCCCGGCGCCGGAACAGCGCTTCGACCTCTACGCCCCGCCGCAGGGCAAGGCTGCGCCGCTGATCCTGATGGTGCATGGCGGCGCCTGGCGCCTCGGCGACAAGGAAATGGGCCGCGTCGTGGATAACAAGGTGGCACGCTGGGTGCCACGCGGCATCGCCTTCGCCAGCATCAACTACCGCATGCTGCCCAAGGCCCCGCCCCTGGAACAGGCGCGGGACGTGGCCAAGGCACTGGCCGCCATCCAGCGGGATGCCGAAAAACTCGGCATCGACCGCGACAACATCGTGTTGATGGGACATTCGGCCGGCGCCCACCTGATCGCCCTGCTCGCCGCTCGCCCCGATCTGCAGGACGAAGCCGGGGTTCGCCCCTGGCGCGGCACGGTACTGCTCGACAGCGGCGCCCTCGACGTGCCGGGCGTCATGAACGGCCGCCACCCGCCGCTCTACGACCGCGCCTTCGGCCGCGACCCGGCCGACTGGCTGGCCGCCTCGCCTCACCAGCAGTTGCACCGGGCTACCGCCCCCCTGCTGGCCGTCTGTTCGAGCCGCCGGGCAAATGCCTGCCGGCAAGCCGAAAATTTCGTCGCCAAGGCACAGGGATTCGGCACGCAAGCCAGCATGCTGCCGCTGGACAAGACGCATGCCGAGATCAACGCCCAGCTGGGCGAAGACGCGGCCTACACGGCCGACGTGGAGCGCCACCTGGGCGGCTGGTCGGCCGCCTTCGACAAACGCCTGCCTTAGCGGGCGCTGTCGCTTATTTCTTGCCGGCGCCCATCCACTGGGCATTCTTGCCGTCCGAGGTCTTTTCGCAAACCACGACGACACCGGAAATGCTGGCCTGGCGGCCGACGTCCTCGAACTTGCCGGCATCGCCGTTCCAGCATTGCGGCGCCTTCACGGCCGGCGCGGCGGCCGGGGCGACCGGCTTTTCGGCCGGAGCCGGGGCTTGGGTGGCGCAGCCGGTCAGGCCGAGGGCGATGGCAGAGGTTGCCAGGAAAGCACGCATGAAATTCTCCCGCTTCAGGTCGGTTCAAAGAGGCGAGTATTTTTCCGGCTTTGTATTGCAGCTTCGTGACAGGCGAGCCGCGCCCTGGCGGCTCAGGCCCAGATGCGGGTGGCGCCGACGGTCAGCAGGCCCAGCCAGGTCGCCGTCAGCGAGCCGGCCAGGTGCACCATGGCCAGGCCGATGGCCCAGGCCGGCTGGCCGGCGAGCAGGCGTTCGACGACTTCGGCCGAGAAGGTCGAGAAGGTGGTCAGGCCGCCGAGGAAGCCGGTGATGGCGAACAGTTTCCAGGCCAGCGGGAAATGCGTGTTGAGGTGAAAGACGCCGACCGCGACGCCGACCAGGTAACCGCCGAGCAGGTTGGCCGCCAGGGTGCCGAGCGGCAAGGCGATGAACAGGGGATTGAGTGCCAGCCCGAGCAGCCAGCGCGTCCAGGCGCCGAGCGCGGCGCCAAGGCCGACGGCAAGGAAATTGAGCGCGGAAAGCTGATGCAGGAAGGCCATCCCCGAATTCTACTGTCTCAAGCGCCCCGGGCGGTTAAAATAACGCGCTTAATCAAAGAGGTTCAACCCGTGAGCAGCCCCAACCAGCCCGCCAGCACCCCGACCCCCGTCGCCAATTTCATCAGGAACATCGTCGAGGCCGATCTCGCCGCCGGCAAGCACGCCCAACGCCACTGGGCCGGCCGCCCCGGCACTGCCGCCGACCACGCCGCGGCGCCGCTCGATCCGGCGAGGATCCGCACCCGCTTCCCGCCCGAGCCGAACGGCTACCTGCACTTCGGCCACGCCAAGTCCATCCTGCTCAACTTCGGCCTCGCCCAGGCCTACGACGGCCGCTGCCACCTGCGTTTCGACGACACCAACCCGGAGAAGGAAGAGCAGGAATACGTCGATGCCATCGTCGATTCGGTGAAGTGGCTGGGGTGCTCGTGGAACGACAACCTCTACCAGGCCTCGAACTATTTCGACTGGATGGCCCAGTTCGCCGAATACCTGATCGCTGCCGGCCATGCCTACGTCGACAGCCAGTCGGCCGACGAAATGCGCGCCAATCGCGGCACGCTGACCCAGCCGGGCAAGGATTCGCCCTTCCGCGGCCGCAGCGTCGCCGAGAACATGGACCTCTTCAAGCGCATGCAGGCCGGCGAATTCCCGGATGGCACCCACATCCTGCGCGCCAGGATCGACATGGCCTCGCCCAACATCAACCTGCGCGACCCGGCCATCTACCGCATCCGCCACGCCACCCACCACAACACCGGCGACAAGTGGTGCGTCTATCCGATGTACACCTTCGCCCACCCGATCGAGGATGCACTGGAGAACATCACGCACTCGATCTGCACGCTGGAATTCGAGGACCAGCGCCCGTTCTACGACTGGCTGCTCGAACGCCTGGCCGAGGGTGGCCTGCTGCAGCGCCCGCTGCCGCAGCAGATCGAGTTCTCGCGCCTCAACCTGACCTATGTCGTGCTCTCCAAGCGCAAGCTGATCCAGCTGGTCGAGGAAAAGCACGTCGAGGGCTGGGACGACCCGCGCATGCCGACCCTGGTCGGCGCCCGCCGCCGCGGCTACTCGGCCGACGGCTTCAAGCTGTTCATGGACCGCGTCGGCGTCACCAAGAACGATTCGCTGATCGACTACGTGCTGTTCGAAGACGCCATGCGCGAGGTGATGAACGAGTCCGACCAACGCCGCGTCGCCGTGCTCGACCCGCTCAAGCTGATCATCGACAACTACCCCGCCGGCCAGTTCGAGGACTGCACCGCACCCAACCACCCGCTGCACCCTGAGCAGGGCGAGCGCATCATGCCCTTCGGCCGCGAGCTGTGGATCGAGGCCGAGGACTTCCAGGAAGTGCCGCAGAAGGGCTTCCGCCGCCTCTTCCCGGGCAACAAGGCGCGCCTCAAGTACGGCTACATCGTCGAATGCACCGGCTGCGACAAGGACGCGAACGGGAAAGTGACCGCCGTGCATTGCACCTACCTGCCCGACACCAAGTCCGGCACGCCGGGCGCCGACAGCGTCAAGGTCAAGGGCAACCTGCACTGGGTCTCGGCGGCCCATGCCTATCCGGCCGAAATCCGCCTCTACGACCGCCTGTTCGCCGTCCCCGCCCCCGGCGCCCGCCGAGAGGGCGATGCGCCGGAGCTGGAGCGCGATTTCCTCGACGACCTCAATCCGGCCTCGAAGACGATCATCACCGCCCAACTCGAACCGAGCCTGAAGGATGCCCTGCCCGAACAGCGCTTCCAGTTCGAGCGCCACGGCTACTTCGCCGCCGACCGCGTCGACTCGCAGCCCGGCGCCCCGGTGTTCAACCGGGCGGTGACGCTGAAGGACTCGTGGGGCAAGGCAGGCTGAGATGGCTGGAAGCTGGGGCTGCCCGCATGAAGTCAATGACCGGTGCACCAAGGTCAACGGCCTGCCGTGCAACCCCGGCATGAAAGGCTGCGAGCTGGCCGGCCGCTTCCGCTTCGCCGACGAGAGCAAGAACGAGCGCTACTGGGAAAAGAAGTCGCGCGAGCAGGCGGCGGCCGACCGGGCCGCCCGGAAACCCGACGACAAGCACTGATGCCGCTGGACGTCGCACAACTCGGCCAGGTCTTCACGCCCCCCGACGTGGTGGCGTTCATGCTCGACCTCTGCCAAAACAAAGGCCGGGTGCTGGAGCCCTCGGCCGGCGACGGCGCGTTCTTCGCCACGCTGCGCCAGCGCGGCGCCGATTGTGTCGGCATCGAGATTGACCGCCGCGTCGCACCGGAAGGCGCCGAGGTGCGCGACTTCTTCGCCTACCCGCTCAGCGAGCAGTTCGACACCATCGTCGGCAACCCGCCCTACGTCCGCTACCAGGACGTCGCCGCCGACACCAAGAAACGTCTGAAGTCCGAGCTGTTCGATGCGCGCAGCAACCTCTTCCTGTTCTTCATCGAGAAGGCCGTGCGCCACCTGAAGCCGGGCGGCGAGCTGGTCTTCATCGTGCCGCGCGAGTTCATCAAGCTGACCGCCGCCAAGAAGCTGAACGCCTGGCTGTACCAGCAGGGCAGCATCACGCACTTCTACGAGACCGGCGACGTCCGCGTCTTCGACGGCGCGACGCCCAACTGCGCCATTTTCCGCTTCGAGAAGGGGCGCCTGGACCGGCACATGGCCGACGGCCGCATCTTCACCGAGGTCGACGGCCAGCTGATGTTCCTGCGCGACGATCATCGCGTCCGCTTTGCCGACGTGTTCACCGTCAAGGTCGGTGCCGTCTCCGGGGCCGACCACCTGTTCGCCCACCCCAAGGGCAACATGGAATTCGTCTATTCGAAAACCTGCGAAACCGGCGATACCCGCCGCATGCTGTACGGCATCAAGCACCCGCACCTCGACAAGCACAAGGACGAACTGCTCGCCCGCCGCGTGCGCCGGTTCGACGAAGGCAACTGGTGGCAGTGGGGCCGCCACTTCCCGATCAACGAACTGCCGCGCATCTACGTCAACGGCCGGACGCGCCGCCCGGAACCCTTCTTCCTGCACGACTGCCATGCCTTCGACGGTTCCATCCTGGCCTTGTTCACCAACAACCGCCGCATGCAGCGCCGCGACCTGATCGAGTGCACGATGATGCTCAACAAGGAAGTCGACTGGCAACAGCTCGGCTTCGTCTGCGACGGCCGCTTCATCTTCACCCAGCGCAGCCTGCAGACCTGCCTGCTGCCCGACAAGTTTTCCCGCTATCTCCCGAAAGATTCCGCATGACCTTTATCGACAAACTGAAGACCGCCTGGCAAAAGAACAACTCCCTGCTCTGCGTCGGTCTCGATCCCGACCCGGCCAAGTTTCCGGCCCACCTGCAGGGTCGCGACGATGCCATCCTCGAATTCTGCACCGCCATCGTCGATGCCACGGCCGACCTGGTCTGCGCCTTCAAGCCGCAAATCGCCTACTTCGGCGCCCGCCGCGCCGAAGACCAGCTCGAAGCGCTGATCGCCCACATCCACGAAAAACATCCCGGCATCCCGGTCATTCTCGACTCCAAGCGCGGTGACATCGGCTCCACCGCCGAGCAGTACGCCGTCGAGGCCTTTGGCCGCTTCAAGGCCGATGCCATCACGGCCAGCCCCTACATGGGCCGCGACTCGGCCGAACCCTACCTGGCCTGGCCCGAGAAGGGCGTCATCCTGCTCTGCCGCACCTCCAACCCCGGCGGTTCCGACCTGCAATTCCTCGATGTCGGCAACGGCGAAAAGCTCTACGAGCGCGTCGCCCGCCTGGTGGCCACGGAATGGAACACCACCGGCCAGTGCGCCCTCGTCGTCGGCGCCACCTTCCCGGCCGAAATCGCCCGCGTCCGCGCCATCGTCGGCGACCTGCCGCTGCTCATTCCCGGCATCGGCGCCCAGGGCGGCGACATCGAGGCCACCGTGCGGGCCGGGCGTACCGCCAATGGCACCGGCTTGATGATCAGCTCTTCGCGTGCCATTCTCTACGCCGGCAAGGACGAAGCTTACGCAGCCGCCGCCCGCAAAGTGGCCCAGGAAACCCGCGACGCAATCAACCAGTACCGCTGAAAGGAAAAGCCATGCGCATGGACGACTACCGCGAAAGCGACAACATCGAGGACCGCCGGGGTGGCGGCGGGGTTGGCGTAGGCGGGGTCGGCATCGGCGGCATCGTCCTGGCGCTGGTCGTCAGCTATTTCACCGGCATCAACCCGATGACCCTGCTCGGCATCATCGAGCAGACGCCGATCGCCCACCAGCAGGCCACGGTCGCGCACAAGCCGCCGGCCAACGACGAGTCGGCCCGCTTCGTCTCCAAGGTGCTGGCCTCGACCGAAGACGTATGGACCGAGACCTTCCGCCAGAACGGCCGCCAGTACGAAGCGCCCAAGCTAGTGCTGTTCACCGGCGCCACGCCGACCGCCTGCGGCACCGGCCAGACCGCCATGGGCCCGTTCTACTGCCCCGGCGACCACAAGGTCTATATCGACCTCGCGTTCTACCGTGAGTTGAAGGAGCGCTTCCACGCCCCCGGCGAGTTCGCCCAGGCCTATGTCGTCGCTCACGAGGTCGGGCATCACATCCAGAACCTGCTCGGTATCGCCGACAAGGTCCACCAGGCCCGCCAGCAGGCCGGCAAGGCCGAAGGCAACGCCCTCTCCGTGCGCATGGAGCTGCAGGCCGACTGCTTGGCCGGCGTCTGGGGCAAGCGCACCGACACGATGAAGAAGGTGCTCGAACCGGGCGACCTGGAAGCCGCCCTGACCGCCGCCACGGCCATCGGCGACGACCGACTGCAGCAGCAGGCGCAGGGCCGTATCGTGCCGGAGAGCTTCACCCACGGCACCTCCGAACAGCGCGTGCGCTGGTTCAGGCGCGGCTTCGACAGCGGCGACATGAACCAGTGCAACACCTTCAAGGCCGCCAGCCTGTAATCCCGGCGCCTTTGCACCCGCCGCCGGGTGCCTGACGCAGCCGGCGAAGTCGGCCGGCACGGGCGCCATCAACGAAATACGACATGAAACGCCTCGCTCCGTTATTGCTGCTGGCCAGCGCCCTGCATGCCTTCGCCCTCCCGCAGAATGCCCCGGTGCCCGGCGGCGTAGCGGTCATCGACCTCGGCCCGGCCACCCAGTCCGCGCCGACGGCGCGCTGGGGCGAACAAGCGCTGGCAGTGGTCAACGAGCGTGGCCGCTGGTTCGCCCTGCTCGGCATTCCGCTCGACACCCTGCCCGGAGAACTGGAAATCCGGGTGAACAAAGGGAGCGTCAGCGAGCCAAAAACCGTCGCCATCGGCATCAGGAACTACCCGGAACAACGCCTGACCATCAAGGACAAGCGCAAGGTCGAACCCTCGCCGGAAGACATCGCCCGCATCGAACGCGAACAGAAAATCACCGAAGCCGTGAAGAAACGCTTCTCCGAGACCATCCCGGACACCGCGCTCGACCAGCCCTCGCCCGGCCCGCTGTCGTCACGCTTCGGCCTGCGCCGCTTCTTCAACGGCCAGCCGCGCAACCCGCACGCCGGCCTGGACGTTGCCGCCGGCACCGGAACGCCGGTCCATGCCCCGAGCGATGCGGTCGTCGCCAACACCGGCGACTATTTCTTCAACGGCAATACGGTTTTTCTCGACCACGGCCAGGGGCTGATCACCGCCTACATGCACCTGTCGCGCGTCGACGTGCGTCCCGGCCAGACAGTCAGACGCGGCGAGCCGCTCGGCGCCATCGGCGCCACCGGCCGGGTGACCGGACCACACCTGCACTGGGCGGTCATCCTCAACAACACCCCGGTCGACCCCGAACTGTTCCTGAGCGCTCGCAGGAAATAAAAAAGGCGGCCACCGCCGCCTGTGTCTGATGACGAGCCGCTCAGGCCTTGGGCTTGCTCGGCGTACTCATCTGTTTTTCGTCCTTTGCCTTGTCGCCGGGACAGGCCAGCACACTCAGACTAGCCAGGGAAAATACGGCAGCCAGCAATCCGCACAACAGCTTCTTCATCGCAAACTCCTTTCAGGGCAGGGGTGGGTGTTTGATCATTTTCGCGGAACGTGGTTCATTACGCCGCATGAAAGAGCGGATCATCGAACTGCATGCCGAAGCGCCGGCCAAGCCGGCCATCGGCGCCCCCTGCAACGGCTGCGGCGTGTGCTGCGCGCTGGAGACCTGCCCGCTCGCCATGCTCCGCTTCCTGAAACGACGCGGCCCGTGCCCGGCGCTGGAGTGGTCGGCGGAAGAAGGACGTTATGCCTGCGGATTGCTGATTCGCCCTGGACGCTACCTGCCGCTGCCCGCAGGCATGCATAGCCGGGCTCGCCGTTTTTTTGCCCGCAGCATCGCCGCCGGCAAGGGCTGCGATAGCAACGCAGAGCTGGCTGACTGAAGCGTCGGCCTTTACGGAAGCGGCTGCCAACGCGCGAAACTTGCCGCCTGTCCGTGGCAGGCACCAGCGGCATCGACCAGATTCCAGACCTCCGCCTGCGCGATACGAAAACGCTTCCCCTGGGCGGAAATACGCACCCCGGCATAGTCATCGATGAAACCGTCGCGCGCAACCCGCTCCAGCAGCCGGGCCCGCTCCTCGCGCGCCAGCGGCTCGGCCGAATAGCGCGAGGGAAGCTGCGTGAAAGCAGCGGAATCCATCTCGAAAACCTGCAAGGCAAGCCGGTTACCGTAGAAAAACACCGGATCGTCCTGCGTGCCATGTGCGACGATAACCCTCGGCGCCTCCCACAAAGCCGATGCGATGTCCCGGCCGGAATCAACAAGCGGTCGTCCGAGCAGACGGCAATAGCTTTCCGCGATCAAGCCCAGGCGCGGGTCATCCGGAATGCCGCCACTCATGCCGCGGCGGTCACAACCAGTTCCACACGCCAGTCCGGATTCGCCAAGCGGGCCTGAACGCAGGCGCGGGTCGGTGCACAGCCCGCCGGAACCCAATCGTCCCAGACTGCGTTCATCGCATCGTAATCGGCCATGTCCGCCAGATAGACCGTGACCATCAACAGGCGATCCCGGGCGCTGCCGGCCTGGGCCAGCAAGCTGTCCACGCTGGCCAGCACGTTGCGTGTCTGCTCGGCGATATCGCCGTCGGGGTTGGAGGGCACTTCAACCAGATAGACGGTTCCATTGTGCACCACGCTGTCGGAGTAACGGCGTGTCGTGCCGTGACGCTGTATCTGCATTTGCTGATCCCAAAAACGTGAAGCCCATGCTTTTCAGGCACGGGCTTCGGTTACTGCGGCCCCTGCTCTTTCGGCTGGGGCATTACGGCTATTCGCCGTCAAGGAGTGCTACTCGGTAATCTCAAGAAATATTCCCTGCGAAAACTGCCATAGAATCTCCAGCAGCGCAGCGGGGTACTGCCACGACATGCAAGATTTGCTGCACACCTCACACGCTTCCAGATTAGCACGCCCAGAAAAAAAAGCCAGCACCACGCCAGCGCATCAACGCCGGAAAATCACATTGGCGCCGCGCGGCAATTTCGAGACAGGCACATATCCGATCGCCCCCGGCGTCGCCTGGATGTATTTGATCACCTCGTCGACGCTGCCCATCTCCTGCGGCGGTGCGCCCTTGCCGACATAACGCCGGACCAGCCAGTATCCCGTGTACTGCTCCTCGCTCTGCTCCATGCAAGTCAGCAGGAAATCCTCGCGTACCGAATTACCGCTCGGCAAGTTGACCGGAAGCACCTGCTGCGGCCCGATGCTGACGGCGCGTCCGGTATAAAGGCGCTGCACGGTGAGCTTGTCCGTTTTCGGCAAGGCCGGATGCCCGATGACCAGCACCTCCTCACCCGCAAAGGCGACCGCTTGCTTCAGGAGAAGCAAGCTGGTCACAAGGGCAAGGAAGCGTAATCTCATGGACTAGAAGGTAAAGCTATACGACAGCGAGAAAACATCGATATGCCTGTTGCCGCTTTCCCCACCCACCGGCGCGTCGACAAAACTGGACGCCACCTGCGTATCGATGCGGGACCACTCCGCCTTGAGCACGCTTTTCGCCGTCACCCAAAAAGAGGTTCCCAGCGCCAAGGTCGTCTGGTCGTAAGGGACGGTGATGTCGGCGAGGACCCGTTGATAGCCGCGCCAGGGCGCCGGAACAGCTGACGCGTTTGCATTGACGCGCTGGTACAAGTCCAGCGCCTCGCCCGAGGATTTGACCTTGGCGTAGTAGGCGTATGGCGTCCAGGCGCCCATACGCTTCGAGATCGCCAGGTACGCCCCCCAACGGCTCAATCCACGACTGGCACTTTCAATCCTTGCCTTGCCGAATTCGCCGGTCAGTTTGAAGCTCTCGGGAAGCGTGACGCTGGCACCCAAGGTCAAAATGGGCACCCGCATGCTGTCGAGACCACCGCTGGAAAGATTGTAGCAACCCTGAACAGGCGCGCCGGGGCAGGTGCCGAGGTCAAAACCCGCACCAGTCTTCACCCCGGGGCGAGAGGCCTCGCCTTCATGGTAGCCGACCCTGAAAACATGTTCCAGGTTACGGGCCGTCAGGACCAAGCCGGTGCTTTTCATGTCGACCGGCAAGAACCAGCTGCCGGGCGAAGTGGTGTCGACCGTCCGGTCTCGTCCGTAATAACGCCAATACGTACTGGCTTTCCCCGAATAACCCTCGGCGGTCCAGTCCAGTTGCTCTCCGAACCAGGTTTTACTGATACTGACGCCCACCACGTCGGTTGTTGGCGCAATCGAATACACCTCCAACGGCAGCCGCACGAAATCGTAGGTTGCGCCGACATCGGCGTTTTCGGTGTTGAGCATGAACGGCAGGCGCAGTTTCCCGGCGCGGATCAGCCAATCGTCGCTCGGCCGCCAGGAAACGAAGGCCCACGCCACGGAAGCCTGCCATTGCGCATCGGAGTGGTCCGACGGCGCCGCCTTGGCCTGAACGGTCGCCCCCCACTGCTGCGAAAAACGTGCGTCGATTTGGGCGCCGAGAATGCTGTCGCGCTTGAACGTCCCTTTTTCGTCGATGAAACGCTGGTAATTGACCGGCTGATCCGACTGGGCGTAACCGAACGTCCCGAATCCGGACCATGTGAGGTCAACGGCCAGCACGGGCGCGCCATGCGCAAGCAAGACGAAGGCGGCCACCCCCCCAAGGACACGATTCGGCATATTCACAGCGGGTACTCTTGTCATGACAAATTACTCGTCCGCCAGTTTAATGGCAATTTCCGCGAAAACACTCTCCAGCGCGAGAAAAGCCTCTACCAGCAGGGGGTCGAAATGACTGCCGCGACCTTGCACGACGATTTCCACGGCCTCGGCGTGGCTGAATGCTTTTTTATAGGGCCGCCTTGAACGCAGGGCATCGTAAACGTCGGCGACAGCCATGAGCCGGGCGGCCAGCGGGATCGCCTCGCCGGCCAGCCGATCCGGATATCCGCTGCCATCCCAGCGCTCATGGTGACTGCGCGCGATCTGGCAGGCAAACGCCAGCATTTCGTTCTCTCCGCCCATTTCCCGCAAGGAGCGCTGCAACATGCTTTCGCCCTTGATGCTGTGGGTTTTCATGATCTCGAACTCTTCGGGCGTGTGGCGCCCCTGCTTGAGCAGGATGTGGTCCGGTATCGCGATCTTCCCGATATCGTGCAAAGGGGAGGCCTTGGCGATACGGTCGATCTGGTCGCGCCCCAGGAAGGCGCCATCCCTGGGCTGGCGGCTAAGGTATTCGGCCAGCAGACGAACGTAATCCTGCGTACGTCGAATGTGATTGCCGGTGCATTCGTCGCGAAACTCGGCAAGCGACACCATCACCCGAATGGTCGCTTCCTGCAAACGAAACACCTCGCTGACACGCGCCTCGATCTCCTTTTCCAGCCAGGCGCTTTTGTCTTCGAGGAAGATTTGCCAGTTGCGGATTTGCAAATGGGTGCGCACCCGCGCCAGAACGACCGATGGCGCGATCGGCTTGTGAATGAAGTCGACAGCCCCCATGGCCAGCCCCTGCTCCTCGTCCTCGGCGCCCGACTTGGCCGTCAGGAAGATGACGGGCACCTTGCTGGTGGCGGGATCGGCCTTCAGCTTGCTGAAGACTTCGTAGCCATCCATTTCCGGCATCATGATGTCGAGGAGGATCAGGTCCGGCCGCGACATCGCGGCCAGCTCGAGTCCTCGCGCACCGCTATTGGCCAGCTTCACGCGGTACTGGGTGCGCAGCAGTTGATTCAGCAGGCTGAGATTGCCCGGCGTATCGTCGATTACCAGTATGTTTGCCCGTTCGTCGCTCACAACGTTCCTCCGCTTTTCCGCTCGAAGCAACCGAGAACCTCCAGTGCTTCGGCAAAATTCCATTGTCCGATGGCGTAATCGATTGCCGCGACCTGGCGCGGATTGAACAACACCGCCAGGCGCTCCTTGTTCTGACGCCACAGTTCTTCCGCTTCGCCATCGCCTTCGTGCAGCTGCTTGCGCAGGCGCTCAAGAACCGCCTCGAGCGGCTCGGCATCGCCATCCGGCACCTCGCCATGCGCGAAGGACAAGCCCTTCAGCGCCGGAAGCAAGGCCGACAAGTGCGCCCTCACTTCGCCAAGCTCCGCCTCGAATCCGCCCCCTTCCATCAAGGCCGACTCCAGAACGACAAGCGCCGACTGCAGGGGCGTCATGGCAAACGTACCGGCCAGCCCTTTCAGCGTATGCACCTGGCGCCGCGCAGTATCCATGTCCCCCTGCGCCAGGTTTGCCTCCACGGCCTCGAGCCAGCTCTGGTAATCATCGGCGAACTGCCGCAACGCCCTTTTCAGGAAAGGGATGCGCCCGGCAAAGCGGCGCAGCAGGATGCCGGAATCGACCGCACCGACATCTCTCAGGGCCTGCACGAAAAGCGCATCGCTGTCGGCAAACGGGCGGGGGGACGAAGCCCCGTTGGCGCCAACGCCACGCCAATAGCGCTGCAGCATGGCAAGCAAGACATCGGGCTCGAACGGCTTTGCAATATAGGCCGACGCCCCCTGCGCCAGCGCATCGTTCATGCCATGCCCCACGACGTGCGCCGTCATCGCGATGATGGGCAGGTCGGCATAGCGGCGATCCCAGCGCAGGCGCAGCGTGGCTTCCCGGCCATCCAGCACCGGCATCTCGATATCCATCAGGATGACCGCAAAATGCTCCGGCGCATGGGCCGCAACGCAATCGAGCGCCTCCTGCCCGTTGCCGGCAAGTTCGACGTGCGCCCCCCAGTCGCTCAGCATTTCGCAGGCGACCTGCTGACTCATCGCATTGTCCTCGACCAGCAGGACATTCATGCCCTCCAGGACGCGGGCTGCAACTCGCGGAGCGGCATGGGGCGGCACATCCCTGCCCACCCCGTCGGCCACCTCGCGGCATATCCTGGCCAGTTGGGCGGGCATCAGCGGCTTCTGCATAACCTCGGTTATTCCATCCTGGACCGCCTCCTGGCGCATCAGCGCCGGATCGGTCGGCGAAACGACGATCACGCAATCGGGCAAGCCGGCCGCCGTTGACGACAAGCGCTCGATCAACTCGCCGCCCGTCATATCCGGCAGCAACCAGTCCACGATCAGCAGGTCGCAGAACTCGGACTCATCCCCGCCATCCATCAGACGCAGCAAGGCCTCCTCCCCGCTCCCGACGCCGTCCACGCTGGGACACCCCATTCCGCGCAGCAGCCTGACCATCGACTCCCGAGCCTCCGGGTAATCGTCCACCACCAAGGCCCGGCGAACCGGCAGCGCCTGCTGGCTCAAGCCATCCGGGGCATCGTCGGAAACCACCGGCACCTCGACGGTAAAACGGAAGCTGCTCCCCACGCCAAAGCGACTCTCGACCTGCAAGTCGCCACTCATCGCGAGCACAAGACGCCTGGAAATCGCCAGCCCGAGGCCCGTTCCGCCGTATTTTCGGGTAGTCGATCCATCCGCCTGGGTGAATTCGCCGAACAAGCGCCCCTGCTGCTCGGGGGTCATGCCGATACCGGTATCCTCGACGCAAAACGCCACGACGGCCCGCGCCGCGTCATTTGCCGTCTCGACCACCCGCAAGCGCACATGGCCGCGCTCGGTGAATTTCACGGCATTGCTCAACAGGTTGATCAGCACCTGGCCCAGGCGCAGGGGATCGCCGACCAGGCAACGCAGGGCCGGCGAGGGCTGAAAGTCGAGAATCAGCTCCAGCCCCTTCTCCTCGGCCTTTTCCTGGACCATGAACAAGGCATTCTGGACTATCTCTTCAAGATCGAAACGCACCGCCTCGAGTGCCACCTTGCCCGCCTCGATCTTCGAATAGTCGAGGATGTCGTTCAGGATGCCCAGCAAGGATTTGGCCGCCACGTGTATCTTCGAGACGTAATCGTGCTGGCGCGCCGGCAGGCCCGACTTCAGCGCGAGGTAGGCCATGCCGATGATGGCATTCATCGGGGTCCTGATTTCATGGCTCATGTTGGCCAGGAAAATGGCCTTGGTTTCGGCCGCCACCTCGGCCCGTGCCCTCGCCTGGCGCAAGGCGCGCTGCACTAGCTCGCGCTGGGCGAGGTCGGCCTCGATGGCGGTCGCCATGCTGTCGATCGTCGTCGCCAGCGAATGCACCTCCTCGACACCGTGAATGTCGCCGACACGCTGCCCATAGGATTTCTCGGCGAGGGCGAGGGCCGTCCGGTGCAGTGAAGTCAGCGGCGCCAACAGGTTCCGCTTCAGGTAGTAGTAGCCGAAGATCAATACGAAAACGGACCAGACGAGCAGCATCAAGGCAACGATGATCCAGCGCCGGAGCTTCTCCCCCGCCTGCACCAGCGCCTGCTTGGTCCGCTGGTCGACCTGCGCCGACAATTCGGCAACCGCAATCGCCAGGTCGGCGCGATGCTTGAGGTATTGCGGCTCGTGCAGCAAGGCGTTGGCAAACTCGGTTTGCGGCTCGGCCTCGGAGACCATTTCCTTCCTTACCGGATCGTACAAGCCCTGCGTCGCCGCAAAAGCGACCTGCTCGACCTCCTTCATTTCATCGGTAATGCGGAATACCCGCTGCAGGATGGCCTGCTCCGCGGCATCGAACCCCAGCCGGCTACCCCGCTGGGACAGTGCGTCCCCCTGCCCAGGCGGCGGCGGCATGTAACTGCGCATGCCGCTGACGACCTCTTCCCAGTAGGTCGCCGAAACGCCCTGCAACGGGGGTTTGCTGCCTTCGCGGATGGCCAGGATGTCGTAGTAATAGATCAGATAGCGCGGATTCGCTGTCGTCACGTACGAGGACACCAGACGGCTGAGCAGGTCCACCTCGCGATGCACCTCGACCATCAGTTCCATCGACTCCTGCCTGTGGCGGGCGGCTTCATGGGCATCGGTATACGCCGACAAGGCGCTCAGGGTCGCCACGCTGATCATCACCAGCATGCCGCCGAGCGCCAGGAGTACGGTCAACAACGCCTTGCGCAAGCTGAGATGCCGCTGGCGAGAGGCTATGTCATTCGACTTCCCTTGGGAAAAAACGCCCACCTGCCCGATCTCCCCTTTTGCCGCTATGAAAACCGAATCATATGACAGTTCAAAATATTTGGTATGAGTTCAGTCGAGGCGCATCGAGCCGATTGGCCTAAACGCGGCATTGGTTCAAAATGGCGGTATTCGCCCCCCCCTCTGGCCCCATGGACAACCTCATCAAGGACACCGCTACGCTGGAGTTGTTTTGCTGGCTCGAGCCGGGTGCCGACCTGCCCGGCTGGGACATCCTGAAGGGCAGCCCGTTTGGCGCCACGCTGGCCGCCCCGGAGGGAGGCGAACCGACCGCGGGAGACCAGTTGCTGTCGGTGCAGAACTACTTCGCCGAATACCACCTCGAATACTTCCGCCAACGCCGCTACAACCACTTCCCGAGTCGCCTGCATGCCATGCTCCAGTTCGCCACGCGAACCGATGCGATGACCTTCCGGACCAAGCATCCCCAGCGCGTCTTCGGCAAGAACCTCATCTGCGCGCAAACGAAGGGGGCCTACATCTGCTCCTTCCACGACGCCAGCTGGCTGGACTACCTGCGCCTGCCGCACAGCCTCTCGCTGAGCGCGCTGGACGAGGTAGCCGAATACTACTGGTCCGGCAAGACCGTCGAAGAAGTCGGCCTGACCTTCATGAACGAACCCTGGCACGAGCCCCCGGTCATCGAAGCGCTCTACCAGGGAGCGCTCGAACCGGTCTGGGGCCACCAGCAGTCGGGCTGGCTGCCGGGCTTTCGATAGGACACATCCATGCGCCGGATTGCCATTGCCATCGCGATCGTTGCCGTACTCGGCCTCGGGATTTTCACGGCGACCCGCCCCAAGCCGGTCGCGGTCGTGCTCAAGGAGGTAGACCAGGGCACGGTCGAGGCGACCCTGGCCAACACCCGGGCCGGCACCGTCGAAGCCTGCCAGCGCACCAAGCTGTCGACCATCGTCGGCGGACGCATCGAATACCTCGGCGTCAAGGAAGGCGACAGGGTGAAGAAGGGGCAGTTGCTCCTCAAGCTCTGGAACGACGACCAGCAGGCCAATGCGGCGCTGGCCCAGGCGCAGATGACGCTCAGCGCCCGCCGCGTTGACGAAGCCTGCATCGCCGCCGCCAATGCAGAAAAGGAAGCCCGGCGCCAGGGCGAACTGCGCGAGAGGGGCTTCGTCTCGACCAGCAAGGAGGAAGCCGCCCGCACCGACGCCGACATCCGCCGCGCCGCCTGCAACACGGCGAAAGCCGATGTCGCCCAGGCCGAGGCGAAGTTCAAGGCGACGCGGGTCGAGCAGGGCCGCGTCGTGCTCTACGCGCCGTTCGACGGCACCGTCGCCAAGATCGTCGGCGAACTGGGCGAATACTCGACGCCCTCGCCGCCGGGCGTCCCGACGCCGCCGGCCATCGACCTGATCGACGACTCCTGCCTCTACGTCAAGGCGCCCATGGACGAGGTCGATGCGCCCAAGATTCTCGTTGGCCAGGCAGTGCGCATCACTCTCGACGCCCTGCCCGGCAAGACCCTGCCCGGCAAGGTCCGACGGGTCGCGCCTTACGTTTCCGCCGTCGAAAAGCAGGCGCGGACGGTCGACATCGAAGTGGACTTCGCGCAACCCGGAGAAGCCGGCAAATTGCTGGTCGGCTACAGCGCCGATGTCGAAATCATCCTCTCCGGGCGCGACAAGGTGGTGCGCGCGCCGACGGCCGCGATCCAGGAAGGCGGACGTGTCCTGGTCTACAACCCGGACAGCGGCAAGCTGGAGGAGCGCCGCATCAAGACCGGGCTGGCCAACTGGGAATACACCGAGGTGCAGGACGGCCTGAAAAGCGGCGAGCGCATCGTTACCTCGCTCGACAAGGACGGCGTCAAGGCCGGCGCCAGCGTGACGCCGGACGACAAGACCAGGGCGAAGTAGCCGCATGGCGCTGATCGAACTGTCCGGCGTCGAACGGCGCTTCCTGCTCGGCGACACCACCGTGAACGCGCTGAGCGGCCTCGACCTGCGGATCGAGGCCGGCCAGTACGTCGCCGTGATGGGCCCGTCCGGCTCCGGCAAATCGACCCTGCTCAACCTGCTCGGCCTGCTCGACCGCCCCAACGCCGGCAGCTACCGCCTGGAGGGACGCGACGTCACCACCCTGTCGCCGGAAGAACAGGCCGCCGTGCGCAGCACGCGCATCGGTTTCGTCTTCCAGAGCTTCCATCTGGTGCCGCGCCTGACGGCGGCGGAAAACATCGCCCTGCCGATGATGCTGGCCGGCATTGCACCGGCCGAACGCAAGCGCCGCGTGGCGCAGGCGCTGACCGACTTCGGCCTGGACCGGCGAGCCGACCACAAGCCCGACCAGCTCTCCGGCGGCCAGCGCCAGCGTGTCGCCATCGCCCGCGCCACCATCATGCGGCCGGCACTGATCCTCGCCGACGAACCGACCGGCAACCTCGACCGCCACACCGGCGACGAGGTCGTTCACCTGCTCGAAACCCTGAATGGCCAAGGCGTCACGCTGATCGTCGTCACCCATGACCCGGCGCTGGGCGCCCGCGCCGGCCGCCAGCTGGTCATGGAGGACGGCCGCCTGAAGCACGACAGCGCCCATGCGCCTGGCTGACACCCTGCGTTTCGCCCGCGACGCCGCCGCCGGCTACCCGGTGCGCACGGCGCTCTCGGTGCTCGCCATGTCGATCGGCGTTGCCGCCGTGGTCATCCTGACCGCGCTGGGCGACGGCGCGCGGCGTTATGTCGTCGGCCAGTTCTCGTCGCTCGGCACCAACCTGGTCATCGTGCTGCCCGGCCGTTCCGGCACCGGCGGCTTCAACCCGGCCAACGCCATCACCTCCACCCCGCGCGACCTGACCATCGACGACGCCGCCAGCCTGCGCCGCCTGCCCAGCGTCCGCCGCGTGGCGCCGCTTGCCGTCGGCACCTCGGAGATCGCCCATGGCGGCAAGCTGCGCGAAGCCATGGTCGCCGGCTCGACCGCCGAATTCCTGCCCATCCGCAACTTCGAGCTCGCCCAGGGCAGCGCCCTGCCCGACGAGGACTGGAATCGCGGCTCGTCGGTCGCCATCATCGGCGCCAAGCTGCGCCAGGAAATCTTCGGCGCCGAACCCGCCGTCGGGCAACTGGTGCGGGTCGGCGACCGGCGCCTGCGGATCATCGGCGTTCTCAAGCCGCTCGGCCAGGGGCTGGGCATGAACACCGACGAGCTGGTCATCGTGCCGGTCTCGCTGGCCCAGGCGATGTTCAATTCCAACACCCTGTTCCGCATCCTGGTCGAAGCCAACAGCCGCGAAGCCATTCCGGCGGCCAGGGCACAGGCGCTGGAACTGCTCAGGCAACGCCATCGCGGCGAGGAGGATGTCACCGTGATCACCCAGGATGCCGTTCTCGCCACCTTCGACAAGCTGCTCGGGGCGCTGACCCTGGGCGTTGCCGGGATCGCCGCGATCAGCCTGGCCGTCGCCGGCATCCTCGTCATGAACGTCATGCTCGTCGCGGTCACTCAGCGCACCGGCGAAATCGGGCTGCTCAAGGCGCTGGGCGCCTCCGCCGACAGCATCCGCCTGGCCTTCCTGGCCGAGGCCGCGATGCTCTCGGGCGTCGGGGCGCTGCTCGGCTACCTGCTCGGCCAGTTCGGCGCCTTCGTCCTGCGCCAGGCCTTTCCCGTCTTCCCGGCCTACCCGCCGGACTGGGCGGTCGCCGCCGGGCTGGGCACCGCGCTGGCCACCGGCCTGCTGTTCGGCGTCATGCCGGCCCGCCGGGCGGCGCGCCTCGACCCGGTACAGGCCCTGATGAAGCACTGACCGCCTCCGGAATGCAAAAGGCCGCCACTGCTGGCGGCCGTTACGGCACTCTGGGGACGGATATCGGCGAATTACGGGGTGTCACGCCCACCGATAGGGCCGAGACGGGCTTGGATGTCGCGCATCTGCATTTCCAGTTTCTTCGCGTCGTCATCGCGCATCGGGCCTTGGGCACCGCGCTTGGGTGCCATCAGCGATGCGCTCAGCGGACCGAGATTGACCTTGTCGTACTGGCTTTCGTCGATCATGGCGCCCTGACCTGCGGAACCATAATTCGAGAAATAGCCGCTGCCGGAAATGCCCGTTTCACTGGAAGGACCCGCCCAATCGGCGTGAGCCACGCTGACCATGCCGAAGGTTGCAAACGCGGTAAAAGCGATGCCGCGACCAAGAGCAGAAATGGTAGTTTCTTTCATGATCATCTCCTCGGGGAATGCCCATGTTTCTGGGGCATAGGGTAGACCCCGGGGAGGCCGCAAGGGTTGCATGTAAATCGGAATATTTCTCGCGTGTCCGCTATGGCACCGAAGCCACCTTGGCCGGCGCCGCCGAGATCACATCCTCGCGCAACAGCAGCGCCGACAGCCTGGCGATGAACGGGCGGTCGCGTTCCGGCGCATTGGCGTGCCAGTGACGCATGAACTCATCGAGGCTGGCCGAGGGATCGTCGGGATGCAGGTTGAGATAGCCGATGGCGTCCCAGCCTCGCGGGTCGGCAAAGAACAGGGGCAGCACCGTCTTGGCCACCAGATCGTTCTGGTCCCGTCGATAGGGATCGGCGGACAAGTGCGCCTCGTGCTCCCGCAACCATTCCCGCAGCTCGATATCCTCCGGCAGCTTGCGATGGCCTTCGGTGATCAGCAAGCGGAAGAAGCGCCGCAAGTCCTTGGCATGAGCAGCCAGTCCGGGTTCCGGCGGAGCCAGCGACCAGGCGGTGGCGAGGCTGCCCAGCGCGTAGAGGGAAGCCGTCTCGCAGATCGTTTCCTCGAACCACTGGTTCTGCCGCGAAACCTCGCCTCCCGCCCGGTCGTAGTTGGAGAGGATATGGCAGAACTCATGCGCGAACTCGTAGACATACAGGTGCCATCGCGTCCGGTCGGCATGCAGGCGGACCAGGTACTCCCCGTCCGGGCCACGCTCATAGAGCGCCACGGGATTGGTATCGGTATGACTGACCCTGACCTTGATCGGCCTGTCGGACTGGTCGCCCAGCAACAGATCGGCCACGGAATGAAGCACCACTTCGATCTGGCGGGGATCGACAGCCCCCCATCCTTTATTGTCCACCTGGATGCTGACGCCGGCCCGTCGTTTTCCGTGCGCCGAGGACGAGGTATCGCCCCGGGCCGCCAGGGAGACCATCATGCTCAAGGCAATGGAGGCAACGACAAATGGCAGGCGCACGATTGATCCCTCGTTTCTGTCCCGAAAACGGCTTGGTGATTAGATCGCCATCGATCCGCTTGGTTCGCCCGGATACGCGGTTCAGCGTATATCATGGCCGAGGCATTCGCCGAACTTCAATCGCCGTCTCACGCAACAACCCCATTCCCGCCAAGCCCTGTCCGCGACCTCACCCATCCGATGCTCTGGTCCGATGCCTTCCAGCTTGCCCTGCGCGCCGTCACCGCCCAACGCCTGCGCAGCTTCCTGACCCTCCTCGGCATCGCCGTCGGCATTGCCGCAGTCATCCTGCTCACCTCGATCGGCGAAGGCATCCATCGCTTCGTGCTGGCCGAATTCAGCCAGTTCGGCACCAATGTCGTCGGCGTCCACCCGGGCAAGACCAAGACTGGCGGCGCGCCGTCCGGCCTGCCGACCAGCGCCCGCCCCCTGTCGCTCGACGACGCCAGGGCGCTGGCCAGCCTGCCCCACGTCGTCGCCAGCACGCCCAGCATCTGGGGCAATGCCGAAGTGGGCGCCAACGGCCGGCTGCGCCGCACCTCGGTCTATGGCGTCGGCCCGCAGATGCTCGAGGTCTTCAAGGGCAAGATGCGCGTCGGCCAGTTCCTGCCGCAGGATGACGCGGAAAACGCACGGGCGCTGGTCGTCCTCGGCCCCAAACTCAAGGAGGAGCTTTACGGTGCCGAAAACGCCCTCGGTACGCGCTTGCGCATCGGCCCCGACCAGTTTCGCGTCATCGGCATCCTCGAGCCGAAAGGCCAGTTCCTCGGCATCGACCTCGACGACACCGCCTTCATCCCGGCGGCCAGGGCGCTCGAAATCTTCAATCGCGACGGCCTCAACGAAATCAACCTGGCCGCCGAGGAGGGCATCCCTTCCCGGGTGGTCGCCGACGCCGTGCGCGAACGCATGATCGCCCGCCACGGCCACGAGGATTTCACCATCGTCACCCAGGAAGAGATGATGGCGACGCTGTCCAATATCCTCAACGTGCTGACCATGGCCGTCGGTGCGCTGGGCGGCATCTCGCTGCTGGTCGGCGGCGTCGGCATCGTCACCATCATGACCATCGCGGTCAGCGAACGCACCGGCGAAATCGGCCTGCTGGTCGCCCTCGGCGCTCCCCGGCGCACCATCCTGCTGCTCTTCCTCGGCGAAGCCATCGCGCTCTCCGCCATCGGCGGCCTGATGGGCCTGGGCATCGGAGTCGGCCTGGCCCAGCTGATCCACCTGCTGCTGCCCGCCCTACCGGTGCATACGCCGCTGACCTTCGTCGGCCTCGCCGAAGGCCTGGCCATCGCCATCGGCCTCGCCGCCGGCGTCCTGCCGGCACGGCGCGCGGCCCGCCTCGACCCGGTCGAGGCGCTGCGAGCCGAATGACCCCTATTCAGCCATACGCACCGGTATGGTAAAGTGCCTTTTTTCCCAACCGATAAGAGCAAGGAGTTCAGCATGACCTATCACATCGATCAGCTGCATCCCGGCATGTCCGCCAGCACCTCGAAGACCGTCACCGAAGCCGACATCATCCTGTTCGCCGGCATCTCGACCGACGTCAACCCGGCCCACCTCGACGAGGAATACTGCAAGGGCACGATGTTCGGCACCCGCATCGCGCACGGCATGCTGTCGGCCGGTTTCATTTCCGCCACCCTGGCCAACAAGCTGCCCGGACCCGGCACCATCTACCTGTCGCAGACGCTGAAGTTCAAGGCCCCGGTCAAGCCGGGCGACACCGTCACCGCCACCGTCACCGTGCGCGAAGTCAACGCCGAGAAGAACCGCGTGATTCTCGACACCGTATGCACCGTCGGCGGCAAGACCGTCATCGACGGCGAATGCCTGATGATGCCGCCGGTTCGCGCCGCCAAGCCGACCGGTACCGTCTGATTCGCTAGCGGGAACGCCGCAAAGAAAAACGCCGGCTTGCAGCCGGCGTTTTTGCTTCCATCGGCACCCAAGCCGATCAGAATGCCTCGTCGGCGCGCAGGAAGCGCCATTGCCCCATCGGCAGGTCGCCCAGGCGGATGCGCCCGATACGGACGCGCTTCAGACCGATGACCCTGAGCCCCACCAGTTCGCACATGCGGCGAATCTGGCGTTTCTTGCCTTCCTTCAGGATGAAGTGCAGCTGGTCCTCGTTCAATTGCTTGACCCACGCCTGCTTCAAGGGTTTGCCATCGAGTTCGAGACCATGGCGCAACAGATCCAGCCCGCCCTTGATCATCTCGCCCGAGACGCGCACCAGGTATTCCTTCTCGGCGTCGCTGTCCTCGCCGATCAGGCGCTTGGCGACGCGGCCGTCGCTGGTCAGCACCAGCAGACCGGTGGAGTCGACGTCGAGACGCCCGGCTGGCGCCAGGCCGCGCAACATCCACGGCTTGAATTCCGGACCGCCCGATTGCGGCACCTGGCTTTCGGCGGTGATCAGCGTCACGGCCGGCACGCTGCCCGGCTCGGGCTGGCCGGAGACGTAACCGACCGGCTTGTGAAGCAGGATGGTGACGGCCTTGGCCTGATCCTTCTTGGCTTCTTGCGAAACCGTGATCTCGGCGGCCGCCGGGTCGATACGCGTCCCGAGTTCGCTGACCTGCTCGCCATTGACGAACACCCAGCCGCGTTCGATCCAGAGATCGGCTTCGCGACGGGAGCACAAGCCGCGCTCGGACATCACCTTGGAGAGACGAACGCCCTCCGGCGGCGGTCCGGCCGGACGAGCGGGCGGCGTTACCGGACGCACGTTGTCGGTGTCGCGACGTGCCGGGCGGTCGCTGCGAGCACGCGGCGTCTCGTCGCCGCCAGCCTCCGGGCGGCGTGCCTTGCTCAAGGACTGCGCTCTGGCCCACGGCGACTCCGCACCGGCCTCGCTGCGCGCCGGCGAACGGGGGGCACTGCGGGCGTCGCCCCGTGGCGGACGGGCATCGCTGCGCAGCTTGCGTTCGGAGGATGGCGCAGCACCGTCGCGCGGCCGTTCATTACGTTGCACGCGCTCGGCCTTGGCCTTCGCCTTGGCATCGGCCTCCTGCTTTTCCTGCAAGGTCGGCCGAACGCGCGGCGGACCGCCGCGCAGTGGCTTGCGGGCGGTTTTGTCGCCAGCATCCCGCTCGATGGCGGACTTGTTCACCCCGAGGGTGCCGGCAGGCTTTTCAGGTGCGTCAACAACGCGGGCAGCCGGGCGCTTTGCCGGCTTTTCCGGATCGTTCGCAGGCGCCGCCTCGGCAGCAGGCTTGGGCGCCGGCGGCACTTCAGCCGGGGCGTCGGGCTTGCGCCACTTGCCCCAGGGATCGTCAGTACCACTCATTGCAGGTCGAGCAGTTCAACCTCGAAAACCAGCGTCGCGTTCGGCGGAATGACGCCACCGGCACCGCGGGCGCCGTAGCCGAGATGCGCCGGGATGGTCAGCTTGCGGGAGCCGCCGATCTTCATGCCCTGGACGCCCTCGTCCCAGCCCTTGATGACATGGCCCTGACCGAGCGGAAACTGGAAGGGGTCGTTGCGATCCTTGCTCGAATCGAACTTGCTGCCATTGGTCAGCCAGCCGGTGTAATGGACGGTGACGAACTGGCCAGCCTTGGCTTCGGCGCCGTTGCCCTCGACGGTATCTTCGTAGATCAGGCCGGAGGCCGTGGTGATTTCAGCCATGAAAAGCTCCTTTTCGAAAGGACGAAAGTCTACCACAAGGTATAGACAAGGCTTTGACTTCTCGAATATTTTCCGTATAATGTGCGGTTCTTTGTAGCACCCTTTGGTTTATTTTCGGAGTCCAACCCATGTATGCGGTCATAAAAACCGGCGGCAAGCAGTATCGCGTTTCCGCTGGCCAAAAACTCAAAGTAGAACAGATACCGGCAGACGTTGGCGCAGAAGTCACTCTCGACCAGATCCTCATGGTAGGCGAAGGCGAGTCCGTGAAGATCGGCGCCCCCTTCCTTGCTGGCGCCACCGTCAAGTGCACCGTGGTTTCCCACGGCCGCCACGACAAGGTCAAGATCTTCAAGATGCGTCGTCGCAAGCACTACCAGAAGCGTCAAGGCCATCGTCAGAACTACACCGAACTGCGCATCGACACGATCGCTGCCTAAGTTCAGACAAGGAGCTAAGAAATGGCACACAAAAAGGCAGGCGGTAGTTCACGTAACGGCCGCGACTCACAAGCCCAACGACTGGGCGTCAAGCGCTACGGCGGTCAATTCGTCCTGGCTGGCAACATCATCGTTCGCCAGCGCGGCACCGAATTCCACCCGGGCGAAAACGTCGGCTGCGGCAAGGATCACACCCTGTTCGCACTGAAGGACGGCGTCATCCAGTTCGCCGTCAAAGGCGAAAAGAAGCGCCGCACCGTTTCCATCGTTCCGGCTGCCGAATAATTCGGCCCGGCGGAAACCGAGAAAGCCCTATCCGCCGGATAGGGCTTTTTGCTTTATCGGCCTGCGCTTTCAACGAGAGCCCACGCCAATAAGGCATCAACGCCTCGATCAAGGCAGGAAGAAGACACCATGAAATTCATCGACGAAGCCAAAATCTACGTCAAGGCCGGCGACGGCGGCAACGGCATCGCCACCTTCCGTCGCGAAAAATACATTCCGATGGGCGGCCCCAACGGCGGCGACGGCGGCAAGGGCGGCAGCGTCTACGTCATCGCCGACCGCAACATCAACACCCTCGTCGATTATCGCTACACCCGCAAGTTCCTCGGCCAGCGCGGCGAGAACGGCGGCAGCGCCGACTGCTACGGGGCTGGCGGCGAAGACATCATTCTCCGCATGCCGGTCGGCACGGTCGTCACCGATCTCAACACCGGCGACATCCTGGCCGACCTTGCCGAGCACGACCAGAAAGTCCTGATCGCCAAGGGCGGCAAGGGCGGCCTCGGCAACATCCACTTCAAGTCCTCGACCAACCGCGCGCCGCGCCAATGCACCAAGGGCGAGCAAGGCGAGGAACACGAGCTCGGCCTCGAACTGCGCGTCCTCGCCGACGTCGGCCTGCTCGGCCTGCCCAACGCCGGCAAGAGCACGCTGATCCGCGCCATTTCCGCCGCCCGCCCGAAAGTGGCTGACTACCCCTTCACCACGCTGCACCCGAACCTCGGCGTCGTCCGCGTCGGCGCCGAAAAGAGCTTCGTCGTCGCCGACGTGCCGGGCCTGATCGAAGGCGCCGCCGACGGCGCCGGCCTCGGCATCCGCTTCCTCAAGCACCTGCAGCGCACCCGCATCCTGCTCCACCTCGTCGACATCGCGCCGATCGACCCCGATGCCGACCCGGTGCGCGATGCCAAGGCCATCGTCGGCGAACTGGCCAAGCACGATCCGGAACTCGTCGAAAAGCCCCGCTGGCTGATCCTCAACAAGCTCGACCTGATTCCGGAAGAAGACCGCGAAAAGGCCATCAAGGACTTCCTGAAGGCCTACAAGAAGGCGACCAAGTACGACGGCCCGGTATTCAGCATCGCCGCCATCAACGGCGAAGGCACCAAGCCGCTGATTTACGCCATCCACGAAGCCCTCGAACAGATGGCCATTCCCGAAGTCGCGGACGACGAAGACGAAGGAACAACGGAAAACGCATGAGCCAGACCCGCCTCGCCAACGCCAAGCGCCTGGTCGTCAAGGTCGGCTCGGCACTCGTCACCAACAACGGCACGGGTCTCGACCTGAATGCCATCGGCGACTGGGCCCGCCAGATCGCCAGCCTGCGCGGACAGGGGCGCGAAATCATCCTCGTCTCCTCCGGCGCCGTCGCCTGTGGCGTGCAACGCCTGGGCTGGGGCCGCCGCCCGAAAACGGTTCATGAAAAACAGGCCGCCGCCGCCGTCGGACAAGCCGGACTGGTCGAGGCCTATGAGGCTGCCTTCGGCAAGCACGGGGTACACACCGCGCAAATCCTGCTCACCCACGACGACCTGGCCGACCGCAAGCGCTACCTGAATGCCCGCTCGACCCTGACGACACTGCTCGCGCTTGGCATCGTGCCGATCATCAACGAGAACGACACGGTCATCACCGACGAAATCAAGTTCGGCGACAACGACACGCTCGGCGCCCTCGTCGCCAACCTGACCGAAGCCGACGCCCTGATCATCCTGACTGACCAGAAAGGCCTGTACACGGCCGATCCGCGCAAGGACCCGAACGCCACCCTGATCCAGGAAGCCATCGCCGGCGACGCCTCGCTCGAAGCCATGGCCGGCGGCGCCGGCAGCCAGGTTGGCACCGGCGGCATGATCACCAAGGTCGTTGCCGCCAAACGCGCCGCCCGCAGCGGCGCCCACACCGCCATCGCCAGCGGCCACGAAACCGACCCGATCATCCGCCTGGCCGCCGGCGAGGCAGTCGGCACCCTGCTGGTTTCCGCCACGCCGCCGCTTGCCGCCCGCAAGCAATGGCTGGCCGACCACCTGCAACTCGCCGGCCGCCTGATTCTCGACACCGGCGCCGTGGACGCCCTGCGCGCCGGCAAGAGCCTCCTCCCCATCGGCGTCATTGCCGCCGAAGGCGAATTCGAACGCGGCGCCGCCGTCGCCTGCATCAGCCCCGACGGCCATGAAATCGCCCGCGGCCTGAGCAACTACGGCAGCGGCGAGGCACGCCTGATCGCCCGCAAGACGACGGCCGATATCGAGAACATCCTCGGCTACGTGGACGAACCGGAAATCATCCACCGCGACAACCTCATCCTGTCCTGAGACAGGCAACACCGAAATGCAAAAGCCTCGGCAAATGCCGAGGCTTTTTTACATCCCGCCGCTCCGCTCGCCGCATTCGAGGCAGGCAAAAAAAAGACCACCCAAGGGCGGCCTTTTTTCGAAAAGCGTATTAACGCTTCGAGAATTGCTTGCGACGACGCGCCTTGTGGAAGCCAACCTTCTTACGCTCGACTTCACGGGCATCGCGGGTAACAAAGCCAGCCTTCGACAGAGCGGGCTTCAGGGCTGCATCGTATTCGATCAGGGCGCGGGTGATGCCGTGACGAACAGCACCAGCCTGGCCGGACTCGCCACCACCGGTGACGTTGACCTTGATATCAAAACCATTCAGCTGCTCGACCAGCTCCAGCGGCTGGCGAACGATCATGCGACCGGTTTCGCGGGAGAAGAACTGATCAACCGGCTTGCCATTGACAACGATGGCGCCAGAGCCGCGCTTCATGAAAACACGAGCAACGGCGCTCTTGCGACGGCCGGTACCGTAGAAATAACCTTCAGCCATGATACCCCCTTAGATTTCCAGAGCCTTCGGCTGCTGGGCAGTGTGCGGATGCTGGTCGCCGGCGTAGCACTTCAGCTTCTTGAGCATGGCGTAGCCCAGCGGACCCTTCGGCAGCATGCCCTTGACGGCGGTTTCCAGGGCACGGCCCGGGAAGCGTTGCTGCATCTTCTTGAAGTTGGTTTCGTAGATACCGCCCGGGTAACCGGAGTGGCGGAAGTACTTCTTGTCTTCGGCCTTGTTACCGGTAACAGTGAGCTTCTCGACGTTGGTGACAACAATGAAGTCGCCGGTATCAACGTGCGGGGTATAAATAGCCTTGTGCTTGCCGCGAAGGCGACGAGCGATTTCGGTGGCGAGGCGGCCGAGCACCTTGTCTGTGGCGTCTACCACAAACCACTCGCGCTTCACCTCATGTGGCTTGGCGGAAAACGTTTTCATGTGTGTGCCGTCCTGAAAAATTGGGCGCAGATTGGAGAAAGGCGCGGATTTTAGTCGACGAATTACATCGCTGTCAATCCTTTTCAACCACTCTGACAAATCAGACAAAAAAAACGCGGCTCGCTGAGCCGCGTTAAATCCACACCAAAGGAGGAGGGTGGAGGAGACAAATCTGAACTGAAGAACTCATCGCTAACAAGTCACTGCAGTTCGTACGCTTCACATTCTGCCCGAACACAAGGCCATCGGCAAGCCATTATTGTGCATCGCACAACCATTATTTCTATTAGCAAATAGAATTAAATTATCTATTCTAATACGATGTTTTATATAAAGTTATATAACGATACTACTATCGATTAATCATTGAACAACTCCAAAACGCACCCGAGAACAGAGCCATGACAAAACCGCCATTGCTGCGCCGCAGCAATTCGAACAAGCCCATCGCCCCACAGCAATTCCGCTAAAATCGCACCCCCAGCAAGGAGATCGAAATGGAATGCACAGTAAGATGGATGGGAAGTGATGCCGGCATGTCATTTGTGGCGGAAACCGGCAGCGGCCACTCGGTGGTCATGGACGGCGCCCCGGAGGCCGGCGGCAGAAACCTGGGCTTGCGCCCCATGGAAATGGTGCTGGCCGGCACCGGTGGCTGCAGCGCTTTCGATGTCGTACTGATCCTGAAGAAGGGACGCCATCAAGTCAGTGGCTGCGACGTTAGTCTCGCGGCGGAGCGCGCGGAAACCGACCCCAAGGTATTCACGCGCATCCACTTCCACTATCGCGTCAAGGGACGAAACCTGAAACCGGATGCCGTAGCACGCGCCATCGAACTATCGAAGGACAAATACTGTTCGGCATCCATCATGATCGGCAAGACAGCCGACATAACCGCCGACTTCGAGATTATCGACGAAGCCTGAGCCGGTCGGCTCAGATGCGATAGGCGGCGAGGGTCATGACCTTCGCCATTGCCTTCATGCCCAATTTGATCGACGCGGGCAATTCGGCGGCGCCGAAGCGGACCGCCATCTCGGCATGCTGTATTTCGTCAAGGCGCATACGGTCGACAATCGCCCGCGACTTTTCGTCCTGTACCGGGAGATCAACCAGATGCCCGTTGAGATGAGCCTCGACCTGCCTTTCGGTCTCGGCCAGAAAGCCCAGGTTCCACTTGTCGCCCATCACCCCGGCGGCCACCCCGAGCGAGAGCGAGCCGACGTACCACAGCGGATTCAGCAGGCTTTTACGCCCACCAAGCTCCCGGATGCGACATTCGGTCCACGCCAGATGCTCCGTCTCTTCGTCCGCGGCACCGCGCAGCGATTCCTTGACCACGGGATCGCGCGAAGTCAGCGCCTGCCCCTGATACAAGGCTTGCGCGCAGATCTCCCCACAATGATTGACCCGCATCAAGCCAAGGGTGTGCCGGCGCTCCGCTTCGCTTAACGCCGACTCCGGCAAATCCGCACCGGGAACAGCACGAACCGTGCGAGCCGGCGCGAAGACCGTACGCAACGCCCGGTCGAACTCAAGTATCAGACAATCCAGTGCCATACACTCACTCAGCGCCGGACATCCGGGTGCCCGCCGCGAACCAGGGCATTGCGCGCCTCCGCGGCAGTCCGCACCGAATTGCCGAACGGACAGAAATATTCGAGAAACAGCGCCGCATGCTGGCGATTGGCATAGGCATCCGAAATCCGGACCCACTCGTCGTTGCGCGCCTTTGACCACGAACCGTCGGCGCGCCCCGAAGCGTAGATGCGGCGCGACCTGGATTCGCAGCGCATTCCCTCATAGGTCACGTTACGCACGCCACCGGGCGTCTCGACGACCAGGACGTAGCGGACCACCAGGTCAGCCCCGACACTCAGGCTCGAGCCGTCGATGTAGAAACGGTTGGCAGTCGCCGCGCTCACGTAAAGCGGGATCAATGCCTCAGCGGCAGGAGGCGGCGGAAACTGCACATCCAGCTCCTGCCATTGCCTCGGCAAATCGTCCTCCTCCGGCTCACCTGCCGTAGCGCCGGCAAACGGCACAAGCAGGAGGAGCACGGAAAAGACAAGCACACGCAGACTCATGGCTACTTTTCCTCGTCACCCATTGCCGCCTCCGGCAAAGACGCGTCCGCCTCGCGCTTTGCGCGAAGCCCCTTGCGGTCAACATCAAGAAAACGGACGAGTTCGTTCAGCGCCTGCTCATACACGCTGCGCTTGAATTCGATCACCGCATCAAGAGGCACCCAGTAGTCGTTCCAGCGCCAGGCATCGAACTCCGGTTTGTTCGTTGCCCGCAAACTGACATCGCTATCACGCCCGACCAGCCTCAACAGGAACCAGATCTGTTTCTGGCCCTTGTACGAGCCGCGCCACTCGCGGCGAATCCAGTGTGTCGGCACTTCATAACGCAACCAGCCCTTGGTTCGCCCGAGGATACGCACGTGCTCGGGCATGAGCCCGACCTCTTCGTGCAGTTCACGATACATGGCCTCTTCCGGCGTTTCGCCGCGCTTGATGCCACCTTGCGGAAACTGCCAGGAATGCTCCCGTATGCGTTTGCCCCAGAAAACCTCGTTTTTGGCGTTACAAAGAATGATGCCGACGTTCGGGCGATAGCCTTCGCGATCGAGCATAGAAATCCTGCAAAATTAATGGTTGCCCCGATTCTTTCACAAAGGGCGTTCACATGCAAAGAAGCGGGACCGTGTAAAATGAAGGTTTCCCAACGAATTCAAGAGCATCCCATGCGCACTTCGCAGTTCTTTTTCACCACTCTCAAGGAAGCACCGGCGGACGCCGAAGTCATCAGTCAAAAAATGATGCTGCGCGCTGGCTACATCAAGCGCGCCGCCGCCGGCATCTATACCTGGATGCCCCTGGGGCTGCGCGTCCTGCGCAAGGTCGAAAACGTCGTCCGCGAGGAAATGAACAATGCCGGCGCGCTGGAGCTGCTGATGCCGGCCGTGCAACCGGCGGAGCTGTGGCAGGAGTCCGGACGCTGGGAACAGTACGGCCCCGAATTGCTGCGCTTCAAGGACCGCCATCAGCGTGAATTCGTCATCGGTCCGACGCACGAGGAAGTGATCACGGATGTCGTCCGCCGCGACGTGAAGAGCTATCGCCAACTGCCCATCCACCTCTATCAGGTGCAAACCAAGTTCCGCGACGAAATCCGCCCCCGTTTCGGCGTCATGCGCGGCCGCGAATTCCTGATGAAGGACGGCTATTCCTTTCACACCTCGTTCGACGACCTGAAGCGCGAATACGGCAACATGTACGACACGTACAGCCGCATCTTCACCCGCCTCGGCCTGAAATTCCGCGCCGTCGCCGCCGACACCGGATCCATTGGCGGCACCGGCTCGCATGAATTCCACGTCCTGGCCGAATCCGGCGAAGACGACATTGCCTTCTGCCCGGCCTCCGATTACGCCGCCAACGTCGAACTCGCCGAAGCGCTTGCCCCGACCGTGCCCCGCGCGGCAGCCGGCCAGTCGATGGAAAAGACGCACACGCCGGGCAAGATGGCTTGCGCCGACGTCGCCAAGTTCCTCGAACTGCCGCTCGACAAGATCGTGAAATCCATCGCTGTCGTCAGCGAAAAAGAGGAAGGCCAACAGACCTTCGCCCTGCTCCTGCTGCGCGGCGACCACGAACTGAACGAAATCAAGGCCAGCAAGATTGCCGCGATCAACCCCTTCCGCTTCGCCACCGAAGAGGAAGTGATCGCCCACCTGAACTGCAAGCCCGGCTTCATCGGCCCGGTCGAGATCGATCGTCAGAAAATCGCCGTGTTTGCCGACCGCAGCGTCGCCGCCATGAGCGACTTCGTCTGCGGCGCCAACGAGGCGGGTTACCACATGACTGGCGTTAATTTCGGCCGCGACCTGCCGGAACCGGAAATCTTCGACATTCGCAACGTCGTTGCCGGCGACCCGTCGCCGGATGGCCAGGGCAGCCTGGAAATCTGCCGCGGCATCGAAGTCGGCCATATCTTCCAGTTGCGCCAGAAATACGCCCAGGCGCTGGGCTGCAGCTATCTTGACGAGAACGGCAAGAGCCAGACCATGGAAATGGGCTGCTATGGCATCGGCGTTTCGCGCATCGTCGGCGCCGCCATCGAACAGGGCAACGACGACAAGGGCATCGTGCTGCCCGCCGCCATCGCCCCCTTCGAGGTGTGCATCGTGCCGATGGGCTACCACAAGAGCGAGGCGGTCAAGGCTGCCGCCGACCAGTTGTACGCCGACCTGAAGAAGGCCGGCATCGACGTCGTGCTCGACGACCGCAACGAACGCCCCGGTGTCATGTTTGCCGACATGGAGCTGATCGGCATTCCGCATCGCGTGGTCATCGGCGAACGCGGGCTCAAGGACGGCCAACTCGAGTACAAGGGCCGCCGCGACGAAGAGGCGACGATGCTTGCCCAGGCCGATATCGTCGCCACGCTGCAAGGGAAGTTGTGCGCCGCCTGATCGCCGCGCTGTTGTTGTCCGGCGCGTCGGCGGCCTACGCCGGCGCGCAGAAGTACGAAGCGCTGTCGGCCAGCGCGCAGGCCGCCCTGCACAAGGCCGTTTCCGACTCCCGACCGAGCGTCAGCTCCTTCCGGACGCCGATGGAGGCCGTCGACTGGCTGGCCGCCATGTCGCCGCGCCTGGAAAAGCGGATTCCCAACCGCGAGTATCGGATCGACCTGCTACGCAGCGTACACTACGAAGCGACACGCGCTGGGCTCGATCCGCAGCTCGTTCTCGGGCTCATGCAGGTCGAATCGGGATTCCGGAAATATGCGGTTTCGTCGGCCGGAGCCCGCGGCTACATGCAGGTCATGCCGTTCTGGGGAAAACTGATCGGCCGCCCCGAGGATTCGCTGTTCGACCTGCGCACCAACCTGCGCTACGGCTGCACCATCCTGCGCCATTACCTCGACATCGAAAAGGGCGACCTTTTCCGCGCCCTCGGCCGCTATAACGGCAGCCTGGGCAAACCGGAATACCCGAACATGGTGCGCGCCGCCTGGCAAAACCAGTGGGGCTACGACAAGCCGGCCCGCCTGGCGCAGGCCGGCAACTGATCAGCGCCCCAGCCCGCCCATGCCGGGCATCATGCCCTTCATGCCGCGCATCAGCTTGCCGATGCCGCCCTTGGAAAACTGCTTCATCATCTTCTGCGTCTGCTCGAACTGGTTGAGCAGGCGATTGACTTCCTGCACCTGAACGCCGGCGCCCATGGCGATACGGCGCTTGCGGCTGGCCTTGATCAGTTCCGGCTTGGCGCGCTCCTGCGGCGTCATCGAATTGATGATGCCCTCGACACGCCCGATGATCTTGCCCTCGGCACCCGCCGGCAACGCCCCGGCGACCTGGGCGACCTGCGCCGGCATCTTGTCCATCAGGGCGGTCAGGCCGCCCATGTTGCGCATCTGGGCGATCTGCTCCTTGAAGTCGTTGAGGTCGAAACCCTTGCCGGACTTCAGCTTCTTGGCGAAGGCAACGGCCTTCTCCTCGTCCAGCCCCTTGCGCGCCTCCTCGATCAAGGACAGGACGTCGCCCATGCCGAGGATACGGGACGCCATGCGCTCCGGATGGAAAGCCTCCAGGCCGCTCAATTTTTCGCCGACACCCGCGAACTTGATCGGCTTGCCGGTAATGTGACGAACCGACAGCGCGGCACCGCCGCGGGCATCGCCGTCCAGCTTGGTCAGCACCACCCCGGTCAGCGGCAGGGCCTCGTTGAAGGCCTTGGCGGTATTGACGGCATCCTGGCCCAGCATGGCATCAACGACGAACAGCGTTTCGATCGGGTTGATCGCCGCATGCAGACGCTTGATTTCGGCCATCATTTCTTCGTCGATGGCCAGGCGACCCGCCGTATCGACGAGCAGCACGTCATGGTAGTGGCGCTTGGCCCAGTCGATTGCCGCGACCGCGATGGCCTCGGGCTTCTCGCCGACGGAGGACGGGAAGAAATCGATACCGGCCTGACCGGCGACCGACTTCAGCTGTTCGATAGCGGCCGGCCGGTAAACGTCGCATGACACCACGAGAACCTTTTTCTTGTGGTTTTCCCTGAGGAACTTGCCCAGCTTGCCGACCGTCGTCGTCTTGCCGGCCCCCTGCAAACCGGCCATCAGAACGATCGCGGGGGGCTGGGTATTGAAATTGATGCCTTCGTGCGCATCGCCCATGACCTTGGCCAGCTCGGCATGAACGACGCCGATCAAGGCCTGCCCCGGACTCAACGAACCGATGACCTCCTCGCCGACCGCTTTTTCCTTCACCGCCGCAATAAAGTCCTTGACCACCGGCAAGGCCACGTCGGCCTCGAGCAGGGCCATGCGAACTTCGCGCAAGGCTTCGGAAATGTTGGATTCCGTCAGGCGCGCCTCGCCCTTCAGCGTTTTCATGACGCGGGCAAGGCGATTAGTCAGGTTATCAAGCATGTGAGTTGGGCTTCTAGTAGAATTCAAGGATGGCCGACATTGTAATTCAGCTTCTGCCGCACATCCTCTCCGCACTGATATATGGCGCCCTCGGTTTCCACTTCTGGAACACGCGGTGGCGCGAAGTCGAGGGTCAGTGCGTCGCCTGCCCCATGCAAACCTGGGAGCGCGCCGCCATTGCGCTGGCACTCGCCATACACGCCGCGGGCCTCTACGACGCCCTGTT
Source organism: uncultured Dechloromonas sp. (assembly GCF_945957265.1). Taxonomy (GTDB): domain Bacteria; phylum Pseudomonadota; class Gammaproteobacteria; order Burkholderiales; family Rhodocyclaceae; genus Azonexus. The sequence goes on from NZ_CAMFKO010000003.1 coordinate 70,410, forward strand.
TACCGAAACCGGCATGCGCTTCTCCTTCAGCTTCGCGCTGTCGCTGATGATGTGGCTGGCGGTACTGATCTACTGGCTGGAAAGCTTCATGGCCCGGATGGAGGGCATGCAGCCGATGGTCTTGCCGCTGGCCGCCGGCTGCGCCGTACTCCCGGTCATTTTCCCGAACGTACACCTCGTCGCCCACGCCAGCGCCACCGGCTTCAAGCTGCATTTCCTCGCCGCCATGCTGGCCTACAGCCTGCTCACCCTGTCGGCCCTGCACGCCATCTTCATGGGCTTCACGGAGCGCTCGCTGCACAATCGCTCGCTGAAACGCAGCCTCGCCAGCCTGCCCCCGCTGCTGACCATGGAATCGCTGCTATTCAAGATGCTGCTGATCGGCTTCATCCTCCTCACACTCACCGTCGGCAGCGGCGTCTTCTTCTCCGAGGCGCTGTTCGGCAAGCCGCTGTCGGTCGATCACAAGACGCTGTTCGCCTTCGCATCCTGGGGCATTTTCGCCACCCTGCTGATCGGACGGCACGCCTGGGGATGGCGCGGCAAGCGCGCCTTGCGCTGGACCCTGGCCGGGTTTGCCCTGTTGATCCTGGCCTATGTCGGCAGCCGCTTCGTCGCGGAAGTGGTGCTCGGGCGCATTTGATCGGTGGACGACATACCCCTTACGGTGCAGTTGGGCGCACTCGCGCTGCTGTTGGCCATTTCGGCCTTTTTCTCGCTCAGCGAAACGGCCATGATGGCCTCCAACCGTTTCCGCCTCAGGCATCTCGCTCAAAACGGGCACAGCGGCGCCCAGAAGGCGCTCTCCCTCCTCAACACCACCGACAAAATGCTGGGCGTCATCCTGCTCGGCAACAACCTGATCAACTCGGCGGCGGCCACGCTGGTCAGCGTGATCACGATCGAACTGTTCGGCGAAGGGAAATGGGCCCTCGGCGCGGGAACGCTGGCAGTGACCTTCGCCATCCTGGTGTTCGCCGAAATCACCCCCAAAATCATCGGTGCGACCCATGCCGACCGGCTGGCCCTGGTCCTCGGCTATATCCTGACGCCGCTGCTGCGGCTGTTCTACCCGATCGTCTGGTTCATCAACCTGTTCGCCAGCATGCTGTTGCGCATCTTGCGCCTGACCCCGCCAGCCAACAACCAGGCGCCCCAGTTATCCCAGGAGGAACTGCTCAGCCTGGTCCTTGAGTCATCGCACATCATCCCGCAAAAACACCGGACGATCCTGTCGAGCCTGTTCGAGCTGAACCGAATCACCGTCGAAGACGTGATGACCCCCCGCGGCAGCATCGAAATCCTCGATCTCGACCAGCCGTGGGAGGAAGTCAAAAACCAACTGGCGACCAGCCACCACAGCCGCCTGCCGGCATGCCGCGAGTCGCTCGACCAACTGCTCGGCATTCTCCCGGTCCGCCGCCTGCTGGGAAGCATCGGCGACGACTCGTTCGACGAGAGCGCACTGATGCAGCAGGTGCAACAGCCCTATTACATCCCCGCCGGCACCCCGGTATTTTCCCAACTGGCCTTTTTCCAGGAAAACCGGCAGCGCATCGGATTTGTCGTCGACGAATACGGCGAAATCCTGGGCTTGTTAACACTGGAGGACATCATCGAGGAGTTTGTCGGCGATTTCACGACCTCCATGCCGGGCCTCGGACAGGAACTCAGCTGGTCCGAAAAGGGCGAAGCGATTGTCGAAGGTTCGCGCCAGCTGCGCGACATCAACCGCATGCTCGGCCTCGATTTTCCGCTGGACGGCCCCAAGACGCTCAACGGCCTGATACTCGAGCATTTCCAGGACATTCCGGAGTCGGGAATCAGCATCAAACTGGCGGGCATTGCCGTGGAAATCCTGCAGACGAAAGACCGGAGCGTGGTAACCGTCCGCATATTCCGCCCGGCGCCGGGCTGAAGCGGCGGGCGAACCTTTACAAACCGCCTGCTGCGTAGCATCATCAACCGATCTATACGGCATTTAAGCTCATTCGATGGCAGCAACACCTCAAAATCCTCCTCTCAGCGGCCTGGCGCGTGCGCTTGTACAGGCCGGGCAACTCAAGGAGGCCGAGGCCGAACAACTGCTGGCGCAAGCCAGCAACAGCAAGACATCGCTGATCGAACAGATCATTGCCAGCCAGAAAGCCAGCGCACTGGATGTAGCCCGCTTTGTTGCCGACACCTTCGGCTATCCGCTGCTCGACCTGAACGCCTTTGACGAAGCGCACATCCCGGCCGACGCCATCGACCGCAAGCTGATCGCCACACACAAGGTCATTCCGCTCAACAAGCGCGGCAACAGGCTATCCGTCGCCATCGCCGACCCGACCAATCTGCGCGCCCTGGATGAAATCCGCTTCCAAACCGGCCTGGCCGTCGACCCGATCGTCGTCGAGCACCCCAAGCTTGCCCCGCTCGTCGGCAAATACGCCGAATCCGCCGCCGAGGCGCTGAAGAACTTCGCCAGCGAGGATATCAATCTCGATTTTCTCGACGAGGAGGCCGCCGCCAAGGCGGACGATGCCGCCGGCCAGGACATCGACGATGCGCCGGTCGTCAAGTTCATCCAGAAAATGCTGCTGGATGCCATCAACGACGGCGCCTCGGACATCCATTTCGAACCTTACGAGAAGTTCTACCGAATTCGCTTCCGCGTTGACGGCATCCTGCGCGAAGTCGCCACGCCTCCTTTGGCCATCAAGGAAAAGATCGCATCGCGCATCAAGGTCATCTCGCGGCTGAACATCGCCGAAAAACGCGTCCCGCAGGATGGCCGGATGAAACTCGTCCTGTCCAAGACCCGCGCCATCGACTTCCGGGTCAGCACCTTGCCGACGCTGCAAGGCGAAAAGATCGTGATGCGTATCCTGGACCCGACCTCGGCCACGCTCGGCATCGAGGCGCTGGGCTACGAGCCGGAGCAAAAAGCGGCACTGATGGATGCCATCAGCCGCCCCTATGGCATGGTGCTGGTCACCGGGCCGACCGGCTCCGGCAAGACGGTTTCGCTCTACACCTGCCTGAACATCCTGAACAAGGACGGCATCAACATTTCCACCGCCGAGGACCCGGCTGAAATCAACCTTGCCGGCATCAACCAGGTCAACGTCGACGACCGCGCGGGCCTGACCTTTCCCGTTGCGCTCAAGGCTTTCCTGCGCCAGGATCCGGACATCATCATGGTCGGCGAAATCCGCGACCTGGAAACCGCCGAGATCTCGATCAAGGCTGCCCAGACCGGCCACCTGGTTCTGTCGACGCTGCACACCAACGACGCCCCGCAGACCCTGACCCGGCTGATGAACATGGGCGTCCCGACCTTCAACATCGCCTCCAGCGTGCTGCTGATCACGGCGCAACGCCTGGCACGCCGCCTGTGCAACTGCAAGAAGCCGATGGAGGTGCCGCGACAAGCGCTGCTCGATGCCGGGTACGCCGAAAGCGACCTCGACAGCCCATGGACACTTTACGGCCCCGGGGGATGCGACCGTTGCAAGGGAACGGGGTACAAGGGGCGGGTCGGCATCTATCAGGTCATGCCCATCTCGGAAGCCATGCAGCGCATGATCATGAGCGGCGCCTCGGCGCTCGACCTGGCCGTTCAGGCCAAGGCCGAAGGCGTCAAGGATCTCCGGGAGTCCGGGTTACTGAAAGTCAAACAAGGTGTCACCTCGCTCGACGAGGTTCTCAGCACCACTAACGCTTAATCAAAGGGACAACGCATGGCTACCGCACGACCGAAGGCCTCGGCAGTCAAGGAAAGCACCTTCCAGTGGGAAGGCAAGAACAAGGACGGGAAGGCGGTGCGCGGCGAAATGCGTGCGGCCAGCGAATCGGTCGTTCAAACGACCTTGCGCCGCCAGGGGATCACCAACACCAAGGTCAAGAAGCTGCGTTTCAAGACCGGCGGCAAGATCACCGACAAGGACATCACCCTGTTCACCCGCCAGCTGGCGACGATGATGAAATCCGGTGTTCCGCTCCTGCAATCCTTCGACATCGTCGGCCGCGGCCATGCCAATCCGGCCGTCGGCAAGCTCCTGCTGGACATCAAGGCCGACGTGGAGACCGGCAGCTCGCTGTCCCAGGCGTTCCGCAAGTATCCGCTGTATTTCGACGCCCTGTTTTGCAACCTGGTCGCGGCCGGCGAGCAGGCGGGCATTCTCGACACCCTGCTCGACCGCCTGGCCACCTACAAGGAAAAAATCCTGGCCATCAAGAGCAAGATCAAGTCGGCCTTGTTCTACCCCATCTCGGTTATCGTGGTCGCCTTCGTCATCACCGCGGTGATCATGATCTTCGTGATTCCGGCCTTCAAGGACGTATTCAAGAGCTTCGGCGCCGACCTGCCCGCCCCCACGCTGTTCGTCATCGCCATATCCGATTTCTTCGTCGCCTACTGGTGGGCCATTTTCGGCGCGATCGGCGGCGGTCTCTACGCCTTCCTGGAAGCCTGGCGACGCTCGGAAAAGGTGCAGATGGCGATGGACCGCCTGTTGCTGAAAATGCCGGTTTTTGGCGACATCGTTCGCAAATCCGTCATTGCCCGGTGGACCCGCACGCTGTCGACCATGTTCGCCGCCGGGGTTCCCCTGGTTGAGTCGCTGGAATCGGTGGGCGGGGCATCCGGCAACTTTGTCTACAAAGTTGCCACCCGACAAATTCAAGGCGAGGTTGCCACCGGCACGAACCTCACGACATCGATGCAAAACACCAACCTGTTCCCCAACATGGTCACTCAAATGGTCGCCATCGGTGAAGAATCCGGTGCGCTGGACTCGATGCTCGGAAAGGTCGCCGACTTCTTCGAGCAGGAAGTCGACGACGCCGTCGAAGCCATGTCCAGCCTCATGGAACCGATGATCATGGTCGTCCTCGGCACCCTGATCGGCGGCATGGTGGTGGCCATGTACCTGCCCATCTTCAAACTCGGATCGGTCGTCTGATGATTCCGGAAACACTGGGGGGCCTGGCGCTCGCCGCCGGCCTGCTGGGCCTTTGCGTCGGCAGCTTTTTGAACGTCGTCATCCATCGTTTGCCGCGGATGATGGAAAACGACTGGCGAGCGCAGTGCGCGGAATTGCGTGGCGAAGAACATGCCCCCGCGGAGACGCTGTCGCTCGCCCAACCCCGTTCCCGCTGCCCGTCCTGCGGCCACCAGATTACCGCCCTGGAAAACATTCCGCTCGTCAGCTACCTGCTGATCCTGCGCGGCAAATGTTCCGGCTGCGGCACGGCCATTTCGGCGCGCTACCCCATCGTCGAAGCGCTGACCGGCTTGCTGTCGGCCTATGCGGCCTGGCATTTCGGCCCCACCGCCCAGGCGGCCGGCGCACTCCTGTTGATCTGGGCCCTGGTTGCCCTGTCCGGCATCGACCTCGACACGCAGCTGCTTCCCGATTCGATCACCTTGCCGCTGCTCTGGCTGGGCCTGGCGTTCAATCTGTGGGCCACCTACTGCGATCTTTCATCCGCCGTCATCGGGGCAATGGCCGGCTATCTGGCGCTGTGGAGCGTCTTCTGGCTGTTCAAGCTGGCCACCGGCAAGGAAGGCATGGGCTACGGCGACTTCAAGCTGCTCGCCGCCCTGGGCGCCTGGCTCGGCTGGCAAATGCTTCCCGCCGTCATCCTGCTTTCCTCCGTCGTCGGCGCCGCCGTCGGCATCACGCTGATCGCCGCCGCGCGTCACGGCCGGAACATTCCCATTCCCTTCGGCCCCTATCTTGCCGCGGCCGGGGCCATCGCTCTTTTCTGGGGACAGCGGATCACCAGCACCTACCTCGGCATGATCGCTTGAAAACGACGCATCTGCCCTGATATAACCGACCTGAACTCTCGGTTATAATTCAAGGTTTTGGAGGACTCCCATGCCGATTTACGAATATCGCTGCGACTCCTGCGGTTTCCAGAAAGAACATCTGCAGAAGATGAGCGACCCGCAGCTGACCACCTGCCCGGAGTGTGGCAAGGATAGTTACAGCAAGCAATTGTCTGCAGCCGGCTTCCAGCTCAAGGGCAACGGCTGGTACGCCACCGACTTCAAGGGCGGCAGCAAGAAGGCCGATACACCACCTCCTTGCCAAACCGGGGAAGGAAGCTGCTCGTCGTGCGTGGCCAACTAATCAAGCGCTACTTCATCACCGGCCTGCTGATCTGGGTTCCGCTGGTCATTACCGGCTGGGTTCTGTCGCTCATCGTCAGCACCCTGGACCAATCGCTGCGCCTGCTGCCCTCGTCGGTACACCCGCAAACCTTGGTCGGCTTCGCCATTCCGGGCGCCGGCGCGGTGCTGACGCTGGTCATGATCCTGCTGACCGGTTTGCTGGCCGCCAATTTCATCGGCCAGAAGCTGGTCGTCTGGTGGGAAAAGCTGCTCGCCCGCATTCCGGTCGTCAATTCGGTCTACAACAGCGTCAAGCAGGTTTCCGACACCCTCTTCTCGCCCAACGGCAACGCTTTTCGCAAGGCGCTCCTCGTGCAATACCCGCGCGAAGGCAGCTGGACAGTCGCTTTCCTGACCGGCGCTCCGGGCGGAGACATCGTCAACCACCTCCAGGGCGAGCATGTCAGCGTTTATGTACCAACCACGCCCAACCCGACCTCCGGCTTCTTTCTGATGATGCCTGCCAAGGATGTCGTCGAACTCGACATGACCGTCGACGAAGCGCTCAAATACATCATTTCGATGGGTGTCGTGGCGCCGCCGCCGCACCCGCGTGTCGCAACCAATACTTAAGCAACCCCACGGAATCTCCATGCGTACCCATTACTGCGGACAACTCAACGCTTCCCTCGACGGCCAGGTCGTCACCCTGTGCGGCTGGGCCCACCGTCGCCGCGACCACGGCGGCGTCATCTTCATCGACCTGCGCGACCGCGAAGGCCTGGCCCAGGTGGTCTGCGACCCGGACCGCGCCGAGACCTTCAAGATCGCCGAATCCGTCCGCAACGAGTTCTGCCTGAAGATCACCGGCAAGGTGCGCCCGCGCCCGGCCGGCACCACCAATGCCAACCTCGCTTCCGGCGAAATCGAAGTGCTGTGCCATGAAATCGAGGTCCTGAACCCGTCGGTGACCCCGCCGTTCCAGCTCGACGAGGAAAACCTCTCCGAAAACGTGCGCCTGACCCACCGCGTCATCGACCTGCGCCGTCCGCAGATGCAGAACAACCTGATGCTGCGTTACAAGACGGCGCGCGCCTTCCGCCGCTTCCTCGACGACAACGGCTTCATCGACGTCGAAACGCCGATGCTCACCAAGTCCACCCCGGAAGGCGCCCGCGACTACCTGGTGCCGTCGCGCGTCCATGCCGGCCAGTTCTTCGCGCTGCCGCAATCGCCGCAGCTGTTCAAGCAACTGCTGATGGTCGCCGGCTACGACCGCTACTACCAGATCGTCAAGTGCTTCCGCGACGAAGACCTGCGCGCCGACCGCCAGCCGGAATTCACCCAGGTCGATATCGAAACCTCGTTCATGAGCGAGGCCGAGATCACCGCCCTGATGGAACAACTGATCCGCCGCGTCTTCAAGGAAGCGATCGACGTCGAGCTGCCGGAATTCCCGCGCATGACCTACGCCGAAGCCATGCGCCGCTTCGGCTCGGACAAGCCCGACCTGCGCGTCACCCTCGAACTGATCGACGTTGCCGACGCCTTCAAGGACGTCGCCTTCAAGGTCTTCGCCAACATCGCCAACAGCGAGGGCGGCCGCATCGCCGCCATGCGCATCCCGGGCGGCGCCTCGCTGACCCGCGGCGAGATCGACGAGTACACCAAGTTCGTCGGCATCTACGGCGCCAAGGGCCTGGCCTACATCAAGGTCAACGACGTCACCCAGGTCAACGAAACCGGCCTGCAGTCGCCGATCGTCAAGAACCTCTCCGAAGCCTCGCTGCGCACCGTGCTCGAACGCACCGGCGCCCAGTCCGGCGACCTGATCTTCTTCGGCGCCGACAAGGCCAAGATCGTCAGCGACGCGCTCGGCGCGCTGCGCATCAAGATCGGCCACGAAAAGGGCTTCGTCACCGGCGCCAAGTGGGCGCCGCTGTGGGTCATCGACTTCCCGATGTTCGAATACGACGACGAATCGAAGCGCTGGACCGCCTGCCACCACCCCTTCACCAGCCCGAAGGACGAGCACCTCGACCTGCTGGCGACCGATCCGGGCAAGTGCCTGGCCAAGGCCTACGACCTGGCGCTGAACGGTTGGGAACTGGGTGGCGGCTCGGTGCGTATCCACCGCGCCGATGTCCAGGAAAAGGTCTTCTCGGCCCTCAACATCGGTCCGGAAGAACAGCAGGCCAAGTTCGGCTTCCTGCTCGACGCGCTGAAGTACGGCGCCCCGCCGCACGGCGGCCTGGCCTTCGGTCTCGACCGCATCGTCACCATGATGACCGGCGCCGAGTCGATCCGCGACGTGATCGCCTTCCCCAAGACCCAGCGCGCCCAGTGCCTGCTCACCGACGCCCCGTCGGCAGTCGACGAGAAGCAGCTGCGCGAACTGCACGTCCGCCTGCGTCAAAAGGTGGAAACCCAAGTCGAAATCACCCAGGGCTAAGACACCTTCATGCCGACCTGGCTGCGCTTCCTTCTCGTCCTCTGGCTGGCGGTTGGAAGCGCTTTTGCTTTCAGCCGCGACGACGCAGCCATCGATCCCGTCGCGGTGGCCGAACTGCCGCGCGAAGCCCGCCAGACGCTGGCTTTGATCAAGGATGGCGGGCCGTTCCCTTATGACCGCGACGGCATCGTTTTCGGCAACTTCGAAAAACGCCTGCCGCTGCAGGCGCGCGGCTACTACCGGGAATACACGGTGAAGTCGCCGTGGCGCCGGGACCGCGGTCCGCGCCGCATCATTGCCGGCGAGCGCGGCGAATACTTCTACACGGATGACCACTACCGGACATTCAGACGAATCAAGGAATAACGAGCATCCATGAGCAGTCATCCGTTCAAGTCCGGCGACACCTCCGGCGCCTACTTCCTTCCCGCCGCCCGGCAGCCCGCGATCGAGGCCGCCGCCTGCAAGGAGCGGCTGCGCGTGCTGAAGGCCGAAATATCGCCGCACGCCAGCAAGGACAAAGCCCTCGCCCAACTGGGCAAGGATCTTGGCTTTCCGATCTGGTACGGCGGAAATTTCGACGCGCTCTTCGACTGCCTCACCGACAATGATTGGCAGCCGGCCAAGGGCCACGTACTGATGATCAACGGAACGGCCGCGTTGCGCGCCACCGACCCCGAGGATTTTTCGACGCTGATCGAGGTTTTCAAGGCTGCCGCCGAAACACGCAAGGCCGCCGGATCTCCGTTCTGGATCCTGCTCGACGCACCGGCCCGCGGTATTCCGCCCTTTCCCGAGGCATGACGGCGCCGAAGCAACCGGTCTCGGTTCTTGTCGTCATCCACACCCCCGAGCTTGACGTATTGCTCCTGGAACGGGCGGCACACCCGGGCTTCTGGCAATCGGTCACCGGCAGTCGCGAAGGCGACGAGAGCCTGATTTCGACAGCCCGGCGCGAGGTCGCCGAGGAAACCGGGATATCCCGCCCCATCGGCGATTACAGCAACTGGTCGTTGAGCAACACCTACGACATCTTCGAACAATGGCGGCACCGCTACGCCCCCGGTGTCACGTCGAACGTCGAGCACGTATTCAGCCTCTGCCTGCCCGCGCCGCTCCCCATCGTCACCAGTCCCAGCGAACACCGCGCCTGGCAGTGGCTGCCGTGGCAGGAAGCGGCCAAGCGCTGCTTTTCATGGAGCAACAGCGACGCCATCCTGATGCTCCCCGGGCGCCATCGGCCAAAGGGCTGACAAGCGTCGGGGCAAAACGTCGCGCCTCAAGGCCGGACCCCGCTGCGGCCTTTTTCTTTGTACAATCCGCGGCGATTCCATATGGAGCCCGCCATGAGCATCGAAGACCTCTCCCCCGGCATCAAGGCCGCCGTCCTGGCCGAAGCCCTCCCCTACATCAAGCGTTTCCACGGCAAGACCATCGTCGTCAAATACGGCGGCAACGCCATGACCGACGAGCACCTGAAAAACTGCTTCGCCCGCGACGTGGTATTGCTTGAGCTGATCGGCTTCAACATCGTCGTCGTTCACGGCGGCGGCCCGCAGATCGAGAACCTGCTCAGCCGCGTCGGCAAGAAGGGAGAATTCATCCAGGGGATGCGGGTCACCGATGCCGAAACCATGGAAGTGGTTGAAATGGTCCTCGGCGGCCAGGTGAACAAGGACATCGTCAACCTCATCAACCAGCACGGTGGCAAGGCCGTGGGCCTGACCGGCAAGGATGGCAACTGCATCCGCGCCAAGAAACTAATGCTGGAAAACAAGGACAACCCGGGCGACCTGATCGATGTCGGCCAGGTCGGCGAAATCACCCAGATCGACCCCTCCCTGATCGACCACCTCGACAGGGGCGCCTTCATTCCCGTCATCGCCCCGATCGGCGTCGGCGCCGAAGGCGAAACCTACAACATCAATGCCGACGTCGTCGCCGGCAAGATCGCCGAAGTGCTCAAGGCCGAAAAACTGGTCCTCCTGACCAATACCCCGGGCGTCCTCGACAAGGCGGGCAACCTGATCACCGGCATCACGCCCAAGCAGATCGACGAAATGGTCGAGGACGGCACCCTGTCCGGCGGCATGCTGCCGAAGATCGGCTCGGCGCTGGATGCGGCGCGCAATGGCGTCAAGGGCGTGCACATCATCGACGGCCGCGTCGAACATGCACTCTTGCTCGAGATTCTGACCGACCATGGCGTCGGAACGATGATCAAGTCGCACTGACCCGCAGCATCGCCTCCAAAGCCCGCGCCAGCGGGCTTTTTCAATGGCACACCGAGCGCCCCCGATGAAAAGAAACGTCTGGATCTTTGACCTCGACAACACCCTGCACAATGCGTCGGCGCACATCTTCCCCCACATCAACCGCTCGATGCGCGAATACATCGAACGCCATCTCGGCGTCGGCGAACGCGAGGCGACGCGCATCCGCCAGGACTACTGGGTTCGCTATGGGGCGACGCTGCTCGGACTGATACGCCATCACAACACCGACCCGGACCATTTTCTGCGCGAGACCCATCGCTTCCCCGATCTCGAACGCATGCTCGTCTTCGACAAGCCCCTGGCCCATGCCCTGCGCCGACTACCCGGCCGCAAGATCGTCTTTTCCAACGGGCCGCGCCGGTACGCCGAAGCCGTCCTCGACATCACCGGGCTACGGCCTTGCTTCGATGCCGTCTACGCCGTCGAAAACGTTCGCTACCAACCCAAACCGATGCGCGCCGGATTTCTGGCGCTACTTCGCGCCGAGCGCCTCGACCCGCGCCGCTGCATCATGGTCGAAGACAGCCTGCCCAATCTCGTCACGGCCAAGAAACTGCGCATGAAAACCGTGTGGGTAAGCACTGGCTTACGCCAATCACCTTTTGTCGACGTCAAGATCGCCAGCGTCCTCGACTTGCCTGGGCGCTGCGCCCATCTATAATCGTCGGGAAAAGCACAACCAAGGAGAGGGACATCATGGCGACAAAACCGGGCGAACGCCGCCTGCAAATCCTGCAGACACTGGCCGAAATGCTGGAGCAGCCAAAGGGGGAAAAGATCACGACAGCGGCCCTGGCGGCCAGGCTCGAATGCTCCGAAGCCGCCCTCTACCGCCACTTCGCCAGCAAGGCCCAGATGTTCGAGGGCCTCATCGAGTTTATCGAGGCCAGCCTGTTCGGCGTGATCAACCAGATCACCTCGGAAGAAAGCGAAGGCCTCAAGCAGGTCGAGCTGATCATCGGCCTGCTGCTCCGTTTCGCACAAAGGAACCGCGGGATGACCCGCGTCCTGATCGGCGACGCGCTGGTCAACGAAAACGAGCGCCTGCAAGCTCGCATCAACGCGCTGCTCGACAAGATCGAAGCCGCGTTGAAACAGGCCCTGCGCATCGCCGCCACGCAGGAAAACCTCAAGCCGGATGCCGACTTTGGCGCCCTGGCCAACCTGCTGCGCTGCTACGCCGTCGGTCGCTGGGAACAGTATGCCCGCAGCGCCTTCAGCCGCGAACCGCTTGCCCAGTGGCCGCAACAATGGCCGATGCTGTATTTCGCCTGCCTGTCGCAATCGGGTGCCCCCGGCGCCTGATTGCAGTTGTTGGGCGGCAGTATTGAGTCTTCAGCAAAAACGGAGGGCGCCGCGGCGCCCTCAAACTTCGCTAACCGCTAGCGACCAATGACTAGCAACTAGCCCTTCAGGTATTCCGCCGCATCCAGCGCGAAATAGGTCAGGATGCCGTCGGCACCGGCCCGCTTGAAGGCGAGCAGGCTTTCCAGCACGCAGGCCTTTTCGTCCAGCCAGCCGTTCTGCGCCGCCGCCTTGAGCATCGCGTACTCACCGCTCACCTGGTAGGCATAGGTCGGCACCTTGAACTCGTCCTTGACGCGCCGGACGACGTCCAGATACGGCATGCCGGGCTTGACCATGACCATGTCCGCCCCCTCCTCGAGATCGAGCGCCACTTCGCGCAGCGCCTCGTCGGTATTGGCCGGGTCCATCTGGTAGGTGTATTTGTTGCCCTTGCCGAGATTGCCGGCCGAGCCGACCGCATCGCGGAAGGGTCCGTAGAAGCTCGAAGCGTACTTGGCCGAATAGGCCAGGATGCGGGTGTAGATCTGGCCGGCCGCTTCCAGGTCGGCGCGGATGCGCCCGATTCGGCCGTCCATCATGTCGGATGGCGCAACCACGTCGGTACCGGCCTGGGCGTGGCAGAGCGCCTGCCGGGCCAGAACTTCCAGGGTTTCGTCATTCAGGACATAGCCGCTTGCGTCGATCAGCCCATCCTGCCCATGGCTGGTATAGGGGTCGAGCGCCACGTCGGTGATCACGCCCAGATCGGGAAACTCGCGCTTCAGCGCCTGGACCACGCGCGGCACCAGGCCGTGCGGATTGTAGGCCTCTTCCGCGCCGAGCGATTTCAGGGAAGCATCGACCACCGGGAATAGCGCCAACGCCGGAATCCCCAGCTTGACAGCCCGCTCGGCCGTTTTCAGCAAGACGTCCAGCGACTGGCGCTCGACGCCGGGCATCGAGGCCACCTTCTCGACCCGCCCTTCGCCTTCAAGCACGAAAACCGGGTAAATGAAGTCATTCGCCGTCAGCACCGATTCGCGCATCAGCCGACGCGAAAAATCATCGCGCCGCATCCGGCGCATCCGGGTTCCGGGGAAACCGCCTGTCACTACTGCCATATTGCAACCTCTAGAAATTCAGACAACAAAATTTTCGGACACCGAGGAACTTATCGCTTTGACCCGCGTCAGAGTACGCAGATGGCACGCGCTATCTCCCGCTTCACCTCCCTGAGCGGGTGCCTTGACTACGTTAGGGCATTTTGGCCCCCGGACCCCCCTTATCCGGGGGCCCTTTGTTTTCCCTGGTCTTGATTTCGATTTCAAGCCAGCCGGCCAATACCCGCTCGGCCTCTTCGACGCCGGTCTTCTTCAGGCTGGAGAACAGCTGCACCGAATACAGCTCGGCATCGCCCCAGGTCGCGATCTCCGCCTTCACCGAGCGCAACACCTTGGTCTGCTCCTGGCGGCTCAGCTTGTCGGCCTTCGACAGCATGATGTGGATCGGCCGGCCGGTCGGCCGGAACCAGTCGATCAGGCGGACGTCGAGATCGGTGAACGGCCGGCGCGAATCCATGATCACCACCAGTCCGACGAGCTGGTCGCGCTTGCTCAGATAAGGCCCGATCAGCCCTTCCCACTGCGAGCGGATCGCCTCCGGCGCCTTGGCGAAGCCGTAGCCGGGCAGGTCGACGAAATACTTGCCTTCGGCCAGGGTGAAATAGTTCAAGTGTTGCGTACGGCCCGGCGTCTTGCTGACATAGGCCAGCCGGACACGCCCGGCCAGGGTGTTGATGGCGGAGGATTTTCCGGCATTGGAGCGGCCGGCGAAGGCGACTTCGCGCAGCGCATCCTGGGGTAAATCACGAAGATTGGCGACGGTCGTCAAAAAGACCGCGTTCTGGAACAAGGGCATAAAAAACTCGGAAGACCCGCCTAGGAGAGGGGGAACTGATATAGAATAACAGGTTTGTAACTTCCGTTCCGGCCAAAGCGCCCGTAAACGCGCATTAGGAGTTCGAAAATGATTCGTACCGCGGCAATGGCAATTCTTCTTGCCACCAGTTTCCTCACCCACGCTTCCGAAGAAGCCAAAGCCAAGGCTGACCCCGCCAAAGGCAAGGTCATCGCCGAAACCGTCTGTGTCGCCTGCCATGGCGCCGACGGCAACAGCGCCGTCTCGGCCAACCCGAACCTGGCCGGGCAAGTCGAAGAATACATCTACAAGCAGCTCAAGAACTTCAAGGCCGCCGACGGCAAGCCGGCTGCCCGCAACAACCCGATCATGGGCGGCATGGTTGCCGCACTCTCCGACGACGACATGAAGAACGTCGCCGCCTGGTTCGCCAGCCAGAAGATGAAGCCGGTTGCCGCCAAGGATGAGAAGCAGATCGCGCTGGGCCAGAAAATCTGGCGCCAGGGCGACTTCAAGAAGGGCGTTCCGGCCTGTGCCGGCTGCCACGGCCCGGCCGGTGCCGGCCTGCCGGCGCAATACCCGCGCCTGGCTGGCCAGTTCCCGGAATACACCGAAGCCCAGCTGAAGTCCTTCCGCACCGAAGAGCGCGCCAACGATCCTGAAAAGATGATGCGCATGATTGCCGCCAAGCTTTCCGACGTCGAGATCAAGGCCGTATCCGAGTACGCCGCCGGCCTGCGCTGATCCGGCCACGCCCCAGGAAAAGGCAGCTTCGGCTGCCTTTTTTGTTTTCCGGCGCTTGGCATGCCACGCCGGGCGGCATAGACTGAGCGCTCCATCCCACCTCGGATCAGGAGAGAAAACCAATGAAAACGCTCAAGCAACTCCTTGCCAGCCACACCCGCCCGTTGGCGGTCGTTTCGCCTCAGGACACGGTCTATCACGCACTGACGGTCATGGCCCGGCACGATGTCGGCGCACTCCTCGTGCTCGATGGCGAGCAACTGGTCGGCATCTTTTCCGAACGCGATTACGCACGCAAGATCATCCTGCAGGGCAAGACATCGAAGGAAACCCTCGTTCGGGAAATCATGAGCGACCGCGTCGCCTACGTCACCCCCGCCACGACCATGGACGAATGCATGGCGCTGATGACCGAAAAGCGCTTCCGTCACCTGCCCGTCCTTGTCGAAGACGGCAGCGTGGTCGGCATGATCTCGATCGGCGACCTGGTCAAGGAAACGATCAGCGACCAGAAATTCCTGATCGACCAGCTGGAACGCTACATCGCCGGCTGAGATGACGAGCGGTTTTTCTCATTTCCGCATTCTGGAAGACATCGCCCGCGACCTGTCGGGCGACGTGAACTTCCCGACATGCATGGATGCCGCCATGATGGTCCGCGACACGCTGCGCGACCCGATGGTCGGCATCCCGCTGGTCGTTCGCGCGATCAGCGCCGAGCCGCTGATTTCAAGCAAGCTGCTGCGGCTCTCCAACTCCGTCGCCTACAACCCGTCGGGCACGACGATCACCGACCTGCACATGGCCGTGTCGCGCCTGGGCTTCGAGGTGGTGCGCACGACCTCCCTGGCCGTTGCGCTGGAGCAGATGCTCAAGTCGCGCAACCTGTCGGCCTACGACAAGATTTCGCGGTCGACCTGGGAGCACTCCATCCACGTTGCCGCCATCGCGCGCGTCCTCGCCCGCCGCCTTGGCCGAATCAGCCCGGACGATGCCATGCTGGCCGGCCTGGTCCACAACATCGGCATTTTCTACCTGCTCTACCGCGCCGCCGAATACGCGGAATACCGCGACACCCCGGAGGCCATGCTCGAACTGCTTGCCGGCTGGCATGAAAGCATCAGCGAAAGCCTGCTGCACATCCTGGGCATGCCCGAGCAGATCATCGAAGCGGTGCGCGACCATGAGCACCTGCAACGGGTCGAGACGCCGTGCACGGTATGCGACGCCCTGCACTTCGCGAACCTGCTGGCCGATGACGACATGGGCTGGCTTCCCGGCCCCGCCCTGACACCGGAAGAAGAAGCCTCCCGCGCCGCCGACCGCGAACGCTATGTCGACCTGCTGACCGAGGCCCGAGAGGATATCGAGGCGCTGTACGCCACGCTGGGCGGCTGAACGCTCCGCCTCGCGCGCGGTCACAAGGCCATGCGGAGGCAACTGTAAGAATTTCCTCCGATCACCGACCAATCAGTACACCGTTCCCGGGAACTGACATGCTGATCCGCCACCCTCTCGACATTCCGCCCTCCGAAATCACCGATCCTGCCCGCTACGCAGCACGCCGGAAGTTCATCCAGACCCTGCTGCTGGCCGGCGGCGCCGGCGCCCTGGGGGTGGCCCGCGGCAACCCGCCGGCCGCCACGCCGGGTGCTAGCCTGGGCAAACTGCAAAGCAGCCCGTTTTCGCTCACCGACGACAAAGCGACGCCTTTCAAATCGGTTACCAGCTACGGTAATTTCTACGAGTTCGGCCCCGACAAGGAAAGCCCGGCCAGGCACGCCCATCGCCTGCGGACGCGCCCGTGGAGCATCACCGTCGATGGCGAGGTCAAGACGGCGAAAACCTTCGCCATCGAAGACATCCTGAACTGGGCGCCACTGGAGGAACGGATCTACCGCATGCGTTGCGTCGAAGGCTGGAGCGCAGTGATCCCCTGGGTCGGCTTCCCCTTCAGCGAACTCCTCAAGCGCGTCGAGCCGACCGGCAATGCCCGGTTCGTCGAATTCTGGAGCCTCGCCGACCCCGAGCAGATGCCCTTCGTGCGCCTTCCTTTGCTCGATTGGCCCTACGTGGAAGCTCTCCGCCTCGACGAGGCCCGGCACCCGCTGACCATCCTGGCCGTCGGCATGTACGGCGAGACCATGCCCAAACAGAATGGCGCGCCGCTCAGGCTGGTCATCCCGTGGAAGTACGGCTTCAAAGGTGCCAAATCGATTGTCCGCATCCGCTTCGTCGAGAAACAGCCGGCAACCGCGTGGACCAAGGCCGGCCCGGACGAATACGGCTTCTACTCGAACGTCAATCCCGACGTCCCGCACAAGCGCTGGAGCCAGAGCCACGAACGCCGGCTGGGCGAGTTCTTCAAGCGCAAGACGCTACCCTTCAACGGCTATGCGGAACAGGTTGCCGGCCTGTATGCTGGCATGGATCTGCGCAAATATTTCTGACATGACTCGTACCCCGGATTCCCGACAGCTCGCCCAAATCAAGGCCGCGCTCTTCCTGGTCTGCCTGCTGCCCCTGGCCCGCCTGGGCTGGGCTGCCTACACCGACGACTTCGGCCCCAACCCGGTCGAATTCATACAGCGCTGGACCGGCACCTGGACCTTCAACCTGCTGCTCATCACGCTGTGCGTCACACCCTTGCGGACGATGACCGAGTGGCACTGGCTGATCCGCCTGCGCCGGATGCTCGGCCTGTTCTGCTTCTTCTACGCCAGCCTGCATTTCCTGTCGTTCATCGGCTTCGACCATGCCTTCGAAATCACCGAGATCGCCCGCGACATCGCCAAGCGCCCCTTCGTCACCGTCGGCTTCGCCGCCTTTATCCTGCTGGTGCCGCTGGCGCTGACGTCGAACCAATGGGCCATCCGCAAGCTTGGCGGACGCAAGTGGCAGGAACTGCATCGCAACATCTACCTGATCAGCATTCTGGCCTGCGTGCATTACTTCTGGCTGGTCAAGGCCACCGCCTTGCTGTGGCCCCTGGCCTATTCGGCCGCCGTCGCCCTGCTGCTCGGCTGGCGCGTTCGGGAGCGCCGCCGCAAGGCCATTCCGGTGCCGCGATTCGCGACGGCCAAACCGGTCAAATTCTTCAAGCAGAAGCCGGAGTAAGCGCCGGGGCCGCTCAGCCCTTGCGCGGCAGGTCGAAACGCACGATGGCCCGGCCATCGGGCGTCTGCTTCGGGGCGGCCTTCCAGGCGTGCCCGTAGACGATCTCGAAGGTAGCCGGAAGCTTGCCATCCCGCCGCAGCCGCTCGTAGGCGGCACGCACCTTCGCCCAGGCCTGGCGGCCGGTCAGTCCGTGGCGACGATCTTTCATGGCGCACATCGAACCGGCCGCCCGCAACTCGGCGAGCATGGCATCGAGGTCGTCGTAGGTCAGGGTGATCACTTCCATGTCCATCACCGGATCGGCAAAGCCGCAGCCGACCAGCATGTCGCCCAGGTCGTGCATGTCGGCAAAGCGCTGGGTGTGGGCATAACCGTCGCCGAAGGCCGAACGCAGCTCCCTGAGCGTATCCGGGCCCAGCGTCGAGAACATCAACAGGCCGCCGACCTCCAGAATCCGATGCGCCTCGGCCAATGCCGGGATCGGATCGTCAAGCCAGTGCAGCAGGAGATTGGACCAGACCAGTGCGGCCGAGCGGGCGGCCAGGGGCAGATGGGCGGCATCGGCCGCAAGGCGCCAGGGGTCTGACTTTTTCCCACCCCCCAGCCAGCGGCGCCATCCGCTTGGCTGCGAACGCCCGGCGAGCAGCATAGCCGGCGAAAGATCCAGGCCGATCAACTCCGCATCGGGATAGCGCGCCATCAAGGCCGAAAAACTGCCACCCCGGCTGCATCCGAGATCGACTATCCGTTTCGGATCGAGCGTGACGTAGTCCAGACGCTCCTGCATCCGGCTATCAACCTCGCGGACGAAAAAATCCGCCTGGGCGTAGGACGGCGCAACACGGGAGAAACGTCGACCGACCTGCTGCCGGTCGACGAAGCCTGCACTCAAACCGCCTTGATGCCCAGACGGGCAAACAGCGCATCGTCGCGCTCGATGTCCGGATTGCCGGTGGTCAGCAGGAAATCGCCGTAGAACATCGAGTTGGCGCCGGCCAGGAAGCACATGGCCTGCAGCTCGTCGCTCATCTCCTGGCGGCCGGCCGACAGGCGCACCCAGGAAGTCGGCATGGTGATGCGGGCGGCGGCGATGGTACGCACGAACTCGAACGGGTCGAGACGCGGGTTGTCGGCCAGCGGCGTCCCCGGGATCGGGACCAGATTGTTGATCGGCACGGACTCCGGCGGCTTCGGCAGATTGGCCAGCTGCACGATCAAGGCGGCGCGGTTCTTGCGCGATTCGCCCATGCCGATGATGCCGCCCGAGCAGACGTTGATGCCGGCATCGCGCACCTGATCCAGCGTGTCGAGGCGGTCGTCGTGGGTATGGGTCTTGATGACCTGGCCGTAGAATTCCTTGTCGGTATCCAGGTTATGGTTGTAGTAGTCGAGGCCGGCTTCCTTGAGCTTTTCGGCCTGGCCGTCCTTCAACATGCCGAGCGTCACGCAAGTCTGCATGCCGAGCGCCTTGACCTCGCGCACCATGTCGAGCACGCGATCGAGATCGTTGTCCTTCGGGCCTTTCCAGGCGGCACCCATGCAGAAGCGGGAAGCTCCCTTGTCCTTGGCGGCCTTGGCCGCGGCAACCACCTCGTCGAGCGGCATCAGGCGCTCGCGGGCGGTATCGGTCTCGTAACGGGCCGACTGCGAGCAGTAGCTGCAATCTTCCGAACAACCGCCGGTCTTGACCGACAGCAAGGTCGAACGCTGAATGGCGTTCGGATCGAAATGCTCGCGATGCACGCCCTGGGCGCGCCAGATCAGATCCATCAACGGCAGGTCGTAGAGGGCGAGAACATCCTCGACAGCCCACCGGCGGACGGTCGTCAGCGGCTTGGTGTCACAGGAAACAGCGGCGAGGGAGCTAGCTTGCATGAGAGGCCTTGCGTGAGAAAATACTATAAGAATCAGATGCGAAGCGCATCGGTAATTATGGATTATCGAGGACAGTTCATCGGGATGTCAATTTTACCTTACCCATCTCTGATCAAGGCAGTCGGCGCCCGGCTTCTGCCCGGGAGCTGCCTGCTCTGCGGCGCCGACAGCGAAAGCGGCGTGATCTGCGCGGCTTGCCAGGCCGACCTGCCGATGCTGCCGCCCCGGTTGTGCCCGGTCTGCGCCGAGCAGACGACCCATGGCGAACGCTGCGGCGCCTGCCTGAAAGACGCGCCCCATTTCGACCGAACCATCGCCGCCTTCCGCTATGACTTTCCGCTTGACCGGGTGATTCATGCACTGAAATACGGCCATCAACTGGCGCTCGCCCCCTGGTTCGGCCAACACATGCTGGCCCGCTTCACAGACCCTGATGTCGACCGGATAGTTCCCCTGCCGCTGCATCGTGATCGACTGCGCGAGCGGGGATTCAACCAGGCCGGCGAAATCGCCAGGACGCTGGGCGCGGCGCTCGGCCTCCCGGTTGATCTCGACGTCTTGCTGCGCACGCGCGCCACGCCGCCCCAGGCCGACCTGACGGACAAGGAACGACGGCGCAATGTCCGAGGCGCCTTCGAATGCAGAAGCGATTTCAGCGGCCAGCGGCTGTTGCTGGTCGACGACGTGATGACCACCGGCGCGACCGCCAACGAATGCGCCCGTACCCTGAAAATCCATGGAGCCCGGTCGGTCGCCGTGCTCGTCGCCGCCCGTGCCTTCAAGCACTGAATTCGTGCTTTAATCCGCCACCTTCAATCCTGGAATATCGTCGCGTGCTCGCCGTCGTTCTTTTTCAGCCGGAAATCCCCCCCAATACCGGCAACATCATTCGCATGTGCGCCAATACCGGGGCGGAACTGCACCTGGTCGAACCGCTCGGCTTCGACATCAGCGACAAATCGTGCCGCCGCGCCGGGCTCGATTACCACGAATACGCCCGGGTCGCGCGCCATGCCGACTGGGCGGCGTGCAAGCTGGCCCTCGCCGGCCGTCGCCTGTTCGCGATGACGACCAAGGGCAAGGCCAGCCCCTACATAACGAGCTTCCAGGAAAACGACGTCTTCGTATTCGGACGGGAGACGAGCGGCCTGCCGCCCGAAATCATGGCCGAGTTCGACCCGGAAAACCGCCTGCGCCTGCCCATGCTGGCGGGGCAACGTTCGCTGAACCTGTCCAATGCCGCCGCCGTCAGCGTCTTCGAAGCCTGGCGGCAGCTCGGCTTTCCCGAGGCGGACTAAGCCAGCTCTTCGCGCGGGTCACGCGCCATCAGTTGCTCCACCGCCTGAGCCGCCGTCAGGCGACCGTCGAGAACGGCCGCGACGGCAGCGCTGATGGGCATGTCGACCGCGAGCGTCGTCGCCAGCCGGTCGACTTCGCGAGCGGTATAGACACCTTCCGCCACGTGCCCCAGCTCCTCCAGGATCTGCGGCAGCAATTTGTCCTGCGCCAGCGCCAGACCGACCCGCCGGTTGCGCGACAGGTCGCCGGTGCAGGTCAGGATCAGGTCGCCCATGCCGGCCAGGCCCATGAAGGTCTGCCGCTCGGCACCCAAAGCCAGGCCGAGGCGGGCGATTTCGGCCAGCCCCCGGGTCATCAGCGCCGCCCGGGAATTCAGGCCCAAGCCGAGGCCATCGCAGACACCGGTGGCAATCGCCAGCACGTTCTTGACGGCGCCCCCGACCTCGACGCCGACCAGATCGTCGTTGGCGTAGATGCGCAGACGTGTCGTATGCAACTGCCGCGCGGCTTCGCGCGCAAAGGCCGGATCGTTGCCGGCGAGTGCCACGGCCGTCGGCTGGCCGGCCGCCACTTCCTCGGCAAAACTCGGCCCGGACAGCGCGCCGCAACGCACCGCCTTGCCCAACACCTCGCCGACCACCTGGTGCGGCAGCTTGCCGCTCCCCGCCTCGAAGCCCTTGCAGACCCAGAGAACCGGCGTGACGCAAGCGAGCGCCTTGAGGCGCTCCGCGGTCGGACGCAAACCGGCGATGGGGGTGGCAATGACCAGCAGTTCCGCACCGGCGACGGCGGCAGCGAAATCGGTCGATACGGCAACCGAGTCGGGCAGCCGATAGCCCGGGAAGAAACGTCGATTCTCGCGACTGGCCAACAACTCGGCCGCCACATCTTCCTCACGCGACCACAAGGTCACCGCATGCTTGCCGGCAAAGGCAATCGCCAGCGCGGTACCCCAGGCGCCGGCCCCGAGCAGCGTGATATTCATAGGCCCCAGACCTGCGTCGAACGAATGTAGCCCGTCGCGCCATCGCGGTGACGAACCTTCGCCCAGCCCGCCGAGGCAGGCTCGACGAATTCGACGGCAACCCACTTGTCCAGCTCGGCCAGGGTCGCCGCCTCGGGCTTGTCCGCCTGGCGGATCTCGGCGCGCGGCGCGGTGACGACCAGCATCCGCTTGTCGACCAGGTTTCTGGCTTCGATCCAGGCCAGCGTGCCTTCGGCATCGCGCACCTTGAACCAGCCTTCAAGACGGACAACCACCTCGACCGGCGTCTGCGCCTTGATCAGGTACAGCTTCTTGCCGGCCTGGGATGGGGCATCGTAGAGAATGGCGGCCGGCACGCTGACCGAACGGTAATCGATCGCCAGTGCAGCACCGGCTGCACTGACCAGCGAAAGAGCGACAAGCGCGCGGCGCCACATGGCCATCATCCTTACTGGATCGGCGCTTCGGCGGGAGCGCCGGTTTCTGCCTGTTGCTGCAGGCGCTGCATGTACATGCTTTCGAAGTTGACCGGCTGCAGGACGATCGGCTGGAAGCCGGCGCGGGAAACTGCATCGGAAACGGCTTCGCGAGCATACGGGAACAGGATGTTCGGGCAGGCCACGGCGATCAGCGGCTCCAGCTGTTCTTCCGGGACATTCTGGATGCGGAAGATGCCGGCCTGGCCGACTTCGACCAGGAACACGGTCTTTTCGCCCATCTTGGCGGTCACGGTGACCGTCAGTACCACTTCGAAAACACCTTCGCCGACGCCGCGGCCGCCGGTATTCAGCTGGATCTCGATTTGCGGCTGATCGCGCTCGAGGAAGATTTCCGGCGCGTTCGGCACTTCGAGCGACAGATCCTTGACGTACAGTTTTTCGATGCCGAAGACGGGCTGAGCGTTTTGTTCCATGGTTTTCTTTCCGAGAATGAATCGTTGGGTTTCAGCTTTCGAGCAGCGGCTTCAAGTTGCCGGCCGCATCGAGCGCATAGAGATCGTCACAGCCACCCACATGGGTATCGCCGATGAAGATTTGCGGCACGGTACGCCGCTGGGTTTTCTGCATCATTTCATCGCGCCGCCCGGGATCGAGGTCGACACGCACTTCGTCGATCTCGCCCACCCCGCGCGCCTTGAGCAACTGCTTGGCGCGCACGCAATACGGGCAAACCGCCGTGGTGTACATCAGCACGCGCGCGTTCATTTCTTCTTGCCGCCCTTCTTGATCGGGT
This sequence comes from uncultured Dechloromonas sp., assembly GCF_945957265.1. GTDB lineage: Bacteria > Pseudomonadota > Gammaproteobacteria > Burkholderiales > Rhodocyclaceae > Azonexus. The sequence goes on from NZ_CAMFKO010000003.1 coordinate 93,701, forward strand.
AGCCGGCGCCAACCCAGGCATCCACGCCGCCTGCCAGGTTGTAGAGCTTGTCGAAGCCGTGTTTCTTGAGTTCCCCGCAAGCCTTGCTCGAACGCATGCCGGCAGCGCAGCAGACGATGAGCGGCTTGTCCTTGAACTTCTCCAGCTCGGCAAGCCGTTCTGCCAGCTTGGCGACGGGGATATTGATCGCATCCGGCATATGGCCGCCGGCAAATTCCTCGGCATCCCGCACGTCGATGATCCGCGCATCCTCGCGGTTGATCAGCTGGGTCGCCGCGCCCGGCGACACGCTGTTGCCGGACTGGCGGGCGAAGGCCGGCCAGAGGAGGGACAAACCGCTGACCACGACCAGCGAAACGAGGAGGATGTTCTGGTTGATGAATTCCATCGGCATGACTTAGTTTCCCGTCCCGCAAAAGACTTCACGCATCATGCTGACCAGTTGCAGGGTACGCTGGTCGCCGACTCGGTAAAACACGCGGTTCGCGTCCTTGCGCGTCACCAGCACCCCCTTCTCGCGCAGGATGGCGAGATGCTGGGAGATGTTGCTCTGCGAGGTGCCGACCGCATCGACGATTTCCTGCACGCAGGCTTCCTGCTCGCCCAGCACGCACAGAATCTTCAGGCGCAGGGGATGGGCGATCGATTTCAAGGCGCGCGCAGCCAACTCGATGTGTTCCTGCTTGTCGATCAGACTAAAGGACGGCGTTTCCAAGATAAAACCTCGTGAGCGGAGAAGGGCACATTATAAAATAGCGACTCCCGTTTAGCTTAATCGAAATCAATCTCAATGTTTTCCGGAAAACCGCTGCTCGGCAAACACTTCCCTGCACGCCGCTGCATCGGGATGACGACGGCGTTGCTCGCCGCCCTGCTGGCCGCGACCGGCCCGGCATGCGCCAAGCCGCCGGCGGAGCGCAAGGCGGCCCCGGCCGCCGCACCGGAAATCGCCGAGAAGCAGGCCGATCTCGGCGAACTGCGCAGCCGCATCGACGGATTGCGCAAGGAACTCTCCAGCAGCGAGGAAAGCCGGGCCGACGCGGCTGACCGCCTGCGCGAATCCGAACGCCAGATATCCCGCCTGCAGCGCGAGCTGCACGAGCTCAACGAACAGCGCAGCCAGTCGCAGCGCAAGCTGAAGAACCTCGAACAGCAGTCCCAGGAACTGGGCGTCACGCTCGGCCAGCAACAGGCCCAGCTGGAAAAGCTGCTCTACAAGCAATATCTGCGCGGCACGCCCGACTCGCTGCAATTGATCCTGAACGGCGACGACCCGAACCAGATGGCCCGCGACCTGCACTACCTGTCGGCCATCGCGCTGACCCGCGCCGAACTGATGGGCGAGATCAACGCCACGCTGGACAGGAAGAAAGCCCTGGCCGCCGACGCCAAGGAACGTTCGGCGGAACTGGCCGAGATCGAGGCCGAGCAGCAGAAGCGCCACGCCGAATTGCAGAAGCAGCGCGAGGAACGCAAGAACCTGTACGCGCAGATATCCAGCAAGGTGAATGCCCAGCGCAAGGAAATCGGCAACCTGCAACAGAACGAAAAGCGGCTGACCAACCTGATCGATCGCCTGTCCAAGATCCTGGCCGCGCAGGCAGCCCAAGCGGCCAAGGCCGCCAAGGCGGCCGAAGCGGCCCGGGCAGCCGAAGCGGCTCGCGCGGTAGCCCAACAGCAAAAGGAAAAGCACCGGCCAGCCGCCGCGGAGGAAAAAGAGGTCGCCCGCGCGCCCGCAGCCGTCGAACCTTCGCGCCCACGGCCGGTCGAAGCCGAGAACCGCTACGAACCGGTGGCCAACGATGGCGCCTTTGCCCGGCAACGCGGCAACTTGCGCCTGCCGGTGCGCGGCGCCGTCTCGGGACGCTTCGGCACGCCCCGCGACGGCGGCGGCACCTGGCGCGGGCTGTTCATCAAGGCCGGGGCCGGCGGCGAGGTCAAGGCCATCGCCAGCGGGCGCGTGGTTTTCTCCGAATGGATGCGCGGCTTCGGCAACCTGCTGATTGTCGACCATGGCGACGCCTACCTGTCGATCTACGGCAACAACGAATCGCTGCTCAAGCAGGTCGGGCAGCACGTGAAAGGCGGAGAAACCGTGGCCACCGTGGGCAACAGCGGGGGCAACCCGGAATCCGGTTTATACTTTGAGCTCCGCCACCAGGGGCAACCGATCGACCCGATGAAATGGGCAAGTTTGAAATGAGCAAAGCGAAAACTATCAGTCTGACCGTCGGCGCCTTCGTCGCCGGAGCCCTCATCAGCCTTCACATCCCGGCACTGGCCGAAAAGGAAGCGAAGCCGGGCCTCCCCATCGACGAACTGCGTACTTTCGCCGAGGTGTACAGCGCCATCAAGCAGGGCTATGTCGAGCCGGTCGAAGACAAGAAGATGATCACCAATGCCATTTCCGGCATGCTCTCCAACCTCGACCCCCATTCGACCTATCTCGACGCCGACGCCTTCAAGGACCTGCAGGTCGGCACCCAGGGCGAGTTCGGTGGCCTGGGCATCGAGGTCGGCATGGAGGACGGACTGGTCAAGGTCGTATCCCCGATTGAGGACACCCCGGCCTACCGTGCCGGCGTCAAGGCCGGCGACCTGATCTTCAAGCTCGACGAAACGCCGGTCAAGGGCCTGACCCTGTCCGAAGCCGTCAAGAAGATGCGCGGCAAGCCGAAGACGCCGATCAAGCTGTCGATCATCCGCAAGGGCGAAAACAAGCCCATCGAACTGACTCTGGTCCGCGAAGTGATCAAGGTGCAAAGCGTCAAATCCAAGCTCGTCGAGTCGGGCTACGGCTGGGTCCGCATCACCCAGTTCCAGGAAAACACGATCGCCGAACTGGCCAAGCATGTCGCCGGCCTGTACAAGGATGGCACCAAGCTGAACGGCCTCGTGCTCGACCTGCGCAACGACCCGGGCGGCCTGCTTCATGGCGCCATCGGCGTTTCCGCCGCCTTCCTGCCGCCGGACGTCAAGGTGGTGTCGACTGACGGCCGCACCGAGGACGCCAAGCAGGAATTCAAGGCCCGCACCCAGGATTACCAGCGCGGCACCAAGGAAGACCCGCTCAAGCTCCTGCCGGTCGAAGCCAAGAACGTGCCGATGGTCGTGCTGGTCAACGGCGGCTCGGCCTCGGCATCGGAAATCGTCGCCGGCGCCCTGCAGGATCACAAGCGCGCCATCGTCGTCGGCACCCAGACCTTCGGCAAGGGCTCCGTGCAGTCGGTATTGCCGCTGCCCGGCAACACGGCCATCAAGCTGACCACCGCCCGTTACTACACGCCGTCCGGGCGCTCCATCCAGGCCAAGGGCATCACCCCGGACATCGTCGTCGAAGAGAGCGCCAACGGCAGCGGCGCCGCTTCGGCCATGCGCATCCGCGAAGCCGATCTCGACCGCCACCTGAACAACGACCGCGAGAAGGAAGCGCCCAAGGCCGACCCGAAACCGCAAGCCAAGACACCGGCCAAAACGGGCAAGGACAAGGAAAAAGGCGGCAAGGACGAGGCCGAGGACGATCTGCCGCCGCGCCTCGAATATGCCTCCAAGACCGACTACCAATTCCAGCAGGCGCTGAATCTTCTCAAGGGCCTGCAGATCATGCAGAATAAGGCGCAGTAAAACTCACCGATCGGGAGGGAACATGCCAGGAACTGACCTCAAGAAGAAACGGGAAATCCTGTTCTCCAAGTTCCCCCCCGGCCAGGTCCCCGAGGCGGCAGATGACCTGCAGCGCCTCGAGGCCCTGGAGGTTCAGCGCAAGCACGAGGAGCGCGCCCTCGGCGTCAGCTACGACCTGCAGCTGCACACCCTGCGCGAGCTCGACGATCACCTGGTCGACAAAGGCTACCACCTCGACAACACGCTGCTCACCAAGCTCACCCGTGCCCTGATCTATTACATCGAAGACACCCAGCTGCACAACATGGACGCCCCGGAGCGCCGCCTGAAGCGCTCCTCGCAGGAAGCCTACGTCCAGGCCTGGGAGCACCACCCGCACGGCGACCACGACGACACCCCGCCGGAGTGGCGCGAATACAAGTAGTTGTTAGTCGAGAGGAGGGAGTCGTTAGCAAGAAACACTGCCGACTAGCGACTAACAACTGACAACTAACGACTACATGACTGACGACCAGCTACTCCGCTATAGCCGCCACATCCTGCTGGACGCCCTGGGCATCGAAGGCCAGGAACGCATCCTGGCCACCCACGCGCTGATCGTCGGCGCCGGCGGCCTGGGCTCGCCGGCCGCGCTCTACCTGGCTTCCGCCGGGATCGGCAGGATCACGCTGGTCGATGACGACAGCGTCGACTTCACCAACCTGCAGCGGCAGATCCTGCATACCCAGGCCCGCGTCGGCATGGCCAAGGCCGAATCCGGCAAACAGGCCCTGCAGGCGATCAATCCGGAAATCGATGTCGTTCCGCTACAGCGCCGCCTGTCCGGCGAAGCGCTCGATGCGCTGGTCGCCACGGCCGACATCGTGCTCGACTGCACCGACAACTTCGCGACGCGGCATGCCATCAACCGCGCCTGCGTGCACCACCGGAAGCCGCTGGTCTCCGGCGCCGCCATCCGCTTCGACGGCCAGATCAGCGTCTACGACCTGCGCCGCGACGACTCGCCGTGCTACCACTGCCTGTTTCCGGAAGGCGAGGACGTCGAGGAGGTACGCTGCGCGGTGATGGGCGTCTTTGCCCCGCTGACCGGCATCGTCGGCACCATGCAGGCCGCCGAGGCGCTCAAGCTGGCGGCCGGTATCGGCGAATCGCTGAGCGGCCGGCTGTTGCTGCTCGATGCGCTGGACATGGAATGGCGCACCGTCCGTTTCAAGCAGGACGCCGGCTGTACTGTCTGCGGACCTAGCGGAAACGTGCGATCAGGCGAATATCTTCGCCAACCTGGCGCAGATCGCGAATCTGCAGACGGCGCTTGCCGTCTAGCGTAGCCAGTTCGGGCAGGTTGAACAGGCCGCTGGCCTCGTGGCCGATCAGGCACGGGGCGAGGTAAAGCAGCAGTTCGTCGACCAGGCCTTCGCGCAGCAACGAGCCGTTGAGCTTGAAGCCGGCCTCGGCGTGCACCTCGTTGATGCCGCGCCGGGCAAGCGCCTCGAGCAAGGCGGCCAGATCGACCTTGCCGGAGGGATTGGGCAGGATCAGTACCTCGGCCCCAAGCGCGCGCAAGGCCTCGATTCGCACGGCATCGTCGACCGCCCCGGCGATCAGCGTCGGTCCGTCCTGCAGGATACAGGCGTCGAGCGGCGTCTCCAGCTTACTGTCGACCACCACGCGCAAGGGCTGACGAGTGGTTTCGACATCGCGGACATTAAGTTGCGGATTGTCGTCGCGTACTGTGCCGATACCGGTCAGGATGGCACAGGCCCGCGCCCGCCAGGCATGGCCGTCGCGCCGCGCCTGCGGGCCGGTGATCCACTGGCTGACACCGTTGTTCAGCGCCGTCTTGCCATCCAGGCTGGCTGCCGCCTTCAGGCGCAGCCACGGACGGCCGCGCGTCATGCGCGAGACGAAACCGATATTCAGTTCGCGCGCCTCGTTTTCCAGCAGGCCGCTCGCCGTGGCTATGCCGGCCGCCTGCAACAGGGCCAGGCCCTTGCCGGCGACCAGCGGATTGGGGTCGCTCATCGCCGCAACGACGCGCGAGACGCCGGCGGCAATCAGCGCCTCGGCGCAAGGCGGCGTGCGGCCATGATGGCTGCACGGCTCCAGCGTCACGTAGGCAGTCGCCCCTCGTGCCTTGTCGCCGGCCGCGCGCAGGGCATGGACTTCGGCATGCGGCTCGCCGGCCTTCTCGTGCCAGCCTTCGCCGACGATTTCGCCGTCACGGACCAGCACGCACCCAACCCGCGGATTGGGCGACGTCGTCCACAGGCCGCGCTCGGCGAGTTGCAGGGCGCGGGCCATCATGCCGTGATCGACGGCGGAAAAACTCATTTTTTCTTGGCGGCGGGGGAAACTTCGCGGATGGCGCGGGAGAAGGCATCCACGTCTTCGAAGTTGCGATAGACCGAGGCAAAGCGGATATAGGCCACCTTGTCGAGTTTCTTCAGTTCGCGCATGACCAGTTCGCCCAGTTGCTGCGTCGTCACTTCGCGTTCGCCGGCCGACAGCAGGCGCTCTTCGATATCCGCCACGGCCGCATCGACCGCCTCGATCGACACCGGGCGCTTGCGCAGCGCCAGCTCCAGGCTGGCACGCAACTTCTCGCGCCGGAATTCGGTGCGCAGGCCATTTTTCTTGACCACCTGCGGCAACTGGATTTCCGCACGCTCGTAGGTGGTGAAGCGCTTGTCGCAGGCATTGCACTTCCGGCGGCGGCGGACGACGTCACCCTCGTCGTTCAGACGGGTATCGGCAACCGCCGTATCTTCCGCGCCGCAGAAAGGACATTTCATGATTAGCTGTCAGTTGCTGGTGTTAGTCGCTAGCAACAACTGACTAGCGACCAACAACCAGATTACGCGCCGTAGACCGGGAAGCGCTTGCACAGGGCGGAAACCTTCTCGCGCACCGTGGCGGCAACGGCCTCGTCGTTCGGGGCGTCGAGCACGTCGGCCACCAGGTGGGCGATCTGCTCGGCCTCGATCTCGGTGAAGCCGCGGGTGGTCATGGCCGGCGAGCCGATGCGGATGCCGGAGGTGACGAAAGGCTTCTGCGGGTCGTTCGGGATGCCGTTCTTGTTGACCGTGATGTGGGCACGGCCGAGAGCGGCTTCGGCATCCTTGCCGGTGATGTTCTTGGCGCGCAGGTCGACCAGGAAGACGTGGCTTTCGGTACGGCCGGACACGATGCGCAGGCCGCGCTCCTCGCCCAGCACGCGGGCCATGACACGGGCGTTGTTGACCACCTGCTCCTGGTAGTTGCGGAACTCGGGGGTTGCGGCTTCCTTGAAGGCCACGGCCTTGGCGGCGATGACGTGCATCAGCGGGCCGCCTTGCAGGCCCGGGAAGATGGCGGAGTTGAGGGCCTTCTCGTGCTCGGCCTTCATCAGGATCACGCCGCCGCGCGGGCCGCGCAGGGTCTTGTGCGTGGTCGAGGTGACGACGTCGGCGAAGGGCACCGGGTTCGGGTAGAAGCCGGCGGCGATCAGGCCGGCGTAGTGGGCCATGTCGACCCAGAAGATGGCGCCGACTTCCTTGGCGATCTTGGCGAAGCGCTCGAAGTCGATGCGCAGGGCGTAGGCGGAGGCGCCGGCGACGATGATCTTCGGCTTGTGCTCGCGGGCCAGCGCTTCCATCTTGTCGTAGTCGATCTCTTCCTTCTCGTTCAGGCCGTAGGAAACGACGTTGAACCACTTGCCGGACATGTTGAGCGCCATGCCGTGGGTCAGGTGGCCGCCTTCGGCCAGGCTCATGCCCATGATGGTGTCGCCCGGCTTGGCGAAGGCCATCAGCACGGCCTGGTTGGCCTGCGAACCGGAGTTCGGCTGGACGTTGGCGGCTTCGGCGCCGAACAGCTTCTTCAGGCGGTCGATGGCGATCTGCTCGGCGACGTCGACGTGCTCGCAGCCGCCGTAGTAGCGCTTGCCCGGGTAGCCTTCGGCGTACTTGTTGGTCAGCTGGGAGCCCTGGGCTTCCATGACAGCCTTGCTGACGTAGTTTTCGGACGCGATCAGTTCGATGTGCTCTTCCTGACGCTGGTTCTCGGCTTCGATCGCCTTCCAGAGTTCGGAGTCAACTTTTGCCAGGGTGTCTTTCGCGGAAAACATGGGGATAGCCTCAAGCCATTGAAGAAAAGGGGGAAGATTTTATCACGAAGGCAGTTCGTCAAGGGCGCCCGGCTCCAGATGCTCGGTTTCGCCCCAGGTGTCGAGATGCCAGCGGCCGTCAACGACGGAAATCCAGTTGATGCCGGCATTGGGAATCAGGAAGTCGCGCGGCATTTCGAGCGGGTTGCCGCGCACGAAACGGTTGATGACATCGAGCACGCCGCCATGCAGCACGATCGCCACGCTCTGGCCCGGATGGGCGGCGGCGATTTCCTCCAGCTTGCCGGTCACCCGGGCGAACATCGCCGTCAGGCTCTCGCCGTTCTCGAAGGCATACTCGGCGTTGCGCCCTTCGAAGGCGCCATAGCCATCGGGATAGCGCGCCCGCGCTTCGTCGTAGGTCAGCCCTTCGAACACGCCGTAGCGCCGCTCGCGCATTTCGGGAGCCGCTTTGGGCGACAGGCCGATTTCCGCGCCGATGGACTCGGCGGTGGTCCACGCCCGCTTCAGGTCGCTGCTGTAGAGCGCCGCGATGCCCGCCTGTTTCAGCCATCGACCGGCGGCGGCGGCCTGGCGGCGCCCCGTTTCGTTGAGACCGATGTCGATCTGCCCCTGAATGCGGCGCTCCGCGTTCCATTCGGTTTCGCCGTGGCGCACCAGGCAGATGCGGGTAAGCCGGGTTGTAGGGATTTCCACCATGTTCCGCCTATGACCTTCGCTGTAAATTTGGCCCACTGGGATTTCCATTAACCCCGACCATTTCAAGAAGTCGGGAATTTTATCAACCGAGGAGGAATTTTCGTGACCCTTCTGCTCAAGCTCTCGCAACTGATCGACTGGATCAGCGAGCGAGTCGGCAAAGGCGCGTTCTGGCTGATACTGCTCATGACCGTGATCAGTGCAGGCAATGCCGTGGTGCGCTTTGTGTTCAACTACAGTTCCAACGGGCTACTGGAAATTCAATGGTACCTGTTCGCCGCCGTTTTTCTGCTGTGCTCGCCTTACACGCTGCAAAAGAACGAGCACGTGCGCATCGACGTCCTGTCCGGCAAGCTCTCGCCGCGCGGCCTGGCCGTGATCGACATCATCGGCACCCTCTTCTTCCTGCTGCCGATGGTCGTGCTGGTGCTCTACCTCTCGATCCCGCTGGTTGCCGACTCCTTTCACATCAATGAAATGTCGGCCAACGCCGGCGGCCTGATCCGCTGGCCGGTCAAGATCATGCTGCCGATCGGCTTCACGCTGCTCGCCCTGCAAGGCATTTCCGAACTGATCAAGCGCATCGCCTTCCTGCAAGGCCGGATCGACGACCCGAACAGCAAGCCCAAGGGCCCGAGCGCCGAAGAAGAACTGGCCGCCGCCATTGCCGCCACCAAAGCACAGGAGGCCAAATAATGGCTGAGTTCATCATCGCCAACATGGCGCCGCTGATGTTCGGCGCCCTGGTTCTGTTCCTGCTGTTCGGCTACCCGGTGGCCTTTGCGCTGGCCGCCAACGGCATCGTCTTCGGCCTCATCGGCATCGAACTCGGCCTGCTCACGCCGGCCCTGTTCCAGGCACTGCCCGAGCGCATCTTCGGCATCATGGCCAACGACACGCTGCTGGCCATCCCCTTCTTCACCTTCATGGGGCTGATTCTCGAACGATCCGGCATGGCCGAAGACCTGCTCGACACCATCGGCCAGCTGTTCGGCCCGATGCGCGGCGGCCTGGCCTTTGCCGTCATCTTCGTCGGCGCCCTGCTCGCCGCCACCACCGGCGTGGTTGCCGCCTCGGTGATCTCGATGGGCCTGATCTCGCTGCCCATCATGCTGCGCTACGGCTACGACAAGCGCCTGGCCTCCGGCGTCATCGCCGCCTCCGGCACGCTGGCCCAGATCATCCCGCCGTCGCTGGTGCTGATCATCATGGCCGACCAGCTCGGCCGCTCGGTCGGCGACATGTACGAAGGCGCCATGGTCCCGGGCCTGGTGCTGACCAGCCTGTACGTCGGCTACGTCGCCATCCTGGCCGTCTTCAAGCCGGCAACCTGCCCGGCGCTTCCCCCGGAAGCCCGCACCCTGCGCGGCGCGAAGCTGTTCCTGCGCGTCATCACCACGCTGGTCCCGCCGCTGGTCCTGATCTTCCTGGTCCTCGGCACCATTTTCCTCGGCATCGCCACGCCGACCGAAGGCGGCGCCATGGGCGCGGCCGGCGCGCTGATCCTGGCCCTGGCCCGTCGGCGCATCAGCTTCAAGCTGCTCAAGCAGGCCATGGAAACCACCGGCAAGCTGTCGTCCTTCGTGGTCTTCATCCTGGTCGGCTCGACGGTATTCGGCCTGGTCTTCCGCGGCGTCAACGGCGACCTGTGGGTCGAACACCTGCTGCTCGGCCTGCCCGGCGGCCAGGTCGGCTTCCTGATCGTGGTCAACATCCTGGTCTTCGTCCTTGCCTTCTTCCTCGACTTCTTCGAACTGTCCTTCATCATCGTGCCGCTGCTCGCACCGGTGGCGGACAAGCTGGGCATCGACCTGGTCTGGTTCGGCGTGCTGCTCGCGGTGAACATGCAGACCTCGTTCATGCACCCGCCGTTCGGCTTCGCGCTGTTCTACCTGCGCTCGGTCGCGCCGAGCTCGGTCAAGACCACCGACATCTACTGGGGCGCCATCCCGTTCGTCTGCATCCAGATCATCATGGTGGCCATCATCATCATCTTCCCGGATATCGTGAGCTACGGCGATCCGGCGGAAAAGGCCCGCCTCGAACATCAGGGCGAAGTGGACCTCGGTTCGCTGATGCAGGATGGCGAAGGCGCCAAGGCGCCCACCGAGGATTCGGCCGCCGACCTGCTCAAGAACCTGCAGAGCGAGAACAAGTAAGCCGCATCGACAATGAACCAACCTCGGCGGGGCTTCGGCCCCGCTTTTTTTTCGCCATTGAATCGGTCTATGATTGCCATCGGCATTGCTCATTGGCATCAAGCGCCCCATGGGCGGACAATGGGCTCCATCAACTCACAACATCAGGAGGTTGCCATGGATATCGGAATCACCAAGAAGGATCGCGAGAAAATTGCCGAGGGGCTGTCGCACCTGCTCGCCGACTCGTTCACGCTGTACCTGAAGACCCACAATTTCCACTGGAACGTGACCGGCCCGATGTTCAACACCCTGCACGTGATGTTCATGGATCAATACACCGAACTGTGGAACGCCCTCGACCTGATCGCCGAGCGCATCCGCGCCCTGGGCGTGGCGGCACCGGGCACCTACCGGGAATTCGCCAAGCTGACGGTGATCAAGGAAAGCGAAGGCAAGGTCAGCGCCGAAGAGATGATCAAGCAGCTGGTGGCCGGCCAGGAAGCCGTGACCAAGACGGCGCGCGGCCTCTTCCCGCTGGTCGACAAGGCCGGCGACGAGCCGACCGCCGACCTGCTGACCCAGCGCATGCAGATCCACGAAAAGAATGCCTGGATGCTGCGCAGCCTGCTGGAAAACTGAAGCGAAACGACCGGCAACAAAAAACCCGCGGAATCCGCGGGTTTTTTATTGGCTGGGAAACGCTTACTTGTGCGATTGCAGGAAGCGGTCCATGCGCATTTCGGCGACGCTGAACCAGGCGTTCTGCGTCTTGCGGTACTTCTCCCACTCGGTGTAGATCTTCTTGAAGGCCGGGTTCTTGCCGGCCTCGTCGGCGTAGATCTGCTGGGCTGCCTTGTAGGCGGCCTCGAGGATTTCGTCGGAGAAGGAGCTCAGCTTGACGCCGCTCTGCAGCAGCTTGGACAGGGCGATCGGGTTCTTGTGGTCGTATTCGGCCATCATCGTGACGTTGGCTTCGTACGCGGCGGCCTGGAAGGCAGCCTGGTATTCCTTCGGCAGCTTGTCCCATTCCTTCTTGTTGACGAAGAAGTGGATAACCGGGCCGGATTCCCAGAAACCCGGGTAGTAGTAGTTCTTGGCAACCTTGTAGAAGCCGAGCTTTTCGTCGTCGTACGGACCGACCCACTCAGCAGCATCGATGGTGCCCTTTTCCAGCGCCGGGTAGATATCGCCACCGGCGATCTGCTGCGGGACCACGCCGAGTTCGTTGAAGACGGTGCCGCCCAGGCCGGCGATACGCATCTTGACGCCCTTGAGGTCAGCCAGGGTCTTCACTTCCTTGCGCCACCAGCCGCCCATCTGGGTACCGGTGTTGCCGCCGGCGAAGGAGACGACGTTGTAGTTGGCGTAGAAATCGTCCAATGCCTTCTGGCCGCCGCCGTAGTAGATCCAGGCGTTCATCTGGCGGGCGTTCATGCCGAACGGAACGGCCGTACCGAAGCCGAAGGTCTTGTCCTTGCCGACGTAGTAGTACGAGCAGGTGTGGCAAACCTCGACGGTGCCCTGCTGCACGGCATCCAGCGCCTGCAGGCCGGGAACGATCTCGCCGCCCGGGAAGACGCGGATATCGAACTTGCCACCGGTCATTTCACGCAGGCGGTTGGCCAGCACATCGGCGCCGCCGTAGATGGTGTCCAGGCTCTTCGGGAAGGAAGAGGTCAGACGCCATTTGATGTTCGGGGCGGACTGGGCGATGGCCGGGGCGGCCAGGGTGGTTGCGGCACCTGCGGCGGCGCCGACGGATGCTTTTTTCAGAAAATCGCGACGTTGCATATTGTCTCCTCCAGAAGGTAAGTCACGTCAAGCCTGTTGGCTGGTCCTATTTTTCACCAATCCCGCCGCTTTTGCGAGTGGTGGAAAACCCTAATCGCTCACTCGCCGGCGACGGTCATGCGCTCGATCAGGATCGACCCGGTCTGCTTGGTGCCGCGTATCTGCACATCGTTGCCGACGGCGACGATCCCGGCCAGCATGCTCTTGAGGTTGCCGGCAATGGTGATCTCCTCGACCGGATGGACGATTTTCCCGTTTTCGACCCAGTAGCCGGCCGCGCCGCGCGAATAGTCGCCGGTCACGTAGTTGATGCCGTGGCCGAGCAGTTCCGTCACCAGCAGGCCGCGCCCCATCTGGGCGAGCAGGCCGTCCAGGTCGTACTGGCCGGGCTGGATGATCAGGTTGTGGCTGCCGCCGGCATTGGCCGTGGTCTGCATGCCCAGCTTGCGCGCGGTGTAGGCGCTCAGGAAATAGCCCTGCAGGATGCCGTCGGTGACGATATCGCGATCGCGCGTCGCCACGCCGTCGCTGTCGAAGGCCGCGCTGCCCAGGCCGCAGGGAATGTGCGGGCGTTCGGCGATCTGCACGAAGTCCGGCATGACCCGCTTGCCGAGATGATCGATCAGGAAGGAGGACTTGCGGTAGAGCGCCCCGCCGCTGGCGGCATGCACCAGGCTGCCGAGCAGGCCGCCGGCCAGTTGCGCTTCGAAGATGACCGGGAATTCGCCGGTCTTGACCTTGCGCCCACCCAGGCGGGCGACCGCGCGCTCGGCGGCAATGCGGCCGACCTGCTGCGGGTTGTCGAGACGGCTGGCGTCGCGATGCGTGGTGTACCAGTCGTCGCGCTGCATGGCATCCTGCTCGCCGGCGATCACCGAACAGGAAATATAATGGCGTGAAGTCGGATAGCCGCCCATGAAGCCCAGGCTGTTGGCCGACACGAAATGCGCCTGCTGCGTCGAGATCGAGGCGCCCTCCGAATTGCTGACCAGCGGATTGGTATCGAAGGCCGCCTGTTCGCAGCGGCGCGCCGTCTCGATAGCTTCCTCGACGCTCAGAGCCCACGGGTGGTAGAGATCGAGGTCAGGACAATCCCGGGCCATCAACGCGGCGTCCGCCAGGCCGGCACAATCGTCCTCGGCGGTGAAGCGGGCGATGTTCAGCGCCGCCTCGACCGTTTCGCGCAAGGCTTGCGCTGAAAAGTCCGACGTGCTGGCGTAGCCTTTGCGCTGCCCGGCGTAGACGGTGATGCCGATGCCTTTGTCGCGATTGAACTCGATGGTCTCGACCTCGTCGCAACGGACCGTGACCGACTGGCCGAAACCCTCCGACACATCGACCTCGCAGGCCGTCGCTCCCTTGCTGCTGGCGTGTTTGAGCACATCCTCGGCGAGTTGCTGCAGGGTGGCGAAGGGGTAGGAAAATGCGGCAGTTTCGGACATGGGGGCGGCGTCGGAGCGGTAAAATCGCTATCATAACAGCCCGCCATAGACCGCCTCCGATTGGTTCACATGCAAGACGAAGATTTCACCGAAGACACCGGCCGCCCCTCGAAAACCAAGCAGAAGGAGGCGATGCACGAATTGCGCGACCTCGGCGCGGAACTGGTCGAGTTGTCGGTCGGGCAGCTAAAACGCATCAACCTGCCGGAGAATCTTTTTGATGCGGTGCGCGACTGCCAGAAGATCACCGCCCACGGCGCCCGGCGCCGGCAGATCCAGTACCTGGGCAAGCTGATGCGCGGCGTGGACGACGAGCCGATACGCGCCGGACTGGCCATGCTGCGCGGCGAATCCTCCGCCGAAACGGCCCGCCTGCATCGCCTGGAACGCTTCCGCGTCCGCCTGCTGGAAGACGAGGCGGTTCTCGCCGAAATCGCCGCCCTGTGGCCCGCCGTGGATCTTCAGCATCTGCGCACGCTGCGTCGCAATGCGCTGAAGGAAAAGGAAAACAACAAGCCGCCGAAGAATTTCCGCGCCATCTTCCAGATCCTGCAGGAGCTGGACCAGAAGGGCGCGCCCCCGGCCGAGGAAGATGGCGATGAATGACGAACTCGTCGTCGGCCTGGTCTCCATCAGCGACCGCGCCTCGACGGGCGTGTACGAGGACCAGGGCATTCCGGCCCTGCGCGACTGGCTGTCGTCGGCGCTGACCTCGCCATGGCGCGCCGAAACCCGGCTCATCGCCGACGACCGGCCGGGCATCGAGCAGACCCTGATCGACCTGGTCGACAAGGCCGGCTGCCACCTGGTGCTGACCACCGGCGGCACCGGCCCGGCCTTGCGCGACGTCACGCCGGAAGCGACGCTGGCCGTCGCCGACAAGGAAATGCCTGGCTTCGGCGAGGAAATGCGGCGGATCAGCCTGAATTTCGTGCCGACCGCCATCCTGTCGCGGCAGGTCGCCGTCATCCGCAAGCAGGCCCTGATCATCAACCTGCCCGGCCAGCCGAAGTCGATCAGGGAGACGCTGGAAGGCGTCCGCGCCGCCGACGGCACGGTCAGCCATGTCGGCATCTTCGCCGCCGTGCCCTACTGCATCGACCTGATCGGCGGCCCCTATGCCGAAACGAACGCGGCGGTGATCAAGGCCTTCCGCCCCAAATCGGCCATCCGCCCACAGTAAATCGGCGCTTCAGACAGCGCCGATGACGCTCTGGCGATAGCGCGCCAGTTCGTAATCGGCCGTCTGCTCGAGCAGCGAAACGGGGTCCAGCACGAAGCGCCGGCCGTCGCACGCATATTCCAGCGATTCGCGCGGGGAAAAGGCGCCGTAGGGAAGGATCACGCGCAACTCGCCGGCGTCGTTGCCGTCCAGCAGCAGGAGCACCGGCGTCGTCGCAGCCGCGCCATAGCTGGAAGCGGAACGGACACGAACTTCCTGGGCATTGGCCTGGCGGGACAAGGCCTCGATGCCGACCCGGGCTTCGCTTTCCGACTCGCGGTGATAGCGGCGAACGACGCCGATCAGCCAGTTGTCGCCCCCCTCCGGCTGCATGGCGATCAGTGCGCCCACCCGCAGCCACTCTCCCGGAACGTCCCCGAGTACGGCGCCGAATCCGCCCCGGCTGACATTCTCGACCACCCAGCTTTCGATCGGCAGCCCCGCGGGACGCCCCCCGAACTCGCCCGAAAAGACGACGAAGGCGTTGACCAGGCCGTGCAGCACCGACATGCGGTGCATCACCCGATGCCGGTCGTGCTTGCGCTGCGGCGGAACGGGTGCCAGATAGCTGGCCAGATGCTTGAGCACGCGCGCCACCAGCTTGGGCAGGTATTGCCCGCCAAGATCCAGCTCCGCCGGCACGTCGTCGCCGCGCGCCAGGGCATCGAGCAAGGCCAGCATGGCCTGATGGGCACCGGCCGGCTTGATGAAGCGCTGGGTCGGCGTCGCGCGGGCCGGCATCCTGGCCAGGCGCAGCGGTGGCTGCGCCAGCAGCAAGTCGGACCAATACACGCTGTCGATCAAGGCGCTGCGCGTGAACACGAAACCGTTCAGGAAATGGGCGATCAGCCGCTCGGCGATTTCGATCTCCAGCGGCAACAGGCTGCCCAGCGAGGCGGCCTGGAAAACCATGACCTTCTGGTACTCGATGACCGGCGAGGTCATCCCCGCCTTGCCGACCAAGGGCACCGCCTTCTCGGCCACCTCGGCCGTTTCGGCGGCCAGCAGCGCCTGACCGAGCGGCCGCCACAGTTCGGCACGCATCGGACCATAGTGGAACTGCTCCCACTTCAGCACGGCCCCCAGCGCCGCGATCAGGCGAACGCTGAGCGTCGGCAGCACGCTCGACGGTAACTCGCCGGCCCGGGGCTTGTCCGCAACCCGTCCGAGGCAGCGTTCGTAGGCCGCCGACAACAGGCGCCAAAACCCGTAATTGATGGACCACAGGCGCTTTTCCTCGGAACGGGAAAGCCGGGCGGCCTGGAAGTACTCGCGCGACAGGCGCTTGAGATGGGGATAGGCCGCCTCTTCCAGCGCCTGCGCCACCTCGTAGAGACGGTCCACCGGAAAGTCGTCGATCCCGGCCAGGGATTCGAGCCAGCCGGTAATTTCGTCCTGCGCCTTGAAGGCGTTGTCCTTCGGCAATTCACTGAGAATCTTGCGCATTTCGCGCGGGTTGACCAGGGGATGGTCGTGTTTTCCGCCCCACATTCCGCCCAGCGTCGCTACCTTGTCGAACACGGTCTCTCCCCAGAAAACTGTTTTTTTTGATTGTAGTTCCCGCCTCGGTCGTCGAACGAGAGAAATTTCCGAAGGCGATCCCCGAGGTAGAATAGCCGATCTGTATTTTCCCCGGATAGTCGAATCGATGCAGCCCTACCTTGACCTGATGCGCCATGTGCTGGACAACGGCAACGACAAGTCGGACCGCACCGGCACGGGCACCCGCTCCGTATTCGGCTGGCAGATGCGCTTCGACCTGGGCCAGGGCTTTCCGGTCGTCACCACCAAGAAACTGCACCTCAAGTCGATCATCCACGAACTGCTGTGGTTCATCCAGGGCGACACCAACATCAAGTACCTGCAGGACAACGGCGTCCGCATCTGGGACGAATGGGCCGACGAAAACGGCGATCTCGGCCCGGTTTACGGCAAGCAGTGGCGCCGCTGGGAAACCCCGGACGGCCGCCTGATCGACCAGATCACGCAGCTCGTGCATGGCCTGAAGAACAATCCGGACTCCCGGCGCCACATCGTGTCTGCCTGGAACCCGGGCGACGTCGACAGCATGGCGCTGCCGCCCTGCCACTGCCTGTTCCAGTTCTACGTCGCCAACGGCAAGCTGAGCTGCCAGCTCTACCAGCGCTCGGCCGACATCTTCCTATTAGACAACCATGGTATTTCTGTACAGTCCAGAAGCCCTTCTGTTATTTTTTTATACCCAAATGTTTATTTTAATACCTATATAATGTTCATTTGTACATCATCAACTATAGCTAATGGAAGTTCATCGCTCCCGCACAAGCAAGCCGCCAAGATTCTTGCTGCTCGACTCGGCAGAGCGTGTCGCCGTCCTGCCAACCAATTTCATCCAGTCCCTGGAACAATTACCCAAGCGGATGGCCGATGGCACCCTCGAACTCTACGCAGGCCGTATCCGTGATTTTTGTTCTTTCCTGGAAGTGCACAAGGTCTTCGGCCAAGTTCGTGTAGACGACGCGATACTCGCCGTAGGGCTTCCTGTGCTGGACGAGTTTTATCGTGCGTGCAATGCCAAGGGCCTAGGCAGCTCAACCGTTCGAGGGTACGAAGTTGTACTAAAGATGTTTACGGACTGGCTGACTACAGAGGAAGCCAATAGGGTCAAAGCCCATGCCCTTTATGAGAACCTAGGCTACAGGACGGCAACGCCTAGTAAGAGAATGCCACGCTATCTCACGGTAGATGAAGTCATCACCTTATTGCAGGGAATGCATTGGGAGGTGCAGCGACTCATCGGACACTTCATCTTCGACACGGGCCTTCGGGTTTCAGAAGTGCCACGTGTGTTGAAAAGTGACCTTCCCCTCATAGAGCAATACCCTGCAACCCAGATGTATTTCCCGCTATTCGTCCGCGGGAGCAAGGGACACGGTGGCGAAATCAAAGAGCGATACACAATCATATCCAGAGCCATGCTGGTCCGACTCAATCGCTACCTCAAAACGCGAACATATTTCACCAACCATGACTGGCCGGAAGCAGCTAAGCCTGCCTTTTTGAATACCTACGGCGAACCAATAACTGCCGAGGCGATTCAGAAGTGTATTGCCGATGCACTCGGTCGTACTCGACTAACCGCAGCTTCTCCTCACCGACTGCGCCACGGGACGGCATACTCAGTCATGAAATCAGAGCACGGCAAGAGCCTGCTAGACAATCTAGTCGTACTTCAACGCGTCCTTGGCCATAGCCAGCTGTCGACTACTGAAATCTACGCTCATATTCCAGCCCCAGTCTTACATCGGATGACTGAGGATGGAGCTCAAGGCGAAATTCGCTTCCGCTTCGAGGAGGCCCAAAAAATCCTGGACGCAACGTACCTACCCGAGAAAAAACAACCCAAGGTTCGCAAAATTGGAGTCCGAATTGGCTGAGCTTGAGAACATCATCCCACTCGACCTGCGCAAATACGGAAAACCTCCAGAACCAACTGTAGCGCATCCGTTTGCCCAGCTCGAATGGATTTTCGACAAGCGCAAAGACCGAATGTCAAATGAGAGCACAAAGAACAATTATCAGTCGGCAAAAACCTTCTTCATCCAGCACATTGAAGCTACCGAGGGACTAATACCTTACCGTTTGGCTGAGAAATGGGATTCGCTCGCGCTCTTACGCTTCAAAGAGACACTCCAGGCACGCATTCGTGCAAAAGAAATACACCTGAGTTCCCATACCCTTACTGGGCATTTTAGTGCGGTAAGGCAGGTGATGTCAGAGGCTGCCGCTTATGGCCTCTTGCATACCAGAACCATCGAGGCGACATCCTGGGGACGCTCGGTTAGTGAGACAGATGCGCACGCCAGTTATTCCGACAAGGAACTCACTCAAATTCTCAATGCTGTAGCGGAAGAGCTCCGGTTTTCGTATACGGTTGCCGAAGGGTACACAAAGCAATCTCCTGAAGTAGGTAGGGACCCACGAGTTGAGCCAACTCGTGGCCGGAACAAGGGCTATGGATATGGCGTAGAGGCGAACATGCGCTGGTACTTCGAAAACGTCCTCGATTGCGAACCGATACTAGGCTTTGGTCCAACCAAGAAGGGACACGCCAGATTTCTCAACGCAGCCCATGAATATCACGGTGGGCTACACAAGCTATATCGCAGCTGGGGAATTGCAGCCATTCCAGATGATGCCCTAGTAATGCCACTGGCCATCAATCTCTTGTATCTGACGGGACTCAACCCTTCGTCCCTCCTGGGGCTAAAGGTCGACTGCTTGCGCGACGAACATCCTCTAACCGGAATGCCCTATCTGTTATTTGAGAAGGAACGCTCAAATGGAGAGAAGGAATTACATCTCCCTCTGCTTGAAAAACGAGAAGAGCGCGGCCTCAAAAGAAAGCAGACGCTACAAGTAAAGCGCGTTATCACGACGATATTGAAGCTCACCACCAAAATTAGAGACCGACTGCCAGAAAACGACCCGCTGAAAAACCTCCTGTTCATCCATGGTTCCACTGGAGCACATGCCTATACCAGAACGCTGCCTCTTACGAATGGCAGAACGTCTGCCTGGTGTAAATGGATGGTTGAGAAGTACGACCTCCGCAATGATGAAGACGGCCCCCTAAATTTCAATCTGGTGCGGTTTCGCTCAACGAAACTCACTGAAATGGCGCTGGAAGGGCGAGATTTTTTCGAAATTCAACAGGTAGCTCGACATAAGTCCATAGTCCAAACCCTGCGGTACATAGCTGCCAATCGGCTTGATGAACCAGCAAGAAAAGTTGTCTCAGAGGCGCTGGCACAAATTCGAGCCAATCAGGCAGAAGTGTTCTCCCCCCGAGAACCCACAGCGGTTTCACCCGACCCCATCAATCTATTCAGAGGACTCATCGCTGACTGCAAAAACGTCTTTGACCCACCGGACCGGGTTAAGCGTGCCGTTGACTTTGTGCCCGGGCAAGCATGCACACGCTTCAACATGTGCCTGTTCTGCCGAAATGTTGTTGTGCTGAAGGAGCATCTGCCATCACTGGTGGCATATCGCTCCCAGATTCTTGCTGCACAGGCGAACAATGTACAGAACCTTCCGCATGCCCATCTTTACAACCAAACGCTGTCTGTCCTGGATGACTTACTCAATCCCGAAGTGAGTCAATTTACAGCGGACGAAATTGAGTGGGCATTCGACATGGCGACCACCATCGACGTTGTGGTTGACCCATTGCTTTATCGAGGAACATGCCAATGAAGGACAGCGCAGCATTACGACTTGAAGATGTCTTGGCGGGCCGTCCTTTCATAGAAGCAAAGACTCGAGTGTCAGCCAAGTCTTGCTTCTTTGATGACCAATGGGACTTCACCAACAATAGCGTTGCGCGCCTTTCGTCTGTTCCAGAGTCTCGGCTCCGAATCAACTGGGGCATGTATTGCGCTGATGCTCAAGGAGAGCATGACGACCATCGTAGTGCGCTCATAACCAAAATGATGGTTGAGGAACTAAAGATATTTAGTTACCTCTACCTCAACCTTCCTTCGGCATTTGGCCTTCACGGAACCCGGTCGGCAAAGCCTCAAACACTGGTTGTCATGGTCAGGGCACTCGTTTGCCTGTTCTCAGACGTTTTGCAGCGCTACCAACTGGACGACTGGATTAGCACAACACGGCACCTTAGCCCCATTCAGTCAATAACCGACCTATCGCTACGGGCCATATCGACAACCTTGGCTGACTCCCCGAGAGCGGACGGAGTCGCAGTAAAGAAAGGCCTCAAACTCCTAGCCAGCCCCGTCATGAAGGCAGCTTTCCAGCAACGTACGCTGCAATGGAACACCCAAGACATCAAAGCACTTCCCGCCAAAACCTCTAAAAAGAGGAATGACTACCTGCGGGTCATGCCAAATGACCTGTTTCGGCTGCTCTCAAATACCGCCTGCTCGGACGTACTCGGCTTCCTGCGCTTCATCGGAGAGGAGGCACACGACAAATCAGGCAAACCGTTTGAACCTAAGTTCTCTAACAGCTTAATTGATGGTGCCGCTCTGATATCTGATTACATCGCGCTACGGCAAGACGATAGAGAATTTGCGGCACGCACTGGGAAGAAGCGGACAGGACCTTCTGCAAAATCCGCAAAATTCAAGCGTAATTATGGTGTTGGTCGTAAGCAGGTATTCAGTTGGCTTTACCGAGTACAACGCGCAGCCTTCACGGTTATTGGACTTTATACCGGCGCCCGTTATAGCGACCTAACCACTTTCACCAACCAGTGTATCCAACTGCTCCATGGGGTTCCCGTTCTAACGGGAACGCATATCAAACATCAGGCACTGGATGCCCCAGAGGGCGTCGACTTGTGGCCAGCCATACCAATAATGCGCGATGCCGTCACGTGTCTTGAATATATTGCTCGGGCAACTTTCAATCCCTTCTTGCTATCTGCCTCAGAGACCGTCCCACTCGGAACTACTCCGCGAGCGCTTTCGCTAAATGGGTTTACTGGTGCAATAACAAATTATCTGCATGAAATAGACACTTCCAACAGATGGGCCGACTGGAGCATTAGCGCCCATCAGTTGCGTCATACATTGGCCCATCAGCTCGCTCGAGCTGATGTGGGACTCCTGTTCATTGCACACCAGTTGAAGCACCTTCATACCGCCCT
The DNA here is from genome assembly GCF_945957265.1 of uncultured Dechloromonas sp. GTDB lineage: Bacteria > Pseudomonadota > Gammaproteobacteria > Burkholderiales > Rhodocyclaceae > Azonexus. The sequence continues at coordinate 115,377 of NZ_CAMFKO010000003.1, forward strand.
GCACGCCTTACCGCCTAATGTGACGATGATGTATGGGAATGTTGGAGACTTGGCAACGCAACGAGCCCTTCACTCGGATTCAGCATACCGTGAAGCTGCCCAGGAGTTGTATAACCCTGACCGTCCAGTCGCAGGAGGAGGCGCCGAAGCATTCATTGAGCGTAGGAAGGCGTACTTTGAGGGTATGGCAGCCCAAGGCTGGACGGTAGATGAAGTCATCGAGAATCTGGCAAAGCAAGGCTTGCCCTTTGCCAGCGTCGGCATCGGCTACTGCGGAGGCAGACGAGATACGCTACTAAAGGATGGTAAAAAGGACACTCCGCCATGCATTGGGTCGCTTCAATGCAACCCAGGCGTCTGCAAACAAGCGGTGATTACCCGAACTCACGCCCCGGTCTGGCGCAAAATTCTCGACCAGAACCGTGAACTGGCCGCAACCCCCCGTATGGCTCACGCAAAAGAACTTTTACTCGCTTCAGTGCAAGCTGCGGAGCAAGTTTTGGCACAGCTCGGTCAGATGGCCGAAACGGAGCAATCATGACAAATTCCGCTATCCCGGCTGCACTCCAAGAGAAAAACGAACAGGAATTTGTCGAAGTAACCCGGCGAATCCAGGATGCCTTGGCCCGAATTGAAAGTGACCCAAAACTGAAACCCACCCAGGATGTTTTAGCCAAGTTGGCCGATTGCAGTCGAGGCACCTTGAATAATCGGAAGTGGCCATTGGACCAACTCCGGAAAATCAAAGGTGCGCGTAAAGCACCTTTAAATGTGACTATCGAAGAAACAGCTTCCGGTGCCAAGGAAGAATCTCGTATCGAGCGCTACAAACAGCAGCTGTGCGACAGCAGGGATGAAGTGCTTCTCTGGAAAACACGGTTCGACGTTGCAGCCCAGCAGCTGGCTCAAGCGCAGGAGCTAATCCGCATTCTCCAAGCAAGAGCGACTGCGTTCGAGCAAGAAATAACTTCCCTGAAAAAAGCTTCCAGCGCAAAGGTTGTCCAAATGTCCTCGAAACAGCCACAATAGCTAACTTTATGCGTAGGGTTACGCTAGCCACAGCGCCGAGCTATACCTAGTACCAATCTCGGTACTAAAGGAAAGAACATGAAACAGTATCTCAACCTCGTTCAGGACATTTTTAACAACGGCGACTGGCAAAACAACCGCACCGGCATTCGCACCCTGAGCATTCCCGGTGCAATGATGAAATTTGACCTCCAGGAAGGTTTTCCGGCAGTTACCACCAAAAAACTGGCCTTCAAGTCCGCAGTCGGCGAACTGGTTGGTTTTCTGAGGGGTTACCGTAGCGCAGCTGACTTTCGTGGCCTGGGCTGCAAAGTCTGGGACCAAAATGCCAATGAGAACGCCCAATGGCTGGCCAGCCCCTATAGACTCCAGATGGACGACCTAGGACCGGTGTACGGCGTTCAATGGCGCGAGTGGCCTGCGTATAAGCTGCTTGACCAGAGCCAACCGCAGGGGGCCGCTCAGCTTGCAGATGCACTTGCCAACGGCTACAAGCAGGTTGGCGTAGTCGAGGATGTAGGTGAGCACGGCACGACAACGAGCGTGCTACTTTACAAGGCGATAGACCAACTACGGCAGTGCCTAGATACCATCATGAGTGACCCGGGTAGCCGTCGAATCCTCTTCCATGGCTGGAACTGGGCTCAGCTTGAGGAGATGGCGCTCCCGCCATGCCATTTGCTGTATCAGTTTTTGGTCAACGCGGCAAAACGTGAAATCTCGCTATGCCTCTACATCCGTAGCAACGATGTAGGGCTCGGAACACCGTTCAATTTGACGGAAGGTGCCGCCCTACTTCATCTGGTTGGCCGCTTGACTGGGTATACCCCGCGTTGGTTCACCTACTTCATCGGAGATGCTCACATCTACGAAAGTCACGTAGAGATGCTTCAAGAGCAGTTGAAGCGTGAGCCCTTCGAGGCACCCAAGCTGGTTTTGTCAGACCGTATTCCTGACTACGCGGTGACAAGAAAGTACGAACCTGAATGGCTGGAAAAAGTTGAGCCGAGTGATTTTTGGCTCGAAGGGTATCAGCACCATCCGCCACTCACGGCGCCTATGGCAGTCTGATTGTTATCTCAAACGGGGCTTCGGCCCCGTTTTTTCTGGTCGAGCACTGTGTCGAAATAGCCGTACCTCAAGCAAATTCACTACACCTATTTTATGCCCAAGAAATACAATAAGCACTTGTGCTTTCAGTGGATTGCATGAGGTCTAAGTGCTTAAAACCAAGGGATATGAGATGGCGACCGAAGTGCTGAACGAACAAGAAGAAAAGGCGAAAACGGAATCGCCCATGGTAGACCTAAAGGTAATTGTGGACCCCACAACCGGGTACGCTGCAATTCAAAACAATATTCCAGTTGTTCGCTCTCTCATCGTTAAGAACAACAGCGAAGAGGCGCTGAACTCCCTTGCTGTCCTGGTTTCCTGCACCCCAGAATTCGCACAAGGCGCCCGCTTTCACTTTGAGCAACTTGCTCCGGGAGAGTCTCGAACAATCTCCCCAGTCGACCTTCAGCCTGACCATACTTACCTCATCAAGCTCGACGAAGCCGAGAAAGCCTCTATTCGAATAAAAGCTGTAGCAGACGGTAAAACGCTGTCTGAACTCAATCATTCCATTGAGGTGCTTGCGTACGACCAATGGGCCGGAACTCGTAGCCTGCCCGAGTTGCTTGCAGCCTTCAGCATGCCGAACTCGGTCGTGGTCGACCGCTTGCTTGGCAAAGCATCTGCGCTTCTGCGTAAGAGCGACGCAGGGCTGTCGCTTGATGGCTATCAATCCAAGAACCGTGAGCGGGTCTGGAAACAGGTTTCGGCCATTTACAGTGCGCTTCTGGCCGAGGGCCTGCACTACTCAAATCCGCCTGCCTCATTTGGCTCAGATGGCCAGAAGATTAGAACGCCAGAACGAATATTCGATGGCCGGGTGGCAACCTGCCTCGACCTGGCGATGCTCTTTGCCTCCTGCTTTGAGCAAGCAGGGCTGCACCCAGTTGTTCTCTTCAAAGAAGGCCACGCATGGATTGGAGTATGGCTGATTGAAACGAGTTTTCCGACGTCAGTCGTTGATGACGTGATGGCCGTGAGAAAACGGGTCAAATCCGGTGAATTCCTGACACTTGAGACGACAGGCACCGCCTCAGACCAGAAGCCGTCTCTCCGCTGGGCATGTTCAACAGGGGACGCGTACCTCAACGAAGAGGAGAAATTCCACTACGCCATCGACATTCGTCGCGCTCGCGAGCTTCAGATTCGAGCGCTTCCCTCTCGCTCGACGGCGCAAGAGCCAACTGTCGTAATTGCAGAAGAGGCACCTCCTTCCATTGAGGATATGCCGGCACTACCGCCGCTGGACCCGGAGCTATTGCCCCCAACTGAGGTTTCCACCCCAGATACCCCAGAAGGCCGCCTGGCCAAATGGAAGAGCAAGCTACTCGACCTCACTCTGCGCAATCGGTTGCTGAACTTCAAGCCTAGCAAGAGCAACCTCAAGGTCATTTCCCACGACCTAGGTGCATTGGAAGACAGGCTTTCAGATGGGCGTGAGTTTAGAGTCAAAGCTGCACCGCAAATCATGGACGGCACTGACCCTCGTGCTGCGGCTGTCTTCAAAGGACGGACCGGACAAACGGCTATGTTGGCGTTTGCTGAAGACGCGCTCGCCAAAAACGAACTGGTCGTCGATGTTCCAGAGGACAAGCTCGACGACCGACTGACCGAGATTTTCCGGGCAGCCGAAACCGGCAAGGAAGAAGGCGGGGTCAATACGCTCTTCCTGGTCTTTGGCCTACTGCAGTGGCGGGAAGACAAAAATTCCGAAGCCAATCACCTCGCCCCGATTCTGCTCATTCCCGTGACTATTACCCGTCAGTCGGTGAGAACGGGCTTCCGGCTCACCCGGCACGATGATGAGGCGCTGGTAAATCCCACCCTGCTTCAAAAACTGGCCAACGACTTCCAGCTCAAGATGCCGTCATTCGAGGCTCTGCCCACGGACGACAAAGGCCTGGACGTAGAGAAAATCTTCCAAACGTTCCGGCTGGCCGTCACTGAACTGCCAGGCTGGGAAGTGAAGGAACAGGTGCATCTGGGCATTTTCTCCTTCACGAAGTACCTGATGTGGAAGGACCTGCAAGACCGCCAGAAACAGCTTCAGGAAAATGCTGTCGTTGCTCACCTTATCAACAATCCGGGCAAGGCCTTCAGCGAGGCTGACCCAGAATTTGCAGCGGATACGCTGGATGAGCGTTTCGCTCCACAACAGCTGTATACCCCGATGCTGTCGGACTCGTCGCAGCTGCGTGCTATTTGCGTGGCGGACTCGGGAAGTAATCTGGTCTTGGAAGGCCCCCCGGGAACTGGTAAGAGCCAGACCATCACCAACCTGATTTGCCACTTGTTGGCGACCGGCAAAACGGTGCTCTTCGTGTCCGAGAAAATGGCGGCGCTTGAGGTCGTCCATCGACGGTTGAACTCCATCGGGCTTGGGCCGTTTTGCCTCGAATTGCACTCAGCGAAAGCCAAGAAGTCTGAAGTGCTCACTCAGTTGGGCAAGGCCTTGGATGCCGGCAATGCCAGAACAGTGAAGGATTGGGAGTTAGAGGCTGAACGCCTCGCTGGCTTACGCGGTGAATTGAACACTTTGGTTGGCGCGCTTCACAAAACCCATCCAAACGACCTGTCCATCTACGATGCGATTGGGACGTGCATCAAACACACCCACTGGAAACCTGCTGCCCTGGATTGGACCGACCCTAACCAGCATAGCCGGAAGGACCTCGATAGCCTGCGCACTCTGTGCCGACAAATGGCAGCCCTCGCTGGTCAGCTTCACGACCTCAGCGCCCATCCGCTCATGGCTATTAAGCGGACGGCCTGGACGCCCACTTGGGAGCAAGAATTGCTCGATGCCGCCCATAGCCTTTCAGCAGCAGCATCCACGACTCAAGAACTGATTGCGCCATTTCTCCATTTGTTGGGAAGACCAGAAACTGGCTCATCGTGGTCCGAACTGGCGGCGTTGGACCGCCTTGCCGATGTATTGTTGAAAGCGCCAAATGTTCCGGTCGGAGTTGCCCGAGCGGCAACCGATGAGATTGCTCGAAATCGGCTGAAGATGCTCCGCCATCATGGCCTGCAGCGCGAGGCCGCCTGGAAAACCTTTGAGGGCTCCTACAGGGAAGAAGTGGCGAACCTGAGCGGCCAAGAACTCGAAATACAGTGGGGTGAGGCCAACAGTAGTTGGTGGCCCAAGAGTTGGCTTGCCAAACGGGCGTGCCTGAAGCGCTTCGGGCTATACCGGATTGACCAAAAAACACCTGGTGAGAGCGAAGCTAATGACCTGATTGCGACCCTCCGCAAGCTTAACGACGAAGACAAGGCCCTATCAGCCATGGGAGCGGAGGCAACTGCGCTTCTCCAGGATGAGTTCAACGCTCACAAGACGGATTGGAATGCTGTTGATGCCCATGAAAAATGGGCTAAGGAATATTCCGACGCCCTGGCCCAACTGGCGGCTGGCGACATTGCCCTCCACGGCGCCTTGTTGAGCAAACTCTTGCCCTACGTGACTGAGAATCGGTCGATGCTTCGGGCTGACGGTGTTTTGGGAGGGGCCTTGGTTCGCTATCGCGATGCCCAGCGGCAACTGGTCAGCGAGGCGCATCATGTCTCAGAGCTGAGTGGAGCCAAAGACTCGCTTATCGAAGAGCCCCATGCTGCGGGAGCGATTCAGCGCCTGCTCGCACAACTACAGGGATGGCAACATGCGGCCCACCAAATCCAACCCTGGTGCCTCTGGCAAAACAACCGGGAAAAGGTCATCAGCGCCGGCCTGCCGGGCATTGTTCGCTCCCTTGAAGCGGGCGAGGTTGCGCTGGCGGATGTTGCCGAGTTCTTCGAATATACCTATCAAAGCTGGTGGGTCCGGAGAGCGATGGACAGGGAGCCAGTGCTTTGCGCATTCTCCAGCGCTGACCACGAACGCAAGATTGCCGAGTTCAAGGAATCTGACGAGCGCTTCCAGAAGCTGAGTCAGCAGTATGCCGTTGCAAAGCTGTCGGGCCAGATTCCCTCCAGCACTGCGTTGGCCCCTGGCGCCGACTCGGAAATGGGTAAGCTTCGTCGGGAACTGACAAAACAACGAAACCACACGCCAATACGGCAACTGATTAAGAATCTACCAACGCTGTTATCGAAGCTGAAGCCTTGCCTGTTGATGTCCCCCTTGTCGGTTGCACAGTACCTTGAAGCGGGGCACCAGCAGTTCGATGTGGTCATCTTCGATGAGGCCTCACAAATCCCGGTTTGGGATGCCGTTGGTGCAATTGCACGCGGCAAGCAACTGGTTTGTGTTGGTGACCCCAAGCAGCTTCCTCCAACCAATTTCTTCAATCGTGTCGATGAGGATGACGCGAACCTTGGCGAGGATGAGGTACAAGACCTCGAAAGCATTCTGGACGAATGTTTGAGCATCGGCCTTCCCAAACTCGGCTTGGATTGGCACTACCGTAGCCGGCACGAGAGCCTCATTACCTTTAGCAATGCAACTTACTACGATAACCGGCTGGTTACGTTCCCGTCCCCGGTGACGGAAGATACGGCCGTTCGCCTAGAGCGGGTGACGGGTGTGTATGACCGAGGCGGTTCGCGGACCAACCGCGCCGAAGCCGAAGCAATTGTGGCCGCCATCGAAAAACACTACCTCTCGCCCGAGGGAAAGAAGCAGTCTCTCGGCGTGGTGACTTTCAACCAAGCCCAGCAAGGCCTGATTGAAAACCTGCTGGATGCCCGTCGCCGGGCCTCGACCAAGCTCGACCAGGCCATCGCCGAAAGCACCCTTGAGCCGCTGTTCGTCAAGAATCTGGAGAACGTCCAAGGCGACGAACGGGACATCATTTACTTCTCAATTACGTATGGCCCGGATGCAGCAGGTAAGGTGGCCTTGAATTTCGGCCCGCTAAACCTTGAGGGCGGGCATCGCCGGCTGAACGTCGCCGTATCGCGTGCAAGACAGGGCGTTGTTATCTTCAGCACCCTGATGCCAGAGCAGATTGACCTTTCACGGGTTCGGGCTGCCGGGGTTCGGGACCTCAAAAATTACCTCGATTTCGCAATTCGAGGACCGCGCGCGCTCATCGAGCAAATCAATCCGACTGGGCTGGAGCCGGATAGCCCATTTGAAAAGCAGGTTATCAATCAGTTGCGAGAGAAGGGCTGGACGGTCCATTCCCAAGTCGGGGTATCGGGTTACCGCATCGACATTGGCGTTGTGGACCCACGTGCTCCTGGCCGCTATTTATTGGGTATTGAGTGTGACGGGGCGACCTATCATTCGGCTGCCACTGCTCGCGACCGCGACCGGCTACGCCACCTCATTCTGCAAGGGCTTGGTTGGGAGTTGCACAGGATTTGGTCTACTGATTGGTGGCGGAATCCAAGCGAGCCGATGCAGAAAATTCTGGCCAGACTGGAACATCTGGTGACCGTTGCGCCCTCTGAAGAGGAAGCTCCCGAGGAACCCAAAATTGAAAGTGCGGAGACCTCCGAGGAGGCTCTTGAGGTCGCAGCATACGCAAAGATGGTTCAACCAGAGCCCGTCCCGGAACAAAAGCTTCCGGCATACCGCAGTACCGAAATTTCCGGAGGCCACCCGGACCATTTTTATGACCCGGCATCTCGGAAGATTCTAGCTGGGCAGCTTTCACAAGTAATTAACGCCGAAGGACCTATTGCCGATTCTGCGCTGTTCCGGAAGGTCGCTCGCGCTTGGGGCCTAGCTCGAACTGGAAGGCGTATTGAAGAACTGCTGCGGTCTCTTTTGCCTGCCATGGCAGTTAGAACCATGGAAGGGGAAACCACCTTCTATTGGCCCGAGCTTTCACAGCCCACGCAATGGCAAGAATTCCGACTAGCGGATGACGCCGAGGACAGCAAGCGGCAATTAGGTGAAATCTGCCTTGAAGAACTCGCCAATTTGGCGGTTTTTATTCTCTCGGAGCACGGGGCAACCAGCATCAGCGAATTGGCTAGGACCATTTGCCGTCTTCAGCGAATTGCTCGTACCTCAGCAGATGCGGAGGCGCGAATTATCCGAGCCCTAGAAGCTGGACGGGCCAAAGAAATGGTAAGAATGAGCGAGGGGTCCGTCAGCCTCATCAGATAACTCTGCTCAGAACGAAGGCCAAGGAGCCTCTGCGTTCGCAGCAACCTCAAGTCAGGCAACTTTTAGCGCAGCCCTGGCCTGGTCCTCCGCTACGCTATTTATACAGGGGGAGCAATAGCCAGTTTCATTCGTGCAAAATGCCGCTCGTCACACTCTTTAATCAGCGCCAGAACATCTCGCAGTACCTCCGGTGCTTCTCCAAGAGCTGATGCATCGTCATGGCCTTCGCCTATCTGCTCGGCGTGAGAGTGTGTGTCTAAAAATCTCTGGATGCGAGTTTTCTTGGGACCGTCAAAGTCGACAACTTCAAGCCGCGCATGCAGAGTCTTCTGGTCAGGCACCTTGAAAACCAAGAACGCCTCCAACAAGCGCCGAGCCAAATTGGGAAGTTCATAATAAGACTGCAATGGCGCCCCACCTGGGAGCCCACTCGCCTCAACCACCCGTTTGAATAGGAAGTGGTATTCGGATTCGTAGTCACGGAGGAACGGGTCCAAGGCCTCGAGGGCAGAGTTGCGTTGCCCATCTCTATAGGCTGCTCGCAGCATGAAGAATCTAGCCGGTTTTTGGCCCCGCCCTCTGTTTAGATGGCCAAACCAGTTCTTAACCTGCCGTAGAAAGGTGTAGTTGTGGGTTAGGACAAAGAGCTGCCCAGCGTCACATAGCCTTCGCTTCATAAAGCCAAAAGCACTGTAAATTGCGTTTGTATCAAGACTCGAGATAGGGTCATCGACAACAACGATGCCATGTTCAAGGTCGAAGGACCGGTCTTGCAGCGACTTTAGGAAGTACAGGAAAGCGATGGCAGTTCGCTCACCTTCACTAAGGTTTGTAGCGGCGCCATCGCACCTGACGAGGCGGTACCCGTTGTCCTCCACCGCCACCTGGATTTCATCGTGTCCAAGATAAGCCACCAATTCACGGTTTAGTTCATCAGCAGGTTGACGATGGTCACGGATGTCCGTCTCAAGTGCCAACATGTCCAGTCGAGCGTTGCCCCATGACTCCTTGGCTGCCGCGTGCAACTTGGTTGCATCTTCCAAACGAGTCTGCTTCTCGGACCACCCGGGTAATGCGACAGACAACTCATGGAGATGCAAGCGCTCACGCGTGGACTTCACCTGCTCAGCAAAAGACACCGTCTTGGAGTTATGCTTAGCAAGGAGAGCATTGACGCGCTCGAGAGCGAGCCTTCCCATGAATTCACCCAGAGCTGGCAATCCTGCAGACAAGGCCTCCATGAGTCTCGCCAATATGGACACGTCGTCATCAGGAAGGCCGCTGCCACCGCTTAAGAGACTCCTGAGGTCAAGGCTCTCGAAGACTCGCTCTTGCTTAACTCTCACGGCTCTCGCAAGTGCTAGCAGTCCAGAACGGACATTATTCAAGTGGAGTTTGACTCCACCGCAGGCCTCCTCATATTCGCGCCGAAGCTCCGGGTAGAGGTCCTTACTACTAGGTAGCGTAACAACCCCAATGGCATTAGCCGCATTTTCGATGCGTCCAACCAGCGCCGCTAAATTTTGGTTAAATTGACGAAACTGGTCGTTAAAGTGAGCCTCTAGTTGACGCAGGCGTGTGGCCGGCAGCGGTTGATTGCAGAACTTGCAGGCGGCAGCATCGCCACCCTGAATATGCAGCGACAAACCGCTTTGGACCCAACTTGCAACCGTTGGATTGGCTGCCAACTCATCAATGACGGCGGATACAACACTTGCTCGCAGAGCATCTTGCACTTCCTGCTGGAGCTTCAGCAGGTCGGGAAAAGCAACCACTGCTAGTTGCACCGATGGCAATGCTTGGGCGTCCTTCATGTCGAGCAGTGCTTGTCGCTCTTCTGGGGCTAATTGAGCAGCCGGCGAAGCGCCGAACCGCGACATGTTCGTCCTAAAGTCAGCGGCGTTGTAGTTATTGAAGCTGCCACCGGGCGCAACCAGCAGATTCTTGATGGAACGTGCTGTAGCTGTTGCGTAGTCGTCAAGGTCCTTTTGGGCTTTGGTTTCTTGGGCAGCGGCTATCCTGACGGCCTCAGTGAGGGCAGGAAGGTTTGCTTTGATGGCATCGAGCTGACGCTGTTTTTCTGCGCTCTCCTCACCGAAAACATACACGGGGGGTAGCTGGCCAAGGGCACCTCCTGTACTCTCAAAAACGCTACGCGCGACCGTGTCACGACTAAAGACGCGGACTTGTGGCAATCCGACTTGAGAAAGGTCTTTGCCTGCAACAGTGGTGCCATCCAGAACAAAGTCGACGTCACCTTCAAGAACTGCCGTCCCCGTCTGAAGGGACTTCAACAGTCCTGACAAGGTCGTTTTGCCCGTACCATTCCAGCCGTACACAAGATTAAAACGGCCAAACTCTTCTAGCGTTATCGGCCAAGTGAAGTTCTTGAAAATCCTGTGGCCGCGAATTTTTCCGAAACGCTCCAGCTTCATCGCCTCTCCCTTGTTTATGTCATTATCTTAATGCATAAACTTAAGGACAGAGGTTATCGTCGGGCTTGGCCGGCGCGCCTTTCTGGACCGCCACGATGTCGCCCTCAAAGAGGCCGGCGTCCTCCATGGAGTCCCCGCGTGTGAAATCGCAGGCTACTGACCACCGAATCGCCCGCACTTGACCGGCTCCAATCGACCCCAAGCTGACATTCAGCCCCCATTTACGCGAGGACTGCTAGCGGTCGCTGAGGTTCGGCAAGAGCTGTATTTAACTCTTCCGTGCAGGCAACCAAAGTGAAAACCTGGTTACCCCATCAGTAGAATTGACGCTGACGCTTCCGTTATGTGCCAAAGCAATGGATTTGGTAATCGCCAATCCCAAACCAGAGCCTTCCCCTGCGCGTTGCCGAGATGAGTCGACTCGGTAGAAACGGTCGAACAGTCTTGGCAGATGTTCTGAAGGTATCGTTTCTCCGCTATTTTCAATGCGGACTCTGACTTTCTCATCCTCAATCTCAAGAGCAATGTTGATAAAACCATGTTCTGGCGTATGGCGGATTGCGTTTGAAAGCAGGTTGCCGACCGCTCGCCGCAGCATTAACCGGTCTCCATCAACTTCGGCGTTGCCATGCAACGTCAATTGCAAGTGTTTTTCGTCAATCAGCGGCTCGTAAAACTCAAGCATGCCCGATATTTCAGCTTTGAGGTCTATGGGCTCTTGTGTCGGCACCAGGAGATGGTTGTCGGCTTTGGCCAAGAAAAGCATGTCGGCGATAGTGCGAGACAATCGCTCAAGTTCTTCCGCGTTCGATGCAAGAACATCCTGATATTCATCAATCGAGCGTACCTTGGAAAGCATGACCTGCGTTTGAGTCAGCAGGTTGCTGACTGGCGTTCGCAATTCGTGGGCAATATCTGACGAAAAGTCAGATAACCGGTCAAATGACTCCTTGAGACGGCCCAGCATGTCGTTCAGCGTGTTGACTACCTCAGCCAGTTCGGCCGGAATCTCGCCTGCTTCAATCCGCTGGTCCAGGCTGTTAGCTGTGATGTCCGATGCCCGACGGGTAATGTTTCGCAACGGGTCCAGTCCTCGTCTGGCAGCTAACCAACCCAGGAATCCACTCAGCAAGGCAGCAAGCGTTACGACGGCCCACATCGTTAGGCGGAACGACTGCATGAAATGCTCGTGGTGAGTAAGACTGGTTGAGAGGAGCACCGCCACTGGCGCCTCGCCTTCAGCGCCAGTTGGAGCTAGGCCCGAGATGCCACGATAGTGTTGCTCTACCTTTCCCTCCCAGGTTCTAGGAAGGGGGTTGTCTTGTTTTGGCGGAAGATTCTTTTGCGGGAAGTCTGCACGCTCAGACAAGTACAGTTTCTTGCCGTCGGAGCTCCACACTCCTACCGCTAGACCATGGTGACCAACCAAGGCTGCATCCAGCTGCGCCGGCAAACCATCGAAGTTTCCTTCAGCGCGCGCTGAAATGACCGCGTGTTGAATGAGTTCAAGCTTTCCCTCGAGTAGCTCCAGGTCCATGTCCTCGAAGTGACGTTCAACCAACTCGGCGATAACTAATCCCAGAATCAGAAGAACACTGGATGAAACGACGGCAAAGAGTAGAGTTAGCCGGGCGGTCAGTGATTTCCTTCGGCGTTGCATCATTCGGCGGTTTCCAGCACATATCCCATGCCGCGAACAGTGTGGATGAGCTTCAATTCAAAGCTGTCATCAACCTTGGCTCGCAGGCGACGTATCGCCACCTCGATAACGTTGGTGTCGCTATCGAAATTCATGTCCCAGACCTGGGAGGCAATAAGCGACCTCGGCAGGACTTCCCCTTGGCGGCGCAGCAGCAACTCCAACAGTGAAAACTCCTTGGAGGTGAGGTCGATTTTTTTGCCAGCCCGAGTAACCCGACGCCGCATCAAGTCAAGTTCCAGGTCGGCTGCTCGCAGCACGTCGGCCTCTTTGGTTTTGGAGCCTCGTCGCAGCAGGGTGCGCACTCGTGCCAGGAGTTCCGAAAAGGCAAACGGCTTGACCAGATAGTCGTCAGCCCCCAGCTCCAAACCCTTCACCCGGTCATCGACGGAATCGCGGGCGGTCAGGAACAGCACCGGCATGTCCTTGCCTGCCTTGCGAATGCCCTGCAATACCTGCCATCCCTCAATGCCCGGCAGCATGACATCCAGCACGGCCAAGTCGTAGGCTTCAGTCAGGGCAAGATGTAGTCCATCCAAGCCGTCTCTGGCCAAGTCGACCATGAAACCGGCTTCTGTCAGGCCCTGCTTAAGGTAATCGCCTGTTTTCGGCTCGTCTTCGACGACCAATATCCTCATCGAACTACTCCCTGTGACTCATTTCCTGCGACTTATTCTGCTCTCAGGCGGCAGCTTAACCATCCAGATTACGGAAATGTAATTTTTCGGTCAGTTTCTGGTTAGGTCACTTTCCCCAAAATGGTGCATATTGAAATCAGGGGACGCGTATGAAGCAATTTTTGTTGGGGGCAGCCTCTGTGATTGGCCTTGGGGCTATTGCGGGCTTTGGTTATATCCAGAATGGCGGTCTCGATTTCGCGGCGGATAGGACACACTCAGATGGCGTGACCAAACTGATTGCCTGGGCGCGTGAGCAATCCATCACGAGGCAAGCGAAAGACATCGTTCCCCCCGGAGATTTGGCGTCCGGAGAGCGTATTCGCCGCGGTGCGGGCAACTACGAAGCCATGTGCGTTGGTTGCCATCTCTCCCCTGGCATGGAAGACAGCGAGATACGCAAAGGTCTGTATCCCGTTCCGCCCAATCTCGCCTTGGCAGATGACGCAACGAATGCGTCAGAAGGCGATGGACGTCGTTTCTGGATTATCAAACACGGTATCAAAGGCTCCGGCATGCCGGCATGGGCTGCAGGTGGTATGGATGACGAAGCCATCTGGGACCTGACGGCTTTCATCAAGGTGCTACCGAAGCTCTCAGCCAACGCGTATGAGGGCAGTGTTGCTGCAAGCGAGGGGCATTCGCATGGCGGCATGCCTCATGAGCCCGCGCTACAACAACCGTCGGAGAAGGGACATAACCATGAGAGCCACTCCCACAGCCGCCACAAACACAGCCACTAGGGCCCATGCTTACAGAAATGTAATTTTGGGGTCAGGTAGCTGTTGGTTGCGCCTATCTAAACTCTGTTCCTATACGTTAGCCCTCACTGCTTAACGGAGACCGAAATGCTCAAGACCAGACCTCTCATCATTGCCTTTGCTTTGTTTGCTGCCATCCCACAGGCCCATGCGGCCGAGCGCGTCGAGGTCTTCAAGAGCCCTTACTGCGGCTGCTGCGAAAAATGGGTTGAACACATGCGCAAGGCTGGTTTTGACGTCGTCACCAAGGACGTTAACGACGTGCCTGCTGCCCGGAAATTGACCGGCATGCCGGAACGTTTTGGCTCCTGCCACACTGCCAAGGTCGGTGGCTATGTGGTCGAGGGGCATGTGCCCGCAGCCGATGTCCAGCGCCTGCTGAAAGAAAAGCCCAAGGCCGTCGGCCTAGCCGCACCCGGCATGCCCCAAGGTTCGCCGGGTATGGAAACCAATCATCCACAACCGTATGACACGCTGCTCGTCCAGGCGGACGGAAGCCACAAGGTTTTCGCAAAACATTAACCTTTATCACAAGGAGAACACTTATGAAGAAATTGATTGCCTCCCTTTCCGTTATCGGCGCTTTGGCTCCCGCAATTGCGTTGGCCGCTGACCATGGCGCGCATGCCGGTCACGGTGCAATGCACGCTCAGGCTGCGGAATCCCCGCTCATCGACGGCCTGGTGAAAAAGGTGGACAAGGCTGGAGGCAAGCTGACCGTCTCCCATGATGCATTGCCCAACGGCATGCCAGCGATGACCATGGCGTTCAAGGTCAAGGATGCTTCCTGGCTCGACAAAGTGAAGAGCGGACAGAAAATCCGATTCGCATCGGACAACATCAATGGTGCAATGACTATCGTCCGCCTGGAACTGCCAAAGTAAGAACATGTTGGCACGCGGTGCCAGCGTAAAACATCACGAGGACAAGCCGATGAAACGAATAACACCCTCGCGCAAACTCCTGTGCGCCGCGCTTACAGCATCTTGGTGCCTGGGTGCCCAGGCCCAAGTTCAACCGGGCAGCAATGTTGAGAGCTTGCTGTCGATGGCACGAGAAGGAAACCCCGACTTCGCCAGCATGCGCTACGAAGCTGATGCCGCCACTGAGCGGATTACCCCAGCCGGGGCATTGCCTGACCCTAAATTGCGCACCGAATTGATGGACATTACCAAGGGCGGCTCGCAAAGCGCCTCCCTGTCCCCCAGCCGGGTCGGTAGCACGCGCTACACCTTGATGCAGGACATCCCCTGGTTCGGAAAACGCGACCTCAAGCGCGAAATTGCCGAACTGGAGGCAGAGGGCGCCAAGGGGCGCGCCTACGGCACCTGGAGCGAAGTCGCCGCCAAAATCAAGACCACCTACGCGCAGCTCTACTACCTGAACCGCAATGAAAGCCTGACCAAGGAAATTCTCGACCTGATGGTGCGCCTGGAGAAAATTGCCCAGGTTCGCTACGCCGGCGGCCTGGCAGCGCAGCAGGACGTTATCCGGGCACAGGTCGAACAGACTTCGATGCGTAACGAACTCATCGCTATCGAGACTGAACATCATCACCTGAAGACACGCATGAACGCCTTGTTGGGGCGCCCCGCTGCTGCGCCATTGGCCATGCCGGAATCCCTGCGCCCCTTGCCGGCTCCCGCCCAACTTGACTACGCGACCCTGGAAGAGCGTGCGCGGACCCGGAACCCGATGTTGTCGGCCGAAGGCCACCGAATCGCAGCCGCCGAGAAAAGCCGGGAACTGGCCTACAAGAATCGTTATCCCGATGTGACGGTCGGTGTTGTACCGAACCAGATGCAGAATGAAGTGAAGCAATGGGACTTGATGTTCGAAATCAACATCCCTTTGCAGCAGTCCAGCCGACGCGCCCAGGAACGCGAGGCCGAAGCCATGGTGTCGGCGAGCCGAGCAAAACGTGATGCCACATCCAACCAACTCCTGTCCGACCTCTCGGCCAACCTCTTCGAACTGGAAGCGGCCCGGCGGACCGAACGCCTGACTACCGACAGCTTGCTACCGCAGGCTGAACTGACTTTCAAAGCGGCGCTGTCGGGCTATGAAACCGGCAAAGTGGACTTTGCCACCCTGCTGGATGCCCAGCGCCAGATTCGCCAGGCCAAGCTCAACCAAATCAAATCGCGTGCAGAGGCCCAGGTTCGCCTCGCCGAAATCGAACGCATCCTCGGAGAAGAACTATGAACAAGGGAGTGATTGCCGCTGCCGTCGTGGCTGCATTGGCCGCTGGTGGCGGTTACTGGGCGGGCCAGAAGAATAGTTCGCTTCCACACGCCGAGGGGCCTGCCAGCATGACGGCCGATGCGGGGAAGAAAGAACGGAAAGTTCTTTTCTACCGCAATCCGATGGGTTTGCCTGATACCTCGCCGACGCCCAAGAAAGACCCCATGGGGATGGACTACATCCCGGTCTACGAAGGCGAGCAAGATGATGAACCGGCTTCCGCCAACCAAATCAAAATCAGCACCGAGAAGATTCAGAAGCTCGGGGTGCGTACCGAAGCGGCAACGCTGCGTAACCTGGACAAGGTTATCCGGGCGGCCGGTCGAATTGAGCCCGACGAGCGCCGCACCTATGCCATCTCGCCCAAATTCGAAGGCTATGTTGAGCGTCTGCATGTCAATGTGACCGGTCAGCCGGTGGGCAAGGGGCAGCCGCTGTTTGAGGTTTACAGTCCGGAACTGGTCTCGGCGCAGCGCGAGTACGCTATTGCCGCCCAAGGCGTCGAGAGCCTGAAGGGGGCTGATGGGAGCACTCAGGACGGGATGCGTCAGTTGGCCGACTCCAGTCTGGCGCGTCTGCGCAACTGGGACATCTCGGAAGAACAAGTGAAGTCCCTCGCCAAATCCGGTGAAACCCGGCGCACGCTAACCTTCCGTTCGCCAGTCAATGGCATCGTGACCGAGAAGAAGGCCGTCCAGGGCATGCGCTTCATGCCCGGCGAAGCACTTTATCAAGTCACCGACCTCTCGTCGGTCTGGGCCGTCGCTGATGTCTTTGAACAGGACATCGCTTGGGTCAAGCCTGGTGCCAAGGCCAAGGTCAAAATCAATGCCTACCCTGACAAGAGCTTCGAAGGCACCATCAGCTATGTCTATCCGACCCTGAAAGCAGAAACCCGGACCATTCCGGTTCGAATTGACTTGCCGAATCCAAACAACCAACTGAAACCGGGCATGTTTGCGCAGCTTGAGTTGCCAACGGCGGCCAAGGGTGCGGTAGTCACCGTACCGAATTCAGCGGTCATCGATAGCGGCACGCGCCAAATCGTTCTGGTGCAAGCCAGGGAAGGCCGTTTCGAACCGCGCGACGTCAAGCTCGGTGCCCGCAGTGATGAGCGTATTGAGGTACTGGATGGGGTCCGTGAAGGCGAGCAGGTGGTCGTCGCCGCCAATTTCCTGATTGATGCGGAGAGCAATCTGAAAGCAGCCGTCGGCAGCTTCGGGCATTCCAGTCATGGTGGCGCGGCCGCGCCCGAGAAACCTGCCGCAACCAAGGTTGGCCATCAGGCCGAAGGCAAGGTTGAGGAAGTCGATACGAAGGCAGGCACGGTCAGTGTGACGCATGGCCCGGTGGCGAGTCTGAAATGGCCCGGCATGACCATGGAGTTCAAGGCTGCCAACGAAGCCATCCTCAAGCAATTAAAGCCCGGTGCTGCGATTGATTTCGAGTTCGTTGAGCGCGGTCAGGGCGAATGGGTCATCACCTCGGTGAAACTTGCCAGCCAACCGGCCGGCAAGGCCAACCCGCACGCCGGTCACTGAGGAGCCTATCCCGATGTTGGCCAAAATCATTGAATGGTCGGGACGCAACCGCTTCCTCGTCCTGCTTGCCACCTTGTTTGTCATCGTCGCCGGCGTTGTGGCGGTCATGCGCACGCCCCTGGATGCGCTCCCCGACCTCTCCGACGTCCAGGTTATCGTCTACACCGAGTATCCCGGCCAGGCGCCGCAGGTGGTCGAGGACCAGGTCACCTATCCGCTGACGACATCGATGCTGTCGGTGCCGAAATCCAAAGTGGTTCGTGGCTTCTCGTTCTTCGGCGCTTCGTTTGTCTACATCATCTTCGAGGACGGCACGGACATCTACTGGGCGCGCTCGCGCGTTCTCGAGTATCTCAATTTCGCGGCTGGCCGCATGCCCAAGGGTGTCACGCCGCAAATCGGTCCGGATGCGACCGGCGTTGGCTGGGTCTATCAATACGCTGTCCTGGCCAAGGACAAGACGCTGGCCGAACTGCGCACGCTCCAGGACTGGTATCTGCGCTATCAACTGACCAAGGCGCATGGCGTGGCAGAAGTGGCCTCCATCGGTGGCTTCGTCCAGACCTACCAGGTCACTGTCGACCCGGTGAAACTGCGTGCCTACGGCGTTCCGCTGGCCAAGGTCTCACAGGTTATCCGCGACTCCAACCGCGATGTTGGCGGCCGGGTCGTCGAGATGGCCGAAACCGAATACATGGTGCGCGGCAAAGGCTATCTGCGCGGTGCCGGTGACATCGAAAATCTCGTCGTGAAATCGGACAAGGGCACGCCGGTGCTGGTACGCGATATTGCTCGCGTCGAGCTAGCCCCGGATGAGCGTCGCGGCCTGACCGAACTCAACGGCGAAGGCGAGGTGGTTTCCGGCATCGCCATGGCCCGTTACGGTCAGAACGCTCTGGAAGTTATCCATAACCTGAAGGAGAAGATTGGTGAAATCTCCGCTGGCCTGCCTGAAGGCGTCACCATCGAGACAGTCTACGACCGCTCCGAGCTGATTCACCGTGCCATCGATACGCTGACTCGTACCCTGGCCGAGGAAAGCCTCATCGTCGCCCTGGTCTGCATCGTCTTCCTGCTCCATCTGCGTAGTGCCCTGGTCGCCATCCTGATGCTGCCGGTCGGCGTGCTGATGGCCTTCATCGCCATGCGCCTGTTGGGCATGAATTCCAACCTGATGAGTCTGGGCGGTATTGCCATCGCCATTGGCGCGATGATTGATGCGGCCATCGTGATGATTGAGAACGCTCATAAGCACATCGAACGCTTGCCGGAGAATCACAGCCACAGCGAGCGGGTCGAGGCGATGATTGCCGCATGCAAGGAAGTCGGCCCCGCGCTGTTCTTCTCGCTGCTCATCATCACGGTGTCCTTCTTGCCGGTATTCACGCTGGAGGCGCAGGAAGGTCGCCTGTTCTCGCCGCTGGCTTACACCAAGACCTTCTCGATGGCCGGCGCAGCCTTGCTCTCGGTGACACTGGTGCCAGTGCTGATGATGCTGTTCATTCGCGGCAAAATCATGCCCGAGGCCAAGAACCCGGTGAATCGTTTCCTCATCTTGGGCTACCGACCCATCATTGCCTGGGTCATGCGCTGGAAGAAGACAACCATCGTGGCGGCGCTGGTGGCGCTGGTGGTATCCATCTATCCCGCCAGCAAGCTGGGTTCCGAATTCATGCCGACCTTGAACGAGGGTACCTTGTTCTACATGCCGGCCTCTCTGCCTGGGATGTCAATTACCAAGGCGGCCGAACTCCTGCAAACCCAGAACAAAATCATTAAGAGCTTCCCCGAGGTGTCATCAGTCTACGGCAAGGCGGGGCGCGCCAATACGGCCACCGACCCGGCGCCGACCGAAATGTTCGAGACGGTCATCAACCTCAAGCCGGAATCCGAGTGGCGCTCCGGGATGACCATCGACAAGCTGATTGCCGAGATGGACAAGGCATTGCAGTTCCCTGGTGTGTCAAATGCTTGGACGATGCCCATCAAAGCCCGTATTGACATGCTGTCCACCGGTATCCGGACGCCCATCGGCATCAAGGTATTCGGCAAGGACCTCAACGAAATGGAACGCTTGGCCCGGGAAATCGAAACGGTGGTGAAGGAGGTGCCGGGCACGACATCCGCCTTTGCCGAGCGCATCACCGGCGGTTACTACCTTAATATCGAACCGGACCGTGCTCAGTTGGCCCGCTACGGCCTAGCTGTCGGCGACGTTCAGGAGGTGATTGGACAGGCACTGGGTGGCGAGATGGTGACCACGACCGTCGAAGGCCGTGAGCGATTCGGGGTCACTGTGCGCTATCCGCGCGAACTGCGCTCCGACCCGCAGCAGATTTCCCAGCAGGTGCTGGTGCCGACCATGGATGGGGCAATGATTCCGCTGGGGCAACTGGCCAAGGTTGAGGTCGCCAAGGGGACGCCGGGCATCCGGACCGAGAATGCGCTGCTCTCCGCTTACATTTTCGTCGACATCCGCGACCGCGACATCGGTGGCTACGTGGCTGATGCGAAGAAGGCTGTCGCCGAGAAGGTGAAATTCCCGCCGGGCTATTACGCCACCTGGAGCGGCCAGTTCGAGTCGATGGAGCGAGCTATCGAGAAAATGAAGATTGTCGTGCCTGTCACGCTGCTCATCATTTTCCTGTTGCTCTACCTCAACTTCCGGCGCCTGACCGAAACCTTCATCGTGATGCTGTCGGTGCCCTTCGCGCTGGTCGGCGGTATCTGGCTGATGTGGCTGCTCGGCTACAACCTCTCGGTGGCAGTTGCCGTAGGCTTCATTGCGCTGGCTGGCGTGGCGGCGGAAACCGGCGTCGTGATGCTCATCTATCTTGACCATGCTTGGGAAGCGTTGAAGGCCAAGCGGCGCGCTGAGGGTAAAACACCTAGTGTGGCTGACCTTTACGAAGCCATTATGGAAGGTGCGGTGGAGCGTGTTCGGCCGAAGATGATGACCGTCGTCGCCATCATGGCGGGCTTGCTGCCCATCATGTGGGGAACAGGTACCGGCTCCGAGGTGATGAGCCGGATTGCCGCCCCGATGGTCGGTGGCATGATTTCCTCGACCGTTCTGACGTTGGCCGTCATCCCCGCCATCTACGCACTGGTTAAGCAGTGGCGGCTTTCCAGGAACCTGGAAGCTTGACGAGTACATCATGAGCTCAAGTACAGCCTCTCCGACATGCGCCCACTGCGGTACTAGCGACAAGGAGAGGTTGTACCTTCGAGAGGAGCATTGTCACTGCTGTGAGGGCTGCCTGCTGGACCGGTGCATCGGTCACAAGCCGACTCTCGATTTGGCTGGGCTTTACTCAGGGTTTGTGGAGGCACTTGTCCGAACACTGGACCTGCGAGAACTGGAAACAGGACTGCACTCTCGGCGAAGCGCCTGTCACACCCTGGTACTGGCCCGCCGAATCATTTCCGATGCTGAAGAGCTCCGCCAAATCTACTGGGGGGCCTTGCTTCACGACATCGGAAAAATCGGCATTCCTGAGCACATTCTTCTAAAGACTGACGCCCTGACCGCCGAGGAATGGCTAACCATGCGCAGCCATGTTGAGTTGGGGTACTCCATTGTCAGCCAGTTGCCCGGTCTCGAGGTTGCTGCCGAATTGGTTCGGAGCCATGAAGAACGATTCGATGGTACGGGCTACCCACGAGGTTTGGGGGGAGAGGCAATTCCTATCGGCGCCCGGCTATTTGCGGTGATTGACACCTTAGACGCCATGACGTCCGACCGCTCATATCGACAGGGCCTCTCGTTTGATAGGGCAAAGGAGGAAATTCGGAGGATGGCGGGTAGCCAGTTCGACCCCTTGGCGGTCAATCTATTCCTGGCAGAAGAAAAGGTACTTCGGGACATGGTCGCCATCAAATGTAGTCACCCGGAGGGAATCTAGGCTAGTGCAAAAAATCCTTTCAAAGCGCTTGACCTTCCCATGGTTGGAAGCTTCAGCATGACTCCATGGCAACCCCAAGGAGATTCCAATGTCCGCCTCATCAGATTTCAATTTTCCTGTCGAACTCCGGTTTGGTATTCGTGGGATGAGTTGTGCCTCCTGTGTCGCACGCATCGAAAAGGCACTCCGGCAACTCACCGGCGTGATAGATGTCAGCGTCAATCTGGCGACCGAAGAGGCGTCGTTGACAACGACCCCCGAGGTCCAGGCGAGCACGCTGGCTGCGGCTATTCGCAACGCCGGATACGAGGTGGTAACACAAACCATCGAGCTTCAGATTGACGGAATCAGTTGTGCCTCTTGTGTGGGCCGGGTCGAGAAGGCCTTGCTCAAGCAACCTGGGGTGCTAACCGCTTCGGTCAATCTCGCAACGGAAAAGGCAACCGTAGAAGCGCTATCGAGGATGGCATTTTCCGAGTTACAGGCCGCCATCACCAAAGCCGGATACACCGCGCATCCGGTCGCTACCCAACAGCCGGAAGCCACCCCTGCCCGGCTCCCCGAGTGGTGGCCGATTGCCGCCAGTACGATACTGACTCTGCCTTTGATAGCGCCCATGCTGGCTCAACTTTTCTGGGTCGAATGGATGCTGAATGGCTGGGTGCAGATGGCACTGGCAACACCTGTTCAGTTCTGGCTGGGTTGGCGTTTCTATCGGTCTGGCTGGAAGGCAATCAAGGCCCGCGCAGGCAACATGGACTTGCTGGTCGCCCTCGGCACCAGTGCCGCTTACGGCCTCTCGGCATATCAACTGATTCAGAACGGCGGGGGTCATGGCCACCATCTCTACTTTGAAGCCTCCGCTGCGGTCATTACGCTGGTTCTCTTGGGCAAGTGGCTGGAAGCACGAGCCAAACGGCAGACGGCCGATGCCATTCGGGCGCTGAATGCACTTCGTCCTAGCGTTGCCCGCGTCTTAGTCGACGGCCAGGAGGTTTCGATGCCGGTCGAGCAACTGGCCATTGGCGACCTCGTCGTTATCCGTCCAGGAGAGCGTATTGCCGTGGATGGTGAGGTAGTCAGTGGGGAAAGCCATGCCGATGAGGCGCTCATCACCGGCGAGAGCCTGCCGGTTTCGAAGCGTGTCGGGGATAGGGTGACCGGCGGCTCAGTGAATGGCGAAGGATTGCTGCGCGTCCGAACGGCGGCAATCGGTGCCGAGACAACACTGGCCCGCATCATTCGTATGGTGGAGTCGGCCCAGGCGGCCAAAGCGCCGATACAGCGGATTGTTGACCAGGTCAGTGCTGTCTTTGTGCCGGCCGTCCTGGCGATTGCATTGGTTACCTTTGTTGGCTGGATGCTATATGCCGGGAATTGGGAAGAAGCGCTCATCAATGCTGTCGCCGTTCTCGTCATTGCCTGTCCATGCGCCTTGGGCCTGGCCACCCCGACCGCCATTATGGCTGGGACGGGGGTAGCTGCCGGTCAGGGCATCCTCATCAAAGATGCCGAAGCACTTGAACTGGCACACTCGGTCACGGCGGTGGCCTTTGACAAGACCGGGACACTCACAGAAGGGAAGCCATCTTTGGTGGCATATGAACCAGTCGAGGGCGTCACCAAAGAAGCAATATTGCGGATTGCCGGTGCGCTTCAACAAACTAGCGACCACCCGTTAGCTCATGCTGTCATGGAAAAGGTGCGTGAACTTGGCCTCTCTCTGCCAGTTGTCAGCGAAGCCAAAGCTTTGCCCGGACGTGGCATTCAAGCCCTGCTAGATGGCGAATTGATGCTCCTCGGAAGCTCCCGTCTGATGCAGGAGCTCGGCGTAGCTCTAGGCAAACTAGCGGCCGTTGCCTCGGCACTCGAAAGCGAGGGCAAGACAATTTCGTGGTTGCTGTGCCAAAAGGGCGATTCCGTGAAGTTGCTGGGGCTTCTCGCCTTTGGCGACACCGTCAAACCGGCTTCCTATCGGGCTGTCGCCCGGCTGCGCGAGCTCGGTATCAAGACGGTAATGCTGACCGGAGACAATCAGGGTAGCGCACAGGCCGTGGCCAAGGAACTCGGCATCGATGAAGTGCGTGCCGAATTGCTGCCCGGGGACAAGGCGAACATCGTCCAGGAGCTTCGTGGTCAAGGATATGTTGTTGCCATGGTCGGCGATGGTCTGAATGATGCGCCTAGCTTAGTCGCTGCCGACGTTGGGCTGAGCATGTCGACCGGCACCGATGTGGCCATGGAAGCGGCGGGCATCACCCTGATGCGGGGGGACCCGCGCCTGGTCGCCGATTCCTTCGATGTTTCGCGGCGTACTTATAGCAAAATCAAGCAGGGCTTGTTCTGGGCTTTTGCCTACAACGTGCTGGGCATTCCCCTCGCCGCGCTGGGTATGCTGAATCCGGTGATTGCCGGTGCGGCGATGGCCTTCAGCAGTGTTAGTGTGGTCACCAATGCATTGCTCCTGCGCCGTTGGCGGGGTGCCGCAACCATATGAGCGTGGATGGGAGAGTGGAATGAATATCGGCGCAGCGGCCAAGGCCTCCGGTGTATCGGCCAAGATGATTCGGCACTACGAGAGTGTTGGGCTGTTGCCGCCAGCCAGCCGAACCGACGCTGGCTATCGCTTGTACGGCGAAAAGGACATCCGCACCTTGCAATTCATTCGGCGTTCTCGTGATTTGGGTTTCTCGATAGAGGAAATTAGGGGCCTAGTCAGTCTTTGGCAGGACAAAACTCGCCCTAGCCGCGAAGTTAAGGCTGTCGCTCGGCAACATCTGGATTTCCTGGACAGGAAGCTTGAAGAACTCCAATCGATGAAAAACGCCCTCTCTCACCTCGTGGATTGCTGCCACGGTGACGAGCGACCGGATTGTCCTATTCTGGACAATCTGGCGGGGGCAGGGAACCTGACGCGAATGTAATCTGGGCGTCACCTCCTCGACGGTTTGCAAAGCGCACACTGAAATTGTCAAAACAGGACAACCTTGTTCAACAGTTTGAGGAGAATGACCATGAAACTGCGAAACCTGCTTCCCGCCATGATTCTGGCTGCTATCGCCGCTCTCTCAACGAGCACTTACGCTGAAGAAAAAGCAGCTCCGGCTGCCGAGGTAAAAGCCGAGAAGGCGGCACCATCTCAAGCGTCAAAGCCCCATTCGCATGTTCAGGAGAAAACTGGGGTGCCGCAGAATGCGCAACCTGCTGAACCGACCAAGAAAAATCCAGCCAAGGACACGTCGAAGCATTACCACCCGCGAGACATGAAGTAGCTTCTGCTCCAATCTGGCGGCTCTCAGGAGCCGCCAATCATTTCAAATGCTCGATTTCGACACGACCCGCCACGGTAGCCACTGCGCCTGCAAGTTACTTGCGGAGGCAGTTGGCTGTGACCACAGAGCGATTAGCTTTAGGTTTTGTAGAAACTTCCTAATGCGCCGCTGGGTGGTGGAATGCAATCATGGTTGCCAGGAGGTTCCTCCTGCGGAGAAAAAGAGCGAGCATTGGCACGATGTCGGCCCGATAGATGCGGTCAAGGCCATAATCATTCACAGTGACTGATTTTTGGCTCTTGGTTTTTCGGGCACTCCCAGAGCTAGGCGGTCAACTCAATGAGTGGCCGCAAATCTTTAGAAAGCGGCCATTTTGTTGGTTTAGGCTGAACTTCTGCTCCTGGCCGAATGCCGCCCAAAAGATTACTGGTCAAGCTATCGATATTCGGTGGTCAGGTCCGATGACTTCAGGTGGTCAACTAAGGTGAGATTTCACACCCGCGGACCTCGAGCAGGACGGGCTTGGAGGGAATGGCCACCATGTCCTCGTCGAATGTTTGTTCGATGAGGACGTGGCACTGTATGAATAGCCAGTTTCAACTGACTATCAGGCGGCTAAAGGTAGCTTTGCACAGTCGCTTTGAGGCGGTCCGCGTAGTTGTAGAGCTCATCCAGGTCGGCCAGCGGGACTCGCTCTTCATTCTTCTCGCTGTCCATCAGCCCAATGGCAAGGCGAGCGGTATTATTGAAGCGCAGGCGGCAAATCGGCTTGCGGTTGTTGTCGTCCAGGAGGATGGCGCAATAGCTCTGGGCATCCCGCATCACAATCCGCTTGGTGGCAACCACGTCACGCAGAACCGCGCGAACGATATGGAAGCCTTCGATTTCTTCAAGTGTCGTGGTGATGGCCGTCGTATCGTTCGTCGGCTCGGCCGCTTCTTGAGGGGCGGCAGTGGTAGCCGGTGCTGCTTCAGCGGCTTGTTCTGGCGCCATGGCTACACGCAGGCGGTCATTGATACGGTCGCCGATTAGCTGCTGGAAGGCGCGCTTGGTGATGGACGTAAACTGTTCCTTTACCGCCGGGGTAAAACGCTTGCCGGCGAGGTGGTCGGCGGCGACTAGGCGTACGAACTCTTCCGACGGGTTGGTCATCCATTCGGCCAGCTGGTTTTGGATAATCCGCGTGTATTTCAGGTCGTTCGCTGTCATCAGAATCGTGTCGACATTGAAGCTGGCCTTGGCGAACTTCTTGAGTTCCTCGACCTCCTGGTCCTTGAAGTCGAGGATGTTAAATTCAAGGAACGGCTTCTCATCCATCTTGTTGGGCTGCTCCAGGTCAGTGAAGAACTGGTAGCGGATGCCGTTGGTCAGGACGCCGAAGCGTGCTTCAGTGACGTGGAAGTAGCGGAACAGCTGGGACGCGTGATTGACGTTGAGCTCGGCGCCGGCTTTCTTGCATTCGAACAGGATGATGGGCTTGCCGCTGCTGAGGATTGCGTAATCGACCTTTTCGCCCTTTTTCATGCCGACGTCGGCGACCAGTTCGGGGGTCACCTCGAGTGGGTCGAACACGTTGTATCCAAGGGCCTGGATGAAGGGCATCACCATGGCGTTCTTGGTGGCTTCTTCCGTTTGGATGAGGTCCTTGGTATTGGCAATACGTGTGGCCAGAGCGCGAAGTTGGTCAATGAAATCCATGTCGAATCCTTGCTGGGCATCTACAATGAAAATTGGATATTACCTTCACATATCTAACTTTGACAGAGAAGTACGTGCGGACAGTGAACTTCTGCGTAATTCGCTAGCTCCCCGAAAATTTTCAGAACTCAGAGAGAGCAGCATTGGTCGTATCGGCTCTGTAGGCCGATTTGTGGTGGACGGCTTTCGGAAGACTAATTGGGATGACGACAGCTTTTCGGATTAGCTTTCCTTTTTCGCCAATAGTTCAGCTTCTTGCATCAATACAGACGCGGGAACCCCGAGTGCGTCAGCAATAAGCCAGAGCGTACCAACAGTCACCACGACATTGCATCGTTCAATACGGCCCAATGCGTTTCTGTGAAGCTTGGCAGTTTCTGCCAACTTCTCTTGCGAAATATTAAGACGTAAACGGGTGTCCCGTATTACGGCCCCCAAGGCTTCAATTCGATTCATACCTTTTCCCGGTTTTTCGCCGAGTTTCAGGGGGTTTGCTGTTAGAATCTACACACCATAGTGTTCCACCGTATAGTGTTCTCCCATTAATATTGCATACCACCACCTTGAGGCGAGCTATGGCCTTTTTCTGCAAACAGGCCATGAAAATGACTCTGAGCTAGGAACAATGAAAAATCGTCCGAATCGATTTCGTGGCCTGCTTTACAACGGAGACTGGTACAAAAAATTAGTTACCGCACTAAAGCTAGCCAAAGAAGGCACATGCTCACAAGAACTGTTGGCTACCATCGAGGTTTTGGAACGCCAACTTTCTCAAGCAGATGAGTGCCTCCATACGGTCACTGCAATCCAGGTTGTTCCTTCGAGTATGCGCGCACAGTTTTTACTGAACCATATTAGGCAGTGTGTGGACGTGGAACCAGCTACTCTTCTTCTTGCCCAAAATGGAGACATCGAACTGACCATTACGGCACGTGGCAGCCGGGAACATGTGCACAGTATGGCAGAGGCAATTCTTTCAAGTGGGCTTGCTTTGGCGAAGGCAAAGATTTGGATTGAGACGACAATTTAGCCACGTGAACCATTCACATGGTCGCTCGGACCTAAATTTGGTTTTCGCCTTTATCAATCGCCAAACAAACCGTACAGGGAAGTATCCCCTAGTCTAGGTGTTGTAGCTGGTTACTGCACCTTCCTGACAGTTCGCAGGCATTTTTTGCCCCCTAGATATGCTCATACGTCTCTGGTCTTCTTGGTGAACAAGCGATACGCAATTAGACTTGGAAAATTAGTCTGACTTCCGGCACCTTCCTGACGCGCTTCCCTTGTCTCCCGACGAACCCCGCACCGCTACGCGGCGCCTACTTTAGTCGGGTTGACTTAAACCAAGATGGATTAGACATTTGTGATGGATTGTTTAATAGAAAATCAGAGATTTCGTTCTGAAACACAATGCATTGAACAAATGAATGGTCCATTAACGGGACTCGGCGTGCCGTTCAACATCGCCTCGTACGCCCTGTTCACCATGATGCTGGCGCAAGTCTGCGGCTACCAGCCCGGCGAATTCGTGCACACCTTCGGCGACGCCCACCTCTATTCGAACCATTTCGAACAGGCTCGCCTGCAACTGAGCCGCGAACCGCGCGCCTTGCCGAGCATGTGGATCAATCCTGAGGTGAAGGACATCTTCGCCTTCACCTTCGAGGACTTCCGCCTCGAAGGCTACGACCCGCATCCGCACATCGCCGCACCTGTCGCCGTCTGAAACCATGCAAGTTCCTCTCCGCCCCGCCTGGCTGGCGCTCGCCGAACACGCCCGCAGCATACGACAACGACATCTGCGCGACCTGTTCGCCAACGACCCGGAGCGCTTCGCCCGCTTCTCGCTGAGCCATGGCTCCCTGCTCGTCGACTACGCCAAGCAGCGCATCAACCCCGAAACCATGACCCTGCTCCGCCAGTTGGCCGAACAAGCCGACTGGAGCGGCTGGGTGAAGCGGATGCGCAACGGCGAGCCGATCAACCACACGGAAGGACGTGCCGTCCGCCATGTCGACCTGCGCGCCGGCGACGCCTCGCCGCCCGAGGTCAAGCGGGTCCTGGCGCGCATCGCCGATTTCTGCGAGCGCATCCACAGCGGTTCCTGGCGGGGATACTCGGGCGAACGCATCACCGACGTGGTCAATCTGGGCATCGGCGGCTCGGACCTCGGGCCGCGCATGGTCGTCCACGCCCTGTCGGCCTGCCAGCAACCCGACCTGCGCGTCCATTTCGTCTCCAACCTGGACGGCGCCGACCTGGCCAGCAGGCTCACCGAACTGAACCCGCGCAGCACCCTGTTCATCGTCGCCAGCAAGACCTTCACCACGCTGGAAACGATGGCCAACGCGCGCACCGCCCGCACCTGGCTGCTCGCCACGGCAAGCCGGGCCGACGCCGTCGCCCACCACTTTGTCGCCGCCTCCAGCAACCGGGAAGCCGCGCAGGCCTTCGGCATCACGCCGGAAAACGTGTTCGAATTCCGGGACTGGGTCGGCGGGCGCTTCTCCCTGTGGTCGGCCATCGGCCTGCCCATCGCCCTGGCCGTCGGTTTCCGCAACTTCGAACAATTGCTGGCCGGCGCCCACGACATGGACGAGCACTTCTTCGCCGCGCCGGCCCGCGAAAACCTGCCGCTGACCCTGGCCCTGATCGCCCTGTGGAACACTAACTTCCTCGAGGCCCACAGCCACGGGGTCTTCCCCTACAGCCACTCGCTGGCCTTGCTGCCCAAGCACCTGCAGCAGCTCGAGATGGAAAGCAACGGCAAGCGAGCCAATCGCGACGGCGTGGCGGTCGACTACGCGACCAACCCCATTCTCTGGGGCGAGGCCGGCACCAACGGCCAGCACTCCTTCTTCCAGCTGCTGCACCAGGGCAGCGCGCTGGTCGCCAGCGACTTCATCGCTCTCGGCCGCTCGGACTACCCCTTGCCCGGCCATCACAGCGACCTGCTGGCCAGCTGCCTGGCCCAATCCTCGGCCCTGGCCTTCGGGCAGACCGTGGAAGAGGCCCGCAACGCCGGCATCCCCGAGCATCTGCTGCCTTTCCGCCGCTTCCCGGGCAACCAGCCGTCGACCACCATCGTGCTGTCGGAGCTGACGCCGTTCACCCTCGGCCAGCTGCTGGCCCTCTACGAGCACAAGGTCTTCTGCCTCGGCATCCTGTGGAACCTCAACTCCTTCGACCAGTGGGGCGTCGAACTGGGCAAGCAGCTGACCGGCCGCCTCGCCCCGTGCATTCGCGGCGAAGCCGCAAGCGATGCCCTGGACGCCTCGACACGCGGGCTCATCGAGCATCTGCGCCAATTCAGGAACCCGTCATGAGCGAAGTCGTCGTCATCGCTGCCGTCGCCCGCAACCGGGTGATCGGCAAGGACAACACCCTGATCTGGAACATCCCGGCCGACATGGCGCACTTCAAGGCGCTGACCACCGGGCAGACGGTGATCATGGGCCGCAAGACCTGGGAATCGCTGCCGCCGCGCTTTCGCCCGCTGCCCGGCCGGCGCAACATCGTGATCAGCCGCCAGCCTGATTACGCCGCCCCCGGCGCCGAACTCGCCGACTCCCTGGAAGCCGCGCTGGCCTTGGCTGCGAGCACGGAAACCGCTTTCGTCATCGGTGGCGAACAGATCTACCGGCAGGCAATCGCCGTTGCCGACCGCCTGGAGATCACTGAAGTCGATCTCGAACCGGAAGGCGATGCCTGGTTCCCCAGCATCCCGGCGGATACCTGGCAGGAAAGCAGGCGCACGCCCGGGCAGGGCCACGCCTTCGTCACCTACCGGCGAAGCTGACACGAAACACCGTATGGTGTACTCTGCGCAACCGGCCACGACGTCGTAACGAATCGTTCACGGCAGACGATTTCCTTCCCCACTCTGCCGCAAGCCGCATCGCCCCCACGTCCCGGTGACCTAGTACACGGGTCATAAGGCATCTATCAAGCACGCATCGAGATTGTTCAAATAGCGTCCATCGAAACGAGGGCGCCATGCAGCTTGATACCCAATTCCCGCACAAGGCAACAAGGCAGAACAAAGCGAACGCGCTGGTAGTTGCGCTCGCCTCCCTGCACCTTGCCGGCGCAGCCCTCGCCGATGTGGTTGTACTGAGCATCACGGACGAAACCGCCACGCTCAAATCCTCGATCTCCCTGCCCGATGCGGAGGGCGCCGCCGGTGTGGGAGTCAGCGGGCGGCTATGCGTGGTCAACACCCAGGCCGGGCGCGGCGTCCGTCTCACCTTCACCCCCGCCGGCGGCGGGGCTGGCGACGGAAAATCCTGGTTGGCCAGAAATCTTTCGACAGGCGCGGTCAGCGCCTATCGCCAAAGCGTTTCCTATGCCGATGGCAGCGGGCGTCGCCTGCTGTCGCTTAGCGCCACGGCCGTCGTCGATATCCCTTCCAGCCAGGTCGTCAATAGCACCTCGCTATGCCCGGGAGGGGGCAATCTGATCAAGTGGATCACGGTGTCCACGCTTCCCGCAAACGAGATTTTTAGCGATGCAGTCACCATCACGGCTACATCGCTCTGACGGAGCTGACGCCCCCGTGGCCCCTTCCAGTCATTCATGAGCAATCCCGCTCTGTATTTTTAGGAGAATGAAATGAAATCCAACGCTCTCGCAATGTCGGCCTTCGTGCTGGCACTGGCCGCCTCCACCGGTGCGCTCGCCGCCAGCCAGGGCACCGCCGGCGCCACGTCCACCGGGACTTACACCAACACGCTGGGTACGACCGCCCCGCCGCAGGTCCGTGTTTTTGGTTTGATTGATGCCACGATGACGTCCACCAGCGGCACGGTGAACAGCCCCTGGGGGGCACAGCCCGGAGTCAATGATCAGTTTTGTGTGGCTCACTCGGCCGGTGGCAATGTTCGTCTCACCTTTTCGTCTTACGGCATTAGCAACACGAGCAGCATTAGCCTTCCCGCCAAGAGTGCCACGACGGGCGCAACCAAGTATTACCACCATTTCGCATATATCCCCGGAACCACGCCCAGTGCTCTTGGCTCAGCACTGAAAACGCTGGATGTCGCTAACGCCCAAAACGATCTGGTTAATTGCGTCACCCCGAACGTGACAAAGGGGATCGTTCTGACGGGTGGCGTAACGTGGGCTGCGACCGAAACCGATGTGTTCACCGATGTCGTGACCGTTACGGCATCACCGATCTGATAGTGCGACCCTATCGGCACAACGGAGAATGAGGCGTGATTTTGAAAGCCGCTGTCAGCGATGTCGATAGAGTCACAGGCGTTGGCACCCGGTCATGCGCGATCAATCCCCTGGCGGCCAGAGGGGGCAAGCTCATCGAATTGCCCCCTGGTGCCCAAATGCAGTTCTTGGCGATGCGGCCTTCGGAGGGCTGCGTTGCCATAACAGCGGAGGGAGGCCTAAGGGACTTTCCAGTCACCCACGAGCAATCCTGCTCTGAATTTTAGGAAAATGAAATGAAATCCACAGCTCTCAAAATATCGGCCTTCGTGTTGGCGCTGGCCGCTTCCACCGGTGCGCTCGCCGCCAGTCAGGGCACCGCCGGCGCCACGTCCACCGGCTCTTACACCAACACGCTTGGGACAGTGGCCCCGCCACAGGTCCGCGTTTTTGGCCTTCTGGACGCCAACCTGACAGCCACCAGCGGCAGCGTGACCAGCCCCTGGGGACCGATGCCCGGGGTGAGTGATCAGTTTTGCGTAGCTCACTCGACTGGCGGCAATGTTCGCATCACGTTTTCGTCCCCCGGCATAAGCGCAGGTGGCCTCAACATTCAGGCCAAGAGTGCGACGACGGGTGCGACCAAGATTTACAACCAACTTATTTATCGGACCGGCACCGTGCCAACAGACGCCAGTGCGATTCGCTCGAGCGTTTTAAGCTTCGACATCACAAGCGCCCAATCCGATCTGGTTAATTGCGTTAACCCGAACGTCACGAAGACAATCGTTTTATCTAACGGCGCAACTTGGTCTGCTAGCGAAACCGATGTGTTCACCGACACCGTGACCGTTACGGCATCGCCGATCTGATGGTGGCGACAGGAAGAGCCCCCCCTTCCCTCACCAAAGCCCCATGAAGTTGGGAAATCAAATGAACAAACATTCGCGCTGGTCCTGGCTGGGTGCCGTTTTCCTGGCATTGGCCGCCTCGTCCGCAAGCTCCGCCGAACAGATGGAGCGGCGGGATGTCGTTTCCTGGCCGGAATGGTACCTGGACAAAAACCTGATCGACATGACTCCGGAAAGCCGCTTCGTCAGCCAGATCAATCTGCAGAACCCGGGGAAAACGCCAGTTTACGTCCGCGCCACGGTCAAGCGAATCGCGCTCGGTGACGACGGCCAGCGCCAGATCACGGCGGATGAAACGGGAACCTTGCGCGTTTTCCCCGAGGAAATGGTTTTGCCCCCCGGCGGCGGGTTTTCGGCGCGACTCATTGTCGACACCACGAAGCTGACAGCGGATGCGCAAAGCTACTATGTGCGCTTCGAAGATGTCTCTCAGCTTCATTTGGCCGAGCAATCCAAATCAGGCGCGCTCGCCGCCGGATTCCTGCTCGCTTACGAAGCGATGGTGGCCGTTCATCGCCACCCCAAAAACGAACTGAACGACAAGGACATTGGTTTCAGCAGGAACGCACAAGGCCAATTGGCGCTAGTTAACCAGAGTGGACAGCATATCTATCTCAATAGAGGCTATGCCTGCCCTACCAACACACAGATCCTGGTTGAGTGCAGCGAATGGCCCGCTTTCCCGCGGCAAACGCTGCTGCCCGGCGAGGCGGTGACCCTGGGCGAACCGGGTGCCGCTGCGGCACCCGCTTACCTGGGCCTGCTGGCTTATCCGGTACTGAACTCCCGGCGTCAGCCCAATCGTTTCTATAAGCCCGTACCCGCAGCGAACGCCATCGCGACCAAGACGCACTAACTGACAAGAGAGTATCCATGCCCAGTTGGCGCAATCTCCAAAGAGAGCCGGGGGCTCTCCTCTCTCCTATCGCGCTCGCGGTAACGACCGCGCTTGTCGCCTGGCCTTGCTGGGCGACACCTTCCGCACGATTCGAGCGCAACGCGCCGGCCGGATTCAAAGGCGCCGCTTCGAGCGGCATCGAGCGCCCCCTGCTCTTTCGCGGACGGACAATCAGCGGCATTACCTGGGTGGAGACGGCTCAAGCGGGGCGTTACGTGTTGTCGCAGCAATCGATCGGCAGCTTCCGGCGTTTGCTCATCGAAGCGGGCTTCGACCGGGAGGCATCCGACGCCTTCGCGCTCCAGGCGTATCACGAGGGCGGCGTTGTCAATTGCCTGCCACTGGAGAACGCCAGGGAGTCCTGTATCGAATTCACCCTGGAGGCTCTGGCTCGAAAAGGCTCGGAGGCGGTTGCCGGGGATGCCTCTCAAGATGCGGGAAAGCTAATCGAGCTGCGCTTGTCCGAGCATGCGCAACCCAAGCTGATTCCGGAACAGGTGGTCAGCGAAGCTTCGTCGGTCGGTTTTGCGTCGTTCTACGGAAGTTGGGCCGAGAGCAGCGATAGCAAGCAGACCAACTCCTTCGGCACGGTACAGCGGGGCGTGATGTCGCGGGGCGCTGCACGCTTTGAATACGACCTGTCGGCCGTCTCGATACACAACCGGGATAGCGGCGCATCCACCTCGAATGACACCTCGTCGACACGGCTTCAGTACAACACGCTTGCGGCCGGTTTCCGGCAAGATGCCGGCACGGCCTATGGCGGTCTTTTCCGGGGGGCTGCGGCCGGACAGGGTTTTGGCCTGGCAACCGGCATGTTCTTTAGCAAACCCTTGCAGTTGGGTGTTGCCTGGCAATCCTCCAACAGCAATCTGGCCTCGCTGAACCAGAAACAACGGGTACGCCTGCAATTGCTGTCGCCCAGCTATGTGCGCATTCAGCACAACGGAGTCCAGCTTTATGAAGGACAGTTGGCGGCAGGCGACCAGTGGGTCACGTTCAGCGGCTTTGCCGATGCTTTCGTGGACGTCATCATTCGCGGCATTTCCGGCCAGGAATCGACGATTCGCGCGGCAACGCAATCCGTTAACGAGGTAGCCGCCAGCAACGCCATCGGCATGGATCGGCACATGTGGCATTTCGATGCCGGTCAATTGCTGAAAAGCTCGGGCTTTGACAACCGCAATCTTGAAACACTCGACAAGATCCAGGCATCGGGAAGCTACAGCTACCTATTCGATGCGTTCGCGCTTTCCTTAGGCGGGCAAATTATCGGGGAGCAAAAGCGCATCAGTACGTCGGCCTATGATCGGGGAGGCATTTGGCGCGCAACGGCCATGGCGGGCGGGGGCAACGAAAGCGGAATCAATATCGGACTCACCCCCAGGATGGGCGATCTCATGGTGGGCGGAACATTTACCCGCTATATGCCACCGAAAATCTCGGGAGGGATATCGCCCAACTGCCAGATTGGCGTGATGAATATCTGCCTGTCGAACAGTCCGCACGGATATCGCGCCTGGAATGCCTCCATCGGGCACCGGGGAATACCGCTCACGCTGAGCGCCAACATCTTTGACGACGGGATCAACAAGACGACGCGTTACTTGGCGACATTGGCCGCATCGCCATCGTTTTTCAGAGGTGCGACATTCTTGGCCCTGGGCAGCTACGACCCCGACAAAAAGGACAAGTCCCTGATGTTGAACATTGCCATACCGCTCTCGCTGGACGGTGGCCCTGCCATGATCAATAGTAGTTTCAGCACCGACTTCAATGGGAACAGCAGCTTCAACACGGGCTATTCCCAAGCACTCAATCCGACTCGGGAATACGAGGTTCGATCGGTTTCGGCCAGCGTTTCCGGCGCCCAGCAAAATACCGGCGACCGGACGCACAGCGCCAACGCTTATCTGACCAGCCAGTTGGGCGCCGTTACCAATAGCCTGGCAGCCTCGACGAGCAATGGAAGCGCGAAGGCGGTCAACGCATCGTTCACCACCAATTTTGGGGCATCGACGTCGGGAGTGGCATTCGGTCGGGACAGCCAGCAGATTCCCATTGGCGATCTCTTCTCCGGAAACGACTACGCCGGCATTTCCGTGATCAACCGGTCGCAGGAAACACAGACCGTGCAGCTGGGAGAACGCAAAATCGAAGTGAGCGCCCAAAGCAGCGTCCTGATTCCGGTTTCTCAGGGGGTGGTCAAGAACGTGACGGTAACGCCGGGCCCGGTCTCCAATCCCGACGAAGTCAGCGCCCCCCGTACCTTGTTCAAGGGCAATCTCAAAACCATCACCATTGAGGCCGGGTTCTGGATTATCGCGAAATTCCGTAACGACGCGAACCCTGCCAGACCGCTGATCCCGGTTCGCTACACCTTCAAGCGCCCCAACGAGCAGGTCGAGAAACTCCACCCGGACCGGCACGGCGCGGCCATGCTGTTCGAGTTCAAGGAAAACGGCGATCGGATCGAACGCTTCGTGGTCGGCAACACCCCCGACGATCAGTACAACTGCGCGATGCCGGCTTCCGACATGCCAAGCCAGGAAGATGCGGCGATCTACAAGGAGATCGTTTATTCATGCCAACCTTGGGAAGACCCATACAAGAGCCGCAAGACAACGCCGACGAAGGTCGTCGACGCATCGCCGGAACCCGCTCTGATCAGGGCGGATAGCGTGTTGGCCAGTGCGCCTGCCCCCAGGGCCGTAACGCCGGACCTGGCGAACAGAGAGGTACGTGAGCGCATCGAAGACTGGAAAAATGCCTGGATGTCGCGCGACCTCGGTCGGTATCTGGCGGCTTATGCCGGCGATTTCGAACCTGCGGCCGGGACACGCCAGAACTGGGAGTGCCAACGTCGCACTCGCATTTCATCTCAGGACAATATCCAGATTGAGCTGCAGGACATGGACATTGTTGTGACAAACAATCGACATGCCACGGTTCGTTTCCGTCAGACTTATCGCTCACGTCAATATTCCGATGTAACCCGGAAGACGCTGGAATTGATCCAGACCGACAAGCACTGGCTGATTCTCCGCGAAAAAGCCGTCCCCATACCGATGGCCGGGATGAAAAAAGCGGCGCCATAGCCCTATTCGAGCAAGACACCGCGCGTTTGCAGGCAAATCACCAGCGCAAGCTCAACGCCAGCCTGCAATCGCTTTTCTTGCGAGCGCAGACAAGCGCTTAGTCAGCGTGGGACGTCGAAGAAAGGTCGGGCCGAGGACGCGCACGGGCTTCGGCGATCGTATCGCTCAAGGTATCCAGCAAGCGCTGTCGCGTCACCGGCTTGATCAGTATCGTATCCATTCCGGCGGACAGGGCCGTATCCTTGATGCTGCTTTGAATATCCGCCGTCAGGCCGATAATGGGCGTGGAACTCCAGCCCGGGCTCATCACCCATGAATGTCGCAACTCCCGCATCCGAATCGCTTCGGTGGTGGCAATGCCATCCATGATGGGCATCTGGACGTCCATGACAATCGCATCGAAAGCGCCGCACTCGAAAAAATCCAGCGCTTTCTGGCCGTTGTCCGCCTGCGTGACTTGATAGCCGGCACGCTCAAGGATGGCTGCGGTCACCTCCAGGTTGACCGGGTCGTCATCAATGATGAGCACATGAAATTTGGGCTCGGTGGATAGCGCTTTGTCGACGAACTCATGATCGATCTCCAGGGATGCGAGCATTGAGTCATGCGTGGCTTTCTGGCGGGCCGCCCCCATGCTCCGGATGGTAGCCTGGATGGCGGATTGCAGTTCGCGATCGATGATGGGTTTGCATAGCCGCCCCGGTATGTCGTGGGCTTCACATATGACCGAGTCCGAACTGAAGCGCAATACGTTGCTGATGATGATGCAGTGCGTCAGGGGCCCCAGAACGTCCTTCCATTCCCCCGACAGCAGCGCCAGCCCGCCCGGTTCCGGCATGTCGGTATCCAGAAACAACAGATCGAAGGCTTGCCCCTTGGCGACAGCCGCCTGCAATTCCGCCTCGGTACTGGCATTGTCCTTGGCAAGGGTAATGGCGTACCCCATGGCAGCAAGGTAGTCTTGCAATACGCGAGCCGTGGCGGAATGAGGGGTCGACACCAGGACGCGATAGGGCCGGCTGGACATGGCGACGGGAGGAAAACTGGCCGCGCAGGTTCGGCTTTGCATTTCGAGGCTGAGCGACACGAAAAACTGGCTGCCTTTTCCCGGTTCGCTGAGCACCTTGATGCTTCCGCCCATGGCTTCGATCAGTGTTTTG
Organism: uncultured Dechloromonas sp.; assembly: GCF_945957265.1. Classification (GTDB taxonomy): domain Bacteria; phylum Pseudomonadota; class Gammaproteobacteria; order Burkholderiales; family Rhodocyclaceae; genus Azonexus. The sequence continues at coordinate 153,036 of NZ_CAMFKO010000003.1, forward strand.
GTGATCGCGAGCCCGAGCCCCGAGCCGCCATACTTCCGACTCGTCGAACTGTCGCCTTGCTCGAAGGGGTTGAAAATGCGGGAAAGCTGTTCGGATTTGATACCGATGCCGGTATCGCGAACCACGATGCTGATGCCGGCCGATTGGTCGTCAAGCGACTTAAGCATGACGCGCAGCTCAACTTCCCCGCGAGGGGTGAACTTGATGGCATTGCCGATCAGGTTGATCAATATCTGCCGGATTCGTCCCGAATCTCCCAAGAGCCCATCCGGCAGATTCGGGTCGATATATGAGGCGAGGTCGATATTCTTGCGACACGCACCAACCGAGAAAAGACGAAGCACATCACCGACGACCATGCGCAGACTGAAGGGCACTTTCTCGAGCACCTGCTGACCGCCACCGGCCTTGGAGAAATCCAGGATGTCGTTCAGCACACTCAGCAAGGCAATCGACGAAGAGCGGATGGTACGCAGGTATTGCTCCTGCTCCTGGTTGAGCGAGGTATCGAGGGCAAGCTCCACCATGCCCAGAATTCCATTCAACGGCGTTCGGATTTCATGGCTCATATTGGCCAGGAATCGGGTACTGGGATCCTGCGCCGCGAGCGTCAGCGAAGGCCCGTCTGTTTTGAGAGCCGGCGCCATGGTGCCAATGACGACTTGCGGCCTGCCGCTCTCATCGCGTCGGCAGATGCGCACCGTGCAGACGGCATTGATCGCTTGGCCGCTATTGGCGCCGAGCAGACAGTCGAAGGAAAATCGATTGAGGCTGCGCAGTGCCGATTTGCGATAAGCAGTTTGGAAGTGTGCTTCTCCTTCCTTTCCGAACAGGTCGCCCCAGGTTTTGACATTTTCAGGCCGTAAGTTGTCACTCGATGAAACCAGCGACATCTTGTTCGACCGCACATTCCAATGCCATAGAACGAGCGGCATGGTGTCGGCCAATGCGCCAAGGTATTCTTGTGCCTCCGACAGGAAAATGCTGCCTTCAGGAAATGAGATGGGAGACATGCGAGGCGGCGTTGGCGAACAGAGGTGTGATGTAAGGACGAATACGTGCCCACTTGCGCATCGGGGTCATGCCATGCCGCTCCGCTGACGCAAGACACCGGTCATGATGGAGCGCAACCGACTCGGCGTGAGAGGGCTTTGCAAAATATGGCAAGGACGCTGCGGAGCGTTCGGAAGAAGGCTGGGCACCTGGGCATGGCGCTGGTCGGCAATGATGAATATCTCGGGAAACGGAGAAGCCCCTGAACGACAGGCATGATTGATCCTGCTCAGTTCTCTGGACCAGATGTCCTGACGAATCAGCAAGGCATCGTAGTTTCCCTGGCTTACCAGGAGGGCAAACGAGTCGTCCCAATTCGGAATATGTTCGGAACGGCACCCCCAGCTGGCAAACAGGCGCTGCAATGCGCGGCAATGCTGCTCGTCGCCGTCGACAATCAGGATATGAGAGCCGGCGATCGATGCCGCCTCCTCGACCAAGGCCGCGGGCCTGGTGCTGGCGGTCGCCAGCGGGAGGGTAATGGAGAAACGACAGCCCTCGTCCGGCGAACTGCTAACCGCAAGGCCAAGCCCAAGCATTTCGGCGTTTTTGGCCGCGATATAAATACCCAGGCCGAGTCCTTTTCTCTTCGAGGCACGGGCGGAGGCTTGCCGAACGAAAGGCATCCCCAACATATTGATCATGTCGGGCGGCAGACCCTTTCCATCATCGACAACTTCAACCTTCACCCCTTCCGGGCAGGCGCTGGCGATTAGCATCATCGTACTTTTCGCATGGGTTGCAGCGTTCTCGGCGAGACAGGAAAGCAGGTCAAACAAGCGATCCGGCTGCGAATTCACGCAAACACCGTCGAATCCCTGTAGCTGAAAAAACACATGCGGCGCATTTTCGTCATGCTGGCGCCGGAGTTGAGCACCGATTCGCCCCAGGTCAGTCGGCTGAAGTTCGGCGTCAGCATTGGAGGCACGAAGGTTCAAAAATTGACGCAGGGATCGCAACAGGCGTTCTTGAGTCTGGATGGCCTTGGCCATCACTTCCCAATTCAGATTGAGCACGGGGTCGCTGGCAAGAAGCGGCCCGATGGCATCCTTGACCTGCTCACTGGCCAAACCATAGGCATTCAGCTGCTGCATGAGATCATGCGACAGCCACTGCGGCAAGGGCTGATCAAGGCAACCGGGATTGTCCCTTGGCGTGAGAAGATGTGGATCAGGGTGTGTCATACGTTGCAAAATATAAGGCAGCTTGCCCGCGCCGGGAAGGTGCCATAAAGCAGATTCCCACCGAAACGACACGCTGCCTATTGGCAGGAAACAAGCGCAAGGACAGGTGTCAAAATGCACATACTTTGGGTATCGCTTGTGCTATAGACTGAGAAGAAGCGTTGGCGCGCTCGGGAATAACCAAATAGCAGCGGAAGGAGCGCTCATGATTGAGAAACCGATTTCCGAATACGAAGTGACTTACGTGGATGACTACTGGCAGGAAAACCGTCGCGTCGTACTGATTGTCGAAGATCATCAGATCGTTCGGGAGGGCATGCGCAAAATAATCGGCGACGTGCTGACGGGAACCAACATTGAAACGCTTGAGGCCGAAACACTGGCCGAAGCACGTCAGACCATGCGTGCGCGCAAGCATGAGTTGGATCTGGTGCTGCTCGATATTAATTTGCCCGATGCGGATGGCGCCGAAGGAATCGAATACTTCAAGGCGGAATGGGCTGCCTTACCCGTCGTTGTCGTCTCGGCCTGCGAGGACTGGCGGCTGGCGGCGGATTTTCTGAGAGCGGGGGCCTTGGGGTTCATACCCAAAAGCAGCAACGTCAGCGTGATGACCAATGCCTTGCGACTGATATTTGCGGGCGGGCGATATTTCCCCCCCCAGGTTTTCGATCTGCTGACCGACGACAGGGCGGGCAATTCGGCACCTGCCCGGGACAACGAATCGCCGCCCAAGAACCGGGACCCGGTGCATGCGGTCGACATGTCGCCGCGCCAGAAGGAGGTTCTGACCTTGATGCTGCAAGGAAGGTCGAACAAGGAAATCGCCCGCGAATTGGGCGTCTCGGTCGGGACGGCCAAAAACTATGTGGCCGCCATCCTGCGGGCATACAACGCCAGCAGCCGCGCCAAGGCGATGATGGCGGCATTGAGCGGCGGCGCCCTCGAGAGTAGCGCCGAGCAGCCCCAGTCTCGTTGAAGCCTGCGCTGCCGGAAGCGGAGCCACAGGCCCGATCATCCGGCCAAGTCAACGCAGAAAAACCGCCCGGACATCGGGAAACGCCGCTCGGCCCGTTCGCCCCCGCAACTTCGCCTCCACCAAGAAGACAATCCGCGACCTTGTCGACATCATGCGGACAAGCACGCCAGGAAATTTCCTGGCGATTGGCGGGGCACACCGACCAATAATGACAAATGCATTACAAGACGCTTCCCGGGCCTCCCAGCCTGCCTTTCAGGCGGAATTGATCATATGACATTGGTCATCAGGCATATTTTTTACGGCGACGATCATGGGGAAAATACCTCCATGAAGTTGCCGCGAGAAATCAAACGATGCCATGCGATGAAACGCATTCCCCTGCCCCCGCCAGCCATGCCCGCACCTCCTGGGGATGCTGCCTTGCACTGAGTTTCGCATGCATGCTGTTCTGTGCCGACGCCCTGGCGACCACCCAGACCGTGGCTTCGCTTCTTCTGCCGCGAGTGGCCGGCATGTCCCTTGCCGACTTGCAACAGCGCCACGGGGCGATGGAGTGCCAGGCAGAGCCGGCGGAAACAATGGACTGCTTCATGGTCCTGCCCTTCGATGCGGACAGTCGAACCGCGGGCAATAACGAAGCCAAGGTGTTTCTGCGGTCCCGTGCCGGACATGTCGGCCAGATCATCATCAACGGTCCGCTCGAGCAACTGACGCCGGTGCTGTCGATATTGTCGCAACACTATCGGGCATCAAACCCGGGCGTTCTCCGCGCCTCTGCCGCCGCTACGCCCTGCACGCAATCGTCCCAGTGGCAACGCGAGGGGCAAAGCGCCCTGGTAAAAGTGTGCCGCAACCCGCAGGGCAAGGGCGGCGCTGAATTCGTGCTCAACATCCTGGCCGACTGGTACGCGCTCTCCAGATAGCGCTGGCTGAAACCCAAAAACGGGCATCGGCCCAGGCCGCGAGACCCTGGGAACAATCTCGCCTGCCCCGAGGTGCTCATCGCTCGGTTGTACCCATTCCCCTCACTGCCTCACCAAGCATGGACACGACGCCTCCGCGAAAGGGAAAGCCGACGCATACCCCGGAGGATGCCGAAATACCCATGCCTTCCGACGGATTCAAGGGGCCGCACAAATCCACTAGCATCGGAAATCATCAGTAGGCCGGTCTTTCGGGATCAGGAGCGACGCTAGAAAAGGAGTAGCGGGTGTATCTATTCAGGGACGAACCTCGTGAAGCGCTAGGTCCCGGGCTTGCCACGGGCGCTGCGGTCGCGGGATTTTTGCTTGGTTATTGGTCTGCTTTGCAGGCAGGGGCCAATTTTGCGATTGTGGTGGTCAATTTCTTTCTCAGCCTGCCCATTTTGATGGGCGGTATCGGCGCCATTATCTATTACCGCGACTCGGTTCCTCGCTGGGCCGGAACGGCCGTGCTGGCCAACCTGTTGTGGTTCCTGGCCTATCCCGTCCGCCACAGCGTCGCCGAGCGCGCCCGGGAAACCGTCGAGTTCGGCGACCAGGCCTGGCTTGACTACCTGGATGCGCAAATCGTCGAGTGGAGTGTGTTCATTGGGCTGCTGGTGCTGGCGGTCATTTTGTTCCGCCGGCGTTGCTGAGCTCGACGCATCCCGTTCTACCTGCCGAAATGATTCGCTTGCCCTGGCGGCTGGAGCTGTGCAGTCGCATTGCCAGCATTTCGGACGTCAACCATTGCCAAGAAATAAAGGAGTGTCAATGACCGCCACCTTGGTCAAACATGTCGCGCAAGCCGCTGTTGTCGAGCCCATTTTCTCGTTGGGCCAGCAGATGCGGCCAGTTCCCGTGCCGGTCAGACAGAAGTTCCAGCTATTGCGGGGCACCGGCACGAGAGCGGTTCCGCAATCCCTGCCGCTGGCGACCCAGGAATTGGAGCGCCTGCGAAGCATGCGCCGTCCTGGCCTTACGGCCGACGATTTGCAGTACGTCATGACGATACATGGTGCACTGGAAGCCCACCTGGTCGATGAACTGCATGGCTGCTGCAGCATGATTACCACGGCCGGTTATCAGGATATCCGCTCATTGCAAACGGTGGCCTTCCTTAAAACCCTGCTGGATATCTATTGCGAGGCGCTGGCTCACCCGCCGCCTGAATGGCAAGCGGGGAGCGAGGATGGTGCCGCAAGTTTCATGGCGGTGCGTACAGCCAAAGCTGCCGGGATGCTGGCGATGTTTTGCTGGGTACGCTCCGAAGCGGCGTTCCCGATCGTCTGGCAGGCACTCGCCGCCGCCCATGAACTCTCCTCCGGATCAGCGGATGGGGCTGAACACGCAAGATCCGAGGAGGCACTCTCGGCCCAGCTATTCCGCACGCTCCTGCTCCTGCTGGCCGACCCCTATTCCATGAAACCCATGGAGCTCGTTGCAGCCGACTACTTGATTGCCGACTCCCTTCATGACATGGCCCTCGGCAGTTCCTGGGCGAATGGCTCGGTCGCCTTCGACCTGGCGCTTGGCCTTCCTCTGGCCAATTGGAAAGCCGAGATCAATCCGAGAAACCGGGTCGTATGGCTTCCTGTCAGCCAAGCCGCGACCAATATGCTGGCCAATGAGGGGGCGAGCATGCGCTTTGCGTGCCCGGACCTTCCCCGCGTCCTGGCGCAACGCTGGGGAAGCTTCCCGGCACACCGGCACAGCCCGAGAATGGACGCCTTCATTGGCAGCCCGTTTATTTGCGGTGCCTTGTCACTGGTTCAGGCAGCGAAGGCCAGCACGCAACCGGGATACGACAGGCCGATCAAACAGGGCGTCCGCGCCGGCATTCTGCTCGACTATTCGGATACCGGCTGCCGTATCCGGCTGCACCGGACGAGCTATCTGAATCTTTCCCCCGGCGTGCTGGTCGGGTTTGAGTTGCCGTCCATGCGCGGTCTCTCGGCCGGGGTGGTCCGCTGGGTGAAACATTCATCCGAACACCATACCGAGGCCGGTATCCGCTTCGTTGCGCGAGAGTTCGAGCCTGTGCCGCTTCGCCTGGCCGACGGACGATGGGAGGGCGGCAACCTGGTCGAGTTCGGCTTGTTGGCGGTAGGCGCATTTGGGAGCCTGGACAAGACCTCGGTAGAGATCATCTTGCCGCGCAACAAGGTTCCCGCCAAAGGAGTCAAGGCACTGAAAGCCGTCAATACGGGCGGCGACTTCCATGTCCAGGAGGTGCTGGAAGTTGGCCATGACTTTCTGCGCATCGCGGCCCGCACGCAGGCAAGCCAGTCATGGAGCACCATGGAACTTGCGCCTTTCTCGATTTGAGCTGGGCGCGCCCCGAATGTCAGCTTCTCGCCGCAGCTGGGCGTGACGCTGCATGTCCTGCTCCGACTGCCGTTGTGCACTGCGTTTCTGTGCTTTCTGACATCTTACCGCCCACGCCCGCGCTCCCTAGACTAGGGACTCAGGTTGGCCGAGATCGCAAGATATTTGTGCAGGCGAGCCCCAACTACGCGAACAAAAGGTAATGGGATGAAATTCGGTGTCTGGTATGGAATGGCGGCCTGGTTCCTGATTCTCAAGGGCTTGGCGATTGCTCCATTCGCGGAATGGAGCTGGTGGTTCGTCCTGATTCCGATCATCTGGCCGAACCTCGGAGAGATTGGCGAATTTCGATCAAAGAAGGGCAAGTCGTTTTCAGCCCGCACACCCGCGTTCTGCAGCCGGAAACCGGACGATGCACCGGTCCCGCTCAACGCTCCGCAGAAGCAGCTCTGAGCTAGGCTTCTCCCGGGTTAGCAATCCACAGGCAGCAACGCGCCACACCGGTGGCGCGGTTGAAGGGCTGAAAATCTGCGCAGCAGGCTTCGAAGCCAGTTCTGCCCGAAGGATCGGACGGCGGGTTTAAGCGGCCCGCGAACGGATAGGTTCATCGCCGCCGAAAGCCTTCAGCGCACGCAATCGACGTAATAGCGGCCGTCCTTGCCCTTGACCAGGCCATGCACATCGGTCTCGAAGCCGGGGAAGGTGGCGTTGAATTCGCGGGCGAACTTCAGGTAGCTGCAAATCGTCTTGTTGAAGCGCTCGCCCGGAATGAGCAGCGGGATGCCCGGCGGGTAAGGCGTCAGCAGCACGGCGGTGACGCGGCCTTCCAGCTCGTCGACCGGCACGCGCTCGATCTCGCGGTGCGCCATCCTGGCGAAGGCGTCGGCCGGACGCATGGCCGGCACCATGTCGGACAGGTACATTTCGGTGGTCAGGCGGGCGACATCGTTCTGCTTGTACACGGTGTGGATCTGGGTGCACAGGTCGCGCAGGCCGACCCGCTCGTAGCGCGGATTCTTCTGCACGAACTCGGGCAGCACCTTCCACAGCGGCTGGTTCTTGTCGTAGTCGTCCTTGAACTGCTGCAGCGCGGTGACCAGCGAATTCCAGCGGCCCTTGGTGATGCCGATGGTGAACATGATGAAGAAGCTGTACAGGCCGCACTTCTCGACGATGACCCCATGCTCGGCCAGGTACTTGGTGACGATGGCGGCCGGGATGCCGAATTCGTCGGCGAAGTCGCCGTCCACATCAAGGCCCGGGGTAATGATGGTGGCCTTGATCGGATCGAGCATGTTGAAGCCGTCGGCCAGGTTGTTGAAGCCGTGCCAGCGTTCGCCCGGCTTGAGCATCCAGGCGTCGCGTTCCTCGATGCCCTCTTCGGACAGGTCATCCGGCCCCCACACTTTGAACCACCAGTCGGCGCCCCACTCCTCGTCCACCTTGCGCATGGCGCGGCGGAAGTCGAGGGCTTCGGTGATCGATTCCTCGACCAGCGCGGTGCCGCCCGGCTCTTCCATCATCGCCGCGGCGACGTCGCACGAGGCGATGATCGAATACTGCGGCGACGTCGAGGTATGCATCAGGTAGGCCTCGTTGAAGATGTCGCGGTCGAGCTTGTTGTTCTCGGCGTCCTGGACGAGGATCTGCGAGGCCTGGCTGAGGCCGGCCAGCAGCTTGTGCGTCGATTGCGTCGAGAAGACCATCGACTCCTTGCAGCGCGGGCGATCGGCGCCGATGGCGTGGTAGTCGCCGTAGAAATCGTGGAAGGCGGCGTGCGGCAGCCAGGCTTCGTCGAAATGCAGGGTGTCGATCTTGCCGTCGAGCTCGGCCTTGATGTCCTCGACGTTGTACAGGATGCCGTCGTAGGTCGACTGCGTGATGGTCAGCACGCGCGGCTTGGCGCTCTTGTCGGCGATGAACGGGTTGGCGGCGATCTTCTGCTGGATGCTTTCCCAGGCGAATTCACTCTTCGGGATCGGGCCGATGATGCCGAAGTTGTTGCGCGTCGGCATCAGGAAGACGGGAATCGCGCCAGTCATCATGATGGCGTGCAGGATGGACTTATGGCAGTTGCGGTCCACGACGACGATGTCGCCCGGCGCCACGGTCGAGTGCCAGACGATCTTGTTCGACGTCGACGTGCCGTTGGTAACGAAATACAGGTGATCCGAATTGAAGATGCGCGCGGCGTTACGCTCGGAGGCGGCGACCGGTCCGGTGTGGTCGAGCAGCTGGCCGAGTTCTTCCACGGCATTGCACACGTCGGCACGCAGCATGTTCTCGCCGAAAAACTGGTGGAACATCTGGCCGACCGGCGACTTCAGGAAGGCGACGCCGCCCGAGTGGCCGGGGCAGTGCCACGAATAGGAACCGTCGGCAGCGTAATGGGTCAGCGCGCGGAAGAAGGGCGGCGGCAGGGAATCGAGGTAGGCGTTGGCCTCGCGCTTGATGTTGCGGGCGATGAATTCCGGGGTGTCCTCGTGCATGTGGATGAAGCCATGCAGCTCGCGCAGGATGTCGTTCGGAATATGCCGGCTGGTACGCGTCTCGCCGTGCAGGAAGATGGGAATCTCGGCGTTCTTGTGGCGGATCTCGGTGACGAAGGCACGCAGCTCGGCCAGCGTTTCGTCCGGCTCGAGCGCCAGTTCCTCGTCGTCGATGGACAAGATGAAGGCCGAGGCGCGGCTCTGCTGCTGGGCGAAGGACGTCAGGTCGCCGTAACTGGTCACGCCCAGCACTTCCATGCCTTCCTTTTCGATCGCCTCGGCCAGCGCGCGGATGCCTAGACCCGAGGCGTTCTCGGAGCGGAAGTCTTCGTCGATGATGATGACGGGAAAGTGAAAGCGCATGGGATTCAATCCTCAAAAAGCGGCGACCCGCCGCAGCGGGTCGAAGAATATGTCGATCGTGTTACCGGAATACGTCAGATTTTGGGCAGGGTGACGCCTTCCTGCCCCTGGTACTTGCCGCCGCGGTCCTTGTACGAGGTTTCGCAGATTTCGTCGGACTCGAAAAACAGCACCTGGGCGCAGCCCTCGCCGGCGTAGATCTTGGCCGGCAGCGGGGTGGTGTTGGAGAACTCCAGCGTGACGTGGCCTTCCCACTCCGGCTCGAAGGGGGTGACGTTCACGATGATGCCGCAGCGGGCATAGGTCGATTTGCCGAGGCAGACGGTGAGCACCGAGCGCGGGATGCGGAAGTACTCCATGGTGCGGGCCAGCGCGAAGGAGTTCGGCGGAATGATGCAGACGTCGGACTCGATTTCGACGAAGGACTTGGGATCGAAATTCTTCGGATCGACCACCGTCGAGTTGATGTTGGTGAACACCTTGAATTCGCGGGCGCAGCGGATATCGTAGCCATAGCTGGAGGTGCCGTAGGAGACGATCTTCTGGCCATTGACCTCGCGCACGAGGTCCGGCGCGAACGGTTCGATCATGCCGTGTTCCTGCGCCATGCGGCGAATCCACTTGTCTGATTTGATGGCCATTTCTTCTATTCCGCGCTGCAAAAAACAAAGGCGGGATTTTACCCGCCTTTGTCGCTGGAAATGTCTACAAATTACGTATTCTGGACCACGATATTCGGGAATTTCGACGTCATGTCCTTGGCCTTCTCGCCGATCTTCACCGCGACGCGGCGGGCGATGCCGCGGTAGATCTCGGCCGTGCGCGAATCCGGCGCGCCGACCACGGTCGGCTTGCCGCCATCGGCCATTTCGCGGATCGCCAGTTCCAGCGGCAGGCTGCCGAGGAATTCGACGTTGTAATCCGAACACATCTTCTCGCCGCCGCCGGTGCCGAAGATATGCTCCTCGTGGCCGCAGTTCGAGCAGATATGGATGCTCATGTTCTCGACGATGCCGAGGATGGGGATATTCACCTTCTCGAACATCTTCAGGCCCTTGCGCGCGTCGATCAGCGCGATGTCCTGCGGCGTGGTGACGATCACGGCGCCGGTCACCGGCACCTTCTGCGCCAGCGACAGCTGGATGTCGCCGGTGCCCGGGGGCATGTCGACGATCAGATAGTCGATGTCGCGCCAGTTGGTCTGGCCGAGCAGCTGGTCGAGTGCCTGGGCGACCATCGGGCCGCGCCAGACCATCGGCGTTTCGACATCGACCATGAAGCCGATCGACATCGCCTGCACGCCGTAGGCCTGCAGCGGCTCCATGCTCTGGCCGTCCTTCGACTCCGGCTGCTGGCCGGCCAGGCCGAGCATTTGCGGTTGCGACGGGCCGTAGATGTCGGCATCGAGGATGCCGACGCTGGCGCCTTCCTGGGCCAGGGCCAGGGCCAGGTTGACCGCCGTCGTGCTCTTGCCGACGCCGCCCTTGCCGGAGGCCACGGCGATGATGTTCTTGACGCCCGGCATCAGCTTGACGCCCATCTGTACCGAGTGGGCGACGATCTTGGTGAAGACGTTGGCCGACACGTTGCCGACGCCCGGCACGGTGCGCACGGCGGCGATGACCTGCTTGCGGATGGCGTCGATCTGGGTCTTGGCCGGGTAGCCGAGTTCGATGTCGAAGGCGACGTCGTCGCCGTCGATCTTGACGTTCTTCAGCGCCTTGCCGGCGACGAAATCCTTGCCGGTATTGGGATCGACCGCAGCAGAAAGCGCAGCCTTGATTTGCTGTTCAGTAAAACTCATGAAAACTCCGGGTTGGGTGGAGACGGCCGGGAAATACCCGAGCAATTTTGTCCAGTATAACCGAAACCCGGGGTGCGAATCAGCTTCCCTGCACCGTATCGAGGCGATAGCCCTGCCCATAGACCGAGGACAGCATCAGGCCGCTTTCGCCGGCCAGGCCCAGTTTCTTGCGCAGGCGGCTGGCATGGGTGTCGACCGTGCGGGTATCGACCCCGGCATCGCGCGACCAGACGCTGGTCAGCAGTTCGTCCCGCGACAGCACGCGGCCGATATTCTGGAGCAGGATCACGGCCAGTTCGAATTCACGCTGGGTCAATTCGACCTCGGCCCCGGACAGGCGGATGCGGCGCCCCTCGAGATCGATTTCGATGCCCCCGAAGTTCAGGGTGCTGACCCGCGGCTTGCGGCGGCGCAGGAGGGCGTGGATACGCGCCATGAACTCCATGTAGCGAATCGGTTTCGGGATGTAGTCATCGGCGCCGAGGCGGAGAATATCGGCGGCCGCCTCCTCGTCGGTACGCCCGGTGCAGAAGACAACCGGCACATCCCAGCCACACTGTTCACGAACACGCTTGAGCACCTCGTCACCGCCCATGTCCGGCAGGTTCCAGTCGATGACGAAAAAATCGAAGCTGCGGCTCCCGATTGCCTCGAGACACGAGCCGCCATCAGGAAAAACCTCCACCTGATGCCCCTCGCTCTTCAACAAGGCCTTCAATACCTCGGCCTGACTCCGGCTATCTTCAACTACAGCGAAATTCATAATTCCTCCCAAATCCGCGGCAGATTCTGCCCCCTCAAGCAGGTTTCAGCAACGATGCCAAGCTCAATTTCACCAATCGTACACATTCGTTTACCTTTCTTAACAAAGCAAGTCTGAGCCCTCCCGGCCGCGTTTGCCGCAACGTCTACGCGCCATCGCGGTAAAATCGCGCTTTATCTTTCAAGACTCGCCTCCCATGCCGCGCAAGATCCTTGTCACCTCCGCCCTGCCCTATGCCAACGGCGCCATCCACCTCGGCCACCTGGTCGAGTACATCCAGACCGACATCTGGGTGCGTTTCCAGAAAATGGCCGGCAACGAGTGCTGGTATGTCTGCGCCGACGACACCCACGGCACGCCGATCATGCTGCGCGCGGAAAAGGAAGGCATCACGCCGGAGCAGCTGATCGAGCGCGTCCATGGCGAGCACTACCGCGACTTCTCGGGCTTCCACGTCGGCTTCGACAATTACTACAGCACGCATTCGCCGGAAACCCGGGAATGCGCCAACGACATCTACCTGAAGCTGCGCGAGGCCGGCCTGATCGAGGTGCGCACCATCGAGCAGTACTTCGACCCGGTCAAGCAACTGTTCCTGCCCGACCGCTTCATCAAGGGCGAGTGCCCGAAGTGCCACGCCAAGGAGCAGTACGGCGACAACTGCGAGGTGTGCGGCGCCGCCTATGCACCGACCGACCTGATCGAACCGTTCTCCGCCATCTCCGGCGCCAAGCCGGAACTGCGCAACTCGGAACACTACTTCTTCAAGCTCTCCGACCCGCGCTGCGAGGCTTTCCTGCGCCAATACACCGCCAGCGGCGTGCTGCAGAACGAAGCCGCCAACAAGATGCAGGAATGGCTGGGCGCCCCGGGCGACAACAAGCTGACCGACTGGGACATCTCGCGCGACGCACCGTATTTCGGCTTCGAGATTCCCGATGCGCCGGGCAAATACTTCTACGTCTGGCTCGACGCGCCGATCGGCTACATGGGTTCGTTCAAGAATCTGTGCGCCAAGAAGGGCCTCGATTTCAACGAATACTTCAAGCCCGATTCACAGACCGAGCTGTACCACTTCATCGGCAAGGACATCCTGTATTTCCACGCCCTGTTCTGGCCGGCCGAACTGCAGCATGCCGGCTTCCGCACACCAACGAAGATTTTCGCGCACGGCTTCCTGACCGTCGATGGCGCCAAGATGTCCAAGTCGCGCGGCACCTTCATCACCGCCGAGAGCTTCATCAAGACCGGCCTGAATCCGGAATGGCTGCGCTACTACTACGCCGCCAAGCTGTCGGCGACCATGGAAGACATCGATCTCAACCTCGAGGACTTCTGCGCCCGCGTCAATTCCGACCTGGTCGGCAAGTACGTCAATATCGCCAGCCGCTCGGCCGGTTTCATCGCCAAGCGCTTCAACGGCCAGCTCGCCCCGGCCGCCGCCGACCTGCCGGCCATCCAGGCCATCCAGGAAGCCGCGCCGCGCATCGCCGAGCTCTACGAAGCGCGCGAATTCGGCAAGGCCATGCGCGAGATCATGGCGCTGACCGATGCCGCCAACCAGTACGTCGATAGCGTCAAGCCGTGGGAACTGGCCAAGCAGGAAGGCAAGGAGGTCGAACTGCACGCTGCGTGCACCAACGCGCTGAACCTGTTCCGCCTGCTCACCGTGCTGCTCAAGCCTATCCTGCCGGTGGTCGCCGCCAAGGTCGAACAATTCATGAACATCGCGCCGCTGGCATGGAGCGATGTCCGGAGCCTGCTCGCCGCCGGCCACACCATCAATGCCTACGAGCACCTGATGACGCGCGTCGATCCGAAGCTGATCGAGAAGCTGGTCGAAGCCAACCGGGAATCGCTGGCCCCGACGCCGGAGCAGCAGTCGCAGCAGCGCCACGGCGAACACCAGCAGAAGGAGGCGGCCAAGGACGCCAAGGCGGCGCCTGCCCCGGCCACCGACGGGCTGTGCAGCATCGACGACTTCATGAAGGTCGATCTGCGCATCGCCCGCATCGCCAACGCCGAGCACGTCGAAGGAGCCGACAAGCTGGTGCGCCTGACCCTGGACGTCGGCGAGGAAAAGACACGCAACGTCTTCGCCGGCATCAAGGCGGCCTACGATCCGGCCCAACTGGTCGGCCGGCTGACGGTCATGGTCGCCAACCTGGCGCCGCGCAAGATGAAGTTCGGCCTGTCGGAAGGCATGGTCCTCGCCGCCTCCGACACGGATGGCAAAACGCCGGGACTCTTCCTGCTGTCGCCGGATTCGGGCGCTCAGCCGGGCATGCGAGTCAAGTAATCCGAAGCGCGGGAATGTGGCCCGACATGAAGGCCGCATTCCTGCTGCAGCGCAGCAATCCAGCCCTTTTACTTCAAGTATCACTTTAACTTAGACGCCCAATCCACCCCCAGGATTTGGTCTTTTCAAACTATCCACAAAATCTGTGGATAACTCTGTGAATGAAACTGGGCGACACGCACTAAGTCACCGTTTCACAAGGACTTTCCTTACCCTGCCTGAAACTTGGGCGCAAGCATAAGCCATTGATTTAAAATAGGTTAGTGGCACACAACGACAAAACAACAAATTCAACATCATTGAATTGTCAAGTCGAACCAGGCAATTTCGCTTCTGTGCATAACTCACGGCCTGACCGACGCTTGTCAAGACCCCCCGGAAGATTTTTTTGTCACACAAGAAGGACCACCCAGCATGCTCAACTCCGTGACACGCCCGCCTCGCCCCCGCCTGACCGGCCCCATCCTGGGCTACGCCCTGGTCGATGTCTTCGGGCTTTCGTGCGTCGGCATCGGTGCCAGCTGGTTCGCCGCGGGCAAGGCGGCCATCCTCGCCAACTTCCCGACCTCTATGGCGGAAGCCGTGGCGTGCGCCGCCGGTGGCGTCGTGATCATGATCTGGGCGGTCGCCCGCATCCTGCGCGAAATCGCCAAGCAGGCACCCGAACTGCAGGCGCGCTACGACGCCTACATTGCCGCCCAACACCCAGACAAGGTCCGCCCCAAGGACGAAACGCAATAGCCCGCCGCGCGGCGGGCTACTCGGCCTTGCTGCCCGGCTTGAGCCACTCGGGCAATTCGCGATTGCCGGCGTTGTCGATGATGTATTGCCGGATCAGCCGGCGCACGACCTGCGACGAGGTCAGGTCATGTTCGCTGCAGATTTCCTCGAACAGCTTCTTCTTGCGCGGGTCGATCAACAGGGTCAGGCGGGCGGTGCGGTTCTCCATGATGCGTCGCTCTTGTCGGATTTATATCGCACCATGTTAACATATGATTAACATTGACGATTAATCGCACGCTCATATAATGCAGCGCTTATTCCCCGAGCGCGTGCCATGAAAATCGCCTTCCGCCCCAAGCTCCTCGATTGCCTGCCCGGCTATGACCGGGCGCAACTGGGCAAGGATCTCGCTGCGGGGATCACGGTCGGTGTCCTCGCCCTGCCGCTGGCCATGGCTTTCGCCATCGCTTCCGGCTGCTCGCCGACGGCCGGCATCTGGACGGCCATCGTCGCCGGTTTCCTGACCTCGGCACTGGGCGGCTCGCGGGTGCAGATCGGCGGCCCGACCGGCGCCTTTATCCCCATCGTCTATGGCATCGTCGCCGTCCATGGTTTTGCCAACCTGCTCGGCGCCACCATGCTGGCCGGCATCTTCCTGCTCGCCATGGGGCTGGCGCGCATGGGGCAGCTCATCCGCTTCATCCCGGTCACCGTCGTCATCGGCTTCACCAACGGCATCGCCGTCGTCATCTTCATGGCCCAGATCAAGGATTTCTTCGGCCTGAAAATCGACAGCCTGCCGGCCGAATTCTTCCTCCGCATCAAGACCCTGGCCGCCTACGCGCACACCGTCGACCTGCCGACCCTCGGCCTGGCCTCGGCCTGCTTCGCCTTCCTGCTCTCCTACAACTGGCTGGCCCAACGCATCGCCATCCTGCGCCGGGCGCCGGGGCCGCTCGTCGTCCTCATCGTCGGTACGCTGGTTTCCTTCCTTTTCGACCTGCCGGTGGAAACCATCGGCAGCCGCTTCCATGGCATTCCGCAGGAACTGCCCGGTTTCGGATTACCCAGCCTGTCGATCCACGACTTCGGCAAGCTGATCTCGCCGGCCATCACCATCGCCCTGCTCGGCGCCATCGAATCGCTGCTCTCGGCCCGCGTCGCCGACAGCCAGATCGACGACCGCCACGACCCCAACCAGGAACTGGTCGCCCAGGGACTGGCCAACATCGCCGCCCCGCTGTTCGGCGGTTTCGCCGCCACCGGCGCCATCGCCCGTACGACGACCAACGTCAAGACCGGCGGGCGGACGCCGATCGCCGGCATCATCCACGCCACCGTGCTGCTCGGCATCGTCCTGCTCGCCGCCCCGCTCGCCGCCTACGTGCCGCTCGCCACACTGTCGGCCATCGTCATGGTCGTCGCCATCAACATGGGCGAGTGGCACGAATTCGTCGAACTGAAACGCTATACGTACAACTACCGGATCATCCTGCTTGCCACCTTCTTCGTCACCGTGCTGTTCGACCTGACCATCGCCGTCGAACTGGGCATGGTGCTGGCCAGCCTGTTCTTCATCTACCGCATGTCGGAACTGACCCGCGTCGAGCGCCGCCCCTTGCGCGAGGAAGCCTCCGAACCGCGCTTCCTGTACCCGGACGGCAGCATGCGGGTCACCGCCTGGCAGCTCTTCGGCTCGCTGTTCTTCGGCGCGGTCAACAAGCTGGAGGCCCTGCTCGACCCGGCAGCCGGCCACCCCGAGGTGGTCATCCTCGACATGACGCAGCTGATCCAGCTCGACACCACCGGCCTCGAAGGCCTGGAAAGCCTGCTCGACAAACTGAAGAAGCGCGGTTGCACGCTGATCGTCTGCGGCCTCAACTCGCAACCCGGCTCGCTGCTCTACCGCTCCGGCTTCATCGACCATCTCGGCGACGACAACGTCTGCCCGGATCTCAGCCATGCGCTGCAACGCGCCTACATCCTGCTGCCCGACCTGATGGGCGGCTCCGAAGAAGATTATTGACAAGGAATTCCCATGAGCGCCCTGCCCCAATGCCCGCAATGCAACTCCGAATACACCTACGAGGACGGCGACAATTTCGTCTGCCCCGAATGCGCCCATGAATGGCCGCAAAAGGCGCTTGAAGCGGTCGAGGAAAAGCGCGTCTGGAAGGACGCCAATGGCAACCTGCTGCAGGACGGCGACTCGGTCACCGTCATCAAGGACCTGAAGATCAAGGGCTCCTCGTCGGTGGTTAAGGTCGGCACCAAGGTCAAGAACATCCGCCTGATCGAGGGCGATCACGACATCGACTGCAAGATCGACGGCATCGGCGCCATGCAGCTCAAGTCGGAATTCGTCAAGAAGGCCTGAACCTCAGCGGTTCAATCCCGCCGCCCAGGCCTCGGCCGCCGGGCGGACGATCTCTATCCACGGCCCGGGATAGATGCCGATGCTGATGATCATGACGATCAGCGCGACCAGCACCGCCCATTCGCGCGGCCGCAGGTCGCTGGCCTGCGCCACGCCCGCCTTGTCCGCCGGCCCGAAGAAAGCCTTGCGGTAAAGCGCCAGGAAGCCGCCGGCGGCGATGGACAGCCCGAACAGGGCGGCCATGCCGGCCCCGGTGTGGCTCTGCAGTGCGGCGATGATGAGCATGAACTCGCCCGGGAAGCTGCTCGTCCCCGGCATGCCGACCCCGGCCAGGCCGCAGATCAGGAAGCCAGTGGCGAGCAGCGGCATCGTTTTCGCGGCACCGCCCAGGGCATGGATGTCGTTGGAACCGGTGCGCTGACGCAGGAACTCGAGCAGCAGGAAAGCGCCGCCGGTGGCCACCGAAAAGCTGAGCAGCAGCGACACCGCGCCCTGCGCCCCCTGTGCCGTGTAGGAAGCCAGGCCGAGCACAGCCAGGCCGACGTGGCAGATGCTGGCATAGGCCAGGCTGACGCGCATGTTGCTCTGCGCCAGCATGCCGACCGCCCCGTAGAGGATGGCCACGGTGCCCAGGCCGGCGAGCAGCCAGTGCAGGTCGAGCGCGGCGTCGGGCGCCAGCGGTATGGCAAAGCGGATCAGGCCGAAGGCGCCGAGCTTGAGGCCGACCAACAGCGCCGTCAGCGAGCCGGGCGCGGCCAGCGCGAACTGCGGCAGCCAGGTATGCAGCGGCACCAGCGGCACCTTGAGCCCGAAACCGACCAGGCAGAGCAGGAACACCGCCGTCTGCGTCCGCCGTGCCAGCGGCACGGCGAGCAGCGTCGTCAGGTCGAAGGTCGGCACCGCCTGGCTGGTGGCCAGGATGACGAAGGCGAGCAGCAGGGGAATGCCGCCGGCCAGCATGATCAGGAAATAGCGCGTCGCCGCCGCGGCAGCGCCCGCCGTGACGCCCCAGCGCCCGAGCAGGAAATACAGCGGCACCAGGGTCAGTTCCCAGAAAACAAAGAAGAACACCGTATCGAGGGCGCAGAAGATGCCGAAGGTCGCCGCCTGCAGGATCAGCAGCAGGCCGTAATGGAAACGCGGTGCCTCCTGCACGGCATTCCAGCAGGCCACCAGCGAACCGAGGAAAAGCAGCGCCGTCGCCGGCAGGAAGAGGATGGACAGGCCATCGACGCCGACCCGGTAGTGCACGTTCAGGCTGGCGATCCAGGCATAGCTTTCAAGCAACTGGAAGCGCGCCCCGGCCGGCTCGTAGGCGAGCAGCGCGGCGACGCCCAGCGCCAGCGACACGAGCAGGCTCGATGCCGCCAGCTGACGTGCCCGGCGGGCCGGCAGCAGCCACAGCAAGACGGCCGCCAGCAGGGGCTGGAAAATGAGCAGCGAGAGCAGCGGCAACGTCATCGCAAGAACCTCGCCGCCGCGGCCTTGCTTGCCGTCTCGGTCAGGAACAGCCAGGGTTCGGTGAAGAAGCCGATGGCCAGCATGGCGGCCAGGGCGATGCCGCCGACCACGTACTCCATGGGCAGCGTGCGGTCGACATCGTGGCCGCCGGCCTTGGCCTGCGACAGGAAGGCACGCTGGAAGGCCCAGAGCAGGAAGCCGGCCGCGGCGACGTTGCCGAGCGCGGTGGCGACGGTGGACAAGGCGCCGAACTGGTCGATGGACGCTTCCAGGATCAGGTGGGCGGCATCGAAGCCCGGCGTTCCCGGCATGCCGACGATGGCCAGGCCGAAAGCCAGGAAGGCGATGGCGAGGAAGGGAATGCGCTCGAACAGGCCGGACAGCTCGTGCAGCTCGGTCGTCCCGGTGCGCCGGAAGACGAAGCCGACGATGAACCACATGCCGGTCACCGCCACCCCGAAGTTGGCGGCAAGCAGCACCGTTCCCTGGATGCCCGCCTCGTGCAGGCTGAACAGGCCGATGACGAGCAGGCTGGTATGGCTGACCACGGCGAAGGCGAGCAGGCGGCGCAGGTTGGTCTGCCGGAAGGCGAGCGCCGCGGTGAAGAAAACGCCGGCCATGGCGAAGCCGACGACATAGGGCTGCCAGGTCTGCACCGCCGCCGGGGTCAGCGGCAGGACGAAGCGCAGCATGCCGTAGATGCCGACCTTGACGCCGACCATCAGTGCCGGCGCGACGGCGATCAGGCCGTGCTGCGCCATGTTGGGCAGCCAGCCGTGCAGCGGAAAAAGCGGCGTGCGCACGGCCAGGCCGTAGAACAGCAGGTAGAAGGCCGCCGTCTGGAACTTGCCGACCGGGATGGCGCCGACCAGGTCGAACAGGTCGAAGCTCCACCGCCCGCCGGTCGCCTCGGCATGCCCCCAGCCGAGCACCACGCAACCGGCAACAAAGAGCAGCCAGCCGAAGCCCTGGTACTGGACGAAACGGGCCAGCGCCTGGATTTCGGCGCGCGACGAGGCCCAGCGGCGCAGCAGGTAGACCACCGCCCACAGCTCCAGCCCCGAGAAGGCGGCGAACCAGGCAACGTTGACGGTCACCAGCATGCCGACCAGCCCGGCTTCGGCGATGAGCAGCACGGCGAACAGGCGGCCCGGCGAAATCATGCCGCGGCTCATGCCGTACAGCGTCATCAGGAAAGTCAGCAGGGCCGCCGACAGGATGAAGACCATGCTCAGGCCGTCGACCGCGACATGGTAGGCCAGCGGCGCGAAACGCTCGGCCAGCTGCAGCGCCGGCGAGGTCGGATCGAGATGGGCGACGGCGACGATGGCAAGCAGCAGTTCGCCCAGCGCGAACACCTTGCCGAGCACGACGGCCGTCGTCCGCTCCTTGAAGGCGAAGACCAGCGCCGCGCCGAGCAGCGGCAGCAGCTGCAGCAGGAGCAGCCAGGGCAGCGCGGCCTGCCGCTGCCAGAGAATTTCCGTAAAACCGCCGAAGGTCGCGCCGCTCACAGGATCACCACGAAAGTCGCCATCACCGCCATCATCAGGTAGCGCGGCTGCTCGAGCAGGCCTTCCACGGTCCGCAGGTAGGCGCCGGCGCGATGCAGCAATCTCTCGGCGGCGCCCCCCTTGCCGCGCAGCAGCAGGCGGTACTCGATGTGCTGCAGGCTGTCGGAAAGCGAGGCCAGCAGGCGGCCGGGCAGCCCGTCGACGCGAACCAGCGGCCGGTCGTGGTGGAGCGCCTTGCCGTGCCCGGGCTGGCCGATGGCGCGGTCGATGAAATGCTCCTCCAGCCCGCGCGCGTCCCGCGAGAACGACTGGGTCGGCTCGACGAGCAGCGTCTGCGCCAGCTTGTCCAGCCAGAAACGCTGCACGGCGATGGTGTACAGCAGCTGGTTCTGGCGCAGCCAGGCCGGCGGCAGCGGTGGCCGCTCGCGGGTGATGCTCAGCCACGACGGGGCGAGCAGGAATTGCCAGATGCGCCAGCCGGCATGCAGGCACAGATGGACCAGGGCCAGCGTCGTCCAGCCCAGGCCGATGGCGACGAACATCAGCGCCACCTGGAAGACGACGCCGAAGATCAGCGCCGACTTGACGTCGGTCTGCACCAGCCCGCACAGCCAGGCGTAGATCGCCGTCAGCGCACCGGCAACGACCAGGCCGACCATGACGTCCGGCACCTGGACGAGCAACGGCTCCAGGCGGAGCAGCAGATAGACGCCGGCATGCACCATCACCGCGCCGTAGAAGATGGCCGACGACGGCGTCGGCCCTTCCAGCGCCCGGGTGATCCAGGCGGTGAACGGCAGTTGCGCCGACTTGGCGAGCGCGGCGATGACGAAGCCGATGACCAGCAGGCGGTCGTTGACCACGCTGATCTCCCTGGCCCGCGACAGCGCCGTCCATTCGAAGCCGCCGAGCCAGGCCGCCGCCAGGCCGAGGGCGAGCAGGAAGCCGGCATCGCCGGCGCGGTTGGTGACGAAGGCGAACAGCGCATTGCCGGTGGCCACCGGGCGATGCCAGGCGTAGCCGATGAGCAGGAAGGACGAGATGCCGCACATCTCCCAGCCGACGAAGGCGAGCAGGCCGTTGCCGGCGAGGAGCACGAACTGGATGCCGGCCAGGAAGAAACCCAGGGCGATGAAGAAGCGGTGGAAACCGGCCTCGCGGTGCAGGTAGTTGGCCGAAAAACGGGTGACCAGCCAGCCGATCAGCGCGGTCAGCGTGCCCAGGATCAGCGACAGCGGGTCGAGCATGAACGAGAAGCTCGCCTCCCAGTTGCCGTTGCCGAACCAGTGGCCGAGCCGGCGATGCCCCGGCGCACCGTGCGCCAGCGCCAGCGCGTCGATGGCGAGCATCAGGGCCAGCCCGCCGAAGGCAGCCAGCGAAGCCAGGCGCGCCGTCAGCGGCTCGGCGGCATCGCCGACCGCCCGGCCGAGCAGCACGCGGGCGCCGGTGACGACGACGGCCAGCAGCGGCAGGACCGGCACCAGCCAGACCCAGTCGGCGAGATGATCGAGCAGCGTCTTCATCGCACCCCGCCGAGGATGATCGCCGGCGCCAGCGCTTCCGACTCGCCGGCGAACCAGTCAGCCGAGCGCGCCACCTGTGGCAGCACGGCGGAGCCCGACCACGGCAGCCAGCCACGGCGCGGGCAATAGCGCCGGATGGCACCGCTCTCCGGGTCCTTCGCGGCGACGACGATCCAGGCGTTGCCGACCAGTTCCTGCAAGGCAGGCTGGCGCTGCACGATGGCGCTCAACACGTCCGTCGTCTGCTCGACGACAACCAGCAGGCGCATCGGCTCGTGGATTTCGACCATCTGCCAGGGCAGCCCCGTGCGCAGGTCGGAATCCGCGCCCTCCATCACGCCGAACGAACCGGTCAGGTTGTGCGTCACCTTCGAGCCGCAACCGAAACGCTCGTTGTCGACCGACGAAAAATAGTATTCCAGCGCGATCCCCGCCCCGACCGGGCCGGCCGCGAGGAGGATGCCTTCGACGATGTGCCCCCCGGCGTCATCAGTCGTCGGGTCGTAGGAAATCAGGAACACCCGGCGATCGAGGAACAGCCCGCGGCTCATCTGCCGGCGCCCGATGAAGGCCGCCGCGTTCGTCGCGTGCCCCAGTTCGGGACGGGCCTGCGAAATGTCGCCGGCGCGGCCGAGCATGTGCCGGCGCGCCTGCCACGGCGTCGGCCGGAGCGGCGCCGAAGCCAGGCGGCGGCAGCGTTCGGCGGCATGCGCCCGGCACGCTTCGCCGACCTGCCCGACCAGGACGTCGAGGGCGGGCTGGAAGGCAGGCGGCACCTGATCGAGGTCGTACCATTCGACGCCGTCGTCGCAGGTGTCGTGCTCGGCCGCCAGGAACCAGGTGCCGTCACCAATGTGCAGACCGCGGCCGGCCAGGCCGGCGCGCACTTCCGGCCGGTTGGCCAGCGCCGCGAAAACACGCGCGTTGGGCCCGCCATGCCGGCCGGAGCAGGCTCCGCAATCGTAGGCCGACAGATGCGGGTTGTTCTGGCTGCTCGAGCCGTGCCCGAAGATCACGACCAGCGGCGCGAAATCGCGGGTCAGGCCGATCATGCGCAGGAAGGCCGCGACCCGTTCGACCTGCTCGTCTTCGCTCCAGCCCGGGCGAGGCTGCTCCGGCGTTGCCGGATCGGCCCCTTCGGCGGTCAGGGCGAGGCGGGTGGGCACCCGGCCCTCGAACTGCTCCCGCCAGCGCCGGCGGGTTTCGGTAAACCAGCCGGGCACGAGCGTCGCCGCCGTCAACGCGGCCAGCGCCGGCACGCCGCCCAGCGCGGCCAGCAGCGGGCCGGCCAGCGCCCGGCGCCGGGTCGCCTGGTAGAAGCGTTCGCGCCAGCGCAGGCGCCGCTCCCGCCGCGCCGCCCGTCGCCCGGCCAGCGCCTCGGCGCCAGGCGCCGGCAACTCGCGGATCAGGTGGCGCGGCTGGACGACGACCGGGCACAGGGCGCTCCGGCCGGCGTCATCCAGCCCCTGCCAGTACATCGGCACGCCGAAGAAGCCCGCCGCCCCGAAAGTCTCGATATCCGGCGCGATCTCCTCGAGGTGGCGCCGCGTCCCTTCTTCGCGATCGTCCATGCACATCACCACCTGGGCCGACGGCCCGGCCGACGAACGGCGCCGCGGATGGTTGGCCGTCAGCGCCGAAAACAGCTGCTCGCGATAATGCCGCTCGTAGGCGAGCAGCCAGACCTGGCCGCGCTGCAAGGCCTTCAGGCTGGCCGAACAGTCCAGCAGCCGGGCGAGACCCGGCGCGCCCAGGGCATCGACATCGCCGGGCACCAGGCCGAGCTGCCCGAGCAGCGCCGACAAGCGCCAGGCCGCCCCGTCCGCCTGCACGCCCAGCAGCGCCGGCCGCAGGCTTTCGGCCAGCGCCTGCCAGGCCGCCTCATCGACATGGCCGGCCCGGGCCTGCTCGACCAGGCTTGCCGCCTGCCCGAGCAGATCCTCCGGCAAGCCCGCCTCGTGCGCCGCCCGCCGCACCAGCAGTTCGTCCGGGCGGGCCTGGAAATGCGCCGGCAACTCGGCCACGCCCATCGGCCAGCCGACCAGGCGGCGTACCAGATCGTCGGCCAGCAGGCGCTCGAGGAGAACGCGCACGGTCAGGTAGTCGAGCATGGCGACCGGCGTGCCGTCGCCGCGCGCCGGATTGCGGTCGCGCCACAGGAACATCCCCGACCAGCCGGGCAATTCGAGGCTGAGCCGCTCCAGGTAGCCATGCCAGAGGCTTTCGTCCGGCAGCAGGCGCGGCAGCTCGTCGAGCAGGACATCGAGCGGGTCGTCCGGCAAATGCAGTATCTCGTCGCGGACGTTGGGCAATTCGTCCAGCTCCCAGGCCAGGTCGAGACCGGCGCTGGCCCGCCAGGCAGCGAAGAAGCCCCGCTCCCGCGCCGGGTTGCGCCAGGCGGCAACGCCGAGATCGAGGTGGGCCGCGAGATGGCGCTGCAGAATGCTCCGCGTCCGCTCCAGCACATCCTCGCCGCACACCTCGGCGAGCAGGCCGCGCCATGTCCGTGTCGCACCGACCCCGGCGCAGAGCGCCTGCCCCGCGTCCGGCCCGTCCGCCGCGGGCAGCGATGCCAGCGCCGACGCGCAATGCCGGAACAAGCTGTCGTCGGCGAGTTGCCCTTCGCGCCGCAGCCACGCGACGCGCTGCGCCCCGGCCTCCTCGTCGCCGGCCAGCAGGCTGGCCAGCAGGACATCGCGCCGGTTCAGGCCGCGCACGATCTCCGCGTCGAGGTCGGCGACACCCGCGTCGTCGAGCGCCGCCGACAGGTCGTCCAGGGTCACCCGTCCTTGCTCAAAGCACTCGCGGAAGCGGCCTTCCGGCCAATGGACGAGCGCCCCGGTCAGCCGATGCGCGGCGGCCAGGGCCTCGTCGAAGGGCAGGTGCTGAAAGCCGTGCAGGGTATTGTGATGGACGAAATCGCGGATCGGCGCCTGCGCCGGCAGGACATGCGTCAGATGCTCGATCCAGGCGGCCAGGCGCTCGCGGATGGGCAGGTCGCACTGGCCGCTCATGTCATGCCCCGAAGCGTCCGGCCACCAGGCCCACGCTGCCCGCCACCAGCTCGAGCAGGGGGGCCGGCCACAAGCCGAGCGTCACGATGCAGGCCGCCAGCAAGCCCGCGGCGAAGGTTTCCGTGCGCGTCATGTCGGCCAGCGCCATGCCCTCCCCTTTCAGGCACAGGCGGCCGATGACGCGCAGGCTGTAGGCGGCGCCGACCAGCATGGCCAGCCCGAGCAGGATCACCCAGCCGCCCCAGCGGGCGTAGCCGGCGACCAGGGCATGCAGTTCGGCGATGAAGCCGGCGCTGCCCGGCAGGCCGATGGCGGCGAGCAGGCCGAAAGCGACGAAGAAGGCGAAGCGCGGCGCCCGGCCGAGCAGCGAGCCGTAGTCGGCCAGGTCGCGGCTGTGCGTGCGCTGGTAGAGCAGGCCGACGACAAGGAACAGCGTGCCGGCGGTCAGCCCGTGCGCCACCATCTGCACCACGGCGCCGGTCAGGCCAGTGACGTTCAGCGTGGCGATGCCGAGCAGCACGACGCCCATGTGCGAGATCGACGAGTAGGCGACCATCGCCTTCAGGTCCTGCTGCCGCCAGGCCAGGATGCCGCCGTAGAGCAGGCTGACGAAGGCGAGGATGGCCAGCCAGTCCTGCGTCGCCAGCAGCGCGGCGGGCAGCGTGTCGGCGGCTCGGATCAGCCCGTAGGCACCCATCTTGAGCAGCACGCCGGAGAGCAAGATGGACACCGGGCTGGGTGCCTCGACGTGGGCCAGCGGCAGCCAGCCGTGCAGCGGGAAGACCGGCATCTTGACGCCGAAGCCGATGAACAGGCCGGCGAAGATCAGCAGTTGCGTGTTCAGCGGCAAGCCGCGCCCGCCGGCCGCCATGTCGGCCATCGCGAAGCTGTGGCCCGGCGCCGCGTCGTAGAGGAAAAGCAGGGCGACCAGCATGAACACCGAGCCGCCCAGCGTATACAGGAAGAAGTTGAGCGCTGCGCGCTGCCGGTTCGGCCCGCCCAGGCGGTCGATCAGGAAGAACAGCGGGAGCAGCGTCGCTTCCCAGAAGACGTAGAACAGCGACCAGTCGCGCGCCGTGAACACGCCGAACATGGCCGACTCGAGCAACAGCACCAGCACGAAATAGAGCCGCGCACCCTCTTCCATGCGCCGCGACACCAGCACGGCGATCAAGGACAGCAAGGCTGCGAGCAGCACCATGGCCAGCGAGATGCCGTCGACGCCCAGGGCGAAGTACGAACCGAGGCGGACGTTCCAGGCCCGGCTTTCGAACATCTGCACCGCCGCGCCGGCCGGATCGAAGCGGCTGGCCAGCCATAGCGCGTAAGCCAGCGCCGCCAGCGCGAATACCATGGCCGCCTGCCACAGGGGCAAGGCGCGCCGCGCCGGCATGACCGCCAGCAGGGCTGCGCCCACCACCGGCAGAAAGACCAGCGCCTTCAGCATGGTCCGGCCCCTCCGCCAGCCTGCTCGGCATTCGTTATTTTCATGAATGGATTATGCCAGCGACCCGGCCATGACAGGCAAGTCAAAACAGCGTGTTCACCCTTGCTGCAGCGCGTCATTGGTTTGACATGGCATGCCCGCTTCGCTAAATTGAATGTTTCCCCCCAACCTTGAAACCAATCACGATAAGGAGTTTCCAATGGCCGTTCTCGTTGGCAAGCAAGCCCCCGATTTCACCGCGACCGCCGTCTATGGCAACAATGAAATCAAGGAACTGAAGCTGTCGCAATTCAAGGGCAAGCCGGTCGTCCTGTTCTTCTATCCGCTGGACTTCACCTTCGTCTGCCCGTCCGAACTGATCGCCTTCGATCATC
>NZ_CAMFKO010000004.1 GCF_945957265.1 uncultured Dechloromonas sp.
TCATTGCTGGCCTTGGCCGTGCATCGGCCGGCCGTGTTCGATTTTGCCGAGGTTGGTCGTACTACCGATCGCCAGATTGCCGTGCTGCTCGAGGGGGAGCAGCTGGTTCCGCCGCCGCCCTTGCCGCCAGAGGCTTTTACGACCCGCGAAGTCGAAATGGTTCGGCCGGATGCGATTCATGCCAGTCGCAACTGGAGCTTGCTCGATGCGGAGTTCACGCAGCGTCTGCTGGTTGTTTACAAGTTGATGAAGGAGCGCCATGGCTACGAGATGGTTCTCATCGAGGGGTATCGGAGCCCGGAGCGCCAGGCCCGACTGTTTGACCAGGGGGCGCATGTGACGCAGGCCGGAGCGAACATGAGTTACCACCAGTACGGTCTGGCGGCCGATTCGGCTTTTTTCAAGGATGGAAAGGTCGTGATTTCCGAGCGAGACCCCTGGGCTATGCGGGGCTATCAGCTGTACGGCGAAATCGCCGCACAGGTGGGCCTGACCTGGGGGGGCAACTGGAAGATGCAGGATTACGGGCACGTCGAACTCCGACGGCCCGGGGTTCTTGGACGGGCAGCGGCGCACTGAGCGCGTTGCCGCGATGGGCATACACGTAAACCGAGAGGTATTTGATGGGCAGACCGTTTATTGTGCTGGGTGACAAGACCGATCATGGCGGCGTGGTCGTTTCGGCTTCCGAAACCAGCGATTGCGACGGCAAGGGGGTGGCGAGAGTTGGCGACAA
This sequence comes from uncultured Dechloromonas sp., assembly GCF_945957265.1. Classification (GTDB taxonomy): domain Bacteria; phylum Pseudomonadota; class Gammaproteobacteria; order Burkholderiales; family Rhodocyclaceae; genus Azonexus. The sequence goes on from NZ_CAMFKO010000004.1 coordinate 737, forward strand.
GGTGACTTGTCCCAAGAAGGGGCACGGAAACGTGACCACCATCGTCACCGGCGATGCGACGGCGTTGATCGACGGCCGCCCGGCGGCCCGGCATGGCGACAAGACTGCCTGCGGGGCGACGCTGATTGCCAGCCAGTCGCTGACGACCGATTGATTCCGGCGGGCGGCAAGATGTGGCCTACGGCATTGAAGCTTCTCGGTGGCAGCCTGCTGACCCTGGCCTTGGTCTGGGCGCTGGTGCTTGGCTGGTGGCAGTCCAACGACCACGAGCCGAGCAAGCTCGATCTCGGCTTGTATCTTGTTGCCTTGCCCCTGGCGCTGGTTGGCGGCTATCTCCTGTTGCGGGGTTTCATCGATCATTTGAAGTCGCCTTCGGCGCCCGCGCAGCCGGCTGCACCCACCGCGCGCGACGACGACCCTTTGGCGCTGACGGCGGCGAAGTCCGAGGCGGCGGAGCGCGGCTTCACGATCGCCATGATTGATGGCTACATCGTCACTTCGGCAGGGGCTTCAGCTGACGAAACGCTGGCCGCCGTCGAGGAGGGCAAGCGCCCTGAACCCAGCTCGCGCTTGACCGACGACTCGGGTTTTCCGGTATTCCTGGCCGAGGTGCCGGATCTGGATGTCGATGCGATGCGCGAGCGCAGCTTGCGTCGCGCGGTCCAGTTGGGCGAGCTGTCGGAGCGCGAGCAGATCGTGCGTTCGTTGTCGCTGCTCGAACGACTGCTCGACATGGTGAACGACAGGTTGCCGGAAGTTCTTGGGCGAGAGGGTGTTTCGCCCACCCTGAGGGTGGTCTGGGTGGTGCCCGCTGCCTGGAAAGGCATCGACCTGACGGTCATGAAGGCCTGGTTGCAGGCCGGCTTGTCGGCATTGCCGGGAGAGAACCCGCCGGATATATCCATGGTGCCGGCGAGCGGCGAGCTTGAGGCCATGCAGGTATTGGATGACATCAACCTGCGCGTCAACCGCGATCCATCAAGCGGGGAATTGATCTTGCTGCTCGGTGTCGTGTCGGGGGTCGATGAACAGGGTGTTGCGCAAGGACTCGGCGGGGGACGGCTGTTTACAGCCGAACACCAGCAGCGGCAGATACCCGGCGAGGGCGGGGTGGCCCTGTTGCTTGCCGGCAAACCCCTGATCGACCGATGCCGGCTGGAAGCTTGCGCCATGATTTCCCGGGTCGGCATGGGTTTTCGCGACAAGGCGGTCGATGCGGGAGGGCGGGTGACCGGCAAGCTGATCGCTCAGCTGACGGCCGGTTTGCTCGACGTGACCGGGGTCGAGCATTCAGCCATCAAAACGGCGGTTCTCGACACCGACCACCGCGCAAACAATCTGACGGAAGCCCTCGAAGGGCTGGGGTCGGATTTCGACCATCTCGATCCGGTCAGGGATTGCCTGGCCGTCGGGGCGAGTACCGGCGACCTGGCGCCCATTGGCGGGCTGGTGGCCCTGGCCTGCGCCAGGGCCAGGGTTATCGCCACCGAGGCGCCGGCGTTGTGCATCAGCAATCAACATCATCTCGGGCGCGCTGTGCTTGTCGCGCTGCCTGTTCCGGCGGAAGCCGATATCAATCCCGGCAGCATTTGAGTAAAGCAAAATCACGATGTCCCAGCTCCGCAACGTACTGACCGACTCCCGGTTCCTTTCCTTCATCGGCGTGGCCGCCGTGGCTGCCTTCTTCTTTCTGGGGGCAACAACGCTCAAGGTGGCGATGATCTGGGCGGCAATCGCCAGCCTGGTGGTTTTGGCTCTGTGGGGCGGCGTCTGGCTCTACCGTCGTCGCAAGTCGCGCCAGGCCGGCGAGGCCATCGGCTCGATGCTCGAGCAGCAGGCCGATGCGGCGGCCAAGCGGGGAGGCGCCGCGGCGGCGGAGATTCAGGCGCTGAAGCAACGCATGCAGGAGGCGGTCAAGACGATCAAGACCTCCAAGCTCGGGCAGATGTCGGGAGCGGAGGCGCTATACGAACTTCCGTGGTACATGACCATTGGCAATCCGGCGGCCGGAAAGAGTACGGCGGTGGTCAATTCCGGTTTGAAGTTCCCCTTCGACGACGGTGGCGATGCCATCATCAAGGGGATCGGGGGGACGCGGAACTGCGACTGGTTTTTCACGACCGAGGGTATCCTGCTCGATACCGCCGGGCGTTATTCCGTGCACGAAGAGGATCGCGAGGAGTGGCTGGGCTTTCTGGGGCTGTTGAAAAAGCACCGGCCGCGGGCGCCGATCAACGGCATCATCGTGACGGTCAGCATCGGCGAACTGATGGGGAATGCGCCGAGCTTTGCGATCAACCTGGCCAAAAACCTGCGCCAGCGGGTTCAGGAGCTGACGGAAAAGCTGGAGGTGTTTGCGCCGGTCTATGTGCTTTTCACCAAGGTCGATCTGATCCCCGGCTTTCACGAGTTTTTCCTCGATCTCGACTGGAACGAGCGCGACCGCGTCTGGGGCGCGACGATTCCCTACGAGCAGGCCGGCGGCAACGAATTGATCGCGCTATTCGACCGGCACTTCGACGAGCTTTACGAGGGGCTGCGCGCCATGAGCGTGGCCCAGATGTCGCGCCTGCAAAGCGAAAACACACCGCCAGGACTGCTGACCTTTCCATCCGAATTCGCCTCGATCAAGCCGGCGCTCAAGGCCTTCATCGCCACGCTGTTCGAAGACAATCCCTTCCAGTTCAAGCCGATTTTCCGCGGCTTCTACATTACCTCGGCGACGCAGACCAACGACATCAAGCCGGTGGCCAACGACCGCATCCTGCGGAAATTCTCGCTGCAGGGCGCCGGCAACGGCCAGGTGCGTACCGCGCTGAGCCACGGGTATTTCCTCAAGGAGCTGTTTTCCAAGGTGATCTTCCCGGATCGCAACCTGGTTCGCCAGCACACCACCCGCAGCAAGGCCCGTCTGCGCCAGTTCGCCGTGCTTGGCGCTCTGTGCTGCCTGGGGCTGGCCCTGGGCGGCTGGAGCTGGTCATATGTCAATAACCGCAACCTGCTCGCCAACGTCGAGCAGGACGTCGCCAAGGCGATCAAGATTCAGGAGGGGCGGATCGACTTGCAATCCCGCCTCGAAGCCCTGGAAATCATCCAGGATCGCCTGGCGCAGCTCGAACAGTTCAACAGCGAACATCCCGTCTCCATCGGACTCGGCATTTACCAAGGAGAGCGGATGGCCGATCACCTGCGCCGCGAGTATTTCTCCGGGGTCGGCAACGTCATGCTGTTGCCGGTGAAGGAAAATCTCGAGGCCTTCCTCAACGAGGTCAATGCCCAGGGCGATCGTCTCAAGCCGCAGGCTGCCGGCGCCGCCAAGCCGGTGCGCAACAGGCAGTACAAGGATGCTTCGCCGGCCGATGTCGAGGATGGCTACAACGCCTTGAAGACCTATCTCATGCTCGCCAGTCGCGACCATGTCGATGTCGGGCATTTGTCCGACCAGGTCACCCGTTTCTGGCGCGGCTGGCTGGAAGCCAATCGCGGCACCATGACGCGCGAGCAGATGATCCGCTCGGCGGGCCGCATTCTGACCTTCCATCTCGAGCATGCAACGCATCCCGAGTGGCCGACCATCGCCAACAACCTGGTGCTCGTCGACGAGGTGCGCGACAAGTTGCGCCAGGTGGTGCGCGGGATGCCCGCCGCCGAACGCGTTTATGCCGAAATCAAGGCGCGTGCATCGACCCGCTTTGCCCCGTTGACGGTCGCCAACATCGTCGGCCCCGAGAATGCGGCATTGGTCGCGGGCGGCCACGTGGTTTCCGGCGCATTTACCGTCGAGGCGTGGCGCGAGTATGTGCAGAACGCGATCAAGGATGCGGCGACCAACGAGCAAAGCAATGCCGACTGGGTGCTGCAGACGTCCACGAAGGACGACCTCACGCTGGAGGGCAGCCCCGAGCAGATTCAGAAGTCCCTGATCGCCATGTACAAGCGCGACTACACCGAGGAGTGGAAGTCGTTCGTGCAAGGCATCAGCGTGGCGTCTTTCGAAACCTTTCCGGAGGCCGTCGCGGCGATGGATCGCCTGGGCGATCCCCAGATGTCGCCGGTAGGCACGTTGATCAAGGTGGTTTTCGAGCAGACGGCGTGGGACAACCCGGCCATGGCCAACCTCGGGCTGGCGCGTGCGCAGAAGGGCTTCGTCGAGTGGTTCAAGCGTTCCATCCTGCAAATGTCGCCGAGTCGCGTTCAACTGGACGTCAACGTCTCGGCCAAGCAGACCGAGATTCCGATGGGGCCGATCGGCAAGGAGTTCGCCGGTTTCGGGCGCCTGGTGATACCGCGCGACAAGGCGGATCCCCTGGTCGATACCTATCTCAAGCAGCTTTCCAGGGTGAGGACGCGCCTGAACCAGCTCAAGAACCAGGGCGACCCGGGGCCGGGGGCGCTGAAGCTGATGCGGGAAACCATCGAGGGCAGTGGATCTGAAATGGCCGAGACGCTGCGCTTTGTCGATGAGCAGATGCTGACCGGTCTTCCCGACAATCAGCGCGCCGTGCTGCGCCCGCTGCTGGTCAGGCCCTTGCTGCAGTCCTACGCAGCGATCGTCAAGCCCGCTTCGGAGGAACTGAACAAGACCTGGGAGGCACAGGTATTCGAGCCTTTCAACCGCAAGCTGGCGATCAAGTATCCCTTTGCCGCGAAATCGAATATCGAGGCGTCGCCGACCGAGATCGCCCAGATGTTCGGTCCGGAAGGGGCGATATCCAAGTATGTCGAATCCTCGATGGGCGCCCTGGTGGTTCGTCGCGGCAACACCATCACGCCGCGCACCTGGGGTGATCTGGGCATCACCCTGCAGCCCGAGTTCATGAACGATTTCGCGCGCTGGGTGTCGCCGCTGGATGGCGGCGCGGCGGCCGATTCCGGCGGAGGCGGCGGCGCAGCCCAGGCGCAGACGGTATTCATGCTCCGACCGCAAGCCGCGCCGGGAACGACCGGGTATGTCATCGAAATCGACGGCCAGAAGCTGAACTACCGCAACGGCGTGGCGCAATGGGCCAATTTCGTGTGGCCGAATGCGGCGGGGGTGCCCGGCGCCAAGATCGTTGCCACCACTTTCGAAGGGCGCATTGTCGAAGTCGTGAATATCCCGGGGCGCTTCGGCCTCGAGAAAATGATCAATTCGGCCAAGCGCACCCGCCTGCCGGACGGTTCGTTCCATCTGACCTGGCTTTCGGAAGGGGTCGAGGTCGGGATCGACCTCAAGGTGGTCAGCAGCGCCCAGGTCCAGTCCGCTGGCGGCGAGGGCGGTTCGGGACAACGCGGTTTGGCGGGCCTGGTGCTGCCGCGGATGGTGGCGGTCGGCAAGGTGGGCAGGCCGGCGGAGCCGGCAGCCGACCCGGCGGGACAGCCGGAAACGGAAAGCCAGCCGGCCCGGGGCGCCGGAGGTGCGCAATGAGCGGCATGGCGAATGCTTCGGCGACCTGCTTTGGCAAGATTCCCTCGCGTGGCGACTTCGTCAAGGGGGCAGGGCAGCACCAGCTGATTAGCGTGCTCGATCGCTGGGTCTCCCAGGGAATGGAGCGCCTGTCGGAAGATCCGCGCTGGAAGATAGCCTACGACCATGCCTGCGCCGTCGATTTCGCCTTTGTCGGCGCGCGCAGCAGGCTCTCGGTCGTCGGCCATTTGCGGCCGAGCATGGACTCGTCGGGGCGCCGCTTTCCGTTCATCGCGGCGGCGGCCATCGAGCGTGACGATGCCTTGATTTTCCGCTGTGCGCCGGTCGGACTGGCCCATTCGTTCGGGGCGCTGGCTGCGATTTCGGAGGCTGGCGTTCGTGGCGGCGAGGTCGCCGGCCTGCTCGGCGAGCTGGATGGCGTCAATTGCGCCGCCGACTTCGAAACGGCCATGCAAAGCGACCCGCTCGGCAATTTTGTCCGGAGAAACAGCCTGGAGTCGCTTGCCGCTCTGATCGGCGCGCCGGACGTTGATCCGGTGCGCCGGATCATCCTGGCCATCGGCTTGTTGATGCGTCCCGCGCTGGGGCAGGGCAATCTTGCCATCGACAAGGAAATCGTTCTTCCCTTGCCGGCGGACGAGCGCAACCGGAACCTGGTGGCCGGTCTGTGGCTTTACCTGCTGACGGCCTTTCTGCGCCGGACGATGGTCGAGTTGCAGGTCATCATCGAGCGGCGCGCCGACAAGCCGAGGCTGATCATCGGCTTCAACGGCTCCTCTCCCGCCACCCTGGTGGCGGCCTTGTCGCCCGATACCTCGGCTGACCGGATCATTGCCCTGTTCGATCCGGAGTGGATCGAGGATCAGGCCGAGGTCGTCAGCGATTACGGCGTTGCCAAGCTGTCCTCCTATCTGGCCCAGCCGCATGTTTCCCTGGAGCAGGCGATTTCCACCTTCCGCGAAGTCTTTCTGGGCGAATGACCATGAAACTCTCTTCTATCCTTATCGCCGGCTGCCTGTTTTGCCACGCGTCGGCCTATGCCCAGGCCACCCCGGCCACGACCAGGCCGACTGAGGAGTCAGGCAAGGTGGTCGCCAGCGGCAGCGTGCCCGACGAAGCGTCGCGGGCGGCGATCCTCGCCCGGCTGCGCGAGCTCTATGGCACGCAGAACGTCGTCGACCGGCTGGAAGTGGGGGGCGTGGTGCCGCCCCCCAACTGGTCGGAGAACATGACCAAGATATTGACGCCGAACCTGAAGCAGGTGCACAAGGGCCAGCTGCAGGTGAGCGGGACGCAGGTCGCGCTCAAGGGCAACGTAGCCAACGAAGCCTTGCGGCAGCAGGTGGTCAGCGAGATCGCTACTTCTCTCAATCCGACCTATGCCATCGATAATGGGCTGCTCGTGGCCGGCGGCGAAGCTCAGGGCGTGCTCGACAAGACCCTGTCGAATCGCGTTGTCGAGTTCGAGAGCGGTGCCGCCACCCTGACCCCCGCGGGGCGGGCCATTCTGGATGAGATGGGAGGCGCCATCAAGCAGATCGGGACGCCAAGGATTCAACTGATTGGTCACACCGACAGCCAGGGTAATCGCCAGGCCAATGTGGCGCTCAGCCTGGCGCGCGCCAACACGGTGCGCAGTTACCTGATCGACAAGGGCATCCCGGCCGACACGCTCAGCGCCTCCGGTTCCGGACCGGATCAGCCCGTTGCCTCGAACGATACCGTCGAAGGCCGGGCAAAAAACCGCCGAATCGAGTTCCGCCTGGCCGGGCGCTAAGGCTTTCCGGCCACAGGCGGTCGCAGCCGGAACGGCATCAGTTCGTTTCGTTCCGGTCGGGTTCGACGCCGAGCAGTTCTTCCATGCGGAGCAGGGCGCCGTCGTCCTTGACGACGGTGCGCAGCCACTCGTGCAGCGGCATCGTGCCCCATTTGGCGGCTTTTTCAGCCAGGTAGGCAACCGGGCTGTGCGGCTCGGTGCGTCGGAAAAAAGCGGCTATTTCCTGCAGTTGGCCAATCGCCTGGGTGCGGGATCGAATCGGCCCGGTATTCGGCTCGGTCGGTTCGCCGATGGTCGGTTCGCGCCGTTCCGTCTGGAAACCGCCGGCGCCGCTCGGTGCGCCCGGCACGGCCTCCGGTGTGGCTGGGGCGCTGCTGCCTGCGTGGCGGCGGTAGAAGTGGGCGAGGTCGTCGAGAACTTCGAAGGTTTGTCCGAAGGCCGGGGCGTATTCACCCATCCGCGTCTCGAGCAGGGCCTGCACATGCCTGACGGCTTCGCGAGTCCTTTCGGTGTTGCGCAAGCCGTCGGCAAACCACGCCTTGGGCGTTTCCTTGACTGCTGCTTCGAACTGTTCGAGCGACACCTGGGCGTTGCGCGCGATCTCGTCGGCCTGGCCCGGGTTGCGCTCCATCTGCTTGGCAGTGGCGCGCGCGGAGTCGTTGTCCAGCAGCGAGAAGCTGCCCTTCGCCGAGCTGGTCAATGCCGTTTCGCGCAAAAGGCGCGGCGTTTGATTGGCCAGCCAGTCGAGCACACCGGTCCTCTGTTCGAGGTCGCCATCTTCCGGTTGCGGGTGAATGTCGTTCCAGAATGCCTCGCAGAGCTGACCAAGCAAGGCATAGCCGCCAGCCAGGCCGCTCAGCCCGGCGATCTTGCAGCGAGCCTCGATCAACCAGCACGCGACGCGCAGATCCTTGGACTTGTTGCTCAGGACATCTTCGCAAACCCGGACAACCCCGGGCCAGTCGGCTTCCTTGACATCGGTAACCCACTCGCCCTGCGATAGCGAAGGGTCGTCGAAGCGACGGGCTTCCTGGATTTGATCGAAGTCGGACGAATAGATGAGGTCTTCTCCGCATGGGCCATGCTTTGACGTCAGGGGAGATGTAATAGATGAATGGTCCATGTTTCGACGATGTATTTGAAAACGGCATAGTTTAATGGCATATCGCTCGAAATACTTCGCCGCGCAGATGGGGCTTTGGATATCTCGCCGGAGCCGGCCGGCAAGCAATCAGAAAATCCAGTGTATTTAATGGGTTCGGCGTCGCTCAGACACGACGACGTGGCCGTCGGTGAATCTCGCCATCATCCTGATTGAATAAATATTCTTTCTGGAATGAATGGTCATCACGTAAAATTGCATGCCATTTGAATTGTTGGCGGCGGTTTTCCGCCCGTGCAACCGAACCGTACAGTCCGAGACCATGGATATCCCTTTCCTCTCCGCGACCCGCCTTTACGAACTCGTCTGGCGCGATGCTGCCGGGCCAGACATGCCGGTCGAAGCCTGGTGGGGCAGGGAAGCGCTATCGTCCGGTTTCGAACTCTGCATCGACCTGCTATCCACCGACGCGCACCTCGAACTCAAGCGTCTGCTCGGCCGTGCCGTCACCCTCAATACCCGTCTCTCCGACGGCAGCCAGGCCGCACGCAGCGGCCTTGTTCGCGCGGCACGGAAACTCGGTTCGGATGGTGGCTTCGCCCGCTACCGCCTCACCGTCGTCCCCTGGATCTGGCTACTCGGCCGCGGCCGGCACAACCGGGTATTTCAAGACAAGACCGTCATCCAGATCGTCGAAACGGTCTTCGCCGACTACGCCGACATTGCCGCCTGGCAATGGACCGACGACGTCGCCCCCTTCCTCGCCGACACCCGTCCGCGCAGCTACTGCGTGCAATACGGCGAAAGCGACTACGCCTTCGTCTCCCGCCTGCTCGCCGAAGAAGGCCTCGGCTGGTGCATCGAAGAAGACCCCGACGCCCCGGCCGGCCACCGCCTGCGCCTCTTCGCCGACAACCTGCGCTTCCCCGAAGATAGCCTTTCCCAGTCAGCCAATGGCGGCCGCGGCCTGCGCTACCACCGCGCCGATTCGCAGGAAGAGCAGGACGCCATCGTCGCCTTCGGCCAACACCGGCGCCTCACCAGCAACCAGATCACGGCGATCAGCTACGACTACAAAGCCAAGAAGAGCGTCGCACTCAGCATCCCCGGCGCCTCGCCAGCGGGCGGCCAGCATGCCCCGCAACTCGAAAGCTACGACGACCCCGGCCTCTACGCCTGGGCCAACGCCGCCGAAGCCGAACGCTACGGCCGGCTCGCCATGGAAGCCCGCGAAGCCCGACAAAGCGCCTGGCTCGCCCGGAGCACCGTGCGCAGCCTGCGTCCCGGCACCTGGTTCGAGCTTATCGGCCTGCCGCTCGACCTGGCGAAACCCAAAGCCGAACAGGCCTTCACGGCCACCGACATCACCCACCTCGGCATCAACAACCTCAACGGCGACACCATCGCCGCCATCGCCCAGCGCCTGGGCGAAGGCAAGCTGACCCGCGACGGCGAAGGGCTCGATACCGGCGACTCCCTCACCCCGCTCAGCGCCCCGACCGACCTCCCCACCGACCTCCTCAAACTCGCCGTCGAACGCGGCTATGGCAATACCTTCGAGGCTCACACCCACAACACCCCGTGGCGCCCCCAACTCGAAGACAGGACAGGCGCCCGTCTCAATCCCCGACCCACCGCCTCCGGCCCGATGAGCGCCCTCGTCGTCGGCCCCGACGGCCAGACCGCCCCCAACGGCCCCGACGAACTCTGGTGCGACGCCCTCGGCCGCGTCAAGATCCGCTTCCACTGGCAACAAGCCGAGACGCCAGATGATAAAGACAGCTGCTGGGTCCGCGTCATCAACCGCCAAGCCGGCCCGGGCATGGGCTGGCAATGGCTTCCCCGCATCGGGCAGGAAGTCCTCGTCGACTTCCTCGGCGGCGACATCGACCGCCCCGTCATCCTCGGCGCCCTCTACAACGGGCAAGGCGAGGGCGGTGTCACCGCCACACCCGGCGGTCAGGGCCAACAATCGGAAAGCGATCCGCTCTTCCAACCTGCCACCGACCACCGCCCCAGCGGCCAAGGCAACACCGCCGGCGGCCACAGCCCCGCCTGGCACGGCGCCGCTACCGACAACCACCGCCAGCCCGCCGCCCTCAGCGGCTTCAAGAGCAAGGAATTCGGCGGCCAGGGCCACACCCAGCTCCTCCTTGACGACACCGACCGGCAACAACGGCTGCAACTCAAGACCACCCAGCACGGCAGCGAACTCAACCTCGGCCACCTCATCCACCAGGCCGACAACTACCGCGGCAGCTTCCGCGGCGCCGGCATCGAACTGCGCACCGACGCCTGGGGGGCGCTACGTGCCGGACAAGGCCTGGTCATCAGCACCTGGCCCATCACCCCCGCCCAACCCGCCGGCGACATGGCGCCCGCCATGGCGCTCCTCAAACAAGCCGACACGCTCGCCAAAACACTCAACCAGGCCGCTGCCACCCACCGCACCGTCCAACTCGCCGCCAGTATCGGCACCCACGGGCAAAATCAATCCACGGCCGATGAACAAGCCACCCCCTTGAACGCCCTGCACAAAATCGCCAGCGGCATGGTCGACCCCAAGGACCAGGACACCGCCAAAGGCGACGCCCAACAAAAGAACGCCCAAACCGCCAACAAACTTCCGCACCTCACCGACCCGGCGATCATCCAAGCCGGCAAGGCCGGCATCACCACCGTCGCCGGGCAGAACCTGCAATTCGCCAACGGCGAAACGCTCACCCTCGAAAGCGGCGAAGACACCAACCTCGCCATCGCCGGCCAAGCCAGAATCCACGCCGGCCAAGCCATCGGACTACTGGCCGGGGCGATCGCGGCAGGCGATGGCAACACCGGCATCAAGCTCATCGCCGCCCAGGACGACATCGACCTGCAGGCGCAAAGCGATGAAATGAAGTTCCTGGCCAAGAAGGACGTCAAACTCGTCTCGGCTACCCAACACATTGATTTCGCGGCGGCGAAGAAGATTCACCTCGCCATCGAAGGTGGGGCGAGCATCACCATCGACGGCGGGATCACCGTGCAGTGCCCGGGGGTGATTACGGTGCATGCGAGCAAGAAGAGTTTTAGTGGGCCGGCGAGGGAAAACGCGAAACTGCCGACCTTTCCCGGAAATGTTTGCGTATCGTGCCTGCTTGCTGCAGCCAAGAGTGGGGCACCTTTCTCACCCAAGGCTTAGCAATGGCTTCATTCTGGTTCGATTTGCCGAGTCCACCTATCCTGCCTGTTGCAGGCACAAGCCATTATTACGCAATGATCGATGGTGCTCAGGTCGAGCGCTTCAGCCAAAGGATCAACGCAAGTGGCACTGCCATATCGGGGCGGGTGGCGCTATTTGGCGAACCGATTGCGCCTGATCGATTTGATGCAACTCCGCACATTTTTGAGATCAGAGACCCCGCTGATTATGCGGTGATCATCCGTCAGCTTTCGCGTGCAGAGACAGGTCACGGTGCTTTGAGCCTTCTGGTATCTCCCTTGGAGTTGCCGGAAATGGCTACCCGCCTGACGCGCCGAATGGATGTAAAACTTCAAGATGATGTCGATTGCGTCAATCGCTTCTTTGACGCTCGGATTACGCCGCACTTGCACGCCTGCCTGAGCGACGAGCAGCGCCCTCCGTTTTTTTCCGTTGCCGAGCAATGGCTGGTGGTTGGACATGACTACGAATGGCTGTCATTGCCCAGCCATTGCGCAGATGAAGATCTTTTTTCAGGGCCGTTGACCCTCAACGCCAAGCAGGAGGCCTACCTCATTGACCACTGTTACCCTTACGCGTTGATGGAACATTTCGAACGGACCGATCCTGAATTACTCGACAACGTCGAGCCGAAGCGGCATTACAAGTTCTTCCAGAAAGCGATTGAAGCCGCGGAACGTTACAACATCGAGGGGGCAAGCGATATTACGCTGTTCTGCACCATGAGCCTCACGCGTGGCGCGGGGTTTCATAAAGAAGCGCCATGGGCCGAGAAACTGGAAGCAGTTCAGGCCGGCACAGCTACGCTTCAACAAATCTTGAAATCAATCCACGACTAGCTGTTGAAAATGAAAGAATGTGAGTCAGAAATGATGACAAGGATCGATCCCATGAAACGCACGCTGCTGAAATTGTTCGGGTTGGCTGCCTTGGGCGGATGTGCTTCGGCCAGAGGCGAAGGGAGATCTGTCAGCGCAGTTGTTATTAACTACACGGATCGCTATATCGCGGATGTTTCCGTAAATGGCAGATGGGCAGGTGCTGCAAATGCCTATGGTGGAGAAGGAAATCGGGTAGAAGGCTTTTTGGCCCCACGAGAAACCGATAAAAAAGTTGTACTGAAGGTTAAGTGGACTGTTGGCTCTTACTACTCTGTTGAGAGCAATTCTTATACGCGTTCTCCTATCCAGGCGCGTTTCGCGGATGTTGAGTTGCCAATGCCATATCCGCCAGAGTCCACCTACCTAATCCTTCATTTTTTTCCGGATGGACACGTGGAAGCTGAATTATCAGCTGACCGTCCTGCTCGCAAAATACCAAAGCCTGCCGGCTATCACCGCTAAACGGGAAACTGTCAAATGAGCGTAAAAGATCCAACCTACGTTCCCAACCAAACTGACCCCGAAGCGGGGCAGATCGAGCCAGTGTCTGGCGCTGGAAATGCCCGCACTGCACGTCGTGCGCCGGGGCAAAGAGCCTTGACGGCCAAGGAAAGAGAACAACGGCAGATTGCCCTTGGAGCAACTGTGCCGTCGAAAAAAGAGGCGATGTGCCAGTGCACCAAGGTAATTCACTATTCCGTCTTTTTTGATGGGACCGGTAACAATCGCGATGTAGAGATGGCTAAGGGCATCGAAAAAAGAGCTTTGTCCAACATTGCAAAACTTTGGGATGCTCACAAGGAAGAGGCTGATGTTGTTCGCAGATACATCCCCGGTGTCGGCACCTCCTACCCAGACATCGGCGACCCCGGCACCTCAGCCGGTATGGCCTATGGCAAAGATGCAGACAAGCGCATCAAGAAAGCGCTCGAACTGCTCGACGAAGAAATTGCTAAGGTACCTGCCCAACAAAAGGTCAGGTTGATCAACGTCACTGTCTTCGGATTTTCACGCGGGGCTGCCGAGGCGCGGGCCTTTGTCCGCGATCTGGCCGCCAAATGCCAGGAGAAGGATGGTGCCTGGCTATACAAGGAACTGCCGTTGCGCGTGGCGTTCGCCGGCCTGTTCGACACGGTATGTTCGGCGTATGGCAACTATGGCAGCGCGGCATTGAGTTTAAACGGCGGTCACAACAACTGGGCGGAAGACATGAAGCTGCCGGCCATGGTCGAGCAAACCGTGCACATGATCGCCGCGCACGAGGCGCGGCGGCGCTTTCCGCTTGACTCGACACGCATTGATGCCGATTACCCGGAAAACACGGTCGAAATCTGGTACCCCGGCGTACACTCGGATGTGGGTGGTGGCTATGCACCGCAAGAGCAGGGCAGGGAAAACACTATTTCCCGCTTTGCCCTGAATCACATGTACGACGTGGCTTTCGCGGCGGGGGTCTTGTTTGAAAAGATGAAGGCACTACCGCCCGAAGTCCAAGACGAATTCAACAAGGACGATGCCAAGCTGCGCGAAGCATTCAACGCTTATCTCGACGCTGTTCCCAAGAAAACGGGGGCGATGGAGGAGGTGCTGGCTTCCCACATGCAGGTCATGCACCGCTGGCTGAAAGAGCGAGTTGCCGGTCAAGGCGAGTCGGCATCCAAGACCCGCCTGATGCAGATGCGTGACGAGGCCAGGAAAAAAGCCAAGACGGCGCGCCAGCAACAGGCGTCCATGTTGACAGCGAGTCAGCATACCTACGGAGGCGAGATGGCTCCTTGGTCAGCGGAACAAGAGGCGCAATTCGAGAGAGCCGCCAAAGAGCGCGAAGCTGCGGACAAGGAATACGACGAAGCAGACGATGCCCTGGGAGACCTGAAGCAAGAAGAGCGCAAGTATCTCTGGGATGTTCAGGACATCTATTTCCGGGAAAGCCAAGGTCAAAAGCTGTCGCTACGCGAACGAACGATCAAGGATGCATGGGAAGACACATCGCCCCTCCCCGATCCGGTGAAGCGCTTCTTTGATTTGTTTTCCCACGATTCGATAGCGCATTTCAACTTTGATACCAGCCGCTTGTCTGACTGGCGGACAGTCTACTTCGGCGCTAGCAAGTTCAAGCCGAACTGAGCGGTCATTCAGATGTGTTGAGAGGGACTCCGGATTAAGGCCCGGATTTCGGGAAAACTACTCAAATAGATTCAGCAGTGAGTCGAGACCGCCGAAATTAATCGCGACATCCGCCTTGGCGCGGGTGGCCGGCTTGGCGTGGAAGGCGACCGAGAGGCCGGATTGGGCCATCATCATCAGGTCGTTGGCGCCATCGCCGCAGGCGATGACCTGTTCTTTCCGGAGGCCGAGTTCGTCGGTCAGGCGGGCGATGTGATGGGCCTTGGCGGCGGCGTCGACGATGTCGCCGACGACCTTGCCGGTCAGCTTGCCGCCGGAAATTTCCAGTTCGTTGGAGGTGGCGAAGTCGAAGCCGAGTTCGATGCGCAGGCGTTCGGTGAAGTAGGTGAAGCCGCCGGACAGGATGGCGGTGCGCAGGCCGGCGTTCTGGCAGGCCTCGAGCAGTTCGCGGGCGCCATGGGAGAGGAGCAGGCGTTCGCCGAAAACACGGGCGAGGACGCGGGCGTCGAGCCCGGCGAGCAGGGCCAGGCGGCGGCGCAGGCTTTCGCGGTAGTCGATCTCGCCGCGCATGGCGGCTTCCGTCACTTCGGAAACCTCGGCTTTCTTGCCGGCGAAATCGGCGAGTTCGTCGATGCATTCGATGGTGATCAGCGTCGAATCCATGTCGAAGCAGATCAGGCCGAAGTCGGAAAGCTTCTTGCCGGGCTGGGCGAAGGCCCAGTCGAGCTTTTCGGCCTCGATGAGCGGGATCAGGGCATCGAATTCAGCGGTGCGGCTGGCGCCTTGCAGGCAGACGACCTGCGGCGGGCGCGGTTCGACGGCCGAGGCGCCGGTGGCGGAGACGATGCGTTCGAGCAGGAAGGTGGGCAGGGCGCCGCCCTGGATGATCAGGTTCATGCGAATGTCAGTGGTCGAGTCGTTGCTGCATGGCCGCCTTGCGTTCGGCGGTATAGGCCCACCAGGGGCGGGCTTCGCCGCCGGCCATGAAGCGGGTGATCGAAATGAAAGTGTCGAGAACGCAGGGGTCTTGCCGTTGCCCGGTGGCCAGGCCCAGTTCCTGGTACAGCACGTAGGGGTCGCGCCCCTTCAGCTGTTCCGGCTTGTCGATGCCGAGCAGCCGCAAGTCCTCGGCCATGGCCCGGCCGATGTTCGGCAAGTCGGTCAAGGCCTTGACGCGCTCGCGGACGACCTTGGCCGGGTTCATGGCTGTCCCGGCTTAGGCCAGGCGTTCCGGCAGCACGTCGCGGAGCAGCACGGCGGCGTCGCGGATCATCTTTTCGGTGGTCTCCCAGCCGACGCAGCCGTCGGTGACCGAGCAGCCGTACTTGAGCTGGCTCAGTTCGGCCGGAATCGGCTGATTGCCGGCTTCGATGTTCGATTCGATCATGGTGCCGACCAGCGATTTGTTGCCGAGGCGAATCTGGTTGACCACGTCGGCCATGACCAGCGGCTGCAGTTCCGGTTTCTTGGAACTGTTGGCGTGCGAGCAGTCGACGACGATGTTGGCCGGCAGCTTGGCCTTGACCATGGCCTGTTCGGCGATGGAGACCGAGACGGTGTCGTAGTTGGGGCGGCCGTCGCCGCCGCGCAGCACGACATGGCCGTAGGCGTTGCCCTTGGTGCGGACGATGGCGACCTTGCCGGTGCCGTTGATGCCGAGGAAGGAGTGCGGGCGCGACGCCGACAGGATGGCGTTGACCGCGACGCTGAGATCGCCGTTGGTGGCGTTCTTGAAACCGACCGGGGTGGACAGGCCGGAGGACATTTCGCGGTGGGTCTGCGATTCGGTGGTGCGGGCGCCGATGGCGGTCCAGGTGATCAGGTCGCCGTAGTATTGCGGCGAGATCGGGTCGAGCGCCTCGGTGCCGGTGGGCAGACCGAGCTCGTTGATCTGGAGCAGGAATTCGCGGGCCTTCTGCATGCCGATGTCGACACGGAAGCTGTCGTCCATGAACGGGTCGTTGATGTAGCCCTTCCAGCCGACGGTGGTGCGCGGTTTTTCGAAATAGACGCGCATGATGATCTGCAGCACGTCGCCGACTTCGTCGGACAAGGCCTTGAGGCGGCGGGCGTAATCCAGGCCGGCGACCGGGTCGTGGATGGAGCAGGGGCCGACCACGACGAAGATGCGCGGGTCCTTGCGCTCGAGAATCTTGCGCAGCAGGTTCCGGCCGTGGGTCACGGTGTGCGCCGCCTTTTCGGAAATCGGCAGGCGGGCGTGGATTTCCTCGGGGGTGGGCATGGCGTCGAAGGCGCCAACGTTCAGGTTCTCGGTATTCTTGGTCGTCATTTGCTCAGCTCGCGAATCATGTCTTTCACCGCCTGCACCTTGTCGTTCAAGGACGGGCAGTGGCGTAAAAGAGAAATTTTATCCTGTCCGGCTAATTTATAGTTCCGGTTGTTCTGGATCAAATGAATTATCTTGATTGGCTCGATAGGCGGGTTTTTGGCGAACTCCGGGCCGAACTGTAGCGTGATCTGGTCGGTCGAGGCATCGAGCTTCTGGATGCACAACGGTTTGGCGACCAGGCGCAGGCGGTGCGTGGCGAGCAGCGACTGGCCCTGCAGCGGCAGCTCGCCGAAGCGGTCGATCAGCTCTTCCTGCATGGCGTCGATGTCTTCGGCGGTTTCGCAGTTGGCCAGGCGCTTGTAGAGCGTCAGGCGCTCATGCACATCCGGGCAGTAGGCGTCGGGCAGCAGGGCGGGCGTGCGCAGGTTGATCTCGGTGCTGATGCCGAGCGGCTGGGTCAGGTCGATGTTGTCGAGGTTCTTGCCCTGCTTGAGGTGGGCGACGGCGCGATTGAGCATGTCGGCGAAGACGTTGAAGCCGACTTCCTGCATTTCGCCCGACTGGTTGTCGCCGAGCACTTCGCCGGCGCCGCGGATCTCCAGATCGTGCATGGCGAGGAAGAAGCCGGCGCCGAGTTCTTCCGACATCTGGATCGCTTCGAGCCGTTGCTTCGCCTGCTTGGTCATCGCCTTCTCGTCTTGGACCAGCAGGTAGGCGTAGGCCTGGTGGTGCGAACGGCCGACGCGGCCGCGCAGCTGGTGTAGCTGGGCGAGGCCGAACTTCTCCGAGCGGTTGATCAGGATGGTGTTGGCGTGCGGATTGTCGATGCCGGTCTCGATGATGGTCGTGCACAGCAGCAGGTTGGCGCGCTGCTGGGTGAAGTCGCGCATCACGCGTTCCAGCTCGCGCTCGTTCATCTGGCCGTGGCCGATGACGATGCGCGCCTCGGGCACCAGCTTTTCCAGCTTCTCCCGCATGTTGGCTATGGTGTCGACCTCGTTGTGCAGGAAATACACCTGGCCGCCGCGCTTCAGTTCGCGCAGCACGGCTTCGCGGATGATGCCGTCGGAGAATTTGGAGACGAAGGTCTTGATCGCCAGGCGTTTCTGCGGCGCCGTGGCGATCACCGAGAAATCGCGCAGGCCTTCCATCGACATGGCCAATGTGCGCGGGATCGGCGTCGCGGTCAGGGTCAGCACATCGACCTCGGCGCGCATGGCCTTCAGCGTTTCCTTCTGGCGCACGCCGAAGCGGTGTTCCTCGTCGATGATGACGAGGCCGAGGCGGTCGAACCTGACCTCCTTGCCGATCAGCTTGTGGGTGCCGATGATGATGTCGATCTTGCCTTCGGCCAGTTCCTTGAGCGCCTGCGCCGATTCCTTGGCGGTCTTGAAGCGCGATATTTCGGCGACCTTGACCGGCCAGTCGGCAAAGCGGTCGACGAAGGTCTGGTAGTGCTGTTCGCAGAGCAGGGTGGTCGGGCACAGCACGGCCACCTGCTTGCCGCCGGCGACGGCGCAGAAGGCGGCGCGCAACGCGACTTCGGTCTTGCCGAAGCCGACGTCGCCGCAGACCAGGCGGTCCATCGGCTTGCCCGACTTCATGTCCTCGATCACCGCGGCGATGGCTTGCGCCTGATCGGCTGTTTCCTCGAAACCGAAACCGTCGGCGAAAAGCTCGTAGTCGTTTTCCTGGAACTCGAAGGCATGGCCCTGGCGGGCGGCGCGGGCGGCGTACAGCGCCAGCAGTTCGGCGGCGGTGTCGCGCGCCTGCTCGGCCGCCTTGCGCTTGGCCTTTTCCCACTGCCCGGAGCCGAGCGTATGCAATGGCGCCGCTTCCGGCTCGGCGCCGGAGTAGCGGGAGATTACATGCAACTGCGCCACCGGCACGAACAGCTTGGCGGCGTTAGCATAGTGCAGTTCGAGGAATTCCTGCTCGCCGGTGCCGAGGTCCATGCGCACCAGCCCCTGGTAGCGGCCGATGCCGTGGCTTTCGTGCACCACCGGGTCGCCGACCTTGAGTTCGGTCAGGTCCTTCAGCCAGTTGTCGAAACTGGCCTTGCGCGCGGCTTCGCGGCGGGTGCGGCGGGGTGCGCCGGCATAGAGTTCGGTTTCCGTGACGAAGGCAAGGCCGGGCAATGCGAAGCCCGCGTGCAGCGGGGCGACGCCCAGGGCCAGCGGCGCATCGCCCGCGACAAAGGCGGCGAAATCGGCGCTCGCCTCGGGCTTGATGCCGTGTTCGCCGAGCATGGCGGCCAGGGTTTCGCGTCGGCCGGCCGATTCGGCGAGCAGCAGCACGCGGCCCGGGAAGCCGGCGAGGTGGTTCTTCAGCTTGTGCAGCGGATCTTCGGCGCGGCGGTCGACGGCGATGTCGGGCAGCGCGGTCGTCGCGGCATCGCCCTTGTTTTCCAGCGCCAGCCGGCCATAGCCCTTGGCGGCGGTGAAGAAGGCTTCATCCGAGAGAAACAGCTCGTCCGGCGGCAGCAGCGGGCGGGCCTTGTCGCCTTGCAGCAAGGCGTAGCGCGAGCGCGTTTCCTTCCAGAAGGCGTCGATCGCTCCCGGCGCGTCGCCATGGGTGACGAAAACGGCATCCTTCGGCAGATAGTCGAAGACGGTGGCCGTTTCCTCGAAGAAGAGCGGCAGGTAGTACTCGATGCCGGCGCTGGCGATGCCCTGCGAGACATCCTTGTAGATGCCCGACTTGGCCGGGTCGCCTTCGAAGGTTTCGCGGAATTTCTGGCGGAAGCGCGTGCGGCCGCGGTCGTCCATCGGGAATTCGCGCGCCGGCAGCAGGCGGACTTCGGGCACCGGGTAGATGGTGCGCTGGGTATCGACGTCGAAGGTCTTGATGCTCTCGATCTCGTCGTCGAACAGGTCGAGCCGGTAGGGCACCGCCGAGCCCATCGGGAAGAGGTCGATCAGCCCGCCGCGAATGGAGTATTCGCCGGGCGAAACCACTTGCGTGACGTTGGCGTAGCCGGCCAGCGTGACCTGGCTGCGGAACTTCTCGGCGTCGATGGTCTCGCCCTTCTGGAAGGCGAAGGTGTAGGCCGCCATGAATTCGGGCGGAACCAGGCGATAGACGGCGGTCGAGGCCGGCACGAGCAGGATGTCCAGCTCGCCCTGCATGGCCGCCCACAAGGTCGCCAGGCGTTCCGAGACAAGATCCTGGTGCGGCGAGAAGCTGTCGTAGGGCAGGGTTTCCCAGTCCGGCAGCAGGCGCACGCGCAGCTTGGGGCCGAACCACGGGATTTCGTCGAGCAGGCGCTGGGCATCGGCAGCGTTGGCGGTGACGACGGCGAGCAGCTTGCCGCTATTGCGGCCGGCGATTTCGGCGAGCGCCAGGGCATCGGACGAGCCGGCCTGCGCGGGCAGGTCGATACGTGCGCCGGGCTTGGGCAGGGCGGGAAAGGTGGGCAGGGAGGATGACGCGGACACTGCGGGGCGGATGGCGTTGCGGGGCTGGGATTATAGCCGCTTCGACAGGTCCGGCCGGATGATGTTCGGCGTTCGCGGCGATGGCTTCCATCGCGCGCCGCAGTCCGCCGGGAACCGCGCGCACGATGGTGGCGGGTGCGCCTCAGCGGGCCGGGGTGCTCCAGACTTCCTTGCAGGTGGCGATTTCCTCGTCGCTCATCACCGGCTTGATCTGGCAGCGAGCCTCCCAGGCCGCCTGGCGCTGCCGGCGCTCGAGCAGGGCGAGTTCGCGATTCTTGAGCGTCGCCGCGGCATCCTTGCGCTTTTGCTCTTCGTCGGCGCGGATCGCGGCCTGCTCCAGCAATTGGCGTCGCTTTTCCTCGTCGGCGGCGATTTGCGCGTTGCGGGCGGCGCTGTTTTCGGCATCCGCCTTGGCGCGGGCGGCATCGCGTTCCTGGCGAATGCGCCGCAGGTTGGCATCGTCCTCGGCGCCGGTCGATCCGCCGGACGCGGCGTTTGCCGTTGCGTTGCCCGATTGGCCCTCGTCGGAGCGGTGGCGGGAGATCGAACTCCTGACCGCGCCGCCGACATGGCTGTCACCGGTGTGGCTGTCGCTGGCATGAGGGTGCGACCCGGATGACGCGTGAGCGTGCGACGAATGCGAGCGCCCCCTGGCCTCGGCATCGAATGGCAGAGAAACCGCAACGGCAAGGATCGCCGGCAAAATCCCCAGTTTTTTCATGCTGCTCCCCTTGAGTCCTGCTTTTTTGAAATGCGGGGGATTTTATATGACGATGCGAAGCGCGGCAGCGGGAATATTTCACATCCGGGCCCGGCCAAGCAGCCCCGGCGGTGTGGCAAATTCGATATGCCATGGCTTGTGCAAGTGGAATAATCTGCGTTGAAGCCTTTCGTCAAATACGTCGATCGAGGGAGGAATCATGTCCGCATTGCACAGCAAGCTGTCGATTTCGCCGCAAGGCGAGTCGTTTTCCCTGCCCGAGCCATCCGAATACGCTGCCGAGTACGAGCGTGTCCGGAATCTCGCCGAAGCGGCGCGGGCGGCCGGCCAGGAAGTCGTTGTCGTCATGGGCGTCGGCTTCGTCGGCGCCGTGATGGCGGCCATCGTGGCCGATTGCGAGGGGGCGGACGGCCAGCCGAGCAAGTTCGTGATCGGCTGCCAACGCCCGTCGACGCGCTCCTACTGGAAGATTCCGCTGCTCAATCGAGGCGTTTCGCCGGTCAAGGCGGAAGACCCGCAGGTCGATGTCCTGATCGGCCGCTGCGTGCGCGACAAAAAGACGTTGAGCGCGACCTATAACAGCCAGGTGCTCGACCTGGCGGATTGTGTGGTCATCGATGTCCAATGCGATTTCCTGAAGCAGGAACTGGGCAACATGAGGACCGGCGAATGCGACATGGCGGCGCTGGAAGCCACCCTGAAAACGGTCGGCCAGCATATTCGGCCGGACTGCCTGGTGCTGATCGAGACGACCGTGGCGCCGGGAACGACGGAGTTCGTCGCCTGGCCCATCCTGAAGAAGGCCTTCGCCAATCGCGGCATCGCGTCGGTGCCGCTGCTGGCGCACTCCTACGAGCGGGTCATGCCCGGGCGCGATTACGTGGCGAGCATTCGCGATTTCTGGCGGGTCTGCGCCGGATGCGACACGGCGGCCAGGGGGCGGGTCGAGAAGTTCCTGCGCGAGGTGCTCAATACCGACCAGTTCCCGCTGACCGTGATGGACCGGCCGATCGAGTCGGAAACTGCCAAGATCGTCGAGAACAGCTACCGGGCGACGATCCTGGCCTATCTGCACGAATGGTCGCTGTTCGCCGAGCGCAACGGGGTCGATCTGATCAAGGTGGTCGATGCCATCAAGATGCGACCGACGCACAGCAACATGATCTTTCCCGGCCCGGGCATCGGCGGCTACTGCCTGCCCAAGGACGGCGGGCTGGGCTACTGGGCGTACAAGCACATCCTCGGCTTCGAGGATGGCGACAAGGTGTTCCGCATCACGCCGGTGGCCGTCGACATCAACGACACGCGGGCGCTGCATGTCGCCGAGCTGACCCGTGACGCGTTGCGCAACATGGATCGCTACATCGCCGCCTCGCGGGTGTTGATCGCCGGCGCGTCGTATCGCCAGGATGTCGGCGACACCCGCTACAGCGGTTCCGAACTGGTTGTCCGCAAGCTCACCGAAATGGGCGCCGAGATGCGGGCCCACGACCCCTATGTCGATCAATGGTGGGAGTTCGCGGAGCAGGACGCCTATCCGTCTTCCGGCTTGTCATGGAAGCGATTTTTCCGCAATCAGGACGAACTGTCGTCACTCGCCGTCGAGCGCGATCTCGAACGGGCATTGCAGGGGGTCGATGCGCTGATACTGGCGGTGCCGCATGACGCCTATCGCCGCTTGACGCCCGAACAGGTGGTGGCGTGGGCCGGCAAGCCGATTGCCGTTGTCGATTGCTTCGGCATGCTCGACGATGCGACGATTGCCCGTTATTTCGAGCTCGGCTGCGAGGTGAAAGGCTTGGGGCGCGGCCATATCCAGCGGATCAAGCAGGCCTGCCGGAGAACCTGAGCGAGCGTGCATGCCGAATGACGAAGCCCCCGGCGACGGGGGCTTGTTTCTGGCGAAACGAAAGATCGCTGCTGGCGCCTACAGGATGGCCAGCACGTTTTCCGGCGGCCGGCCGATGGCGGCCTTCGACCCGTTGATCACGATGGGGCGCTCGATCAGGCGCGGGTGGGCGGCCATCGCCGCAATCAGGGCATCCTGATCCAGCGCCGGGTCGTCGAGGCCCAGTTCGGCGTATTCGGCCTCGTTCCTGCGCATCAGCTGGCGAGCGTCGGCGAACCCCAGGCGGGTGAGCAGGGTTTTCAGCTCGGCCGGCGAGGGCGCTTGCTCAAGATAGGCGACGATGGTCGGCGCGATGCCTTTTTCCTGCAGCAGCGACAGGGTGTCGCGGCTTTTCGAGCAGCGCGGGTTGTGGAAGATGGTGACGGTCATTGCCTGCCTTACATGCCGAGCGACTTGAGAAGGTCGTCGTGGTCGTTGGAGTCCGGCGCGGCGGCAGCCGTTTTCGGCTGTCCATTGACCTGGGCGAGCAGTTCGTCCGGATCGGGGGCTTCGCCGGCTTCGAAATCGTTCATCTTGATGAACTCGGTGCGGTCCATCGCCAGCTCGAGATAGAAAATGTTGTTGCTGCCGGTGTAGAAGGTCACGCGCCGCGATTCGGGCTTGTCCAGGTTGGTGTCGACGCTGAGCATGACCTGCTTGTTCAGGGCGAGCATCTTGGGCTGGTTCTGGGTGATGTGCGTTTGCAGTTCGCGGGCAACCTTGCCGGTGAAGTCGCCGACGATCTGGTTCATCAGTTCGCCCATGACGTTGCCGACCTCATCGGAGGTGTGGGTGGTGGCCAGCCCTTCCTTGTCCATGCCCATGTGCAGCATGTAGCTCGAGTACAGCTCCATGGCCGCCGAAGCCGAAAAATTGATGACCACCAGGCCGGAGAAGCCGCCGTCGAAGAGCACGAAGCATCCGATATCCGGTTTCAGGCAGGTCTTGGAAATGCGCTGCACCATGCCGGAGTAATGAATCTGGCTTTGCGTGGCGATCGAAAGAACCTTGGTGACCGAATTGCACAGGCTTCTGAGAATATCTTCGGTGCCGTAGACGGTGGGGGTGTCGGATGAGTTCATGGTTCCGGATCAGGCCAGTAATTGGATAAATGGCATATATAGCACAGTTATCAGCTTCGATTGCAGGCAGCGCCTGGAAATCTTCGGGGCGGCGGCCTTGGTGTATGCCAATGGGTTTGCGTGCCTGCGCCTGTCCCCTGCTGGCGGGGAAATGAACGATGGATATTTGACGGTGGTAAAATCGTCCGCATCCCGCAGGAAGCGATCCCCGCGGCTTGGATTTGACCCCGCTGAGTGTTGGAAAAGGTAGAAAAATGGATACCAAATTGAACCAGGAGCGGCGCCAGAAGACGCAGCGGCGCCTCTCGGATTTCGGGCCGCCAGAAGGCTTGACGGAGCGCCGGATCAATATCGAGCGGCGTCTCTTCAATCTCGGTATCGACAGCGCAGGCAACTGGGGCGGCGCGGCGAATTCGGGCGGTTCGCGCGGAAACCCCGTTACCTGCTGATCGATCAGTGTTTTGCGGTGCAGGCCTGGACGGCATCGGCCGCGGCCGCATCGCTCAGCCCGCTCTGTTCGGCGAAGTAGCCGTCCAGCGGGCACTTGAAGCCGGGCGGACAGTTGTGTTCCCGGGCGCATTCGGCCTGAGTCTCGTCGGTCAGCACCAGTTCGCGAACTGCCTCGCAACGGGCGAGGGGTGAGTCGAAGTAGGACATTGCGCTTCCTCCCTTGTTGTGTCGTGCTTAATTCTCAGCATAGCCGCCCGCCGGCGAATGTCCATGCCGGGCATTGCGGCGGCCTATGCGGACAGATGTTCCGCGAACCAGGCGCTGACTTCGGCCAGCCCATGATCGCCGGCGGCGAGCGTGCGCAATTGGTGCTTGCCGTTTAGATGCGCTGCGGCGCGCTGGTAGGCGGCCGCTGCCGGCACATCGTCGGGGTCGACCCGCATCAGCAAGGGGGCCGCCAGCAGTTCGAGTGCCTGCAGCCCGGCACGGTCGACCAGTCCGCCGTGGCAGACCAGCGCCCTGACCTGGATGTCGCGTTGCGCGGCGCAGCGGATGGCCGCCGGCGCCGTATCGCTGCGGGCATGGATGCCCAGCGCGAGATCCTGCATGTCGCCGTCGTTGCGGATCAGGTCGAGCACGTCGAGCAATCGCTGGCTCAGGCGCGGGACGTTCTGCGTGGCGTCGGCAAACTGCAGTTCATGGGCAGTCAGCAGATCCATGGCCAGTACGGCGAATCCGCTTGCCGCCAGGGTGGCCAGCATGGCGTCGTCGTCGGGAACGCGGTGCGAGCGGATGAGCAGGATGAGGCCCCGGGGAGTCTCGGGGCGTTCGAACTGGCCGTGAAGCGAGCCGTGCGGGGTGTGCAGGACGATATGGCGGATCATGGGGACAGGCGGACGGGAATGCGCCGGGGGCCGAAGGCTTGGCCATCGCGCCCCAGCATTTTACCGAAGCGGCCGGCGATGGCGGTCTGGCAGTGCGGGCAGCGGCCTTCGGCAGTCAGCTCGTAGCGGCGGATGGCGTACCAGTCGCGGACAATCAGCGCGGCCTTGCATGCGGGGCAGAAGGTCGTGCCGCCCTCCGGGTCGTGCACGTTGCCGGTGAACACGTGGTGCAGGCCGGCATCGAGCGCGATGCGCCGGGCCTGGGTCAATGTTGCAGGAGGCGTGGGCGGCAGCTCGGTCATTTTCCAGTCGGGATGGAAGGCCGAAAAATGCAGCGGAACGTCCGGTCCCAGCTCCTTCGCCACCCAGGCGGCCAGTTCGTTGATTTCGCCGGGGCTGTCGTTTTGTCCGGGAATCAGCAGGGTGGTGATCTCCAGCCAGCAATCGGTTTCGTGATGGATGGTGGTCAGGGTGTCGAGGACCGGCTGCAGGTGGCCGACGCACAGCTTGTGGTAGAAGCTTTCCGTGAAGGCCTTGAGATCGACGTTGGCGGCATCCATCACGGCAAAGAATTCCCGCGCCGCTTGGCGATGGATGTAGCCCGCGGTGACGGCGACATTGCGGATGCCCTGCTCACGGCAGGCCAGCGCGGTGTCGATGGCGTACTCGGCGAAGATGACCGGGTCGTTGTAGGTGTAGGCGACGGCGTCGGCGCCATGGCGCTTGGCGGCGTTGGCGATGGCTTGCGGGCTGGCGCTGTCCATCAGGCGGTCCATGTCCTTCGACTTGGAGATATCCCAGTTCTGGCAGAACCGGCAGGCCAGGTTGCAGCCGGCGGTGCCGAAGGAGAGGATGCTGCTGCCCGGGTAGAAGTGATTCAGTGGTTTCTTCTCGATGGGGTCGATGCAGAAGCCGGACGAGCGCCCGTAGGTGGTCAGCTGCATCTGCCCGTCGACCATCTGGCGGACGAAGCAGGCGCCGCGCTGGCCTTCGTGCAGCTGGCAGTCGCGCGGACAGAGGTCGCACTGGACCCGGCCGTCGGGCAGGGCGTGCCACCAGCGGCCGGGATGCAGCGTGGGGGCTTTGTTCATGGTGCGGCCTCCTGCCATTTGGTCACGCCGTAGCGTTCGAGCCGGACCTCGGGGCTCCAGTAATCGGCGGGCAAGCCGGCCTTCTGCTTGAGATGGGCCATGAACGCGGCCGGTTCGGGGAGTTGCTCCCAGACCTGGGGCAGGAAGGTCGCCCGGCGCCTGCCGCAGGAGAAAACGATGCCGTCCTCGCCGGGCCGCAGTTGGGCCAGCGCATCGGCTTGGTCGGCGAAGGACAGCGCAACGGCCGGCGTCAGCAGGGAAACCTCGACGCGGGTCAGGGGCAGCTCGCCGGCTGCCAAAGGCGCAAAGCGGGGATCGCGGAAGGCGGCGGCCAGCGCGTTTTCCCGGACATCCTGGCCGAGGGGGCGCCAGGCCTCGAGGCTGCCGATGCAGCCGCGCAACTGGCCGCGCTGGGTCAGGGTGACGAAGGTGGCTGCCGGCTCGTGCAAGGCGGGCAGGTCGGCCGTCGGCTGTGTCGCCAGCCCCAACCGGGCGGCAATCGCGTTGCGGGCCAGGGCCAGCAGGGTGGTTCCGAGCTCAGGCATGGGGATCGGGCTCCTCGAACGCGAAGGCCGCGTAGCCGACCACGCGGTCGCGGTCCCCGGCGGTGTCGCCGGAATTGCACAGGCCGAGCAGGGTCGGCTTCAGGCCGCGGCGGGTCGCAGCCAGCAACAGGCCATTGACCGGGTAGGCGCCGCAGGCCTGCTCCGGGCGAATGTGGGTATCGAGTTGCAGGATGTGCCGGCAGGTGTTGCCATCGACCTGTCGGGCCGTGCCGTAGGGCAGGAAATGGGAAAGATCGGAACTGACGACGATCAGGGTTTCCGGCCCTCCCCACAGGATGTTCAGCACCTCGGCCACCGCCTCCGGGGAGGCATGGCCGACCGCCAGCGGGACCAGCGAGAAGCGCGGCAGGACCCGCTGCAAGAAGGGGAGGTGGACTTCGAGCGAATGTTCGAGGGCGTGCGCCTGCTCGCTGAACACCACCTGCGGCAGGTCGGCGATGCCGGCAATGGCCTGGCTGTCGAGTCGGATGCTGCCCAGGGGCGTGGAAAACGTCCCAGACTCGGGTAGCGCCATGCCATTGACGGCCACCCGGTGGGTCGGGCCGAGCAGGATGACGCGATGGATAGCATCGGCCCAGGGCGCCAGGGCGGCGTAGGCTGCGGCCGCCGTCGCGCCGGAATAGACGTAGCCGGCGTGCGGGGCGATCAGCGCCTTGGGCTGTATGGGCATGTCGTGGCGGGCGGCGGCGAGCAGCCGGTCCACGGTGAGCGCAAGCGTCGCCGGATCGCCGGGGTAGAAGGTGCCGGCAACGGCGGCGGGGCGGGTTCCGAGCATGGCGTAGGCCTCAGACGACGAGCAGTCCGGCGGCCATGCCGCCACCGATGGCGAACAGGCCGGGCAGGGCGTGGCGGGCCAGTTTTCTGCCGCCGATGCTGACGACCAGCCCGATCTTGAATGCCAGGTTGGCCAGCAGCGCCAGCGCAACGGCGATCACCGCCTCGGCGCTGGCCACCTTGTCGAGGTTGAACATGCGCAGCGTCGATAGCACGCTGGCGTCGGCATCGGTCAGGCCGGAAACCAGCGCGACGATGTAAAGGCCGCTGTTGCCGGCCCTGTCCTGCAGCCAGGCGGAGGCCAGCAGCACCACGGCGTAGAGCAGGCCGAAGGAAAAGGCGGTTTTCAGTTCGGTCGGGTTCTTCACTTCCGGCATCGGCAGGTTGTCCGCCGCGCTGAGGATCTTCCAGCCGTAGAGCGCCATGGCGACGCCGGGCACGATGCCGCAGGCAAAAACCACGGCAATCGGCTTGGCCAGGTGGGGGGCGACGACGCCGGCGACCAGCCACAGCCGGATCATGACCATGACGTTGGCGATCAGGATGACGATGGACGACATGCGGACGAGGTCGTCGTGTTCGCGGGCGTGGCGCGAAAACATCATGGTCGTCGCAGTCGACGAGGCCAGGCCGCCGAAGATGCCGAGCACGGCGGCGCCGTGGCGGGCGCCAATGATGCGCAGGGCGAGGTAGCCGGCCAGCGCGAGGCCGGAAATCAGTACCACCATCCACCAGATCTGGCGGGGGTTGATGGCGTTGTAGGGGCCGAAATCCTCGCTCGGCAGGATGGGCAGGATGACGAACGACAGGACCGCGAACTGGAGGATGGAATTGATGTCCTTCGGCGTCGTGCGCTGGCTGAGCTGTTTCAGTTCGGCCTTGAAGTAGAGCAGGATGGTGGTGGTGATGGCGAGCATGACGGCCAGCGTGGCGTAGCCCAGCCAGACGGCCGCGCCGAGGCCGTAGGTGATGACGATGGCGGCTTCCGACGTGAAGCCGCGATACTGCTCTTCCTGCTGCGAGGAAAAGTTGGAGGCGATCATCGCGCCGGCCACCACCAGCAGCCCGACCGCGAGCAGCCAGTGGCTGCCGGAGCGCTCGTCGAGCAAGGCGAACAGGCAGCCGAGCATGGCCACCAGCGAGAAGGTGCGCAGGCCGGCGGCGGAATCCGGGCGGCGCTCGCGCTCCATGCCGATCAGCAGGCCGATACCCAGCGCGGTGGCAAAGGCCTTGACCGGTTCGACCAGCTCGGGGACGACGAAACTCATGCCATTCCTCTTTTTCGGGTGTTCTTCAGTAAAATTAAGCCATGCCACGCCATTACGCAATCGTTCCCGCTGCCGGCAGCGGTTCCCGCTTCGGTGCCGAGAAGCCCAAGCAATACCTCGACCTTCTCGGTCGCCCGCTGATCTTTCACACCCTGGCGGCCCTGGTGGCCTGCCCGGACATCGAGCGGGTATGGGTCGTCCTGGCGCCGGACGACCCGTGGTGGCCGCGCTACGACTGGTCCGAACTGGGCGCCAAGCTGGAAACGGTGCGCTGCGGCGGAGAGACGCGCGCCGAAAGCGTGGCCAATGGCCTGCAGGCGGCATCCATGGTCGCCGCCGACGATGACTGGATCCTGGTGCACGATGCTGCGCGACCCTGTCTATCGGCGTCCATGCTCGATGCCCTGTTTGCCGACCTGGCCAGCGATCCCGTCGGCGGCATCCTCGCCGTGCCGGTCGCCGATACCGTGAAGCGGGCGGATGCCGACCAGCGCGTGGCGGCGACCGAGCCGCGCGACGGCCTGTGGCAGGCGCAGACGCCGCAGATGTTCCGCTACGGCTTGCTCGGCGAGGCGTTGGCGAAGTGCCGTGCGGTGACCGACGAGGCGGGCGCCGTCGAGGCGCTTGGCCTCAAGCCGAAACTGGTGCGTGGCGATGCCACCAACCTGAAAGTCACCTATCCGGCCGATCTCGCCTTGGCCGCCATGATCCTGAGGGCTCGCAAATGAATTTCCGCGTCGGACAGGGCTACGACGTCCATCAACTGGTCGAGGGCCGCAAATTGATCCTCGGCGGCGTCGACATTCCCCACGCCACCGGGCTGCTCGGCCATTCCGATGCCGACGCGCTGCTGCACGCGATTACCGACGCCTTGCTCGGCGCGGTGGCGTTGGGCGACATCGGCCGTCACTTTCCCGACACCGATCCGCGCTACAAGGGGGCCGACAGCCGCGTGCTGCTGCGCGGCGCCGTGGCCTTGCTGGCCGGGAAAGGGTGGCGGCCGGTGAACGTCGATGCGACGATCATCGCCCAGCAACCCAAGCTGGCACCGCACGCCGCGGCCATGGTCGCCAATGTCGCCGCCGACCTGGGCATCCCCGTCGATGCGGTGAATATCAAGGGCAAGACCAACGAACGCCTGGGTTACCTCGGGCGGGAGGAAGCCATCGAAGCCCAGGCCGTCGTCCTGGTCGAGCGTGTCGGCTGAGCCGCGACCGACTGATCATGAACGGCCGCTGACGGCCAGGGTCTTTTTTGCCTTGCAGCCGCCCGAGGCCTTGGCCAGGGTGCTGGCCGACGTGGCGCGGCAGGCGGCGGAGCAGCAAGGGGGGCGCCCCACGCGATGCGCCACGATTCACCTGACGCTGGCTTTCCTGGGCGATGTGCCCGTTGCCGATTTGCCCGTGCTTGAAGCCCTGGGCGAGGGGCTCCGCGGCTTGCGTTTTTCGCTGCGGATCGACCGCCTGGGCTATTGGCCAAACAAGCGCCTGCTTTGGGCCGGCCTGTCCGAGGTGCCGGACGGGCTGCGCTACGTGCAGCGGCAATTGCTGGCGGCGCTTGCCGCGGCGGGCTACCGGACCGATCCGGCGGGGCGCGGCTTTGCCCCGCATCTCACGCTGGTGCGCCGCCTGCCGCCGGACGGCGCCGCTGCGCTGGTGGCTGGCGGGCTGCGGCCGCTGGACTGGCCTTGTTCAAGCTTCGCCCTGTTCCGCTCGGACCCCGGGGCGTCCGGTCCGGAGCATATCGTGCTCCGGGAGTTTCCCCTGGCTTGAGCGAGCCGGCCGGGGCTTGCCGAAAAAAAATCGACATGGCTTTGTCCCTAAAGGCTAAAGTTTTTCAGCCACGTGTCGGTAATGCTTAGGTAGGCTGACAAAAGCTTCTATGGGCGGCTCCGGGAGGATCGGAGATGCCGCTCAAGCAAAGGGGGACTTTTTGGGGGTTGTCGGGCGTTCGGAAAATACCGCCGTATTGCGTGTCCTGATTGTCGAGTCGGCTGGCAGGGACGGGCAGCGTTTGCTGGATGCGATCCTGGGTGGCAGCACGTCCATCGAGGGCTGTCTCGTCGCCGATCCGGACACGCTGTCGTCCAGGCTGCAAGCCGGGCGCTGGGATGCCTTCGTGCTTTCCTGCACCATGCCGGAATTGCCCGCCGTCGACGCCATG
Organism: uncultured Dechloromonas sp.; assembly: GCF_945957265.1. Classification (GTDB taxonomy): domain Bacteria; phylum Pseudomonadota; class Gammaproteobacteria; order Burkholderiales; family Rhodocyclaceae; genus Azonexus. The sequence goes on from NZ_CAMFKO010000004.1 coordinate 31,847, forward strand.
GCGCTGTTTCGCGAACGGGCGCCCACGATTCCCGTCATTCTCAGTATCGAACGCGGCGCCATGGATTTCCCCTTCGAACTGCTCGAGAACGGCGCTTGCGACTTCGTGTTCAAGAGCAATCCCTCGCGCTTGCCGGCGGTGATCGAGCGCGAGTGCGCGAAGAGCAGCCTTTTGCGGACCGGGCGGGAGGAGGTGGCGGCGACCATCGACGCCCTGCCCGCGGGGGAGGGCATCGCCCGCTTTCAGCAGCTTTCCAGCAATCTTCCCGAATGTTACTGGCTGTCCAATGCCGAGACGCAGGCGATTACCTTCATCAGCGCCGGCTACGAACACATCTGGGGCCGGCATGTCGACGCGCTGTACGCCGATCACCGGGATTGGCTGAGCTATGTCCATGACGAGGATCGGGAGCGCGTTGCCGAAGCCATGAGCGTCCATCGCGCCGGCGGGCTGGATATCCGCTTCCGCGTGTTGCGCCCGGGCGACGGATTGCGCTGGCTGCATGCCCGCAATTTCCCGGTTGGCAACGAGGGCGGCGAGGTCGCGAGTGTCGGCGGGGTGGCGACGGATATCACCGGCCAGCTCGCCTCCAAGTTGAACCTGTCTTACTACACCCATTTCGATGCGCTGACGGCGCTGCCCAACGAGTGGATGTTCTACGACCAGGTGCAGCGCATGATCGCCTTGTCCAAGCGCAGCGGCTTGCCGTTAAGCGTGATGGTCGTGGACATCGACCGTTTCCATGAGGTGAACCAGGCCTTGGGCTACGCCGCCGGCAATGAACTGCTGCGCCAGATGGCGGGCCGGCTTTCGGGTTCCCTGCGCGAATCGGATTATCTGTGCCGCCTGGGGGGCGATGTCTTCGGGATTCTCCTGCCGGAACTGGTCGATGGCCAGCAGGCAGGCATTGTGGCCCGGCGCATCATCGAGACACTGATCATGCCGGTGCGGGTTGCCGGGCAGGATGTATTCGCGACGGCCAGCATCGGCATCGGCTTTTACCCTCAGGACGGCCAGGAAGTCCATGAGCTGCTGAGCAACGCCCAGCTGGCCGGGGAGAACGCCAAGCTGCAGGGGCGCAATAGCTACCAGGCTTATTCCTCGGGCATGCAGGACCAGGTGCGTGAGCGCATGTTCCTCGAAATCGACCTGCGCAATGCCACGCTGAGCAACGAGTTCGTTCTGCATTTCCAGCCCAAGGTCAGCTGTGCCGACGGCCGCATTACCGGGGTCGAGGCCTTGTTGCGCTGGCAGCATCCGCGACGCGGCATTGTTTCTCCCGACCAGTTCATCCCCCTGCTCGAAGAGACCGGCCTCATCGTCCAGGTCGGGCGCTGGGTGCTCGAGGAAGCCTGCCGGCATGCTGTCGAGTGGCAACGGGCGGGACTGAGCATGCCCAGTGTTTCGGTAAACCTTTCGGCGCGGCAGTTGCAGTCGGAAACCTTGCTAGCCGACGTGGCGACGACCCTGGAGGAAACGGGGCTGTCGCCGTCCTGCCTCGACCTGGAGATCACCGAGAGCATGCTGATGCACAATGCCGACACGGCCATTCGCACGCTGTCGGCGCTGAAGAAGATGGGGGTCACGATTTCGCTGGACGATTTCGGCACCGGCTATTCCAGTCTTGCCTACCTGAAGCGTTTTCCGCTCGATGCGGTCAAGGTGGACCGCTCCTTTGTCCAGGATATCGCCGCCGATTCGGACGATGCGTCGATTACCCGGGCGGTGATCACCATGGCCCACCACCTCAAGCTCAAGGTGGTCGCCGAGGGGGTGGAGACGCCCGAGCAGCTGGCCCTGCTGATATCGCACCAGTGCGACGTGATCCAGGGCTATTTTTTCTCGCGGCCCCTGCCGGTCGACGAAATGACCGGCTTGCTGCTGGCCGACCAAAGGCTGCCGAGCAATCACCTCAATACCGGCAGCCGCAAGCCGATGGCGCTGTTCGTCGCGGTCGCCGGGTTCGACGAGGTCGTTTCCCGGCTCGGCCGCGAAGGGCATCGCGTGTGCGTCGTGCCCGACGTGGCCGGCGCAACGCAGTGGCTATCCGGCAACCTCGTCGATGTGCTGGTGTGCGGGGCGCCGCGCAAGGGATTCGATTCGGCGGCGCTGATCCGCCTGGCCGGCGAATTGCAGCCGCGCTGCGAGCGGATACTGCTTGCCGACAGCCGCCAGTGGAGTCGCAAGTCGGTGGCCGAACTGAGCGGTGCCGGCCTGGTGCACCGCGTCATTCACCTGCCGGTCGAGGCGGAGGCTTTCCGCCGCGTTGTCGACGACGCCCTGAACCGGCGGCACATCTCGGAAGAGTACAGCCGCCTGTCGCACGAGGTGGAGGTGGTCGAACGGCAATTGCTGCGGGCTGAAGAGGATCGGCGCCGGCTGTTCGACGAGAACCGGGTTCTCCAGGCCCAGGAGCGGCAGGGTTACCTGATTCTGCAGGAGGTGTTGTCGGCGCTGCCGATCCCGGTGATCGGGGTCGATGCCAGCGGTTTGGTGGCGCTGGTCAACGAGGCTGCCATCCGCCGCTTTGCCGGGCGCGGTATCGCGCCAGGCATCGAGCTTGCAGCGATCATCCCGGAGCTTCTCGAGGTCCCCTCGGGGGGGCGCGTCGTCATCGACGGCGTCTCCTATGGCTGCACCGCTCAGCAGATGGGGGCGCCGGCTGAAGGCCGCCTCTTCCTGCTGAGCGACGCCGGGGGCGAGGCATGAAGGGGGTGATTCTGACCGAGGCGGCGCTTCCCGGCATGTGCCTGAGCGAAGCCGTGCTCGACGATTCCGGGCGTGTGCTGGTGCCGGAAGCCGCGGTGTTGACCGAAGCCCTGATCCACAGCCTGTTGCGTCGCGGCGTGGCGGAGTTGTGCGTGGATCAGGCGGCGGAGGAAGACCCGGCCGAGCGCGAAATCAGGCGCGCCCGGATTTCCAGCTCGGTCGCCGCCTGCTTTCGCCGGGCGGGCGACGGGGTGGGAAGCAAGGCCCTGCGCGAGGCGATACTCGCTTTTCGCATGGGGCGCGGGGAATGAACACGCTTTCCCGGGACGAGATCGTCAGCCGCCTACACCGATTGCCGGCGCTGCCTGTGGTGATCGGCGAGCTGCTCTCGTCGTTTGGCAACGACGAGACGGACATCGGCCTGATCTGCCGGCAGGTGGCCCGCGACCAGTCGCTGACCGCGCGCTTGCTGCGGGTGGCCAACTCCTCCTTCTATGGCTTGCAATGCCGCGTGGCGACGATCAATGAAGCCGTTGTCGTTCTCGGCTTCCGGGCGGTGCGCAGCATGCTGCTGACGCTGAGCGTCAGCAGCGCCTTCGGCAAGCAGGATTGCCCCGGCTTCGAGCCGCGAGCCTATATGCGGCATTGCGTCGGGGTTGGCCTGGCGGCCAGGGCCATTGCCGAAACGACGGGGCGCAACCCCGACCTGGCCTTTGCCGGCGGGGTGTTGCACGACATGGGCCAGTTGGCGCTGGCCAGCGTTTTCAGCGACGCTTACGCCAGGGCGCTGGCCTATCGCCGGGAACACGATTGTCCGCTCGTCGTCGCCGAGCGGGACATCCTCGGTACCGACCACGCCGTCGTTGGCGGGCTGTTGGCCGATACCTGGAATTTTCCCGCCTCCTTGCGTTCGGCCATTGCCGAGCATCATTCGCCTTCGGCGGCGACGGCTGATTCCCTGGCCGACCTGGTTCATGTCGCCGATGCCATCGCCCACGGCCTGGGGCTGGCGGGCGACGACGACCTGGTGATGCCGGTCGATGCCACGGCCTGGCAAAGACTCGGCCTGGATCAGGAGAAGCTGGCCAGGATACTGCCGCGTGTGGTCGACGGCCTGGACGAGGCCAGCCAGGCGTTCAGCGCCTGATCGGCAGCGACAGGCGGGCGAGCAGGCCGCCTCCGGGGTTGGGCAGGAGAGCCAGGCGCCCTTCGTGAAGGCGGGCAACGCGTTCGACGATGGCGAGGCCGAGCCCGGTTCCGGTGGCGTTGCTGCGCGCGGTTTCCAGCCGGGTGAAGGGGCGTTTCAGACGGTCCACTTCGCTCTCCGGCACGCCGGGGCCACGGTCGCCGACGTCGATATGGATTTCCCGCTCATCGGACGAAAGACGGAGGCTGATCTCGCCGCCGGCGTACTTGGCGGCATTGTCGACCAGGTTGGTCACGGCGCGGGCAATGGCTTTCGGGCGCACGCTGACCTCGTTCAGCGCCGGCAGGTCGGTACTGACGTGCCGGCCGACGTGGTTCTGGCGGGCCGCAATCGACGCCAGCAGCGCCGGCAGGTCGGTGGGCGAGGGCGGTTCGCCGGATTCGGCGCGGGCGTAATCCATGAATTGGGAGATCACGCCTTCCATCTGCTCGATGTCCGAGACCACCCCCTGGCGGGCGTTTTCGTCCGCCACGCTGAGTTCCGCTTCCAGGCGCAGGCGGGTCAGCGGGGTACGCAAATCGTGCGAAATGCCGGCGAGCACTTCGGAACGCTCGCGCTCGTTGCGCTGCAGGTCGGCGGCCATGGCGTTGAAGGCGGTAGCCAGGCGTTTCAGTTCGTCGGCGCCATCCTCAGGCAGCGGCTCGGGTATCTGGCCGCGACCGACCGTTTCGGCCGAACTGGCCATCGCCTTGAGCGGCTTGCTGATGCGGGAGGCGATCAGCCAGGCGACGCCGAGCGCCAGCCCGACGGCGAGCAGCCCCCAGGTCAGCCAGTGCCGCGCAAAGCTGCGGGTCGCCCGCTCGCGCGGCAGAACCAGCCAGTACTCCTCGTCGTCGGCATCGTCCAGCCGGAAGCTGACCCAGAAGCCCGGCACGCCATCGACGCTGGCGGCAATCCGGGTGTGATCGCCAAGGCGTTGATTGAGCTCTTTTTGCAGCAGGGTGAAGAAGCGCGAGTCGGGCATGGCCTCGATCTCGTCTCCGGGTTCGGCCGGCAGGAGGCGGATGCCTTCGCGGCTGGAGAACTCGGCAAACAGGCCAAAGCGGCGCTGGGGGGCGGCGGCGAACAGCGACGCCCGGATCAGGTTGACGGCGGAAGCGGCCAGCTGCGCCGTTTCGCGGGCGCGCGGCTCGGCATCCATGTAGCGGAACAGGCTGAGCCAGGCCGCCGTCGTCAGCAGGACCAGGGTGGCAAGCAGCAGAAAGGTACGCGCCAGCAGCGTACGGGGCATCGGGTCAGTCCCGGGGGGCGCCGTCCGGCACGAAGACGTAGCCGAAGCCCCAGACGGTCTGCAGGTAGCGCGGCTGCGCCGGATCGGTTTCGATCAGCTTGCGCAGGCGGGAAACCTGGACATCGATGGCGCGGTCGAAGGGGCCCTGCTCGCGGCCGCGGGCCAGCGTCATCAGCTTGTCGCGCGACAGCGGCTGGCGCGGGTGCTGGAGCAGCACCTTGAGTACCGCGAACTCGCCGGTGGTCAGCGATTGCAGTTCGTCGCCGCGCTTCAGGGTGCGCGCGGCGAGATCGACTTCGATATTGCTGAAGCGTATGGTTTCCGCTTCGCCTTCCGGGGCGCCCGGCGGCCGGCTGCCCTGGCGACGCATGACGGCATGGATGCGGGCGAGCAGCTCGCGCGGGTTGAACGGCTTGGGCAGGTAGTCGTCGGCGCCCATTTCGAGTCCGACGATGCGATCGACCTCGTCGCCCTTGGCGGTCAGCATGATGATCGGCGTCTGGTCGCCCTGGCCGCGCAAGCGGCGGCAGATCGACAGCCCGTCCTCGCCGGGCATCATCAGGTCGAGCACGATCAGGTGGTAGTGTTCCCGGGCGCGCAGCTTGTCCATCTGCTGCCCGTCGGCGGCGGCCTTGACCTCGAAACCCTGTTCGCCCAGATAGCGCGTCAGCAGGTCGCGCAATCGTGAATCGTCATCGACGACGAGAATGTGGTGGTGTTGTTCGCTCATGCTGGCAAGGATAAGGGCTGACGATGAATGAAGCGCATCAAATGGTAACAAGCTTTTGCACCGCCCGGCCGGGAAACATATTCTTACATCTGGACTGGCTTGCCGCGCTTGCACGGAGGGACAATGGTGCCGTCCCCACATCCGGCCGCTACAATTCGCGCCATGAAACGTCTTCTCGCCTGTTCCTTCCTCTTTCTGAGCCTGCTCGGCTCGGCGGGCGGCGTCTGGGCGCAGCAGGGCTACTGGCGCGACTTGCCGCCGGATGAAAGGCGGCAGATGCGCCAGCAGATGCGCGAGCACTGGCAGCAGGAACGGGACATTCGCCGCGACGAACCGCCTCCGCGCTGGCGCGACATCCCGGCGGAGGACAGGCGGCGCCTGCGCGACGACATGCGCGAGCAGCGCGGGCTTCAGGAACCTCACGATTTCCGCGGAGGCGGTGGCGGGCGGGGCTGGCGGCGAGAGTGAATCGCTGAACCCGCGAGGCTCCGGTAAAATGCCGGTCCATGCTGATCCTTGCCCTTGAAACCTCGACCGAACTCGGTTCCTGCGCGCTTTGGCGCGACGGGGCGGTGACCGAACGCCGCTGCCCGGAAAAACGGCCGCATTCCGAAACCCTGTTGCCGCTCGTTCGCGATTTGCTGGCGGAATCCGGCTTGCGGATCGACGCCCTCGATGCGATTGCCTTCGGTGTCGGTCCGGGCGCCTTCACGGGCCTGCGCGTCGCTTGCGGCGCCGCGCAGGGGCTGGCGGTCGTCGCCGGCTTGCCCTTGATCCCGGTGACCAGCCTCGAGACCCTGGCGACGGCGGCGGGTGCCGACCGCGTTCTGACGCTGCTCGATGCGCGCATGGGCGAGGTGTATTCCGCCTGTTACGAGCGGGTGGGGGCGGACTATATCCAGCGCGGGGAGATTCGCGTTTCGGCGCCAGGCGACGTCGCGCTGCCCGCCGGTGCCGGCTGGCTGGCCTGCGGCAACGGATTGACGGCCTATCCCGGGCTGCTCGATCGCGTCCGCGCGGCCGGTCTCGCCGTCGAACCGGGCGGCTTGCCAAGCGCCGCCACGGTGGCCACCATTGCCGCCGCCAAGGCCGCGCTCGGTGCAGGTATCGATGCCGCCGAAGCGGCTCCGCTGTACGTCCGCGACAAGGTGGCGAAGACGGTTGCCGAGCGCATGCGGGAAGGCGGAAAGGCGTGAGCGGCCTGAGCATCGCGGCGGAGTTCTTGCCGATGAACGACAGCGATCTCGCCGCGGTGGCGGCCCTGGAGGCCACGCTGCAGGCTTTTCCCTGGTCGCGCGGCAACTTCGCCGATTCCCTGGCCAGCGGCTACAGCGTCTGGGTGTTGCGCCTGGGCGGCGACCTGATCGGTTTTTCGGTCGTCATGTCGGTGATCGACGAGGCCCATCTGCTCAACATCGGCGTCTGCAAGCGCTATCACGGCCAGGGCTACGGCGCCCGGCTGCTGCGCCATGCCATGGAATGCGCGCGCCTGGGCGGGGCGGCCAGGCTCTTTCTCGAAGTCCGGCCCTCCAACGAGCGGGCCGTCGACTTGTACCGGCATTTCGGATTTCGCCAGATCGGCATGCGCAAGGGCTATTATCCGGCCATCGTCGGTCGCGAGGACGCGCTGATTTTTGACAAGGAACTGGTGGCATGAGCTTGAGCCGGGAACAGATGCTCGTCGAGATGGGCATTTCGCCGATCTGGGTGTTGCGCGATGCACCGGCGGCCGAGCGCGTCGAGGAAAGCCCGGTCCGCGAGGCGGCGCCGTCGGTGCCGATTGCCGAAGCGGCTCCACCTGCCGTTCGGCCGGTCCATCGGGCGAGCGAGCCGCCCGCGGCCGCTGCGCTCGATGTCGGCGCGCTCGACTGGCCGGAGCTGGCCCGCCGGGTGGCCGGGTGCCGGGCCTGTTCGCTGTGCGAGCAGCGCAAGCAGGCCGTGCTCGGCGTTGGCGATACCAGCCCGGATTACCTGTTCATCGGCGAAGGCCCGGGGGCCGAGGAAGACGCCAGGGGGGAACCCTTCGTCGGGCAGGCCGGAAAGTTGCTGGACAGCATGCTGGCCGCGCTCGATATCGCCCGGGGCAATCGTGTTTACATCGCCAATGCCGTCAAATGCCGCCCGCCCGGCAACCGGACGCCGGAAGTGGCCGAAATGGCGGCTTGCTGGCCTTACCTGGAGCGCCAGATCGCGCTGCTCAAGCCAAAGATCATCGTCCTGCTGGGCAAGGCGGCCGTGCATGCCGTCCTGCATGACGACAAGTCGCTGGGCAGCCTGCGCGGCAAGCGTTTCGAGCATGCCGGCATTCCCGTGGTGGTGACTTACCACCCGGCCTATCTGCTGCGCAATCTGCCGGACAAGGCCAAGGCCTGGGAGGATCTGCTGTTCGCCCGCCGTACCTTGCGCGAGCAGCAGGCGCCCGAGCTGCCGTTCTAGCGGCCTGCTTCGTAATTGGCGGAATTTGTTGATTGCGAAGCAGACCGCTAGCCCGCGCGGCGCAGTCCGGCAGCAGCCGGGCAGTCAGTGGTGCGTCGTGTCGTCGAGGTGCCGGACGTCGTCCTGGATCGCCTGGTTGGCGAGATGGCGCTGGCGGATCATGTACATCAGGCCGCTGACGCACAGCCCGAACAGGGTGACGACCCAGTAGATCGACATGTCCATCTTGATCATCAGGTAATACAGGCCGGTCATGACCAGGATGGAAATGTTCTCGTTGAAGTTCTGCACCGCGATCGAGTGCCCGGCACCCATCAGGATATGGCCGCGATGCTGGAGCAGGGCGTTCATCGGCACCACGAAGAAGCCGGACAGCCCGCCGATGAGGACGAGCAGGGGGACGGCCAGCCAGATGCTGTCGACGAAGTTCATGACCAGCACGATCAGGCCCATGGCGATGCCGAGGGGAATGACGCGGACGGATTTGCGCAGGGTGATGTACTTGGCGGCAATGATGGCGCCGGCCGCAACCCCGACGGCGACCACCCCCTGCAGCATGGATGCCTTGGACAGTCCCAGGTTGAGCGCGACTTCCGCCCATTTGATGACGATGAACTGCAGCGTGGCGCCGGCTCCCCAGAACAGCGTGGTGACCGCCAGCGAGATCTGGCCGAGCTTGTCGCGCCAGAGCAGGGCCAGGCAATGGTTGAATTCGTGGATCAGGAACCAGGGGTTCTTCTTGAGCTGCTTGTGGTCGACGCCCGTGTTCGGGACGTAGAGGTTGAACAGGGCGGCCACTATGTAAAGCAGCGCAACGACCGAGAGGGCCATTTCGCCGATGGTGTCGATGCCGGTTTCGAACAGCGGAAAGTCGAAGGACAGCAGGTGCTGGGCGATGTCCGGGCGAATCAGCATGCCGCCGATGAGAACGCCGAGGATGATGGCGCCGACGGTCAGGCCTTCGATCCAGCCGTTGGCGACGACGAGCAGGCGATGCGGCAGGTATTCGGTGAGGATGCCGTATTTGGCCGGCGAGTAGCACGCGGCGCCCAGGCCGACGATGGCGTAGGCGACCAGCGGATGGGCGCCGAAGAACATCATGCTGCAACCGAGGATCTTGATCGTGTTGCTGATGAACATGACGCGACCCTTGGGCATCGAGTCGGCAAAGGCGCCGACGAAGGCGGCGAGGACCACGTAGGAAACGGTGAAGAAGGTCTTGAGCAGCGGCTCGTATTCGGCGGGCGCCTGCATCTCGCGCAAGGCGGCGATGGCAGCGATAAGCAGGGCATTGTCGGCCAGCGCGGAAAAAAACTGCGCCGCCATGATGATGTAGAAGCCGAATGGCACGAAAGTCTTGTCTCTTATATAACTTTGGGCGAGGTTTATACCACGCTCAGGATTGGGCGCAAGGCTTGCGCGTTTATCGCTCTTATGCATGTCCTCGTCGCGCCGGAGAAAATACCCAGTCTGTGTCATGGCGATTACGCATTGATGACGTGCCGGGCTTTCCGCGACCCATCAATATTTTCTTCCGGGCCTCATCCGGTCGCCCGGAACCCCGTTGGAATGTGATGAAATAACGTCCGCACACTATTCGGGAGAATCAACATGGCTGATCGGCGTTTGCAGGTTTTTCATGCCGTAGCCAAGCACCTGAGTTTTACGCGGGCCGCCGATGCCTTGTTCATGACGCAGCCGGCCGTCACCTTCCAGATCAAGCAACTGGAGGAGCAGTACAGCACCCGCCTTTTCGAGCGCCGGCACGGCAGCATTGCGCTGACCCCGGCCGGGGAACTGGTGCTCTCGTACGCCGAGCGCATCCTGGCGCTGTCGGACGAGATGGATACCCGCCTTTCCGAAATGACCGGGGAGATGCGCGGTCCGCTGCTGGTCGGGGCCAGCACGACCATCGCCGAATTCATGCTGCCGCGCGTGCTGGGAGAGTTCAACGCGCTGTACCCGCAGGTCCGGGCGCGGCTCATCGTCGCCAATTCGGAAAGCATCGAGACCCGCGTCGCCGAGCATACGATCGATATCGGACTGATCGAAGCGCCGGCGAAAGTGACCGGGCTGACCAGCCATATTTGCTGCGAGGACGAACTGCGCGTCATCTGTGCGCCGGACTATCCCCTCGCCGACATGAAATCGGTGACCCCCAAGGTGCTGACCGAATACGAATTCATCTCGCGGGAGCCGGGTTCCGGCACGCGGGAAATCACCGATGCCTACTTCCGCAGCCACGGAGTCGCCCCCGACAGCCTCAAGATGCAGATGGAACTGGGCAGCCCCGAGGCGCTGAAGGGCGTGGTATCCACCGGGCTCGGCTATGCGATCGTGTCGCGGGCGGTGGTCGAGAAGGAACTGCAGTTGGGCGACCTGGTCGCGATACCGCTCAAGCCGTCGCTGACGCGCAGCCTTTACCTGGTTTTCCCGCAGGACCGCTTCCAGTCGCGCCTGAGCGCCACCTTTATCGATTTTGCCAAGAGCAAGCTGAAAGAACTGGCTTTATGAAGACCTCTCGCCCAATCCGGGCACGTATCACCCCCGACGCAATCCGCAACAATTACCGGCTGGCCAGGCAACAGGCTCCACACGCCCGGGCCTGGGCCGTCATCAAGGCCAATGCCTACGGCCACGGGCAGTGGCGGGCGGTCGAAGCCCTCCGCGGCGAGGCCGACGGCTTTGCCCTGCTCGAGTGCGAAAACGCCGTGGCCCTGCGCGAAGCCGGGGTCAGCCAGCCCATCCTCCTGCTCGAGGGGGTATTCAGCGCGCGCGATGTGCGCTCGGTGGTCGAGCATCGCCTCACCTGCGTCATCCATTGCCTCGAACAACTCGAGTTGCTGGTCGGCAGCGGACAGTTTGCGGCGCCCGTAGCGGTTTACCTGAAGCTGAATACCGGCATGAATCGTCTCGGCTTCACCGCGGCCACGCTGCCGCGGGCGCTGGAGGTGTTGCGGACGCTGCCGGTCGACATCACGCTGATGACCCATTTCGCCGAAGCCGACGGCGAACGCGGCGTGGCCTGGCAACTGGCCCGCTTCAAGGACATGGCCGGCGACTGGAAGGGCAAGGTCAGCCTCGGCAATTCGGCGGCGATCCTGGCGCACCCGCAGACCCATGGCGACTGGGTGCGCCCCGGCATCATGCTCTACGGCGCCAGCCCCTTTGCCGACCGCGATGCCGCAACGCTCGGCCTGCAGCCCGCGATGGCGCTGGAAAGCGCCATCATCGGCGTGCAGGAGTTGGCGGTCGGCGAGCGGGTCGGCTACGGCGGCACCTTTACCGCCGAGCGGCCGATGCGCATCGGCATCGTGGCTTGCGGCTATGCCGACGGCTACCCGCGCCACGCGCCGAGCGGCACGCCCATCGCCGTGATGGGGCAGCGGACCACGACCGTCGGGCGGGTCTCGATGGACATGCTGGCCTGCGACCTGACCGCCATACCTGAAGCGGGAATCGGTTCCCCGGTCACGCTGTGGGGGAACGGGCTCGCCGGGACGGTGCCGGCGGACGAGGTCGCCGCGGCGGCCGGCACGATCGCCTACGAACTCTTCTGCGCGCTCGCCGCGCGGGTCCCCGTGGTGCTGGCCGACCCGGCGGCAAGCGAAAGGCGCTGAATGGCCAAGCTGAAAACGGTTTATACCTGCACCGAGTGCGGCGCCACCAGCCCCAAGTGGCAGGGACAATGCCCGGGCTGCAACGACTGGAACACGCTGGTCGAGACGGTGGCGGAGAAAGCGCCGACCAACAGCCGCTTCGAGTCCCTGGCGCCGGCGGCCAGGCTGCAGAACCTGTCGGAAATCGAGGCGCGCGAGGCCGAGCGCATTCCGACCGGCATCGGCGAATTCGACCGGGCGCTCGGCGGCGGCCTGGTGGCCGGCGGCGTCGTGCTCATCGGCGGCGATCCGGGCATCGGCAAGAGCACCTTGCTGCTCCAGGCGCTGTCCCATCTGTCGGCGGAGCACAAGGTGCTCTACGTCAGCGGCGAGGAATCCGGCGAACAGGTGGCGCTGAGGGCGCGCCGGCTCGGGCTGGATACCCGGCGCCTGCCGCTGATGGCGGAAATCAACCTGGAGCGCATCCTGGCTACCTTGCAGGCCGAGAAGCCGGTGGTGGCGGTGATCGACTCGATCCAGACCCTGTGGTCGGACCAGCTGTCGAGCGCTCCCGGCTCGGTGGCCCAGGTGCGCGAATGCGCCGCCCAGCTGACGCGCCTGGCCAAGCAGGCCGGCATCACCGTCATCCTGGTCGGGCACGTGACCAAGGAGGGAGCGCTGGCCGGTCCGCGCGTGCTCGAACATATCGTCGATACCGTGCTCTATTTCGAGGGCGATACCCATTCCAGCTTCCGCCTGGTGCGCGCCTTCAAGAACCGTTTCGGGGCGGTGAACGAACTCGGTGTCTTCGCCATGACCGAGAGCGGACTGAAAGGGGTCAGCAACCCGTCGGCGCTGTTCCTGTCGCAGCATGCCCAGGACGTGCCGGGTTCCTGCGTGATGGTCACGCAGGAGGGCACGCGGCCGCTGCTGGTCGAAATCCAGGCCCTGGTCGATACCGCCCACGGCAATCCGCGTCGCCTGACGGTCGGCCTGGAGGCGCAGCGTCTCGCCATGCTGCTGGCCGTCCTGCATCGCCATGCCGGTATCGTCTGCTTCGATCAGGATGTCTTCGTCAATGCGGTGGGCGGCGTCAAGATCACCGAGCCGGCGGCCGACCTGGCGGTGCTGCTGTCGATCGCCTCGTCGCTCAAGAACAAGCCGCTGCCATCGAAACTCATCGTTTTCGGCGAGGTTGGCCTGGCCGGGGAAATCCGCCCGGCACCGCGCGGCCAGGAGCGTCTCAAGGAGGCGGCCAAGCTTGGTTTCAGCCGGGCCCTGATCCCGGAGGCCAATCGACCGAAACAGGGGATAGCCGGCATGGAGGTGATCGCGGTCAGGCGCGTGGAAGAGGCGGTGGCGCGAATACGCGAGATGGAATAAGCTTCCGGAATAATACTTTCGGCTGATATGTTCAACCTGTCACGCTATTTCTCGACGGTCAGCTTCATACTCATCGTGCTCGCCGCCGGTGTTTTGGGGCCGTTGTACCAGAAGCTGTCCCTGCAGCAGATGAAGGATCTGGCCCAGGGGCGGAACGTCGCCATGGCGCAGGTTTTCCAGAACTCGCTGCATGAACCGCTGCTCGGCTTGCTGGCCGAGTCGACCGGGCGCGATGCGAGCGCGCTGGCCGAGTCCGGCAGCCGCGCTCACATTCAGGACAACGCGCATATCCTGATGCACGGAACGTCGGTCATCAAGGTGAAGGTGTACAACCGGGTCGGCAACGTGATTTTCTCGACCGATGCCCGCCAGATCGGCGAAAACAGGCTGGCCAGCCCGGGGTTCAAGGCGGCGATCAACGGTCTGGTCCTCAGCGAGCTGACGCATCGAAACACCCCCGACAGCCTCGAGGGGACGCTCGCCGACATCGACGTGCTGGCCAGCTACATTCCGATCCGCGGCAAGGACAATTCGGTCGAAGGGGTGTTCGAGCTGTATCAGAACGTCACGCCCTTCGTCGAGGAACTGGAGCGCAATCTGTGGTGGGTGACGGCAGGCATCGTGCTGACCTTCGCCTTCCTGTACCTGATGCAGTTCCTGGTGGTCCGCCGGGCACAGGGCATCCTGGAGGACCAGGAAGGGCGGATCAAGGCGGCGCGCGACACCCTGGAAGTGCAGGTGGCGGCGCGCACCGAGGAGCTGAAGCGGACCAACGTGCAGCTCGAAGGCGAAATCTCCGAGCGGCGCCAGGCGCAGAGCAAGCTGAACTACCTGGCCTATCACGACCCGCTGACCGGGCTGGCCAACCGCCGCTGCTTCATCGAGCGCCTCGAGGAAAGCCTGCGCGAAACCGCCCAGCGCGACGAGCGGCTGGCGGTCCTGTTCATCGACCTCGACCAGTTCAAGCAGGTCAACGATTCGCTCGGCCACGGGGTCGGCGACGAATTGCTGGTGGCGGTGGCCTCCCGCCTGGCCGAGCATGTCCGCCTCATCGACATGCTCGCCCGCCTCGGCGGCGACGAGTTCATCTGCCTGATGGAGGCGGTACGCGACGAGCGCGAGGTCGAGGTGCTGGCCCAGGAGATCATCGACGCATTCGAGCAGCCGTTCCAGCTCGGGGACCATGAGCTCTTCCTCACCGCCTCGGTCGGCATCAGCCTTTTCCCGGGCGATGGCGACAGCGTCCTGGCGCTGATGCGCAATGCCGATACGGCCATGTATCGCGCCAAGTTCAGCGGGCGCGGCAACTACCATTTCTACACGCCCGACATGACCCTGCTGGCGCAGGAGCGCATCCAGATGGAAAACCTGCTGCGGCGCGCGCTCGAACACGGCGAATTCAGGGTGCACCTGCAGCCGCAGGTCGATACCCGGAGCACCAGGCTGGTCGGTGCCGAGGCGCTGGTGCGTTGGGAAAGCCCCGAGCTGGGCCTGGTCATGCCGAGCCGTTTCATTCCCATCGCCGAAGATTCGGGCCTGATCGTCGGCCTGGGCAACTGGGTGCTGCGCGAGACCTGCCGGCAATTCATGATCTGGCGGGAGAGCGGTTTCGAACTGCCCCAGGTGTCGGTGAACCTGTCCGTCAAGCAACTCGAGCGCCCCGAGTTCATCGATGTGCTGGACAGCATTCTGGCCGATACCGGCATGAACCCGAGCCATCTCAAGCTGGAGCTGACCGAATCGGTCGTCATGGCGGTCGGCGACTCTTTCGGCTTGCTGGAAAAACTGCGCAGCCTGGGCATCAGCCTGGCGCTCGACGATTTCGGCACCGGCTATTCGTCGCTCAGCTACCTGAAAATGCTGCCCATCCAGCAGCTCAAGATCGATCGCTCGTTTGTCGAAGGCATCGGCAGCAACGGCGGCGACGAGGCGATCATTCGCACCATCATGGAACTGGCCCGCAGCCTGTCCTTCGAAGTGGTGGCCGAGGGCGTCGAAACCGAGGAGCAGGCGGCATTCCTCGCCGAACTCGGCTGCCAGCAGCTGCAAGGCTACCTGCATGGCCGGGCGGTGGCGCCGGCCGAATTCCGCACGCGCTGGTCCAGGGCGACATGATTGCCGCGTTTTCCTGGCGGCTGCTCGGCCGGGAACTGCGCTCCGGCGAACTCAGGCTACTTTTTGCCGCCCTGGTCGTGGCCGTCGCCGCGGTAACCGCCGTCGGCTTCTTCGGCGACCGCGTGCGCCAGGGCTTGCAGCGCGAGGCGCAACAGATGATGGGGGGCGACCTGATCGTCACCTCCGATCATCCCTTGCCGGAACGCTATCGCGAGGAAGCCCGCCGCCATCGCCTGCGACTGGCGGAAACCCTGGTCTTCCCGAGCATGGTGATGGCCGGCGGACAGGCCCAGCTGGCCGATATCAAGGCGGTTTCCGGCAGCTATCCGCTGCGCGGCAGCCTGGGGCGCATTCCTCTCGGCGAAGAGAGCAGCCGCGAGGCGGGGCACGGTCCGGAAGCGGGGTCGGTATGGCTCGACGAACGCCTGGCGTCGGCGCTGACCGTCCATGCCGGCGAAGCGCTCAGGGTCGGCGGGGCGACGCTGCCGGTGGCGGCCATACTGACGCGCGAGCCGGACCGCGGGGTCAATTTCTTCAGCCTCGCGCCGCGCTTGATGATGCATCTGGACGACATCGCCGCCACCGGGCTGGTCCAGTTTGGGGCGCGAATTCGTTACACGCTGATGCTGGCGGGCGACGAGCGCGATGTCGCGGCTTACCGGAAATGGCTGGATGGCCAGCTGGCGCACGGGGAACGCGTCGAGGATGCCGGCAATGCCCGTCCCGAGATACGCAGCATTCTCGACCGTGCGGAGCGCTTTCTCGGCCTTGCCACCTTGCTCACGGTGATCCTCTCGGCCGTGGCGGTGGCCTTGGCAGCGCGTCGCTACATGCAGCGCCACCTCGATGCCTGCGCGGTGATGCGCTGCCTGGGCATGACGCAGGCCGGCCTGCTCGGATTGCACGCCACCCTGTTTCTTTGGCTGTCCCTGCTCGCCGGTTTGCTGGGCAGTGCGCTGGGCTATGCCGCGCATTTCATGCTGATGAAGTGGCTGCGCGACGTGCTCGCGCTCGACTTGCCCGCTGCCGGCGGCTTGCCCTTGGCGGCCGGCAGCGGGGTTTCCGGCGTGCTGTTGTTCGGTTTCGCCTTTCCGCCATTGTTGCAACTGGCGCGCGTGCCGACCTTGCGCGTGCTGCGACGCGAGCTTGGCGCACCGCAGGCATCGCTGCTTGGCGGCTACCTCTTCGGCCTGCTCCTGCTGGCGGCGCTGATCGTCTGGGTCGCCGGCGACCTTCGTCTCGGGCTTGTCGCCGTGGCCGGGTTTGCCGGGGCGCTGGCGACCTTCTGGGCGATTGCCCGGCTGTTCATCGCCGTCGTTTCGCGCTGGCGAGGCGGCGCCGGTTTCGGCTGGCGGCAGGGATTGGCCAGCCTGGGCCGGCATGCCCCGTCGGCGGCGATCCAGGTCGTCGCCTTGGCGGTCGGCTTGATGGCCATGCTCCTGCTCACCGTCATCCGGGGCGATCTGCTGGCGACCTGGCAGGGCTCGATGCCCGCCGATGCGCCGAATCGCTTCATCATCAACATCCAGCCCGAGCAGCGGGAAGCGCTGGCCAGCGAACTGCGTAAACTCGGCATCGGGTCCGAGCTGTTGCCGATGGTGCGCGCGCGGCTCGTGCGCATCGGCGGGCAAACGGTCAGCCCGGCCAGCTACCCGGAGGATGAACGCGCCCAGCGCTTGATCGAGCGCGAGTTCAATCTTTCGTGGCGAGCCGACCTGCCGGACGGCAACCGGCTCGTTGCCG
This sequence comes from uncultured Dechloromonas sp., assembly GCF_945957265.1. Lineage (GTDB taxonomy): Bacteria > Pseudomonadota > Gammaproteobacteria > Burkholderiales > Rhodocyclaceae > Azonexus. The sequence continues at coordinate 49,000 of NZ_CAMFKO010000004.1, forward strand.
GGCAATGGTTCCGGCCCGAGGAGAGCGGCCAGGGGCTGGCCTCGGTGGAGGAGGGGCTGGCCAAGACCCTCGGCATCCGGATGGGCGACGAACTGGCCTTTGTCGTCGCCGGCGTGGAGAAAACGCTGCGGGTCAGCAGCCTGCGCAAGCTCTCCTGGGATTCGATGCGCGTCAATTTCTTCGTCCTGGCGCCACCGGGAGTCATTGAAGACGCCCCGGCCAGCTACATCACCAGCTTTTACCTGCCGCCGGAGCGGGCTGCGGCCACGGCGGATCTGGTCAGGCGTTTTCCCAACCTGACGCTGATCGATGTCGATGCGGTGCTTCGCCAGTTGCAATCGGTGATCGGGCAAGTCGCCCGGGCCATCCAGTTCGTTTTCGTCTTCACGCTGCTGGCTGGCGGCATCGTGCTGTATTCGGCCATGCTCACGGCCTTCGACGAGCGTCGCTACGAACTGGCCGTGATGCGCGCCCTGGGGGCGCAACGGCAGCAGCTGGTGCGGGCGATGCATGTCGAACTGGCCATCGTCGGCGCGCTCGCCGGGCTGTTTGCCGCAGCGGGCGCCATGGTGCTGGGGGATGTTGTCAGCCGCCAGGCTTTCCAGCTCGAGTTGGCGCCCAATCTCTGGCTTCCCCTGGTTTCGGCGGCGGGCGGGGCCGTATTGACCGTCGCGATCGGCTGGCAGGGATTTCGCCGGCTGTTGCGCGCGCCGCCGCTTCTGGCCCTGCGCAATGGTGCGTAAAGCGCGCTCAGACCAGGATTTCGTAGACGTTCAGGCCGTCCTGCCAGGCGTAATGCACCTCTTGGCTGAGGCCGCGAATCAGCGCGATGCCGAGGCCGCCGATCACGGCTTCGGAGGCCGTTTGCTCCGGCGCGCGGGTGATGTCGTAGGCGGGCGCGGCATCGGTGTAGCACAGCAGGATGCCGGAGGGATGTTGTGCCATCCGGCAGGTCACGGCGGCCTCGCCTTCGCCGCCATGGCCGTGAAGGACGGTGTTGGTGAAGAGCTCCTCGACGATCAGCTGCAGCCGAAGCGCGATTTCCTCCGGAAAGCCGAATTGCCGCGTGCCTTCGGCGAGCGCCAGCATGAGCCTGGGCAGCTCGGACATGCGCGCGCAAACTGAAATATCCGTAGAATTGGCAGCCATCGAATTAACCGGGGAGTAGGGCATGATTAGATCACATTGGGCGCTTGCCGGTGCGGCGGCCGTATCGATCCTTGCTTCTTCACCGTTGTGGGCGGAACAGGCCGGGATGGTCAAGGTCAGCAAGGGGGCCGTCAGTATCGAACGCGAGGGCCGGAAGCTGGCTGCCGGAGTGGGAACGCCGGTGCAGGTGGCGGACCGTGTCCGGACCGGACCGGATGGCTCGGTCGGCGTTACCCTGCGCGACAATACCTTGCTGTCCGCGGGGCCCAATTCGCTGATCGTCATCGACCGCTTCGCTTACGACAGCGTCACGCAGGAAGGAAAGATTTCGGTCGGCGTTCGCAAGGGGACGCTGGCCGTCGCCTCCGGGCGGATCGCCAAGCGCACGCCGGAATCGGTCGATTTCCACACGCCGACTTCCATCCTCGGTGTCCGGGGTACGGAGTTCGTCATCGAAGTGGAGGGCGACGGCGATGAATAAGGCGCTTCTGCTCGGCGTCGCCGCCGTTTTCCTGGGTGCTTGCGCCAGCGAGCGGGTGGTGCTGCTGCCGTCGGGCGACGGCGCGCCCGGGGCGGTGGTCGTTCGCGACCAGGCCGGCGAGATTCGCCTCGACCAGCCCTATGCCGCGCTCAAGCGGACGCTGGACAGCAACCGGGTTTATCAATCCTCGCCCCAGGAAGTGTCGGAGCGCTATGGCCAGGCCCTGGCCGTGCAACCGCCGCGTCCGAGCGCCTACATCCTTCACTTCGAGAGTGGAGGCAACGTGCTGACGGCCGAATCCCAGGCCGCGCTGGAAGTCATCCGCAAGGAAGTGGCCGAACGGCCGGCCTCGGAAGTCCTGGTCATCGGGCATACCGATCGCGTTGGCAGCGCGGATGGCAACGCCAGGCTGTCGCTCAAGCGTGCCGAGTTGATTCGTGACGTATTGGTCGACAGCGGCGTGGATGCGGGCAAGCTGGAAACGGTTGGCCGCGGCGAAAGCGACCCGCTGGTGCCGACCGCCGACGAGGTGGACGAGCCCCGCAACCGGCGCGTCGAGATCAACGTCCGCTAGTCTTGGCCACCTGCCGCGCCGTGCCAGCGTAAAAACAGCAAGGTCAGGTCGTCCGCCGGCGGGTGGCCGGCCTCGAAGCGCCTGACCGCGTCGCGCAGCGACGACGCGCAGTCGTGCACGGGTGTCGCGCCGAAGGCCACGATTGCCGCCCGCAGGCGCACGACGCCGAACATTTCCTGCCCATGCATGGCTTCGGTTACGCCATCCGTAAACAGGCAGAGCAGGTCGCCGGCTTGCAACTGCATGCCGGCCGATTCGAAAGGGTAGCTGCCGGCGGCACAGAGCGGCGGGCCGGCGATGGCCCGGGTGTCGACGGACAGCAATCGTCCGTTGCGAACGATCAACGGGGCATCGTGGCCGGCGCAGACATAGTCGAGGTGTCCGCTCTCGACATCGAGAATGCCGATGAAGGCCGTCACGAAGAGGTATTCCGGATTCTCGCGGTTCAGTTCCGCTTCGATGTCGCGGAAGGCAGAGCCGAGCTCGGCGTGGCGCCGGGTCAGCGTTGCGGTCAGGGTTTTCGAGATGGCCATGAACAGGCTGGCCGGAACGCCCTTGCCGGACACGTCGCCGATCGCAACGCAGAGCCGGCGTTCGTCCAGCATGAAGCAGTCGTAGTAATCGCCGCCGACGGCGCGTGCCGGTTCGAGCAGGGCAGCTACCGAAAAACGCCGTTCATCGGGGAAAAGCCTGGCGGTGTCCGGCAGCAGGCCCATCTGGATGCGCCTGGCCGCATCGAGTTCGCCGTTCATGTGGGCCGCTTCCTCCCGGCTTTGTTGCAACTGGGCCTCGGCGCTGTGTCGCAGGCTGTCCGCGGCGATCAGGGTGTTGCCGAGCAGCGAGATGAATGGCGGGCAGAGCAGGAGCAGCAGGGATGCGCCGTCGAACAGGTAGCGCGCAGAGAAAAAGGCCAGGTAGCCCCCGGCCAGGATGGCGGTGGCGGCCAGCGCGAAGCCCAGAACGGCGTAGCGTGCCCGCAAGCGCGGGATGAAGGCGATGAGCGCCAGGCCGACCCCGAGCAGCGTGGCCATTTCGGCCCATTGCATCCAGTACGGGCGTTGCAGGGCATGGCCGGCGAGCACGCTTTCGATCACCTGGGCGTGAATGTCGACGCCGGGGAGGCTCTCGCCCAGCGGGGTGACGATGCGATCCTGCAGCCCGGTGCTGTTGAAGCCGATGATCACGAAGCGCGAGCGGAAAAGCGCCGGGTCGTGCATTCCCGCCAGGACGTCGGCCGCCGACAGGTAGTAGTGGGAGCTGGAAGCCCCGAAGTGCAGCAGCAGTTCGCCGTTGCGCTGGACCGGCAGGCGGTAGTCGCCGATGCGGATGGCCTGCATCCCGTGCGCTCCGTCTTCCGTCTGCACGCTGCCTGCCTCGCCGAGCGCCACGCGGACCATTTCAAGCGGCAGGGACAGGAAGGGAAGCTCGTTGACGAAGGCCAGTGTCGGCACCCGTCGCAACACGCCGCGCTGGTTGTCGGCTTGACCCAGTTCCGGCGTGGCGTTGATCAGGCCTTCGCCGGCGGCTGCGGCGGCGATGACGGGGCGGCTGGCGAGGGCGCTGACGAAGTGGGGTAGAAAGCGGTCGCGCGATGCGTCCTGGTCGAAGACGGGCAGGGGCTTGGCGGGTTGCCGCCCGCCCGGCAGGGGCTTGCTCAGGCCGACCAGGGCGAGGACGGCAGGCGTCCCTTCCAGGGCGGCTGCCAGCTTCCGGTCGGGGTCCGGCAGCGCGGCCAGGGTGTCGGCTGTCATGCCGGGGATGTGCCGGGCCAGCACTTCCGGGCTGTAGCGGTCGCGTTCGGCGAACACCACGTCGATGCCCAGGGCGAGCGGCCGGCCGGCCTGGATTTTGTCGACCAGGGCGGCGATCAGGTCGCGCGACCAGGGCCATTGCCCCAACTGGACGAGGCTCTGGCTGTCGATGCCGACAATGACCACCGGTTCGCTCTCCCGTTGTCGGGGCAGCACCCGCTGGTAGTGGTCGAATTGCGCCTCGCGGATGCCGAGCAGCGGCTGCGTCTCGGGTTGCGTGAGCAGGCCGGCGGCCAGGAGCAGCAACAGCAACGGAAAGGCCCGCCCGCGTCCGGCACGGATCACGGTGAGGAGCATTGCCGGCAGTCGACTCACAACGTGACGCTGAGTCCGTCGTAGGCGGAAATGATTTCGAGCGGCTGGCGGTTGCCCCGGGTGATCTGCTCGAGGCGGCGGGTTTCGGCGACCAGCCGGGAGAGTTGCTTGTCGTCGTGCATCGGCTCGTGATGAAAGAGCGCCAGGCGCCTGGCAGCGGCGGCCTGGCAGAGCTCGACGCCGACCACGTTGCTGGAATGCCCCCAGTCGGCCTTGACCGAAACGGCTTCGGCAAGGGAGTACATGGCGTCGAAGATGACGAGGTCCGCCTTGGCGAAAAAGCGCACGAAGGCTTCGTATTCGGCCGGGTTGTCGAGCTTGTGTTCGGAGTCGGTCGAATACACGACGGTGCGGTCCAGGCTTTCGAAACGGTAACCGTACGAGTCGCCGGCATGATGCTGCAGCTTCGGGGTGACGTTGAGGCCCGAAATGTAGTGCGGCTTGCCCGGGGTCATCAGGTCGAACTCGATGCGCGCACCGGCCTGGGCGTAATCCACCGGGAAGTTGGGGGCATGCATCTGCTGGCGAAACGACGCTTCCAGGTGCGGGTGGCAGCCGTGGATCACGATCCGGTTGCCGGGGTAGTACATCGGCGCGAAATACGGGAACCCCATCAGGTGGTCCCAGTGCAGGTGGGAAATGAAGATGTGGTAGGTCTGCGGGTTGGGAACGCCGTACTTGGCGATCTTGGCCTGGCCGAGCGCCCGGGCGCCGCTGCCCATGTCGCAGATGAAGTGCGCCGGGCCGTCGCCGACGATTTCGACGCAGGATGAGTTGCCGCCAAAGGTGCCGTTGATCGCGAAAGGCAGCTGGTCGACAAACTCGTCGAGCATGGCGCGGGTCTTGAAGCTCTTGCCGTTGGCGGCCATCAGGGCGCCGGTGATCTTTTCTCGGATGTCGCGGTGGGTCAGGGATACCGGCAGCGAGCCGCGCGTCCCCCAGAAAACGACCTCGTTCATGCGCCGACGACCTTGCAGGCGGCGTCGACCGATGCGTAGCAGGGGACGATCAGGTTGAAGCGGCTGATCGCGAAGACTTCCTGAACCAGCGGCTGCAGGGCGGCGATCGCGAAGATGCCCTGCTGCGCCTTGGCGCGGCGCGAAGCCATCATCAATACGCGCAGCCCGGCGCTGCTGATGTAGTCCACCGCCGAAAAATCGAGGAGCAGCGCTGCCTGGCCTTTTGCGCAGCGTGTCAGCAAGGGTTCCAGTGCCTGCGCGAACTCTTCGCTGGCAATGTGGTCTATGCGGCCGCTGACGGAAACAATCAGGACGCCGGCCTGTTCGCGTGTGGGTAGATTCATGATCGCGCAAGGGTTCGGATACTGCGGAACGGCGAGTATGCCATGCCCGTCGGCTCACTCAGGTAAAATAGTGTATGAATTCGAATCAGCTTTCCTCTTCAATATCGCGTCCGCTTTTCGGTTATCGCAAATTCTGGGCGCATCGCTTCGGGCCGGCGCCATTCCTGCCCATGTCGCGTGGCGAGATGGATGCGCTGGGCTGGGACTCCTGCGACATCATCCTGATTACCGGCGACGCCTACATCGACCATCCCAGTTTCGGCATGGCGCTGATCGGCCGCCTGCTTGAAGCGCAGGGCTTCCGCGTCGGCATCATCAGCCAGCCGGAATGGAACTCGGCCGATGCCTTCCGCCGGTTGGGCAAGCCCAACCTGTTCTATGGCGTCACCGCCGGCAACATGGATTCCATGGTCAATCGCTACACCTCCGACCGCAAGATCCGCTCCGACGACGCCTACACGCCGAACGCCGAGCCGAACAAGCGTCCGGACCGCGCCGTCACCGTGTATGCCCAGCGTTGCCGCGAGGCTTTTCCCGGCACGCCGGTGATCATCGGCTCCATCGAGGCCAGCCTGCGCCGCATCGCGCACTACGACTACTGGTCGGACAAGGTGCGCCGCTCCGTGCTGCCCGACTCCAAGGCCGACCTGCTGGTGTTCGGCAATGCCGAGCGCGCCATCGTTGAAATCGCCCATCGCCTGGCCAAGGGCGAGAAGATTGCCGATATCCGCGACCTGCGCGGCACCGCCTTCATGGTGCCGCCCGGCTGGCTGCCCGGCGAGGACTGGGCGGTCATGGATTCGAGCGAGGTCGATACCCCGGGGCCGCTGGTGCAGCACAAGGACCCGTACGCAATGGACGACAGCGCGTCGAAATCCGACTGCGCGACGGCCGGTAAACCCGGCGAGCAGGCCATCCGCCTGCTGCCGCGCGCCGAACGCCTGGCCGCGCGGCGCGCGGTGCGCGCCCACACCGTCGTCCGCCTGCCGTCCTACGAGCAGGTGCAGGACGACGCGGTGCTATACGCCCACGCCTCGCGGACCTTCCACCTCGAGTCGAATCCGGGCAATGCGAGGGCGCTCGTCCAGGCCCACGGCGAGCGAGACGTGTGGCTGAATCCGCCGCCCTTTCCGCTGTCCACCGAGGAGCTGGACGGCGTCTACGAATCCCCGTACGCCCGCCGCCCGCATCCGAGCTACGGCGATGCCAAGATCCCGGCCTGGGAAATGATCCGCTTCTCGGTCAACATCATGCGCGGCTGCTTTGGCGGCTGCACCTTCTGCTCGATCACCGAGCACGAGGGGCGCATCATGCAGAGCCGTTCGGAGGACTCGGTGATCCGCGAAATCGAGGAAATGCGCGACAAGACGCCGGGCTTCACCGGCGTGGTGTCCGACCTCGGCGGCCCGACCGCCAACATGTACCACCTGAAGTGCAAGGACGAGAAGATCGAATCGGCCTGCCGCCGCCTGTCCTGCGTCTATCCGGACATCTGCGAGAACATGAACACCGATCATGCGCCGCTGATCTCGCTCTACCGCCGGGCGCGCGCCGTCAAGGGCGTCAAGCGCATCACCATCGGCTCCGGCCTGCGCTACGACCTGGCCGTGCGTTCGCCGGAATACATCAAGGAACTGGTCCAGCACCACGTCGGCGGCTACCTGAAGATCGCGCCGGAACACACCGAGGAGGGCGTGCTCTCCAAGATGATGAAGCCGGGCATCGGCACCTACGACCGCTTCAAGCAGCTCTTCGACCGCTTCTCGCGCGAGGCCGGCAAGGAGCAATACCTCATTCCGTACTTCATCGCGGCGCACCCCGGCACGCAGGACGAGGACATGCTCAACCTGGCGCTCTGGCTGAAGAAGAACAACTTCCGCCTCGACCAGGTGCAGACCTTCCTGCCGACGCCGATGGCCCTCGCCACGACCATGTACCACACGGAAAAGAACCCGCTGAGAAAGCTGCAGCGCGAAGGCGGCGAAGTCGTCGGGGCGGTGCGCAACGGCGCCCAGCGCAAGCTGCACAAGGCCTTCCTGCGCTACCACGATCCGGAAAACTGGCCGCTCCTGCGCGAAGCGCTGAAGAAAATGGGCCGCAACGACCTGATCGGCAACGGCAAGAAGCAGCTGATTCCCGCCTGGCAGCCGGCCGGCACCGGCCTCAAGGCGGCCGCCATGGTCGCTCGCCAGGCCAAGGAGGGGCAGCGCTCCCCGGCCGGTGCGTCGGCGCGGCCGGGCAAGAGCGGTACGTCGCCCCATCGTGGCGCCAACCGACCGGCGGCGCGCGGCGCGGCGGGTTGCGGCAAGAGCGGCGGTGCGCCACGCAAGAAACGGACGCCGTGACAATCTCGGAGAGCAAGATGGAAGAACAAACCACAACCACCTACGAAAAGATCGGCGGCGAAATGGCCGTCGGGAAGCTGTGCGACCGTTTTTACGAATTGATGGCGACCGTTCCGCAATTCAAGGAACTGCGCGCCATGCATCCCGACGACCTGCAGGGTTCCCGCGACAAGTTGTTCATGTTTTTGTCCGGCTGGATGGGCGGCCCCGACCTGTTCGTCGAAAAGTTCGGTCACCCCCGCCTGCGCGGTCGCCACATGCCTTTCGCCATCGGCATCCAGGAGCGCGATCAGTGGGTGGCCTGCATGGCGCTGGCCATGGAGGATATCGGCCTGAACGAGGATATCCGCAAGGTTCTGCTCGGCAACTTTTTCCATACCGCCGACTTCATGCGGAATCGAGAAGGCTGACCGCGCGATGGCCGCCCCACTGTTTCGTCCGCATGGCTGTTTCGAGCTGAGGCAGGAGCGGGGCGTTTTCGTGCTGGATGCGGAAGGGCCGTGGAACCGCGAGACCTTCGACGCCTATGTGGCCAGCCTGCAGACAAGAACGGGCAGCAGGCCGGAGCGCTGGGGCGCTTACTGTACGGTGCGCGGCGAAGCCTTGGTGGCGCCGGATCTTGTTCCGCAATGGCGGGACAGCAACGCCATGCTGGCCCGGTCCGGCCTGGTTGCCGTGGCGTATCATTTTGCCGATCCCCGGTTCGCCCGGTTCTACGAGATCGTTTTCCGCGAGGCCATTGGCGAGGCGCCGTTCGAGGTCGTTTTCGTCGATGGCGAGGCACAGGCGATGGCCTGGCTGGCGGAGCGCAAGCTGGTCAGCGATTGACTGGCGCAATCGCGCAGCAGGCAGTTTTTTCGCAGTGCAGCAAAATGGCCGGGCAACGTGGTAGAATCATCGCCTTTTTCAAAGGCTTAGGGTTCCCCCGACATGTCCGCTCGTCCGATTCGCAACATCGCCATCATCGCTCACGTTGACCATGGTAAAACCACCCTGGTCGACCAGCTTCTCCGCCAGTCCGGCACCTTCGCGGCTCACCAGCAACTGGTCGAGTGCGTCATGGACTCCAACGATCTGGAAAAGGAACGTGGCATCACGATTCTGTCCAAGAACACGGCAGTCGAGTACGAAGGCATCCACATCAACATCGTCGACACCCCGGGCCACGCGGACTTCGGCGGTGAAGTCGAACGCGTGCTGGGCATGGTCGATGGCGTGGTCCTGCTGGTCGACGCGGCCGAAGGCCCGATGCCGCAGACCCGTTTCGTGACCAAGAAGGCGCTGGCCCAGGGCCTGCGTCCGATCGTTCTGGTCAACAAGGTCGACCGCGACGGCGCCGATCCCGACAATGCCGTCAACCTGACTTTCGACCTCTTCGACAAGCTGGGCGCCACCGATGAGCAGCTCGACTTCCCCATCGTCTACGCCTCCGGCCTGAACGGCTGGTCGGCCATGGAACTCGATCAGCCGCGCGAGAACATGAAGCCGCTGTTCGATACCATCCTGCGCCACGTGCCGGCTCCGGACGCCGATGTCGACGCGCCGCTGCAACTGCAGATCAGCGCACTCGATTATTCGTCCTACGTCGGCCGCATCGGCGTCGGCAAGATCATCCGCGGCCGCGTCAAGACCGGCCAGAACGTCATGGTCATGTTCGGTACCGAAGAAGAGGCCGCCGAGCACGACCGTTCCCCGATCAAGGCCAAGATCGGCCAGGTGTTCGGCTACAAGGGCCTGAACAAGGTCGAGATGGATGAAGGCCAGGCCGGCGACATCGTCCAGATCACCGGTATCGAGGACCTCGTGCTGGGTTGCACGGTGACCGATCCGGACCAGCCGGAAGCCCTGCCGCTGCTGAAGATCGACGAACCGACCCTGTCCATGCAGTTCATGGTCAACACCAGCCCGCTGGCCGGCACCGAAGGCAAGTTCGTCACCAGCCGCCAGATCCGCGACCGTCTGCACAAAGAGCTGCTGACCAACATGGCGCTGCGCGTGCATGACACCCCGAACGGCGACGTCTTCGACGTGGCTGGCCGTGGCGAGCTGCACCTCGGCATCCTGCTCGAGAACATGCGTCGAGAAGGCTACGAACTGGCCGTCGGCCGTCCGCGCGTCGTCAAGAAGGTCATCGACGGCGTCGAGTGCGAGCCGTACGAGCAGCTGACCGTCGACGTCGAGGAAGACACCCAGGGCGGCGTCATGGAAAGCCTCGGCCTGCGCAAGGGCGAGCTGCAGGACATGGTGCCGGACGGCCGCGGTCGCGTCCGTATCGAGTACCGCATCCCGGCGCGCGGCCTGATCGGCTTCCAGGGCGAATTCATGAACCTGACGCGCGGCAACGGCTTGATGAGCCACGTCTTCGACGACTACGCCCCGGTCAAGGAAGGCAATGTCGCCGAGCGTCGCAACGGCGTGCTGATCTCCCAGGACAACGGCGAAGCCGTGGCCTACGCGCTGTGGAAGCTGCAGGATCGCGGCCGCATGTTCGTCAGCCCGGGCGAGAAGCTGTACGAAGGCATGATCATCGGCATCCACAGCCGCGAGAACGACCTCGTCGTGAACCCGATCAAGGGCAAGCAGCTGACCAACGTGCGCGCTTCCGGTACCGACGAAGCCGTCCGCCTGGTGCCGCCGGTCCAGCTCAGCCTGGAGTCCGCCGTCGAGTTCATCGACGAGGACGAACTGGTCGAACTGACGCCGAAGTCGATTCGCCTGCGCAAGCGCTTCCTGACGGAAATCGAACGCAAGCGCGCCCAGCGCGGCCTGTAATTCGCACATGCATCCCCTTGCGCGTCAGCGTTCGGGGATTAAAAAAGGCGGCCCATCGGGTCGCCTTTTTTTTGCGGCAAACCGGCCGTAGCCCCGCCTATTGCTTGCCGGTCAGGAATTTTTCGGCGAATTCATTCGCTGGCAAAGGCCGGCTGATCAGGTAGCCCTGGATCACGTCGCATCCCAGTTTCTCGAGTTCGCGGTGCTGCAACTGCGTTTCGACGCCTTCGGCGACGACTTCCAGCGACAGGCTCTTGGCCATGGCGATGATCGCCCTGACCATGGGTTCGCTGCCGGGCGTGCCGTCGTCGAGTACCAGGTTGTTGATGAAGGATTTGTCTATCTTCAGCGTGCCGATGGGGAGTCGCTGAAGATAGGAGAGGGAGGAGTAGCCGGTTCCGAAATCGTCGAGGGCGATCATGACGCCGGCGGCATGAAGATGCTGCAGTTCCTCGATGCTGATGTTTTCCGCATCGAGCAGCACCGACTCGGTCACTTCCGCCTTGAAGGCCGAGGTGGGCAGCCCGGCGAGTTCCATCTTTTCCAGCATGAAGTCGGAGACCGAGGATCGCCAGAATTGCCGGGGCGACAGATTGATCGCGACCGGCGGAACGTGCAGGCCGCGGGCACGCCATGCGATGACCTGGGCAATGGCTTGTTCGATCACCCATTCGCCGATCTGGATGATCAGGCCGCTGTCCTCGGCGACCGGGATGAAGTGGTCCGGAGGAATGTAGCGATCGCCGTCATGCCAGCGGAGCAGGGCCTCGGCCCCCGTCAGGCGACCGCTGGCGCAGTCCGTCTGGGGTTGGTAGAAGAGCTCCAGGCGGTTTTCCGCCAGCGCATGGCGCAGTTTCGTTTCAAGGGCCATGCGGAAGGTGATGCGTTCGTTCATCACCGGGGTGTGCGAGCGGATCGTATTGCCGCCCGCCGCCTTGGCCTCGTACATGGCGGTGTCGGCGTGGCGCAGCAAGGTTTCCCCGTCGGCGGCATCTTCCGGGAACAGGCTGATGCCGATGCTGACGGTGGTGAAGAAATCGTTTTCGCCGCCGCTGATCGGCGTGGCGATCAGCTCCTTGAGCAGCATCGCGGTCAGGAAGGCTGCATTGGCGTCGTCGACGGGGTTGAGCAGGACGATGAATTCATCCCCGCCCTGGCGGAATAGGCTGCAGTTCGCGGGCAGTCCCTTGGTCAGGCGCTGGGTGACCAGTTGCAGCAGCTGGTCTCCGGCGCGATGCCCCAGCGTGTCGTTGATGTTCTTGAAGCGGTCGAGATCGATGAACATGACCGCAAGGCGCCGGCTCCTTTCGCGGGCGGACTCGATGGCCATCTGCAGCTTTTCCGCGAACATCAGGCGGTTGGGCAGGCCGGTCAGGCTGTCGTGCTGGGCGAGGAACTCGAGTTCCTCCTGGTGGAGCTTGCGGTCGGTGATATCGGTGACCGAACCGACCATCTGGTAGGCCCAGCCCTTGTGGTCGCGAACCGCCAGTCCGCGGGAGGCTATCCAGCGATAAGCGCCATCGCTGGCCAGCACGCGGTACTCGCAGTAGAAGAATTCGCTTTCTCCCTTGAGGTGGGAGGCAACCGCGCGGTTGTAGGCATCGATGTCCTCGGGGTGGACCAGCTTGAGCCAGGCGTGGGTGTCGGACAGGAAATCTTCCTGGTAACCCAGGATTTCCAGCAGGCGGGTGCCGACGTGCAGCGCCTTGGTGGTCGGGTCCCATTCCCAGAAGCCATCGTGGGCCGCCAGCATCGCCATGTCGTAGGCACGGCGAACGGACTGGAAGGCATGCCAGTCCACGTAGGCTCGCGTGGCGACGCCGGCGAGGGCGGCAGTCATCAGCAGTGCCGTCAAAAAGCCCGGGAAAAGGAGGTAGCTCGCAAAGCTGGCGAACAGGAAGACGACCAGCGTTGTGCTCAGGGGGGATGAATCGAAGCGGCGATGTTGCAGCGAGGAAGATCGGGATAGCTTGGCGAGTCCGAGCCGCTGCACGCTGACCTAGCCCCCGGTCATCGACATGAAGCGAACGACGTGGGGAGCGTCCATCTGCTGCGTGAAGTCGTGGCCGAACGGCTTGATGCCCATGCTGTCGACGATCATCTGGCGCACCGCGTCGTCGTCGCCGGCACGCAGCACGGGGAGGAGGTTGCTGGCGTCGTTCTGGCCGAGGCAGGGGTAGAGTTCGCCCTTGGCGGTGATCCGGACCCGATTGCAGGTGTCGCAGAAATTGTGGCTGTGCGGCGAGATAAAACCGATGCGGGATTCGCTGCCGGGAATGCGCCAGTAGCGCGCCGGGCCGCCGGAGCTCTCGGTCGAGGGAATCAGGTCGAAGTGCCTGGCCAGCAGGGCGCGCGTTTCCTCGGAGGAAATGAAGGTGTTGTTTCGTCCGTTGATGGCCCCGAGCGGCATTTCCTCGATGAAGGACAGGTCCAGCTCGTTGTCGACGGCAAAGCGGACGAGGTCGACGAATTCGTCATCGTTCACGCCGCGCATCATCACGGTGTTCAGTTTTGTGCGGGTGAAACCGGCCTGGCGCGCCGCCTCGATGCCGCTCAGCACCTTGCCCAGGTCGCCAATGCGGGTGATCGATTTGAAGCGGTCCGGACGCAGGGTGTCGAGGCTGATATTGATGCGCTTCACCTTGGCTGCGCGCAGCGGGGCGGCAAACCGGTCGAGTTGCGAACCGTTCGTCGTCAGGACCAGGTTTTCCAGCCCGGGGAGCGCCCCCAGGCGTTCGATCAGCCACATGACTTCCTTGCGAACCAGCGGCTCGCCGCCGGTAATGCGCAGTTTGCTGACGCCAAGCCCGACGAACACCGAGGCAACGCGCAGGCACTCTTCGAGGCTCATGACTTCGTGGCGCGGGAGGAATGTCATTTCCTCGGCCATGCAGTAGGTGCAGCGGAAGTCGCAGCGATCGGTGATCGACAGGCGGACGTAGGTGATACGCCGGCCGTATTTGTCGAGGAGCGTGCCAGCCTGGTGCGTCGTTGCCGACGGTGCGATCACCGGCGAGAAATCGGCCAGTCCGGCTGGGGTGCTTTCTGGTCTGAGTGTTTCGTTGTGCATGGCGGACGTCGGCTTGGCTTGGTTGCCCCGAACAGCGGGGAGTGTCTGGACGCCGATTATCGGTGTGAGACATCTACGAAACAAGTAGAGAGATCAAAATCCGAAAAGTTCGGATGTCTTCCCGATACCCGGCAAAGATGACCTGCGGGTGGCCGGGTTTGGTTGCTCACGCCGACAGCTTTTGCAGCAGGGCGCTCAGTTGCGGGTAGTAAATGCGCCGGCCGATTTCCAGGCGATGGGAGATCTTGAGCGATTCGTAGATATCGCGGGCAGCGGCGGATTGCTCGATCAGCGCGGGAAATGCGTCCTTGGCATCGATCATCGAGAAAATATGAAAAAGCAGCGTTCCGCAGATCTGGTAGTGGGCGGGGTCCAGGCGGGTGTGCCATGCGCCTGTGTCGCAGGCATCCACGTATCCGGCGGCGGTGCTGGCGGTTGCGGCTAGCGATGTCAGGGCTGATCGGCCAAACTTGTAAGTCATTTTGCACTCCCGGAGTGCCATCTCGATTGACGATTCACAAGCTATCGCCGTCGGGGCGACTTGTCAGCCAACTATTTCACGCCCTGGGTGATTGAGATTCGTCGTGAGGGGAGGGTATGCCGCGCTCGCGGGGCCTGAAATGCAAAAAGCCACCCGAATGGATGGCTTTCTACATTTTTCTGTGGCTCCTCGACCTGGGCTCGAACCAGGGACCTACGGATTAACAGTCCGGCGCTCTACCGACTGAGCTATCGAGGAACAGAGGTGCGCATTATAGGAGTAGAATCCCCTTCAGTCAAGCCGTTTGTGCCTTTTTGAACAACAATAATATACGGATATGAACACCAATCTGATCTACGCAAAAACCCCGACCGGCGACGAAGCGGTACGGCAAAGTACGCGCGTTGTCCAAAGAAACCTGCGCATGGTTCTGGTGCAGGTCGATGGAAAGATGAGTGTTCAGGAGCTGTCGGCCAAGATCGGCAACCCCCGCCTTGTCGAAGCCGCGTTGCGCGAGTTGGCGGAGGGGGGCTACATCGTTCCGTTGCAACCGGAAGATCAGGTCTGGATCGAGCGCGCCAGGGCCGTGGAGGGGGCTGGGTACCAGGAGCCGCAGCAGCCGATGTCTCAATTCTCCGTTTTTGGCGCAAAAACCACCACGCCGGCGACGTCGCCAGAGTCGTCAGGCGCGACCAGCAATTTTTCGTCCTTTGGCAAACCGCTTTTGCCGACAGGGGGAACCGGGGCGAGCGGCGGTTTCAAGCCGTCCATGATGCCACCCCCGTTTCAGGCCGAGCGCGAGCCTGTGCCGGATGTCCGGAGATCATCGCCCCTGAATCTCCGCCACCTCGGGCTCGCATTTTTGGCCGTAGGCTTGCTGGGGGCAGGCACGCTTCTGTTTTATCCGTATGAGCGCTTCACGCCCGAGCTTGAGGCGGCGGCAAGCCGGTTTGTCGGCGCGCCGGTAACGGTGGGGCGCGTCGGTCTGGCGGTCTATCCCACGCCGCATCTCAAGCTGGCGGGTGTCAAGGTGGGCCGCGACGGCGAGGGGCGGGTCGATGAAATCCGGATTTCATCGCCGTTGGCGCTGCTCGGGGGGGCTCCGGTGCAGATTTCGCGCATCGATGTGAGCGGCGCGCACCTGTCGCCAAAACAGCTGGCTGCCTTGCCATTCTTCCAGCCTGGCGAGGGGAAGGGGCAGGGGATGCTGGTCCGCAAATTGCGCGTCGAGCATTCCGAGGTCGTTGTGGCGGAGGGGCTCTCGTTTTCCGACCTTTACGGGGACATCAGTTTCCGTGCCGACGGAAGCATGGAGAAGGCGACATTTGAAAGCAACGACCGCAGTTTGCTGATTGAAGCGAAACCCGTGTCGCTCGGAATAGGCTTGAATATCGAAGGTCGTGCCTGGAAGCCGGCGGGTACGTCGGCCGTTTTTGCCTCTCTGCAGGCCAGTGGGGTGCTGCAGGGCGACAAACTGCTCGTTCAGAACATTGATACCACCTTCCTGGGAGGGATACTTCGCGGCAACTGGCTGGTGGACTGGAGCAAGGGTCTGGCCATGGCCGGGGATGGCACGCTGAGCAGAATAGACGTACGCAAGCTGGGTGCGGCGTTTGTTCCATCCTTGAAGATGGAGGGCGAGTTGAGCGGGTCGTTCAGGTTGCGTGCCAATGGTCCCAACTGGGAGGCCCTGTGGCGCAATGTGGAGGCTTCCCTGAGCACCGAAATATCCCGGGGTACGCTGTACGGGGTCGATCTCGGCGAGGCGGCGCGGCGTAACGGCACTTCGGATGTCCGTGGCGGGGCGACCAAGTTTGATTGGTTGCGTTCGACGCTGTCGGTAACGCCGAAGCAGATTGTCTCGAGGGATGTGCGGATGGATGCCGGGGTGGTGACCGCCAGCGGGCAGTTCGTGGCGGAGCGCGACGGACGGCTGGAGGGAAGCATGGCGGTTGTCCTGCAGTCGTCGGTCGCGAGGACGAATGTTCCGCTGCGGGTCTATGGAAGCTTGCCCGATTTGACGGCTGTCGGGCACAAGTAAAAAAGGCGGAACCGAGGTTCCGCCTTTTTCAATCAAGCCGCGTTTTCGCTTCAGGCCTTGGTGACCGCCGCGATCGCCTTGGCGACATAGTCGAGGTTCTTCGTGTTCAGCGCAGCCAGGCAGATACGACCGGTCGACACGGCGTAGATGCCGAATTCCTCGCGCATGACGTCGACCTGGGCAGCCGTCAGGCCGGTATAGGAGAACATGCCGCGCTGCTGGGCAACGAAGGAGAAGTCCTGGGCGCAGCCGGTTGCCTTGATGGCGTCGACCAGGCCGGTGCGCATGGCGCGGATGCGGTCACGCATGCCGGCCAGTTCGGCTTCCCACTGGGCGCGCAGTTCGGCCGAGGCGAGGACGCCGGCAACCAGGGCGCCGCCATGGGTCGGCGGGTTGGAGTAGTTGGTGCGGATGACGCGCTTGACCTGCGACATGACGCGGGCCGATTCGTCCTTGCCGGCGGTGACGATGGACAGGGCGCCGACGCGCTCGCCGTACAGCGAGAAGTTCTTGGAGAACGAGCTGGAGGCGAAGAATTGCAGGCCGGACTTGGAGAAGGCGCGAACCGCAACAGCGTCGGCGTCGATGCCGTCGGCAAAACCCTGGTAGGCCATGTCGAGGAAGGGCACGAGGCCGCGTTCCTGGCAGATGGCGACGACTTCGCCCCACTGGGCGTCGCTCAGGTCGGCGCCGGTCGGGTTGTGGCAGCAGGCGTGCAGGATGATGACGGAACCTGCATCCAGGCCCTTCAGGCAGGCCTTCATGCCGTCGAAGTTGACGCCGCGGGTGGCGGCATCGTAGTACGGGTAGTTTTCGACGACGAAACCGGCGGATTCGAACAGCGCGCGGTGGTTTTCCCAGGACGGGTCGCTGATGTAGACCTTGGCGTTCGGGTTCAGGCGCTTCAGGTAGTCGGCGCCGATCTTCAGGGCGCCGGTGCCGCCGAGAGCCTGGGCGGTGATGACCTGGCCGTTGGCGATGAGTTCGGAGTCCTTGCCGAGCAGCAGGTTCTGCACGGCGGAATTGTAGGCCGGGTTGCCTTCGATCGGCTGGTAGCCGCGCGGCAGGCCGGCCTTGACGCGGGTTTCCTCGGCGGCCTTGACGGCGGCCAGCAGCGGAATCTTGCCGTTGTCGTCGAAATACACGCCAACGCCCAGGTTGACCTTGGTGGTACGGGTATCGGCGTTAAAGGCTTCGTTCAGACCGAGGATAGGATCGCGCGGGGCCATTTCCACCGCAGCGAAGATCGAAGAGGACATAAGAACTCCGTGGAATAATACGAATGATGATCACGTAGCTTGCTTGCCACGCGAGAGAAAACCGAAGAATTTTAGCATGACCGAAACCAACACCTCCACGCCGGTTGTCACGTTCGATAACAGTCCCTACCGGTTGCATCAGCCATTTCCGCCAGCCGGCGATCAGCCGGCGGCAATTTGCCAATTGGTCGAAGGGATTGAGGACGGCCTGTCGTTCCAGACCCTGCTGGGCGTGACCGGCTCCGGGAAAACCTATTCCATGGCCAACGTCATCGCCCGTACGGGGCGGCCGGCGCTGGTCCTGGCGCCCAACAAGACGCTGGCGGCGCAGCTGTATTCGGAGTTCAAGGAGTTTTTCCCCGAAAATGCGGTCGAGTATTTCGTCTCCTACTACGATTACTACCAGCCGGAAGCCTATGTGCCATCGCGTGATCTGTTCATCGAAAAAGACAGTTCGATCAACGATCATATCGAGCAGATGCGCCTGTCGGCCACCAAGAGCCTGATCGAGCGCCGCGACGTGGTGATCGTTGCGACCGTGTCATGCATTTACGGCATCGGCGACCGCGACGAATACCACAACATGATCCTGACCATGCGCGTCGGCGATCGGCTCGACCAGCGGGCCATCGTCAAGCGTCTGACGGATATGCAGTACGAGCGCAACGAGATGGATTTCCATCGCGGGACATTCCGCGTGCGCGGCGACATCATCGACGTATTTCCGGCCGAGCATGCCGAGCACGCCATCCGCATCTCGCTGTTTGACGACGAGGTTGAGGGGCTGCAGTTCTTCGATCCGCTGACCGGCCATCTGCTGCACAAGGCCCTCCGCTTCACGGTCTTCCCCGCGTCGCACTACGTGACGCCGAGGGCGACGGTATTGCGCGCCATCGATGCCATCAAGGAGGAGCTCAGGGAGCGGGTCGGCTGGTTTACGGTCAACAACAAGCTGGTCGAAGCGCAGCGCATTGAGCAACGGACCAAGTTCGATCTCGAGATGCTCGACCAGATCGGATTCTGCAAGGGCATCGAGAACTACTCGCGGCATTTTTCCGGACGCAAGGCAGGCGAGGCGCCGCCCACGCTGATCGACTATCTGCCGTCCGACGCCCTGATGTTCATCGACGAGTCTCATGTTTCCATCGGCCAGGTCGGCGGGATGTACAAGGGCGACCGTTCGCGCAAGGAAAACCTGGTCGACTACGGCTTCCGACTGCCTTCCGCGCTGGATAACCGGCCGTTGCAGTTCAACGAGTTTGAAGCGCACATGCGGCAGACCGTCTTCGTTTCCGCGACGCCGGCCGATTACGAGCAGCAGCACGCGGGGCAGGTCGTCGAGCAGGTGGTCCGGCCGACCGGGCTGATCGATCCCGAGGTCATGGTCAGGCCGGCATCGACCCAGGTCGACGACCTGCTGGTCGAGATCGGCAAACGGGTGGCGGTCGGCGAGCGCGTTCTGGTGACCACGCTGACCAAGCGCATGGCCGAGGACTTGACGGATTTCCTGGGCGACAACGGCATCAAGGTCCGCTACCTGCACTCGGACATCGATACCGTCGAGCGGGTCGAGATCATTCGCGACCTTCGTCTCGGCGAGTTCGACGTCCTGGTCGGCATCAACTTGTTGCGCGAGGGGCTGGATATTCCCGAGGTGTCGCTGGTCGCCATCCTGGATGCCGACAAGGAAGGCTTCCTGCGTTCGGAGCGTTCGCTGATTCAGACCGTTGGGCGTGCCGCGCGTCACATCCATGGCACAGCCATCCTCTATGCTGATAAAGTAACGCAATCCATGCAGCGTGCCATTGCCGAAACGGAACGCCGGCGCGAAAAGCAGATCGGCTTTAATCTGGAACACGGCATCACGCCGCGTGGTGTGTCGAAGAAGATCAAGGACATCATCGACGGTGTCTACGATACGGCCTCGGTCCAGAGCGAGTTGAAGGCTGCTCAGCAGCAAGCGGCCTACGAGGCCATGGATGAAAAAACGGTAGCCAGGGAGATCAAGCGTCTCGAAAAGCAGATGATGGAGTGCGCCAAGAACCTGGAATTCGAAAAGGCGGCGGCGGCCCGCGACGAATTGTTCCTGCTCAAGGAGCGCGTATTCGGTGCGGCACGACACGACGCGGACGGAGATAAATAAAATGACTTACCGCGTGCTTCTGGTGTGCATGGGTAACATATGTCGCTCCCCAACCGCGGAGGGAGTGCTTCGTTATTTCATTAAAATCAATAGCCTTGGCGATAAAGTTGAGGTTGATTCTGCGGGTACGCACGGCTATCACGTCGGCGAGGCGCCGGATTCGCGGACCCAGCGCGCCGCATCGGCAAGGGGTTACAACCTTTCCCAGTTGCGGGCTCGCAAGGTTGCCCGCCAGGATCTTGATTACTTCGACCTGATCCTCGCCATGGACAAGAGCAACCTCGACAATCTCAGGCGCATGGCCTCGCCGGAGCAGCAGGAACGGATCAAGCTGTTCATGGATTACGCCAGGAATTTCGACGACGACGAGGTGCCCGATCCCTACTACGGGTTGGGGCACGGCTTCGACCTGGTGCTGGATATGGTCGAGGATGCATCGCTTGGCTTGATCGAGGATATCCGGAAGCGGCTCGGGCGCTCCTGAACCTCCGCTTGCGACAGACAAAAAAATGGCACCCTCGGGTGCCATTTTCATTGAGGTGAAGGGCGGCTTACTTGGCCGTTTCCACCATGACCATCGGTTCGTCTGCGGCTTGGGCCGCCGATTTCTGCTTGCGCGGACGCCCCAGCTTGATCGGTGCCTCCGCCTGCGCGACGATGATCGGCGTAGCGGTCGTCTGCACCATGACAAGGCCGCTGTCAGCCAGGACGGCATCGAGGTTGGCCGGTGCTGCTGCGGCGACGATAGGCTTTTCCTCGGGGGCAGCTTCGACGACGATAGCGGCGGGGGCCGGCTCGGGAGCTTGCAGTTCCTCTGCGGGCGCCACCACTTCCGGTGCCGCTGCGGGCTGGGCAGCTTCCGGGGCGACAACCGTTTCCACAACGGGTTCAGCGACGGATTCAGCGACAGCTTCCACGGTAGCCGCGGGTTCAATCGCCGGGATCACCACGACAACCGGTTCCTGGCTTGCGGGAGCGGGTTCGGAAACTTCCGGCGCGGAAAGGGTGTCGGCAACAACAGGCGTTGCAGCAGACTCTGCCTCGTTGCGACGCTCGCCACGACCGCGTCCGCCACGACGACCACGACGGCGGCCGCCTTGCTCTTCGCCGTTGTTGGCATCCGGCGTTTCATTGGCATTGACCGGGGCGACAACGGCCGAAGCCTCGGTTGCGACCGCGGCGAGTTTGGTTTCCACGGCCTCCGGCTGCTGGCGTTCGCGGCGCTCCTTGCGCTCGCCGCGCGGACGACGCTCCTGGCGCTCACCGGCATTGCCTGCCGATTCTTCCTGGGCCGGCTTTTCCGCATTGCGTTCGTTGCGGTTGCCGCGATCCTTGTTGCGTTCGCCACGTTCACCGCGTTCTTCATCGCGGCGATTGCCGTTGCGGCCACCGCGACGGCCATCGCGGTCGCGACGGTTTTCCGAACGTCCTTCACGCGGCTTCTTGGCCGGCTCCGGTGCGGCGACGGGTTCTGCCGGCTGCGGCTCCGAGCGGAACCAGGAGAAGATCTTCGAGAACAGGCCGGCTTCCGGCTTCGCGGCAACCGGTGCGGGGGCCGGTGCCTCGGTCTTTTCGGGAACGATGGGCGCCGGCTGTTCCGGCGAGACGCCCTTGATGGCGGCTTCCTGGCGCGGCTTGGCGGCTTCCTGCTGGGTGGCCTGCTTGATCGCATCCTCGAGCGGCATATCGACCATCTTGTAGGACGGTTCGCGCGAATCGTCGTGGTTCAGGTCGTCGTGGCGCAGGCGGGTGATGGTGTGCTGCGGCGTTTCGAGATGAACGTTCGGGATGAGCAGGATGGTGACCTTGTGGCGCAGCTCGATGGCCTGGATGTCCGGGCGCTTCTCGTTGAGCAGGAAGGTGGCGACATCGACCGGGACCTGGACATGCACGGCGCCGGTGTTTTCCTTCATCGCTTCCTCTTCCAGGATGCGCAGGATGTGCAGTGCGGCGGATTCGGTGGAGCGGATGTGGCCGGTTCCGGTACAGCGCGGGCAGGGGATGTAGCTGGTCTCGGCGAGGGCCGGGCGCAGGCGCTGGCGCGACAGTTCCATCAGGCCGAAGCGGCTGATCTTGCCCATCTGCACACGGGCGCGATCGAAACGCAGCGCATCGCGCAGGCGGTTTTCGACTTCGCGCTGGTTCTTGCTGTTTTCCATGTCGATGAAGTCGATCACGATCAGGCCGCCCAGGTCGCGCAGGCGCAACTGGCGGGCCAGTTCTTCCGCGGCTTCGAGGTTGGTCTTGAACGCGGTTTCCTCGATGTCGGAACCCTTGGTGGCACGGCCGGAGTTGACGTCGACGGCGACCAGCGCTTCGGTGTGGTCGATGACGATGGCGCCGCCGGACGGCAGGTTGACCTGGCGGGCGAAGGCGGTCTCGATCTGGTGTTCGATCTGGAAGCGCGAGAACAGCGGCACGTCGTCGCGGTAGCGCTTGACGCGATTGACGTTGCCCGGCATGACGGTGCCCATGAAGGCGCGGGCCTGCTCGTAGACCTCGTCGGTGTCGATGAGGATTTCACCGATGTCCGGCTGGAAGTAGTCGCGGATGGCGCGAATGACCAGGCTGCCTTCGAGGTAGATCAGGAAGGCGCCGGACTGCTGCTGGGCGGCGCCTTCGATGGCGGTCCACAGTTGCAGCAGGTAGTTCAGGTCCCACTGCAGCTCTTCGGCCTGGCGGCCGATGGCGGCGGTGCGGGCGATCAGGCTCATGCCGTTGGGCACTTCGAGCTGATCCATGACTTCGCGCAGTTCGGCGCGCTCGTCACCGTCGACGCGACGGGAAACGCCGCCGCCGCGCGGATTGTTCGGCATCAGGACCAGGTAGCGGCCGGCCAGCGAGACGTAGGTGGTCAGGGCGGCGCCCTTGTTGCCGCGCTCGTCCTTGTCGACCTGGACGATCAGTTCCTGACCTTCCTTGAGCGCCTCGTTGATCTTGGCGCGGCCGACTTCGGTACCCGGCTGGAAATAGGCGCGGGAGACTTCCTTGAACGGCAGGAAGCCGTGGCGATCGGCACCGTAATCGACGAAGCAGGCTTCGAGGGACGGTTCGATCCGGGTGATGACACCCTTGTAGATGTTGCTTTTGCGTTGTTCCTTGGCGGCGGACTCAATGTCGAGGTCAATCAGTTTCTGACCATCGACAATGGCGACACGGAGTTCTTCCGCCTGTGTCGCATTGAAGAGCATGCGTTTCATTATTTTCGGGCTCCGGCGCACAGTGGCACGCGGCAACGAAACGCCTTGGCAGGCAGCGACTATTCTTTATCGGGTTGCGTTCATGTTGGTGATGAGGGCAAAGGCGATTGGAAGGTGCTGATCAACAAACGGCCGCGTGTTTTTTATTGAAATGCGCGACCTGAAAATTCCTGCCACAGGCAATCGTGCGTGCTTACCGTGGGCTTATCCATTAACATCACTACTTTTGGTGAGTGAACTTAACCAGTCGTTTTACGTTGGTCTGGCCTGAGCAATTGGCGCAGGTGAGACTTCGAAGCCTGCCGCTTGGCGGTCGCGCCAGTGGCGCGAGGGCGAACGGTCTGACGGTTCGGCATCTCTTGCAAACCGAGGCGTAAAACGTGGGCAGTATATTAGAAAAATGAATGGCGTAGGTAACAATTCAGTCGCATACGTCGTGATCGGCGACGAAGAGCAGGGCCAGCGCCTCGACAACTTCCTGATCCGCTGCTGCAAGGGGGTTCCCAAAAGCCACATCTACCGGATTTTGCGTAGCGGCGAAGTGCGCGTGAACAGCAAGCGGGTCGATGCCACCTATCGCTTGCGTGCCGGCGACAATCTGCGCATCCCGCCGATCCGCATCGCCGAAAGGCCGCAGAACGAGGTGGATGAGGCGGCGAAGCAACGGGTCGATTTGCCCATCATCTATGAAGACGAGGCCATGCTGGTCATCGACAAGCCCGAGGGCGTGGCGGTGCACGGCGGGAGCGGCGTCAGCTTCGGCGTCATCGAGGCGCTGCGGCGCCAGCGGCCGCAGGCCAAGTTTCTCGAACTGGCGCACCGGCTGGATCGCGAAACCTCGGGCGTGTTGCTGGTCGGCAAGAAGCGCCTGGCCTTGACCGCCCTGCACGACATGTTCCGCGAGCACGGCGCCGGGGCGGACAAGCGCTATCTCGTCCTGGTCAAGGGGCGGTGGATGAACAACACGCAGCACGTGAAGCTGCCGCTGCACAAATACCTGACCGAGGGTGGCGAGCGCCGCGTATCGGTCGATCCGCAGGGCAAGGCGTCGCATACGGTGTTCCGCCTGCTGGCGCGCTGGCCGGAAATGAGCCTGCTCGAGGCGCAGCTGAAAACCGGGCGTACCCACCAGATTCGCGTTCATCTGGCGCATCTGGGCTTTCCGATCCTGGGCGACGAGAAATATGGCGATTTCGCCCACAACAGGCAATTGAAGCGCGACGGGCTGAAACGCATGGCGCTGCACGCCTGGCGCATGGCTTTCCGCCACCCGCTGACCGCGTTGCCGCTGGAATGCCTGGCGCCCCTGCCGAACGGCATTGGCGGCTATATTGCCGCGGTCGATGCGAAACAGGGTCGCGAGTTCACCGCCGAAAACTACGAACAGGTCTTTACTGCATCATGAAATACGAACTGGTTGTCTTCGATTGGGATGGAACCCTGCTCGATTCGGCTGGCGCCATCGTGCGCGCCATTCAGGCGGCTTGCCTGGATCTCGGATTGCCGGTGCCCGACGACAGGCGTGCCCGGCACGTCATCGGCCTCGGTCTTGTCGACGCGATGCGTCACGCCGTTCCGGAACTGCCGGCGGAGCGCTACCAGGCGATGGTCGAGCGCTATCGCTTTCATTACCTTTCCGGCGATCACGAGCTGGCTTTGTTCGACGGTGTTCCCGACATGCTGGCGCGGCTCAAGCGCGACGGCCACATCCTGGCTGTCGCCACGGGCAAGAGCAGGGCGGGGCTGGAGCGTGCCCTCGACCATTCGGGCTTGCGTCCGCTGTTCCAGTCCTCGCGTTGCGCCGATGAATGTCACTCGAAACCGCATCCGCAGATGCTCGAGGAGTTGATGGCGGAGTTCGGCGTGGCGCAGGCGGCGACGGTCATGATCGGCGATACGTCGCACGACCTGCTGATGGCCAGCAATGCCGGCGTCGATGGCCTGGCGGTCACCTACGGCGCGCACCCGCACGATCATCTGCTCGAGCACAAGCCCGTGGCCTGTCTGCATGACGTGGGCGAACTGGATCGATGGCTGAAGCGTTTCGCCTGATCTGCGCCAGTGGCGATGTCGTCGAGGCCGGCAAGGGGTTCCGCTTCACGGTGGCGCGCTATGGCCGAGAGGTTCCGGCGTTCGTCATCCGCTTTCACGGCGTGGTTTACGGCTATTTCAACGAATGCGGCCATGTTCCGGCCGAATTGGACTGGATGCCAGGCGAATTCTTCGACGATTCCAAGCTATACTTGATTTGCTCGATCCATGGCGCGCTTTATGCTCCGGAGTCGGGCCGATGTCTCGGCGGGCGTTGCCAGGGTAAAGGCCTGAGGGCGCTGAAGGTCCGAGAGGTCGATGGAAAGATTTTGCTGGAGCAGGAAGAAAGATAACTATGGAAACCCCACAATCCCCGAACAACGATGCTCACTGGGAGCGAAAAACCCTGGAGAAGCTGGTTTTCGCCGCCCTTGACGAACAGCGGGCGCGGCGGCGCTGGGGGATCGCCTTCAAGATCCTCGGGTTCGGTTACCTGCTGGCGGTGCTGGTTGCGGTCGTCGATTGGGGTACCGGCACCGAGCACCAGGAGCGGCATACGGCCATGGTCAGCCTGATGGGCGTGATCGAAGCCAAGGGGGATGCCAGCGCCGAGAATCTGGTCGCCGCGCTCAACAGCGCATTCGAGGAAAAGAACGCCGTCGGCGTCATCCTGCGTATCAACAGTCCGGGCGGCAGTCCGGTTCAGGCAGGGATCGTCAATGACGAAATCCGCCGCCTGCGCGGCAAATTCCCGGACAAGCCGCTTTATGCGGTGGTCGAGGATATGTGCGCGTCGGGCGGTTACTACGTTGCTGCCGCGGCCGACAATATTTACGTTAACAAGGCCAGTATCGTCGGGTCGATCGGTGTGCTGATGGATGGCTTTGGATTCACCGGGACGATGGACAAGTTCGGCGTCGAGCGCCGCTTGCTGACGGCTGGCGAAAACAAGGGTTTCCTAGACCCCTTCTCGCCGCAGGCACCGCAGCACAAGGCGCATGCCCAGCTTCTGCTCAACGACATTCACAAGCAGTTCATCGACGTCGTCAAGGCGGGGCGCGGCCAGCGCCTGAAGGAAACGCCGGACATGTTCTCCGGCTTGATGTGGACCGGCGCCCAGAGCGTCCAGCTGGGATTGGCCGATGGCTACGGCAGTGTCGATTCGGTCGCCCGGGATGTCATCAAGGCCGAGAAAATCTTCGATTATTCGGTCAAGGACAATATCGCCGAGCGCTTTGCCAAGCGCCTGGGGGCCGGGACGGCGGCGAGCTTCTGGAAGGGCGTGTCGGAAAGCGCACAGGGCGTGCGCTTTTTCTGACTCAGGCCAGCAGCAGGAAGACCGTCGGACGCCGCTCGATATCGGGCGGCGTTTGTTTTTTCCACTGCTGGATGCTCAGGGTGCGCACCATTTCGCTTGGCAGGGTCAGGTCGGTGGCAACGGTCAGCCGCGTCCCGGGTTGGCAAGCGCCGAGAATGGCATCGAACATCGCCCGGTTGCGATAGGGGGTTTCGATGAACAGCTGCGTCTGGTGGCGCTTGCGGGATTCGCTTTCGAGGTCGCGCAGGGTTTTGGCGCGCTCCCCCTCCTTGGCAGGCAGGTAACCCTGAAACGCGAAGCGTTGTCCGTTCAGGCCGGATGCCATCAGTGCGAGCAGCAGCGAGGACGGCCCGATCAAGGGCGCGACACGAATGTTTTTCTGTTGCGCCAGGGCGACCAGGTTGGCGCCCGGGTCGGCGACGGCGGGGCAACCGGCTTCCGACAGCAGGCCGACATCGTTGCCGGCGAGCAGCGGGGCGAGTAGTTCGTCGAGCGCGTCGCTCCTAGTGTGTTCGTTCAACTCCGAGAGTTGCAGCTCCTGCAGCGGTTTGTCGGTGCCGGCGGCTTTCAGGAAGGCGCGTGCCGTCTTGGCCTGCTCGACGACGAAGTGGCTCAGCGGGCGTATCGTCGCCAATACGGCGGGCGTCAGCGATTCCTGCGGCGGCGTGGGGCCCAGCGGAACCGGTATGAGGTAAAGCGTTCCGGTCATCAGAGTACCGCCATGCCCTGGCGGCGGAGCATGTCGCAGAGCGCGATCAGCGGCAGGCCGACGAGGGCGTTCGGGTCGTCGCCGCGCATGCTGCTGAGCAGCGCGATGCCCAGTCCTTCCGATTTGGCCGATCCGGCGCAGTTGTAGGCAGGTTCGCGATGGAGATAGTTTTCGATTTCGCTGCGGGCAAGTTCGCGAAAAGTCACCAGCGTGGGAATGCCGCGCACATCCGCCTGGCCGGTCCGGGCGTTGAACAGGCACAGGCCGGTAAAGAAATTGACGGTTTTCCCGGATAGCTGTAGCAACTGTTCGACGGCCCGTTCGTGGTTGCCGGGCTTGCCGTAGATTTTTCCGTCCACCGTGGCGACCTGGTCGCTGCCGATGATCAGCGCGTCGGGGTAGGCGTCGGCGACAGCCCGGGCCTTGGCCTCCGACAGGCGAAGCGACAGGGCTTCAGGGGATTCGGAGGGGAGGGGGGTTTCATCCGTCTGCGGATTGGCAACCTCGAAGGGCAGCCCAAGACGGTTCAACAATTCGCGACGATAAGGCGACGTCGAGGCCAGAATCAGTTTTTGTGACATGAAAGGCTCAATACAACAAAGTCTTGCATCGAACTCTTGAGGCGACACTTTGTTTTGACTTGGAAAGCCAAAAATAATATCATCCAATGTTTAAGTCGCAACAGCTCAAGATTGAAAAGAATTACGGACGCATTCCGCTTTGCCAAAGATGGGCGTGTTCTCGAGGGAACGCTGCCTGTTTCGGCTCTTGAACGCCTGCATGACCTGCTGGCCGTTGTGGAGGGAGAGGTCTCCTTCCGCATCGAAGGGTTCAAGGGCGGGCGAGGCGAGTGCCTGCTGCAACTGGTGGTGACGGGGACTCTCCCGTTGGCTTGCCAGCGTTGCCTGAAGGCCGTGCCTTACGATCTCGATGTCGACAACTTGCTGGAACTTGTTCCTGAAGGTGCCGAGCTATCGCAAGATGAGTTGGAAGACGACACCCGGGATTTCCTGCCGGTGGCGAAGGAACTGGATGTGGCCGAATTCGTGGAGGACGAAATCCTCCTGGCCCTGCCAGTGGCGCCGCGGCACGAAAAATGTGGTTTGCCTGGCGCGGCCGATGCGGGCGAGCGGATCAATCCGTTTGCAGCGTTGTCCGGGCTTAAAGGCAAGCCGAACTGATTTTTTTGGAGTAACAACATGGCCGTTCAACAGAACAAAAAGTCCCCGTCCAAGCGTGGCATGCATCGCGCTCACGATTTCCTGACCAACCCGCCGCTGGCCGTCGAATCGACCACGGGCGAGGTTCACCTGCGTCACCACATCTCCCCGACCGGTTTCTACCGCGGCAAGAAAGTCCTGAAGGCCAAGGGCGAGTAATCGTTCAATGAAAGGCAGGCGGTTCTTGAAGAGCCGCCTGCCTTTTCTTTTGCCTATATGACAACCCGCATTGCCATCGATTGCATGGGGGGTGACCACGGTCCGTCAGTGACGGTGCCGGCGGCCATCCAGTTTCTTGCGGAGCATCCGTCTGCCAATCTCGTCCTGGTCGGTCAGGAGGAGGTTTTGCGTCCGTTGCTCGGCAATCATGCCTCTGATTCCCGCATCCGCATCGTTCACGCCTCAGAAGTCGTCGGCATGGACGAATCGCCGGCCCTCGCGCTGCGCAACAAGAAGGATTCGTCGATGCGGGTCGCCATCAACCAGGTCAAGGCCGGCGAGGCCGACGCCTGCGTGTCGGCCGGCAACACCGGCGCCCTGATGGCGATTTCCCGCTTCGTGCTGAAAATGCTGCCCGGCATCGACCGGCCGGCGATCTGCGCGCCGCTGCCCACCGTCAATGGCCACACCCACATGCTCGATCTCGGGGCCAATGTCGATTGCGGCCCGGATCACCTGCTGCAGTTCGGCATCATGGGTGCCATGCTGGTCGCCGCGATGGAGCACAAGGAGCAGCCGACCGTCGGCATCCTGAATATCGGCGAGGAAGAGATCAAGGGCAACGAAGTGGTCAAGGCGGCTGCCGAATTGCTGCGCGCGTCCGGCCTCAACTTCGTCGGCAACGTCGAGGGCGACGGCATCTACAAGGGCGACGCCGATGTCATCGTGTGCGACGGCTTTGTCGGTAATGTCGCGCTGAAGACTTCCGAAGGCCTGGCCCAGATGCTGGCTTCGTCGCTGCGCGAGGAGTTCAAGCGCAACTGGCTGACCAAGCTGGCGGCGCTGATTGCCATTTCCGTGCTCAATAACTTCAAGCGCCGCTTCGATCATCGCCGCTACAACGGGGCGATCCTCCTCGGCCTGAAGGGCATTTCGGTCAAGAGCCACGGCTCGGCCGACGTGCTGGCCTTCGGCAATGCCATTTCCCGTGCCTACGATGCGGCCGAAAACCGCGTCCTGGAGCGCATTTCCAGCCGGATCGTCGAAATGATGCCGGTTCCTGCTGCAGTGGAGAGTGTCTGAAAATGTATGCACGCCTGATCGGTACAGGCAGTTATCTTCCGGGCAAGCCCGTCAGCAATGGCGATCTGGCTGCGCGCGGCATCGACACCAACGATGAGTGGATCGTTACCCGTACCGGGATTCGCAGCCGCTATCTTGCCGAACCGGGCACGACCTCGAGCGAACTGGGCCTGATCGCCGCGCAACGGGCGCTGGAAATGGCCGGCGTCGCCGCAGCCGATATCGACCTGATCATCGTCGCCACCTCGACGCCGGACTTCATCTTCCCGAGCACGGCCTGCCTGATCCAGGGCAAGCTGGGCAACAAGGGGGGCACGGCCTTCGATGTGCAGGCCGTTTGCGCCGGATTTGCCTATGCCTTGGGGATCGCCGAGAAGTTCATTCGCTCCGGCAGCCACAAGAGGGCGCTGGTCATCGGCGCCGAGGTCTTTTCCCGCATTCTCGACTGGAACGACCGCGGCACTTGCGTGCTGTTCGGCGATGGCGCCGGCGCCGTGGTGCTCGAAGCATCGGAAAAGCCGGGCATCCTGGCCAGCGCAATGCATGCCGACGGCAGCTACGCGGGCATTCTCAACGTGCCGGGTCAGGTCTGCAGCGGCCAGGTGACCGGCGATCCCTTCCTGCGCATGGATGGCCAGGCTGTCTTCAAGTTCGCCGTGCGCGTGCTGGCCGAAATTGCCGAAGAGGTCTGCGCCTGTGCGGGTATGCAGACAGCCGACGTCGACTGGCTGATTCCGCACCAGGCCAATATCCGCATCATCGAGGCAACCGGCAAGAAGCTCGGCATTGACCGCGAAAAGGTCATCGTCACCGTTGATCGCCATGGCAACACCTCGGCTGCTTCCGTACCGTTGGCGCTTGACGCGGCGGTACGCGACGGGCGGATCCGGCCTGGCCAGAAGGTATTGCTCGAGGGTATCGGCGGCGGTTTCGCCTGGGGCGCCGCCCTGCTCGAATTTTGATATCAGGAGACCGAACGATGTCTTTTGCTTTCGTATTTCCCGGCCAGGGCTCGCAGAGCGTTGGCATGATGGCCGCCTACGGCGACGCCGCCGTGGTTCGCGCCACTTTCGATGAAGCTTCCGCCGCGCTGGGCGACGACCTGTGGCAGATGGTTGCCGAAGGTCCGGCCGAAGCGCTGACCCAGACCGTGAATACCCAGCCGGTCATGCTGACCGCCGGCATCGCCGCCTGGCGCCTGTGGTGCGACAGGGGCGGCCGCATGCCGGCCGTCGTCGCTGGCCACAGCCTGGGCGAATATTCGGCGCTGGTCGCCGCCGGCGTCATCGGTTTCAAGGATGCGGTGCCGCTGGTTCGTCTGCGCGCCGCCGCCATGCAGGAAGCCGTGCCGCTCGGCACCGGGGCGATGGCCGCCGTGCTCGGCCTGGACAACGCCGGCATCGCTGCCGCCTGTGCCGAGGCGGCGCAGGGCGAGGTCGTCGAGCCGGTCAATTTCAACGCCAACGGACAAACCGTCATCGCCGGCCACAAGGGGGCCGTCGAGCGGGCCATGGAAGCCTGCAAGGCGCGCGGCGCCAAGATGGCCAAGGCGCTGCCGGTGTCGGCCCCGTTTCATTCGTCGCTGATTCGTCCGGCCGCCGACAAGCTGGCCGCCCGCCTGGCCGAATTGAGCTTCAACGCGCCGGCCATCCCGGTGATCAACAACGTCGATGTCGCCATCGAGAACGATCCGGCCCGCATCAAGGATGCGCTGATCCGCCAGGCCTACAATCCGGTGCGCTGGGTGGAAACCATCCAGTTCATGGCGACCTTGGGCGTCACCACGGTTGCCGAATGCGGCCCGGGCAAGGTCTTGGCGGGTTTGACCAAGCGCTGCGCCGACGGCGTTTCCGGCGTGGCCCTGGCCGATGCCGCGGCCATCGAAGCCAACCTCGGCCTGGAGTAAGGCATGCTGAACGACAAGATCGCGCTGGTCACCGGCGCCACCCGCGGCATCGGCCGCGCCATCGCGCTGGAATTGGGCAGGCAGGGCGCTACCGTGATCGGTACGGCGACCAGCGAAGACGGCGCCGGGAAGATTTCCGCCTATCTGGCCGAAGCCGGTGTCAAGGGGCAGGGCATCGTCCTGAACGTCACCGACACGGCACAGACCGATGCCGTGCTGACCGACGTCGCCAAGCAGTTCGGCGCCATCACCATCCTCGTCAATAACGCGGGGATTACCCGCGACAACCTGAGCATGCGCATGGGCGACGACGAGTGGGATGCCGTCATCGACACCAACCTGAAAGCCGTTTTCCGCCTGTCGCGCGGCGTCATGCGCGGCATGATGAAGGCCCGTTTCGGTCGTATCGTCAATATTTCTTCGGTGGTGGGCTATTCCGGCAATGCCGGGCAGGCCAACTACTGCGCGGCCAAGGCCGGCGTCGCCGGGCTGAGCCGTTCCCTGGCCCGCGAGCTGGGCAGCCGCAACATCACGGTCAACTGCGTCGCGCCCGGCTTTATCGCCACCGACATGACGCACGCCTTGACCGAAGAGCAGAAGGCCGCCATGCTGGCGTCCATTCCGCTGGCTCGTGCCGGTACGCCGGAGGATGTTGCCGGTGCCGTCGGTTTCCTGGTTTCTCCCGCCGCCTCGTATGTCACGGGTACTACCGTGCATGTGAATGGCGGCATGTTTATGGATTGATTTCCCGAAGCCTCGGCTTTTGGTAAAATCTCATTGTTTTTTTTCGTACCCCTGAGGGGAAGGAGTTTTTCGAATGGATAACATCGTAGAGCGCGTCAAGAAGATCGTCGCCGAACAACTGGGCGTGAACGAAGCGGACATCAAGAACGAGTCCTCCTTTGTGGACGATCTGGGCGCTGACTCCCTGGACACCGTTGAGCTGGTCATGGCTCTGGAAGAGGAATTCGAGTGCGAAATTCCGGACGACCAGGCCGAGAAGATCACCACGGTCCAACAGGCTGTCGATTACATCCTCGCAAACAAGAAGTAAGCCAATTCCGGTTTGAACCAGGCAAGGCCGGCCCCCAAGGCCGGCCTTGCTACATTTGCTTTCGGAGTGCATATCTTGGCACGTCGCAGAGTCGTCATCACTGGCCTGGGTCTGATTTCCCCGGTCGGCAACAGCGTTGAAGAAGGCTGGCAGAACATCATTGCCGGCGTTTCGGGTATCGCTCCCGTCACCCGTTTCGACACCTCCACCTTTCCGGTTCAGTTCGCCGGCGAGGTCAAGAATTTCGATATTACCCAGTACATTTCGGCCAAGGACGCCCGCCGCATGGATAAGTTCATCCATTACGGCCTGGCTGCCGGTATCCAGGCAGTGCGTGACGCCGGCCTGGACAAGGAAGGTGCCGCCGATCCCGAGCGCGTCGGCGTGGCCATCGGTTCCGGCATCGGCGGCTTGCCGCTGATCGAGGAAACCAAGGACGAATACAACGCTGCCGGCGTGCGCAAGGTATCGCCGTTCTTCGTTCCCGGTTCGATCATCAACATGATTTCCGGCAACCTGTCGATCGAGTTCGGCTTCAAGGGCCCGAATCTCTCCATCGTCACCGCCTGCACGACCGGTACGCACTCGATCGGCGAGGCTTCCCGCATCATCGAGTACGGCGATGCCGACGTGATGGTGGCCGGCGGTGCCGAGTCGACCGTCTCCCCGCTGGGCATGGGCGGCTTCTGTGCGGCTCGCGCGCTGTCCACCCGCAACGACGATCCGGCAACGGCCAGCCGTCCGTGGGACAAGGACCGCGACGGTTTCGTCCTGGGCGAGGGCGCCGGCGTCCTGGTCCTGGAAGAATATGAGCACGCCAAGGCCCGCGGTGCCAAGATTTACGCCGAGGTCTCCGGTTATGGCAGGAGCGCCGATGCGTATCACATTACGGCCCCCAATATGGACGGTCCGCGTCGTTCGATGGTCAATGCGCTGAATAACGCCGGCATTTCCCCGTCTGACGTTCAGTACGTCAATGCCCACGGCACCTCGACGCCGCTGGGCGACAAGAACGAATCGGATGCCATCAAGGCAGCCTTCGGCGACGCCGCCTACAAGATCGTCGTCAATTCGACCAAGTCGATGACCGGCCACTTGCTGGGCGGTGCCGGCGGCGTCGAGTCGTTGTTCACGGTCCTGGCCATTCACCACCAGATATCGCCACCGACCATCAACATCTTCAACCAGGATCCGGAGTGCGATCTGGATTACTGTGCCAACAAGGCACGCCCGATGAAGATCGACGTGGCGTTGAAGAACAACTTCGGTTTTGGCGGTACCAACGGCTCGCTGGTCTTCAAGCGCGTCTAGGTCACCCTTTCCGCAAGGAAACGAACGGTGCAGCTTCCGATAACCATCGGACTGCACCGTTCCCGTATTGGGGACGGCATTTTGCTGCTGACCGGCATGCTGGCCATCCTTGCGTGGTGTTTCTGGCCGCAGTCCGTTGGTCTGCGGCTGGCGGGCGTGGCGCTGATAGTCGCTGGATGCTGGTTTATCCGGCGGCAGCTGGAGCCGGTATTGCGCGTTATCAGGCTGGATGGCGCCGGGGGGATTGCCGGCGGTTCAGGCGGCGGCGACGGGCTGGAGCCCCTGCACCTCTTGCCCGGTGCGATCGTGCATCCGTGGTTGACCGTTGTGCGCTTTCAGGGTGCCCGCGGTCGCCGCCATGTCGTCGTGGCCACGGTCGACTCCATGAACCCGGCTGACTTCAGGCGTTTGCGGGTATTTCTGCGCTGGCGCGTCAGGCCGGGCGAGCCGGCAGGCGGCGCCTGATGACGGTGCTTTTTGCCTTGCTGGCCATTTCCGGATAGTCGCGGGAGAAGTGAAGGCCACGGCTTTCCTTGCGCTGCATGGCGCAGCGAACGATGAGGTCGGCCGTGAAGACAAGGTTGCGCAATTCGATCAGGTCATGGCTGACCCGGAAATTGGCGTAGAACTCGTCAATCTCGCGCATCAGCAGCCGAATGCGGTGCCTGGCCCGCTTCAGTCGCTTGGTGGTGCGCACGATGCCGACATAGTCCCACATGAAGCGGCGCAGTTCGTCCCAGTTGTGCGATATCACCACTTCCTCGTCGGCATCGGTAACCCGGCTTTCGTCCCACAGGGGCAGTTCCGGAATTTCCGTCGTCTTGCGGCCCAGGATGTCGGAAACGGCTGCCTCCGCAAATACCAGGCATTCGAGCAACGAATTGGAGGCCAGCCGGTTGGCGCCGTGCAGGCCGGTGCAGGATGCTTCGCCGGCGACATAGAGTCCTTCCACGTCGGTTCGCCCCTTGAGGTCACTGACGATGCCACCGCAGGTGTAGTGTGCCGCCGGGACGACCGGGATCGGGTCGCGGGTGATGTCGATGCCCAACTCCAGGCAGCGTGCGTGGATGTTGGGGAAATGGCCGCGGATGAAGTCCTCTCCCTTGTGGGAAATATCCAGGAAGACGCAATCCAGGCCACGCTTCTTCATTTCGAAATCGATGGCGCGGGCGACGATGTCGCGCGGTGCCAGTTCGGCGCGTTCGTCATGCTCCGGCATGAAGCGGGTGCCGTCGGCAAGGCGCAATAGGCCGCCTTCGCCGCGAACGGCCTCGGAAATCAGGAAGGACTTGGCTTGCGGGTGATACAGGCAGGTCGGATGGAACTGGATGAATTCCATGTTGGCGACCCGGCAACCGGCCCGATAGGCCATCGCAATGCCGTCGCCGGTCGAGGTGTCGGGATTGGTCGTGTACAGGTAGACTTTTCCGGCGCCTCCGGTCGCGATCAGCGTATTGGGCGAGCCAATCGTGATGACTTCGCCGGTCCGGTTGTTCAGCACGTAGGCGCCATGGCAGCGCTTGTCGGCCTGGCCCAGCTTGTCGCCGGTAATCAGGTCGATCGCGATATGGTGTTCGAGAACGGTGATGTTCGGATTGTTGCGGACCTTTTGGGTCAGCGTGTCCTGAACGGCGAGGCCGGTGGCATCGGCCACGTGAATGACGCGCCGCGCGCTGTGGCCGCCTTCGCGAGTCAGGTGGTAACCCGCGGCATCCTTGGTGAAGGGCACGCCCTGTTCGATCAGCCATTCGATGACACGCCGGCCGTTTTCGACGACAAAGCGGGTGGCTTCTTCGTCGTTGAGCCAGGCGCCGGCGACCAGGGTGTCGCGAATGTGCGCCTCGATGGAGTCCTGGCTGTCCAGGACGGCGGCGATGCCGCCCTGGGCCCAGCCCGAGGCGGAGTCTTCCAGGTTGCGTTTGCTGATCAGGGCCACCCGGCAATGGGGGGCCAGTCTCAAGGCTGCCGATTGTCCGGCGAGTCCACTACCAATGATCAGTACATCGAATTTCTGCACGGCTGTTCTCTAGGGGAATAGTTTTGCGCGAAATATAGCACGCACGGCGACCCGGATTTCGTTACACATGGTCACAAATAAGGATAAATACGTCTCCTCAGTCGGAAAATCGCTGCGCTATACTGCGCTTAATAAACATATAAATCATTACCCTCAGGGAAATCAGAGCCATGACTGAGCGCGAAATCGATCAAGTGCTGGTCGAAAGGGCGCAAGGCGGAGATCAGCACGCCTTCGACCAATTGGTGAGCAAATACCAGAGAAAACTGGGACGTTTGCTGTCGCGCTTCATTCGCGATCAGGCCGAGGTCGAGGATGTGTCGCAGGAGGCCTTTATCAAGGCCTACCGTGCCTTGCCGTCGTTTCGGGGGGAAAGCGCCTTCTATACCTGGCTTTATCGCATTGGTATCAACACGGCTAAAAACTACCTGGTTTCCCAGGGGCGCCGGGCGCCAACGACGACCGAGTTCGATTCCGAAGAGGCGGAAAGCTTCGAGGATGCCACCCAGTTGAGGGACATCAATACGCCCGAGAGCCTGTTGTTGTCCAAGCAGATCGGTCATACGGTCAATGCCGCCATGGATTCGCTTCCCGAGGAGTTGAGAACGGCGATTGTCCTGCGCGAACTCGAAGGCCTTTCCTACGAGGAGATTGCCGAGATCATGCATTGTCCGATCGGCACGGTGCGTTCGCGAATCTTCCGCGCCCGCGAGGCGGTTGCCGCCAAGCTCAGGCCGCTGCTCGACACGGCGCCGGACAGGCGTTGGTAATTCCTGATGAATGATGAATTGATCACTGTTCGCGGCGTGGTTCGCGCACTCGAGGGTGGCGACGCCTTGGTCGAAGTGGAGCAGGGAGGCTGCGGCCGATGCCACGAGGAAGGGGGCTGCGGCGGGCAGCAGCTGACACAGATGTTTTGTAGCGGCCCCAAGTCCTATCGCGCCGAAAACACCATCGGTGCCGGCATCGGAGACCGTGTAGTGGTTGCCACGCCGGCGGGCAGCGTTCGCCGTACGGCCAATCTCGCTTACGGCGCACCCTTGCTCGGAGCCATCGGCGGCGCGCTTGTGGGGATGCCGATCGGCGGCGATCCCGGGGCCATGCTGGGCGCGGTTTGTGGCCTGCTTGCCGCGCTTGCTTATGTGCGCCTTCGTTCGCGTCTCGGCGCGGGAGGCGTCCAGGGTCGGCCCCGTCTTGTTTCCCATTCCTAGTCGAACCAGGAGGTCATGTTGGCCATGAAGCGTTTTGCAGCCCTCATCGTTCTGTGGTTTCTGTCTGTCGGCGTCTTTGCGCAGACGCGTGGCTTGCCCGACTTTTCCGACCTGGCGGAAAAGCAGGGGCCGGCCGTGGTGAATATCAGTACGACGCATGTCGTGCGCGGCCAGGCGCAGATGATGCCGTTCCCGTTCGACGAAAACGATCCGGCTTTCGAATTCTTCAAGCGTTTCATTCCGCGTTCGCCGGGTGGCGGCCTGCCGCGCGACTTCGAGAACAAGTCGCTGGGGTCGGGGTTCGTCGTCAGTGGCGATGGCTATATTCTGACCAATGCCCACGTTGTCGATGGCGCCGACGAGGTGACGGTTCGTTTGACCGACAAGCGCGAGTTCAAGGCCAAGATCGTCGGTGCGGACAAGCGGACCGATGTGGCGCTGATCAAGATCGAGGCCTCGGGCTTGCCGGTCGTGAAACTCGGCGATCCGGGGCAGTTGAAGGTTGGCGAATGGGTGGTGGCCATCGGTTCGCCGTTCGGTTTCGATAACTCGGTGACGGCGGGTATCGTTTCCGCGAAGGGGCGTTCGCTGCCGCAGGAAAACTACGTGCCCTTCATCCAGACCGACGTTGCGATCAACCCGGGCAATTCGGGCGGGCCGTTGTTCAACATGCGCGGCGAGGTTGTCGGCATAAATTCCCAGATTTACAGCCGCAGCGGTGGCTATATGGGGGTCTCCTTTGCCATCCCGATCGATGTGGCAATGGATATCCAGAGCCAGTTGCGCGCCTCCGGCAAGGTCAGTCGCGGTCGTCTGGGCGTGGTTATTCAGGAAGTGAGCAAGGAGTTGGCTGATTCGCTGGGCCTGGCGCGTCCCATGGGTGCGGTGGTCAATTCCGTCGAAAAGGGCGGTCCGGCCGAGAAGGCCGGCGTGGAGGCGGGCGACGTCATCCTCAAGTTCGACGGCAAGGCCATCAATAGCTCCGGGGATCTGCCGCGTCTCGTTGCCGCCACCCGTCCGGGGGCTCGTTCCACGATACAGTTGTGGCGCAAGGGCACGACCCGCGACATTCAGGTGACGGTTGGCGAAATGCCCGACGAGAAGCAGGCCAGCGGCAAACCTGCCAAGAGTGCGAAGCCCGCGGAGCAGGCGCCCAATCGGCTCGGCCTGGTGCTTGGCGAACTGAGCGCCGAGCAAAAGCGCGAACTGAAAATGAATTCCGGTCTTCTGGTCGAGGATGTACGCGGTATCGGCGCCCGCTCCGACCTGCGGGCCGGCGACGTGATCGTTGCGCTGATCAGCAAGGGGGCAACGACGGAGGTCAAGTCGGTCGATCAGTTCAACAAGCTGTTGGCCCAGTTCGACAAGGGCAGCAATGTGACCCTGCTCGTCCGGCGTGGCGAAATGCAGACTTTCATCACCATCAGGGGCTTGAACGGTGGAAATTGAGCTGACCTTGATGAGCCGTGGTTATTGTCATCTCTGTCACGACATGGAGGTGGCATTGGCACCGCTGGCAGAGGAATTCGGGGCCTCGGTCGTGGTTGTCGATGTCGATGCCGATCCGGTCTTGGAGGCCAGATACGACGAGCTGGTGCCGGTCTTGCTGCATGGCGACACGGAGCTCTGCCATTACTTTCTGGACGAAGCCAAAACCCGTGAATATTTGGCCGGAATCCGCTAGAATTCAGGGTCTTCTGAAAAGGGAAGGGCGCCGGATAGCGCCCTTTTTTACTGGCAGCAATGGATCACATTAGAAACTTCTCCATCATCGCGCACATCGACCACGGCAAATCGACCCTGGCCGACCGCATCATCCACCTCTGCGGCGGCTTGTCCGATCGCGAAATGGAGGCGCAGGTGCTCGATTCGATGGATATCGAACGCGAACGCGGCATCACCATCAAGGCGCAGACCGCTGCCCTGAGCTACAAGGCACGGGATGGCAAGGTCTACAACCTGAACCTGATCGATACCCCGGGGCACGTAGACTTCTCCTACGAAGTCTCCCGTTCGCTGTCGGCCTGCGAGGGCGCGCTGCTGGTGGTCGATGCGTCGCAGGGCGTCGAAGCGCAGACCGTGGCCAACTGCTATACCGCCATCGAGCTCGATGTCGAGGTCGTGCCGGTACTGAACAAGATCGATTTGCCGTCCGCCGACCCGGACAATGCCCGCCAGGAAATCGAGGACGTCATCGGCATCGATGCCACGGAGGCCGTCCTGGCTTCGGCCAAGACCGGGCTGGGCGTGCAGGACATCCTGGAAGCGGTCGTCGCTCGCGTGCCGCCGCCCAAGGGCGATCCGGAAGCGCCGCTCAAGGCCTTGATCATCGACTCGTGGTTCGACAACTACGTCGGCGTCGTCATGCTGGTGCGGGTCGTCGATGGCGTGATGCGGCCGAAGGACAAGCTGTATTTCATGGCCACCGAGGCGCAGCAGCTCTGCGAACAGGTCGGTGTCTTCTCGCCGAAGTCCGTGCAGCGTAGCGAGTTGCGCGCCGGCGAGGTAGGTTTCGTCATTTCCGGCATCAAGGAACTGAAGGCCGCCAAGGTTGGCGACACCATCACTACGGTCGACCGCAAGGCGGCAGAGCCGCTGCCCGGCTTCAAGGAAATCAAGCCGCAGGTTTTTGCCGGCCTCTACCCGGTCGAATCCAACCAGTACGACTCGCTGCGCGAATCGCTGGAAAAGCTCAAGCTCAACGACGCTTCCCTGCAATACGAGCCGGAAGTCTCGCAGGCGCTGGGTTTCGGCTTCCGCTGCGGCTTCCTGGGCCTGTTGCACATGGAGATCGTGCAGGAGCGCCTGGAGCGCGAATTCGATCAGGACCTGATCACCACCGCGCCGACCGTTGTCTACGAAGTCGTGCAGCGCGACGGCAGCGTCATCCAGGTGGAAAATCCGGCCAAGCTGCCTGAGGTTTCGAAGGTCGAGGAAGTCCGCGAGCCGATCATCACGGCGACGATTTTCGTGCCGCAGGATTACCTCGGCAACGTCATCACGCTGTGCAACCAGAAGCGCGGCAACCAGGTCGACATGCACTACCACGGCCGCCAGGTAAAGCTGGTCTATGAAATGCCGATGGCCGAAGTGGTGATGGATTTCTTCGACAAGCTGAAATCCTGCTCCAAGGGCTACGCTTCCCTCGACTACGATTTCAAGGAATACCGCGCGGCCGATGTCGTCAAGCTCGACATCCTGATCAACAGCGAAAAGGTCGACGCCCTGTCGCTGATCGTGCACCGCTCCAATTCGCAATACCGCGGCCGCGAGCTGGCCTCCAAGATGCGCGAATTGATTCCGCGGCAAATGTACGATGTGGCCATCCAGGCCGCCATCGGGTCGCACATCATCGCTCGCGAAAACGTCAAGGCCATGCGCAAGGACGTGCTGGCCAAGTGTTACGGTGGCGACATTTCACGGAAGAAGAAGCTGCTCGAAAAGCAGAAAGCCGGCAAGAAGCGCATGAAGCAGGTTGGTTCCGTGGAAATTCCGCAGGAGGCCTTCCTGGCCGTGCTGCGCGTGGATAACTGACGAGAAATTGACGATGAACTTTGCCCTGATCCTGTTCGTCCTGCTGGTGCTTACCGGCGTGCTCTATGCACTGGATATCCTGAAGTTCCGCAAACTGCGCGCGAAGGATGCCAGGGAGCCGCTTTGGGTGGAGTGGGGCGCCAGTTTCTTCCCGGTCATTCTGATCGTTTTCGTACTTCGTTCCTTTCTTTTCGAGCCCTTCAAAATTCCCTCCGGCTCGATGATCCCGACCCTGCTGGTCGGCGACTTCATTCTCGTCAATAAATTTACCTACGGCATCCGCCTGCCGGTCATCAACAAGAAGATCATCACCATCAATTCGCCGCAGCGCGGTGACGTGATGGTCTTTCGCTACCCCGAGGACCCTTCGCTCGATTACATCAAGCGCGTCGTCGGCCTGCCGGGTGACACGGTGTCCTATCAGAACAAGAAGCTGGCGATCAATGGCGTCATGGTTCCGACGCAGCGGGTTGGCGACTATCTGCATCCCGAGCGTTTGTATTACTCGGAGCAGTTTCAGGAAAAACTGGGCGATGTCGAACATCGGGCGCTGAACGATGCCGATGCGCCGGCCTTCATACCCGATGCCGCACGCTTTCCGCACCGGGAGAATTGCACATACAATGCAGCAGGTGTCGTTTGCAAGGTGCCGGACGGTCACTATTTCATGATGGGTGACAACCGTGACAATAGCCGTGACAGCCGTGCCTGGGGCTTTGTCCCCGAGGAGAACATTGTCGGCAAGGCATTTTTCATCTGGCTGAACTTCAGCGATATCAGCCGGGTTGGTTCCTTCAGGTAAGGGGAAAACGATGGAAAATCAACGTGGTGTTGCGCTCTCCGGCTTGCTGTTCTGGAGCATTGTTCTGGTCTTGGTGGCCGTGCTTGGGATGAAGGTGGCGCCTACCTATATCGAATACGGCAAGATTCTCAAGGATGCGAAGGCAACCGTTGCCAAGGCCGGTCCCGATTCGACGGTGGCCGATGTGCGTCGTACCTTTGACAAGTTTGCCGAAATCGACATGCTGGACTTTCCTTCGTCCCAATTGGATGTCACCAAGGACGGCGGGCGGATTGTCATCGAGTTTGGCTACGAAAAGCGCATCCACCTGTTCTGGAATGTCAGCCTGCTGATCGACTACAAGGGTTCGACCGCTGGGTCATAAGGCATGACTGCGCAGTCTGTCGCCAGGAAACTTGGCCATGTTTTTTCCGATGAGGCGCTGCTGGTAACGGCGCTGACGCACCGGAGCTACGGCACCCCCAACAATGAGCGCCTGGAATTCCTGGGTGACGGCATTCTGGATTTCGTGATCGCCGCATCCTTGTTCCACCGCTTTCCCGGTTTGCCCGAGGGAGATTTGTCGCGTTTGCGGGCGAACATGGTTCGTCAGGAATCGCTGCATCGGCTGGCGCAGGAATTGAAGATCGGTGAGGTCCTGCGTCTCGGCGAGGGCGAGTTGAAAAGCGGCGGGGCGCAACGTCCGTCGATACTGGCCGACGCGCTCGAGGCGGTGTTCGGGGCGATTTTTCTCGATGCCGGTTTTCCCGCGGCGCAACAGGTCATCGAGAAGCTCTACGCTCCCCTGCTCGACGAGCTGAAACCGGGCCAGTTCCAGAAAGATGCCAAGACCCGCCTGCAGGAGTGGCTGCAAGGGCGGAAGAAACCCCTGCCGCGCTACCAGTTGCTGGAAACGACCGGTGCGGCACACATACAGCGTTTCGAGGTGGCTTGCGAGATCGACAACCCCGCCTTGCGTACCATCGGACATGGTACCAGCCGGCGTATTGCCGAGCAGGTCGCTGCCGAACAGGCCCTGAAAGAACTCCAAGCATGAAAAAAATCCGTTCCGGCTATATCGCCATCGTTGGTCGTCCCAACGTCGGGAAGTCGACCCTGCTCAATCGCCTGGTCGGCGAGAAGATCAGCATCGTATCGCGCAAGGCGCAGACGACGCGGCACCGCATCACCGGCATCCTGACCAACGACGATGCGCAGTTCGTCTTTGTCGATACACCGGGCTTCCAGACCAAGTTTTCCAATGCGCTGAACCGCGCCATGAACCGGGGCGTGACGCAGACGCTGAACGATGTCGATGTCGTGTTGTTCGTGGTCGAAGCCGGGCGCTACGACGCCAAGGACAAATCGGTCGTCCGCCTTCTGCCCAAGGATCGCCCGGTTATCTTGGTCGTCAACAAGACCGATCAGCTGAAGGAGCGCAATGCCCTGTTGCCGTTCTTGGCAACCGTGTCGGCCGATTTCGACTACGCGGCAGTGGTGCCCATCAGCGCCGCCAAGGGCAAACAGACCGACGAACTGCTCGCCGAAGCGAGGAAGCATCTGCCCAACGAAGGCCTGATGTTCCCGGAGGACGACCTGACCGACAAGAGCGAACGCTTCCTGGCTTCCGAGTACATTCGCGAGAAAGTCTTCCGCCTGCTGGGCGACGAACTGCCTTATGCGACGGCCGTCGAAATCGAGCGCTTCGAGGTCGAAGGCGCGTTGCGCCGGATCTATGCCGCGATTGTCGTCGACCGCGAAGGCCACAAGGCCATCGTCATCGGCAAGGGTGGCGAATCGCTCAAGCGCATCGCCAGCGAGGCGCGGCAGGATATGGAGCGGCTTTTCGACGGCAAGGTTTACCTTGAAATCTGGGTCAAGGTGAAATCCGGCTGGAACGACGACGAGCGTTTGCTGAAGAGCCTCGGCTACGAATGAACCTGCGCAGCAAGGTCGACGGCCAGCCGGCCTACGTTCTGCACACCCATCCCTTTCGGGAAACCAGCCTCATCGTCGAAGTGTTTTCCCGCGATTTCGGGCGCATGGCCTTGCTCGCCCGCGGTGCCCGCCGTCCGCGGGCAGCCATTCGCGGCCTGCTCATGGCCTTTCAGCCCCTTGAGATCGCCTGGGCGGGCAAGGGCGAGGTGCTCACCCTGATG
Organism: uncultured Dechloromonas sp.; assembly: GCF_945957265.1. Classification (GTDB taxonomy): domain Bacteria; phylum Pseudomonadota; class Gammaproteobacteria; order Burkholderiales; family Rhodocyclaceae; genus Azonexus. The sequence goes on from NZ_CAMFKO010000004.1 coordinate 92,437, forward strand.
AAGGCCGAATGGCAGGGCGGACAACCGCTGCTGGCCGGTGAGGCGCTGTTCTGTGGCTATTACCTGAACGAACTGCTGATGCATCTGCTGCCCCGGGAAGATCCGCATGAGCGGCTTTTCGAGCGTTATGCCGAGATGCTGGCGCATCTGGCGGCCGATCCCCTCGGCAAGGTTCGCGAGGCAGATTTGCGTCGATTCGAGAAGGCTTTGTTGCAGGAACTGGGCTATGGTCTGACCTTGAACCATGACAGCGACGGCGCGCCTCTCCTTGCTGATGCCCATTACACTTACCGCATGGAACAAGGCCCGGTTCGGCTGGAGCATGAAGCCGGCGCGGCGCAGGTGGTGAGCGGGAAAACCTTGCTGGATCTGGAAGCCGACGATTTTTCCGACCCGCGGTCGCGCCAGGAGTCAAAGGCGCTGATGCGCACATTGATGGCCTATTACCTGGCGGGCAAGGAACTCGAAACACGTAAGATATTCAAGGAGTTGCAAGAATTATGATCGAACTTGGCGTCAATATTGATCACATTGCCACCATCCGCCAGGCGCGCCGCACCTACGAGCCGGACCCGGTCTGGGGTGCCGTCGAGGCTCACCTCGGCGGTGCCGACGGGATCACTGTTCATTTGCGCGAGGATCGCCGGCATATCCAGGATGCCGACGTGCGCCGCCTGCGCGAAACGACACAGGTCAAGCTGAACCTGGAAATGGCGGCAACCGACGAAATGGTCGCCATCGCCTGCGCGCTCAAACCCGAAATGGCCATGCTGGTTCCGGAAGGGCGTCACGAAGTCACCACCGAAGGCGGCCTCGACATCCTGGCTCAGGAAAGCAGCCTCAAGGCGGTTATTTCCCGGCTTGCCGATGCCGGTATCACGACCAGCGTATTCATCGATGCCGACGTGGCGCAGATCGAAGCCGCGGCCCGCATCGGCGCCCGTGTCTGCGAGGTGCATACCGGACCTTACGCCCATGCCTTCCATGACCGGGGACGCGATGCCGAAGCACCGGCCGTCTTGGCCGAGCTCGACAGGATCCGCCGGGCTGGCGCGGCCATTCGCCAGCTCGGCATGCGCTTCAACGCCGGCCATGCGCTGAATTACTACAACGTGCAGCCGGTCGCCAGGCTGGCTGGCATTCGCGAACTCCATATCGGCCATGCGATCGTCAGCCGTGCCGTTTTCGTCGGCCTGCGTGAAGCGGTGCGCGAAATGAAAGCCCTGATGCGCGAAGCCGCGCAGGATGGCGAATGATCTACGGCATCGGCACCGATATCGTTGCCGTCGCCCGTTTGCGCGGCATGTGGGAGCGGCATGGCGACAAGCTCCTGGACAAGCTTCTGGCGCCGCAGGAAATGCCGGAGTTTGCCAGGGCGGCCGACAAGGGGCGTTTCCTGGCCAAGCGCTTTGCCGCCAAGGAGGCGTTCAGCAAGGCGTTGGGCACGGGAGTGCGCCCGCCGGCGACCCTGCCGGCCATTGCCGTTGCCCATGACGACCTGGGCAAGCCGGTGCTCGATTTCGCGCCCAGGTTGAGCGCGCTGCTTCAGGAAAAAAACCTGCGGGCCCATCTCTCGATCAGCGACGAAGCCGACTATGCCGTCGCCCATGTCATTCTGGAGCAAGCATGAAGCACCTTCCCCTCGGGCCCTTGATGATCGATATCGCCGGCGCCGAACTGAGCGATCTCGACCGCGAACGCCTGTGCCACCCGCTGGTCGGCGGCATCATCCTGTTTTCCCGCAACTATGCGGACCCGTGCCAGCTGTCGGCGCTGACAGAAGCCATTCACGCCTTGCGCTCTCCCGCCTTGTTGATCGCGGTCGATCATGAAGGGGGCAGGGTGCAGCGTTTCCGCGACGGTTTCACCCGTCTGCCGCCGATGGCGGCCTTGGGCAAGCTCTGGGATCGGGATGCGGCGGCTGCCCGCGCAGCTGCGCGGCAGGTCGGCTATGTGCTGGCGGCGGAGCTTCGGGCGCGGGGTGTCGATTACTCGTTCACGCCGGTCCTGGATCTTGATTACGGCCCCTCGCGCGTCATCGGTGACCGTGCTTTTCATCGCAAACCCGAGGCTGTGATCGAACTGGCCGAGGCGCTCGGCCAGGGCTTGCGGCTGGCCGGCATGGGCAGTTGCGGCAAACACTTTCCGGGCCATGGCTACGTCATTCCGGATTCGCATGTTGAATTGCCGGTCGATGATCGGGCGTTCGAAGCCATGCAGGAGGACATCGAACCCTATCGCCGCTTGCCTCTTGGCGGGGTGATGGCGGCACATGTGATTTACAACTGCATGGATTGCAATACGGCTGTATTTTCAAATAAATGGATCGATTATTTGAGAAATGACATTAAGTTTGACGGTGTTGTTTTTACCGATGATCTGTCGATGGCCGGCGCCGGTGTGGTCGGCGACATGCTGGCGCGTGTCGAAACGGCCTATGCAGCGGGCTGCGACATGCTGCTGGTGTGCAATGCGCCGGATGTCGTGGGCGGGGTGCTGAACGCCTGGCAACCCCGGGTCGATCTGCGTCGCGGTCGGCGCGTTGAGGCCTTGCTCCCTGTCGAGCCGGCGAAGACCTGGGAGCAGTTGCAGGGCGATCCGGTTTATCTGTCTGCCTTGCAGGTCATTCGCGAACTGATGGCCTGAAATGCAATCGGGCAGCCGAAGCTGCCCGATTTTTGAATCAGCAAGAACGGCGTATTACTTGACGCGGTTCTTGTATTCGTCGGTGCGGGTGTCGATTTCGATCTTGTCGCCGATGCTGACGAAGGCCGGAACCGGCAGTTCGAAGCCGGTAGCCAGCTTGGCCGGCTTCATGACCTTGCCCGAGGTGTCGCCCTTGACGGCGGGTTCGGTGTAGACAACTTCGCGCACGACGCTGTTCGGCAGTTCGACGGAAATGGCCTTGCCGTTGTAGAAAACGACTTCGCAAGCCAGGCCGTCTTCCAGGTACTTCAGCGCGTCGACCATGTTCTCAGCTTCGACTTCGAACTGCTCGTAGTCGGCATCCATGAACACGTACATCGGATCGGCGAAGTAGGAGTAGGTGACTTCCTTCTTGTCGAGGACGACAACTTCAAACTTGTCGTCAGCCTTGTAAACGGCTTCCGAAGCGGCAGCCGTCAGCAGGTTCTTGAGCTTCATCTTGACGACGGCGGCGTTGCGGCCGGACTTGTTGTACTCGGTCTTCTGGACGACGAGCGGGTCGGCACCAACCATAATGACGTTGCCGGAGCGGAGTTCCTGTGCGGTCTTCATTCGGGATTCTCTAATTCAGAATAAGAAAAACGTTAGATTATACCTTGGATGCGCAGAAATTGATGAGCGCGCTCGCCAAGTCGTCGCGCGAGGCCAGGTCACCGCACCAGGCGCGGTTGGCATCGGCGATGGCCCGGCGATTTTCGGCAAAGCGCTGGAACGCGGAGGCGAGATCCGGCTCGCCGCCGTTCCAGGCAGTGAACATTTCCTTGGTGGCCTGTGCCGAGCTCTCGTCCATCGCCGCGCAGTAGCGCTCGAGAAAGGCCGAAAGCTTGACCAGGTGGGCATCTTCGTCCTGCTGGTAGATTTGCCAGACAAAAGGCTTGCCAGCCCACTGGGCCCGGACAAAAGAGTCTTCTCCGCGAACGAAATTGATGTCGGAGCGCCAGAGCAGGCGGTCGTACTCATCCAGGGGCATGAACGGAATCGGCTCGATTTTCGTGTGGCCGTGCTGCCAGGGGCCGGTGCCGGGCAAGTGCCGCATGACCGCGGCCAGCGGCTTGCCGGGCGGTACATGAACGATGGAAGGCTGCGCCGTTTTTAATGCCGCCAGGAGCTCGCCTACCGGCGCAGTGTCGTAGCAGAAAAGGCTGATTTCGAGGTGGTCGCGCGCCGGAAGTTGCGCTTGATAACGATCCCTCTCGGTCAGGAGATTCGTTTCCCGCAGCAATCCGCCGGTGTTCGCGGCAAATCCCGGGAAAAAGAAATATTTGGTCAGCGGCAGGGTCGGGTGGGGCGAGGCCATGCCGTGGCAATCTGCAGCCCATGACTCGGCGGTCAGGTATTCCAGGTTGATCCAGCAGGGTTTGGGCTTGGCTTCCGCCATTGCTGCCAGGTAAGACGCCGGCAAGTCGCAGGCGAAAGACTCGATCACCACGTCTGCCGAACGTTCGACGGAGATGTCGCCGGCCCAGTGCCTGACTTCGACCCCCTGCACCGATTGCCGGGCAAGCGCAGGCTCGATCGCCGGGCAGAGCGGGCGCAGGCTGCTCAGGTCGTCCACCCATAGGCGGACCTGTCGTCCGTGCTCGGCAACCAGTTGCCGGGCGAGGCGCCAGCAAATCCCGATGTCGCCGTAGTTGTCGATAACCCGGCAAAAGATGTCCCAATGAAGCTGCATGGCCGCCATGCTAACATCCCCGCCATGTCCATATTTGCAGATCCCATCGCGTGCACGGCCTGTCCGCGCCTGGCTGAGCACCTGGCCGGGATTCGCCGGCGCGATCCGACATGGCATGCCTTGCCGGTTCCCGCTTTTGGTTCGCTCGATGCGCAGTTGCTTGTCGTCGGGCTTGGTCCGGGAGAGAAGGGCGCCAATCGGACCGGGCGCCCGTTTACCGGCGACGTGGCGGGGGAACTGCTCTATCCGGCGCTGCATCGTTTCGGATACGCCAGCAGTCCGGAACCGCTGGGTGCGGACGCCTGGGCCAATCCGGCCATGTCGCTCAGCGATTGCCGCATCACCAACGCCGTGCGTTGCCTGCCACCGGCGAACAAGCCGACGACCCAGGAAATCCGCCAATGCAATCGCCACCTGGGTGCCGAACTGGCGGCCATGCCTCGATTGAAGGTCATCGTCGCGCTGGGTGCCATCGCTCATCAGGCGCTGCTCTGGTCCTACGGTTTGAAGCTCAAGGATCATCCGTTTGGCCACAACGTCCGCCATGCGCTACCTGACGGCCGCACGCTGATCGACAGCTACCATTGCAGCGGCTACAACTGGCGCACGGGGCGCCTGACGCGCGAAAGTTTCGAGGCGGTGTTTGCCGGCGTCGGCGCGCTGCTTGCCTGATTCGCGATGAGTTTCGATGCCAAGGCCTTTCTGGCCTCACTGACCGAATTGCCGGGTGTCTATCGCATGCTCGGCGACGATGGCGCGGTTCTTTATGTCGGCAAGGCGAAGAACCTGAAGAAACGGGTTTCGTCGTATTTCCGCGAAAACCTTTCCAGCCCGCGCATTGCGCACATGGTCAGCCAGATTGCGCGCATCGAGACGACCCCGACGCGCACCGAGGCCGAAGCGCTGCTGCTCGAGAACAACCTGATCAAGTCGCTCTCGCCGCGCTACAACATCCTGTTCAGGGACGACAAATCCTATCCCTACATTGTCCTGAGCAAGGGGAAGTATCCAAGGCTGGGCTTCTTTCGCGGCAATCCGGATCGCAAGGCCGATTACTTCGGTCCCTATCCGTCCTCCTGGGCCGTGCGCGACAGCATCCAGTTGCTGCAGAAAATGTTCCGTCTGCGAACCTGCGAGGACAGCGTGTTCGCCAACCGCTCGCGGCCGTGCCTGCTCTACCAGATCAAGCGCTGCAGCGCCCCATGCGTCGGCTACATCGCCCAGGACGACTACGCGGCGGATGTCCAGGTGGCGGCCATGTTCCTGCTCGGCAAGCAGCAGGAGGTTACGCGCCGCCTGACCAAGGCCATGGAAGAGGCTTCCAGCCGCCTGGCTTTCGAACAGGCGGCCGTTTTTCGCGACCAGATTCAATCCTTGCACCAGGTCCAGGAGAAGCAGTTCGTTTCCAGCAGCAAGGGGGAGGATGTGGATATCCTGGTCGCGCTGAAGGAAGCTGGACAGTTGTGCGTCAACCTGGCCATGATCCGCGGCGGGCGTCACCTGGGAGATCGCCCTTTTTTCCCCAGCAACGCGGGAGACTCGGATGCGGCAGAGGCCTCCGCAGCCTTCATCCGTCAGCACTACGCGGTGCATCCCGCCCCGGGGCGCATCCTGGCCTTTCCGTTGCCGGCGGGTGAGGAGGAGGGGAGCAGCGAAGCCGCATTGGCGGAATTGGCCGGTCGTGCCGTCCCTATCCAGGAGCCACGAACCATCGCCCAGAAAACCTGGGTCGAAATGGCGAGTCAAAACGCGCGCCTGGCCATTCTCGCCCGAAACCAGGCCAGCGCCCAGCAAGAGGCCCGCCTAGTCGCGCTCCAGGAGGCGCTGCAGCTTGCGGAGCCCGTCTCGCGGATCGAGTGCTTCGATATCAGCCATACCATGGGCGAGGCAACCGTTGCCTCCTGCGTAGTCTATGAAGGCAATCGCATGAAAAAAAGCGATTATCGCCGTTTCAATATCCGGGACATCCAGCCCGGCGACGATTACGCCGCCATGCGTCAGGCTGTCAGTCGACGCTACGACAATCTCGCCTCCGGCGAGGGCAGGGCCCCTGACCTGATCCTTATCGACGGCGGCAAGGGGCAGGTTGCCTCGGCTTTTTCGGCGCTTGCCGATCTTGGGCTGTCGCACCTGCCGATGGTGGGAGTCGCGAAGGGCGAGGAGCGCAAGGCCGGTCTGGAAACACTGATTTTTCCGGAGGGGCGCGAGCCGCTACAATTGTCGCCCGATCATCCTGCGCTGCACCTGATTCAGGAGGTCCGCGACGAGGCACACCGTTTCGCGATTACGGGGCACAGGGCGCAGCGCGGCAAGGCCAGAAAAACCTCCCGGCTGGAATCCCTGCCAGGCGTAGGCCCGGCCCGACGCAAAGCGCTGATTGCCCGGTTTGGCGGTTTGCCTGGGGTGCTTGCCGCAACTGCCGATCAACTGGCCGAGGTTCCCGGAATCAGCAGGGAATTGGCCGAGAACATATATTCCGCATTACACTGAAGCATGCCTTTCAATCTGCCCATCCTGCTTACCTGGCTACGTATCGTTGCGATTCCGCTATTGATCGCGGTCTATTACCTGCCCGCCGCATGGGCTACGCCTTACGAACGCGACCTGGCGGCAACCATCCTGTTTTGTGCAGCGGCACTGACCGATTGGGCTGACGGCTATCTGGCGCGCAAACTGAACCAGACCTCAGCCTTCGGCGCATTTCTGGACCCGGTGGCCGACAAGCTGATGGTGGCCGCCGCGCTCATCGTGCTGGTGCAACTGGGCAGAACCGATGCCATTGTCGCCATGATCATCATCGGCCGCGAAATCACCATCTCTGCCTTGCGCGAATGGATGGCCAAGATCGGGGCATCGAAAAGCGTCGCCGTTTCCATGCTCGGCAAGATCAAGACCACAGCCCAAATGCTCGCGCTTCCCATGCTCCTTTACTACGCACCCCTGGCCGGGTTCGACATGAAGGTCGTCGGTAACTGGTTGATCTGGATAGCAGCTTTGCTGACGCTGTGGTCCATGGGCTATTACCTGCGCATGGCCTGGCCCGAAATTGCCAAGCGGAGTGCAGAAAAATAGAGAAGTAATGTTGACATTTCCCATGGGTGGCCTATAATGCGCGCTCTGTTTGACGCGGCAGTAGCTCAGTTGGTAGAGCGCAACCTTGCCAAGGTTGAGGTCGAGAGTTCGAGACTCTTCTGCCGCTCCAAGTTTCCAGGAAAAAGCCAAGGCTTTTTCTGTACGTAGTAAGTAGTAACGCAAAGTTTGTTTGTAGGCGGCGCGGTAGCAAAGCGGTTATGCACCGGATTGCAAATCCGTGTAGGTCGGTTCGACTCCGGCCCGCGCCTCCAAGAAATACGCGGCAGTAGCTCAGTTGGTAGAGCGCAACCTTGCCAAGGTTGAGGTCGAGAGTTCGAGACTCTTCTGCCGCTCCAAATTAAAAAAGGGAAAGCGCCGGTCGCTTTCCCTTTTTCGTATCGGGGCGAAAAAACAATCGTCGCACCGGCCCGGGTGGTGAAATTGGTAGACACAAGAGACTTAAAATCTCTCGGCCTCTGGCTGTACGGGTTCGACCCCCGTCCCGGGCACCATCCATCCAGTTTTTAACCGATAGTGATTTCCTGCAGGCAAGCCCTAAGGGCCGATTGCGACAATCGGACGATCTGGCCGTTCATTCTGGAATTGCTCCGAGCGCACTTGCTGACACCGAGATGATTATTTACGACCTTAGCTGCGATAACGAGCACAAATTCGAGGGTTGGTTTCGTAGCGCAGACGATTTTGAACGCCAGCTTCAAGCGCGCCAGATCGTTTGTCCGCAATGCGATAGTGAAGTGGTTCGGCGCATACCGTCCGCTGTGGCAATCTCATCCAACGCAGGCAATCGCAGCGAAGTTGCGGCCAGTTCGGCAAGCGCATCGGTAAGTACCGCGCTTATGCCTGTCGGTGTCCAGGCGATGGCACTGTATCGCCAATTGGTTCAGACAATTGTTGCCAGTAGTGAAGATGTCGGCCGATCCTTCGCCGACGAGGCCAGAAAGATTCATTACAACGAAGCCCCGGAAAGACCCATTCGTGGCCAAGCGAGTGCGGACGAGTGCGAAGCACTTAGAGATGAGGGGATACAGATTCTGAATCTGCCAGCGGTGAAGGAAGAGGATCTGAATTGATCCTTTTTTTTATGCTCAATATTTTACATAATGCGAATTATGCGCGTATTGAAATAGCCAAAGTTTCACAAATAGTCGATTTTTTCATTCCCCATGAAAAACGCCCCGTTCTACAACGTTTGCCCGTTTATGCCAAACGGGTTTTACGATAAAGGGAGTTAATTTGTGAATAAAAATATTTGTGAAAAATCGGCTTACCAAATCGCTTTCCAGCGCTGGTTTTCTCGTTACGAGGTAGAACGCCGGCGACAAAAGAAGGCAAAGCACGCACGCTTGATCGGGTTTCCGGAAGCGCCTACTCATCCCGCAGAGATCGCACACGTGGTCGACCAGCTGGGCGCCAGTACCGTTATTCGCGTCCTGGAGGTGCACCGCAGTACCCTGGCTCGATGGCTGGCCGGCACATGCGTTATTCCACGTTCGGCATGGCTTGTCCTGGTGATGTTGGCCGAGGGGCGTTTGCCTGGTATGTCCGAGGATTGGCAAGACTGGCGTTTCGTTGGGGACCGATTACACCTGATCGGGACGCGACTCAGTTATTCAGCGCGAGAAATTGCGGGTTGGCAATATCAGGTTGCTTACGCGGAGGCTTTGGGGCGACGTGTTAAGGAACTGGAACAACATCGCGATTATTTGCTTCGAATCGGGGTTTTCGAGGCAGCGAATGATGCTATCGCTGTTTAGCGAACCCCCTTCGGGGCCAGGCTATGCCAGCCAAAACGCGTCAAGCGCGTTTTTCTCGAACGATAGTGCCGTTCGAGACAGGGGCTTCTGATCCTTTTCGCCTGCGCGCTGCGCTTGCCCTCGCACGCGAGTGAAGGCGTTACCCCTCATTTTGCCGGGCCTTTGGCCCGATGTTTTCGGGTAACCCGTTCGGCTGCAGCCGCCATCCCGGGCGATCCGCCCTAAGCCGAATGCGCTCTTGCGCCGACCTGTAACCCGGCCAAGCCCAAAGTAAAGAACCGGCTACGCCTATCAATCCTCACCCGTTCGTTTTTTTGGCCTAAGGCACGCCAAAAAAGCCGCTGCGGCTTCCGGTTGATTTCTTGACTTCGGGCAAGCCTGGCCGGGTTCCTGGACGGCACGCGCATACGACTCAGGACGGATCACCTTAACCAGGATGCTCAACATGACTACTTCGAACAAACCCGAAAACCTCAACACCAACGAGGCGCACGATCTAGGCCAGATCAGCATTAAACCCTTACGTCTCGAACCGATTTACATCGCCAACGCGAACGGCAGCAGCACCCGAGTAGCCGTAAGTTATTACGGGACAGCACACAACACCATCCCAGATGAAACCGCTCAGGTCGTATTCAGCTGCGGATCATTTGACGCCGCCATCCACGCGAAGGCACAGGAACTGCGCCGTATCGCCTCGCAGCTTTGCGAAGCTGCCGCCGCCATCGAGGCCGGGCAACAAGCCTACGACGAAGCCACTAAATACAATCGTTACGAGGAATAACATCATGACCGAAAAGCAATCCGCCACCGCAGCCGCGGCCGCCAAAGTCGCCAAGCCCAAGAAGGCGAAAACGGTTTCGCATGCGAAACCACAGGAGCAGACCGCCCTGCCCTTGCCTACCGCTGATAAGTCGCCGGAATTCGGCAACCTGGCACTGAACAAGATCATTGTGCACGACCAGGTGCGCACCGAGTTTGACGAAGAAAGTCTGCGCGAGCTGGCTGCCGATATTGCCGACCGCGGGATTCTGCAGCCGCTTACCGTACGCAAGACGGCAGACGGGTTTGTCCTGGTTGCTGGCGAGCGCCGGCTACGGGCCGCGAAGCTGGCGCAGCTGGAGAGCGTTCCGGTTTTGATTTCGACCATGAGCGAGGACGAGCATCACGCGGCGCAGCTGGCCGAGAACATCCAGCGCGAGGAGCTAACGACGTTTGAAACGGCGAAGGCGATACGTAACCTGTACGACCTAGGCAATTCGCTGACCGAAATCAGCGACATGGTGCACAAGTCAAAAAGCTGGGTTTCGAAACGGTTTGCGGCATCGCATCCCAATTTAGCCTGGCAGGCAACACAGTTGCTTGAGAAAGGGATAAGCGAGGATCTCGAACTTGTCCTGGCGGTCGACCAGATCGCCAAGCTGGATTACTACGAAGCACAGCTGATCGCGCAACAGGTTGCCCAGGGAAAGGCCGGCCGCGAAACGGTACGCCAGAAGCTGACCGACGTTCGCGAGAAGGAGGCAGCACGCGCAAAGCAGCGCGAGGCCATCGAGGCGGAACGTAATGATCCGGAATACCAGGCAAAGGCAAAGGCCGAGCTAGAAGCCCGCGAGGCGTCATGGCGAGCACGGCAAGAAGCAGAGCGGCAACGGAATCATATTGACCCGATGCGACTCATGAATGAATTTTGGGATTGGTGCGGAGACAACCTGGAGGAAGGTGGTAGCGCCTGGATGGCCACTCTCGATGGAGAACAGGCCGGCAGCATGACCCGCGAACTGGATCTATGGTACGCAGCCGGAACCGGCATGACGCCTGTAACGCTAGTCGAACGACTGACCAGGGAGTACATTCACGCCGACGCCAGCTATAACGGCGGAACCCCAATATGGGCTATTGCCATGCTGACCTTTGCCGCAACCAGCACCATGAAACCAATCGACCTAACCGGCGCATTCCTGGACTGGTATGCCGGAAATTACATTCGACCAGAACAACGCGAACTGGCAAACGACGAGTAATGGAAATCACTGATACCCGACATCAACAAGCCCTTTCCGTTGAGCTGGCCACACTGGCACAGTTCGACGGGAAGGAATACCCGGCTACCTATTGGCTTGCGCTGGCTTGCTGCATGCTGACCTCACCCGTCAAAGCAGAACGGGAATACGCCAAAGAGATTGTTCGGAAATGGAAACGGAACAACCCGGCCTAGGCCGGGTTTTTTAATGGCTGATCGTGACGCGCCTAAATGCTGCGCCGGATAGAGGCGTTCCGGCTTGTCCCTTCGGGATAATTTCCCCGATGGGAAATTACGCGCTCTGAACCGTCCCGGTTGAATCGCCCTGCCCTTACCCGAACATCTAGCGAGTTCTGGTTGTCGTGGTCGGGCATGAACCCCCATTACCACAGCCACGAATGGTTATACCAGAGGACGAGACAACCGTTTCAGGCACCTGAGGATACATCTTATCGACCTCATCGGCGTGACGCTGAAACGCCCGCCTGTCTTCCCTTTGTTCGCTAGAACGCTGAACCAGGTAACCGCGTTGTCGTTCCAAATCCGACTGGGCCTGATACACCGACTCTGCCGGAGGATGATCCGAACGACTTACCCTGGACGTTTCACACGGCGTATTCGTTATGACGACCTTGCCACCCTCATTACATCGATAGGCATCGGCCATCGATGCCAGGGAAAACAACGCCAATACACACAATCCAATAATCTTAAACATCAATCCACCCCGACGCATGATGAAGGCATTTTAACGCCACGCCGTTTTGTTTCGCATGCGAAAACGTTTTATCCGCTGGTTATTGTTTTGGCCGACTCGACCAGGGACGGCGGCTCTGCAGTCGATTTCTTCGTTAGCTGGCCACCGGATTCCGGCGATCCAGCCGGAACCACAGCGATTTGTGGCGCATCACAAATTGCCCACTTGGACCACTGACCATACGTTACCTTGACGACGCACGGCGCGGTGACATCAAGCTTATATCCCGCCAACTCCAAGTCAACGCTCGTCGTATCGCTGACCCGCTGACCGTTCTGACTAATGGCAAAAAGCGCCTTCTTGGTTTTGCCGATTATCCACGTGCCAACAACATGAATACCGCGCCCGGCGTAGGGATGGCTATTTTCATCAGCCTGGCGCTGGGCCTTATCGGCTTCTTCTTGCGCCGTATCCTTGGATACCTGTTTGACGATCTTGCCGTTTATTTCGACAGTTTCGACAACCGATACCGGCTTGACACCGGCTTCAAGCTTGGAATCTTTCTTGATCCCATTGGACAACGGATTGACCTTGGCCGGCCCGAAGGCAAACATGCCGACGACGAAGAGCAGACAAGCGGCAGCACCCATGAATGACCAATGTTTCCACCATGGCCGAACATCGTCGGCGCTGGCTTCATTACCGCTACCACCTTGAGTATGCGATTTGTAGAGACCGAAATATTTGGATTCATATTTACGCTCCCCTTCGTTCATCACCTCACCGCGAAGACCATCCTGAACTTTGCGAATGTACTTATCCGGCTGACCCCATGCCACCTTTTTACGGCAGCGATAGACCATCTGGACATTCTCACGGATCGCTTGCGACAACTTGCCATAGCTTTGCGTGAGATAGAGAACATCGACCGTCCAATGACGATGCAGCGCAACCCACTCCTCAACAGCCGTTTCAGTCTTTTTGGATGGTATGCAGTTCTGAGCTTCATCCACAACGAATAACGGACCCTGCCCCGTTTCCGGATGTTTCCATTCGGTGTAATAGTCCCAGACCCCAGCAAACGGCCTAGCGACCACATCCGGGTAAGTCCATTCATCCTCCGGGCGGACATTAAAAGCACCTTGCTCCCGCGTCGGTTCCCACGATCCACGCACGGGTTGCGCCCGCTTGCGCAGATCAATGAGGTCAGGATAGCCGGGATCAAGCTTGGCCCAGGCTTCCATATTCAAGGGCATGTTCGTAATGACCTTACGGCCACGCTGAACCGCCGTCAGAATATGGAAAGCGACCGCTTCGTAGCTTTTGCCTGAACCGGAAGCGCCCAGGAGCAGGTTTATCACGAACCGAGTCTCACAAACGGAATGAGCTGCAGACCAAGCCGGATGGCGATGGCCGCCGCAATGATGCCCATGCACTGACCGAAACCGAGCAGGCCGAGGATGTTCAAGATTTCGCTAGGAAGCGTTCCCCATGCGCCAACCTGGGAAACACCGGAGGTATCAACACCACCGATCAGGCTGACCGCAGCCGACAGCAGCTTATCGAAGGCCCAACAAATGCCGTCCTGAACGAAGTCCCAAACGGCCTCAAAAACCTTCTTGACCAGCCCAAGCAGCCAATCGCCAAACGCAACAATGGTATCAATGATGGCTTGCATGTATCAGCCCCCGAAGATCAGACGACGCGCCAGCAGAAGCGCAGTTACAAGGAACACGGCACGAAGCGCCGTCCAGAGCCAGCAGGGCGGCGCATAGCTGCCACTACCAAAGTTCATCTTGGGACCAATATTGGCGTTAAATGTCCAGGCAGGACAGGTGCCACCATTCCCGATGCCTTGTGGCGCGAGGTCATTGGCCAATCGGAAAATCGCCGTATTCTTCATTTCGGCAACTTTGTCCTTTACGACCTTTTCCAGACCATCGGGATATTTACGATCCCACAGCTTGCCATACTCACCGAATTTGCCCGCCTTAGCGTTGTCGGTACATTCATCACCGGTACACGAACCATCTTTGCCACCCGTCCCGGTATTACCGCTATCACTCGTGTTGGTCTGAGTCGTCCCCGCCGAGCCCGATGAACCACCGGTGGTCGTAGTATTAGTTACGGTCTCTTTGGCGTTAGTCTGGGGGTCTGTTGTCGTCGTAGATTCAGTGGTTTTTGTAGTGTTATCAGGATATTTCTCTACCTGAGTTTTCTTCTGAACATCGGGCTTGCGTGCATCCGGCGTACCTTCAGGAACACAAAGCACCTTACCTGAAGACGACGTCATGACACCCTGCCCGGCATCACAATTCGGCTTCTTTGCTTGCTTGTTATTTTGATCAGGCTGACCCTGATCAGCCGTTCCGGCGCTGCAGGCTGTACCGAGTCCGGTTTGCGACACGGGCCCCCAAACTCGACCATCTTTGCCGATGCGTTCATCTTGAGGATTGGAAAGATCCATTGAAGCCACCTGTTGCCAGTTGCAACCGTCAATACAGACAGTACCGCCATATCCACCAGAACCACGAACTACCCACCCCGAGTTTTCTTTACCTTTAGATGCAGCGCACTTGTCATCGGGGACGCATGTATTCGTTGCCGAATCAAGATGCCGCCCCGCACCGCAGGAACAGCTTCCATCGGCCTGTAACGACAGAGGGGGGGTACAAGCCTTTGTACATGTATTAACACCATTCACAACACTCAGAGCACCACCATTTGGACACCCCCAAACCCCATTTACGCCGGGAGCTGATCCATTACGAACGTTAAAAGTATTGTTCCACCAATAACACACCGCCGTATCATTCTCAGGATATGCCACATTGGACTTTGAAAACTGGTCCGCACCTCTTGATACGCTATCCTTGTAAACATTAAGCGCCTGCAATCGAGATAATTCAGCCGAACACGCCACTTCCGCCGATGCCTTACCATATGTCGCACTCGCATTCCAGCTGACAACGGATGCATTATATGTGCCCGCAAACGCTAAAACAGATGAAGCGCCCAAGCAAAGCCCAAGCGCAAGATAGACGAGCAGCCTCATGCCCTGCCCCCCCACCCTTTGAGAAATGCACCAGCGGAGAGCGCCCCAAGCAAAGCCACGGCAACCCAGAACAATGCGAGAAGCGCCCCCGTAGCCATGGTTAGGCCGCCTTCACACCACGCTTGCCCAGGGAGATGCCCTTGAAGGCCATCGCGATACCGATGATCGCGACACCAGCAGTACCCACCCAGGTTGCAACGGTAGAGAAGTCGACAGCGGCGAAGATTGCAGCCATTTTTTTACCCCTTTCAAGGATAAGTTTCACTGGATAGCGCCAGCACGCTTGCCCAGTTCGGGCCTTACATTTGCCGGATGGCTTGTTTTGCCACACCGACGCAGTAACCAAGGAAGTGAAACGACACCACCGAGCCAAAGCCCCAAGACCACACATACAAAATGCTTTGCGCATCAATCCCCAACAGGGCGTAATCTGCCGGCGTCATCGCTTCACCTTTCTGTTTCGCATGCGAAACAATTTGTTCTAAATAACCGGGCCAGCCTGGAGTTCGACCACGAACCGACCCGCCTTAACACTCAACCGGGTGCGCAACTCATACAGCCCAGGTTGCGTTACGGAACGATCCAGCCAGACTTCACCGTAGCGTTCCCCTACTTTTCCGTACCCAATGGGATACCCATGGGGGCTTTTTCGGATGTTCAAAATTTCAATTTGCATTTCAATCAACTGAGGCCAAGCCCCGGCGAAGAGGTTATTTAAATTGGATTAACGAGCAAAAAATGCGACTGATTTCTTGATGCGGATGGTTCCACTACGAACTTGCGTGAGGCGAATAAGGCCGATATCAAACCGAAAAATCACGTAAGTCACAGGAACCTGATACAGCTTTGCCAACCGGCGCGCTTTCATCCACCCACGGAGAACAGCCGCTGTATAGAAAGCTGATTTCGATTCCCAGACCGGCTCATCGTCAGGTTCATCCATGCCTTCATAGTCAAACGCAATGCCATAACGAACAGGCCGGTTAACTTGAAATTCAAAGCCGAACAGATTAAATTTAGATTTCATTTGTGTTCCTTTCGTGCCGGGGCTTGCCTCAGCTGACTGGAAACCTTTACAAACCCGGCCCAACATGGCGCCGGGTTTTTTTTGCTTATTTATTCGACTTCGGAGAACAGATCGAGGACATCCCCGAGCACGTCACCGAACCACCGATCCAGTTTTTCAAGCATTTCCGTCTCCTTTGTTTCGCATGCGAAACTCAATTCACTTCTTCGTAGAACATATGGACTTCGTACCCGTCAGGACAGGAGAGAAGGCCATCCAGAATTGCGCAGTTCATCGACTCATGAGCCACCGTTCGATTTGCCGACCTGGCCGCGTGACGCAGGCTGGAGACAAAGGTCATATTGATGTCGATAAACGCCCCACTCTCGCGATCCTGGACAACGAACACCGGGACAACATCGAGCAGGGCCATCGCCTTACACGCCCGCCGGTTTGGCCGACTGAGGCAGAGCACGGAAGCCGTTGACTTCGTAACCCTTGGTGGTCAGGTTCAAGCCCAGCTCAGCCTTGAGGGGGAACGGCAAGCCTTTGAGCTTGTTGAATTCGTCCGAGGTACCGAACTTCATTTCGACCACGTTTTGCCCGACGGAATTACCACCGCGTTCGGAAACATCCATGACCACGAACAGCGTGGTGGAATCGTATGCCTTGCCTTCAACATCGCCCTTGAAGGACTTGGCACCGAGAATCAGCAGTTCTGCCTTGACTTGCATTTGTATTACTCCTTTGTTTTCGGCTCTTACCAGGCGGTCGCAGCCGCGCTAAGGTTGACCGGTGGTGGTTGATAACGGACTTGATGAATCGAAGCCGGCGCTAGCCCGTGATGCGGCAGCTTCATAAACTTGGGTTCCTTGTCATCGCGTGAGACTTTGGTAATGAAGTCATCAACGCCGAGCAGCTGGACGAGGTGGTGAACGTATGCGCCACACTGGTGACGCATCCATTTGATGGCCTGAGAAACGCCGGCCTGGGTTTCCTTTTGCGTTGTCAGAATGCGTTCCTGATGTTCGGCAATCCAGCCGAAGGCCGGATAGGCAGCCGCGAGGTATTCACCTGGACGGATCAGGGCATCGAAGGGAATTACGCGATCGACGGATTTGAATTCAACCTCGACGCGCACCCAGTCTGAGGATGGAGAGCCTAGTTCCCTGCCCTTTTCATAGACGCGACAGAATTTGCCGTTCTTACGATTGCCGACATAGAAGGAACGACCTTTACCGTCCGGGTTTTTCCAGTCACCGCGATATTCGCAACGCGGGTTGCGACCACCACAGTTGTAAAGACCATCGGTATGGTCCTGGTCGGCTTTATCGACGGAGTACATCGCACCGATGTAGTCATCATGCGCAAGGTCAAGGCGCGTTATCCGCGCACGCTGGGATTGTTCGAGAAAGGTTTTTAGGCGCAGTTCCCAGCCGTCTTTGGCCGCAGCAATGCCCTTGCCGGAAAGACTGACCAGAACGGTTTGGTTCTGACCGCCAACGGAGACTGTTCCCCAACCATCGCCGAGCGTATAGCTCTGATCGTAGAAATGTTGGCCGTATCCGAGCATCGAGGACACACCGTAGCCAATAATTCCCTGAAGACGACGGGAAATACAGATCATGATTTCGTCAGGCGTGACCGGAACGAGCTTTTCCGACTCGTGAAGAATCGTATCGGGGGAAATGGTGCAATCGTCGTTTTCGAAGGTTTCCACACCGACCGTGAAATTGATCCAATCTACCAAGGCGGAGGAACCACCGTAACCACGACGCTTAAGGACTTCTTTGATTTTCCCGTCCTCAAGGACCAACTTAACCAGGTCAGAGCCTTCCGGGTACTTTCCCCCCCTGTTAGCTGGGGGGGGAAGGCATCCGCGGTGCCCCCCCGCAAGCGGGGACCCCCCCGCGGCCTGCCCTTCCGCCTTCCGCTTTTCTGCTTCAACGAGGCGAGCGGCAATATCAGAGCAGGGATCAAAAACGGATGTGATTTGTTCGGAGGTGCAACGGCCAAATGCGCCGAATTGCTCAGGCGTCATTTCAAGACCGTGTGACTTGCGTGCCATTTGCTACCCCCGTTAGACCCGGAAACGCCGGGTGACGGGCGGATTAAATACCTAGCTAGCAAGGTATGCAACTAGCTACATAGGACATCTTGTAACTAGCTAACTATATGTCTACCCTCAAAGTGAAGAATTCATTGGGGAATGAAAATGTCACTTTCCACGGACTTGATAGACGCCTTCAAAGAGGCACAGGGCGGTATTTCTGACTATAGAGTGGCGCAGCTACTCGAGGTCAAAACACCGACAATGACGAAATACCGAAAAGAAATGCTGCCTTTATCACCTGAAAAGGTGCTTTTTCTATGCGAATTAGCCGGGTTTGATTCCGTTGACTGGCTGCTTGCCCTTTATCGCGAACGCGCGAAATGCGACAAGGAGAGAAGCATCATTGATGCCCTTAGAAACCGCACCGCTGCTTGATCTGATGAAAAAAACGGCTACTAGCTAGCTGTTTAGGTAGTGCGAATTATGCGCTTATCAAAGTAATCAAAGCTTCACAAATAGTCGATTTTTTCATTCCCCCTGAAAACGCCCCGTTTTACAAATTTTTCCCGTTCCTTCATTTGATGATCCGTTTTTTGTTGCAATCGACTACGAGGGGCTTGTCGTGCAGGTCCGGTTCGCCGCAAGGCAAGACAAGACCTCTGAAGTACCGCTGTTTATTGTCTGGCCTGTACGGTATTGATGACGCAGCGAAGGGTTGGGGAGTTGTATGTGTAAGCTGGCACATACTCGTCATTTAGATCTTGCGTTAAAGGGATCGGGACTTTTGTTTTTCGCCAAATACTCGTCCCGAGAATTTGACCATTCCAAATAGACCAGCTTCGTATCACCTTTTCCTTGCCCGACACTGAGCCTAAGGGATCAATCTTGCTGGCCGTTTCATAGGCATCTTCGGCATACCAGTCGTTCGTCCACTCCCATGTCATATACGCCATATCGTAAAGACCCAATGGATTGGGAGGGTACAAAGCGATTGGATAACGTCTATCCGCTGTTTGGGCATAGCTTTCAGAAATTGCCTTTGATTGAATGTCATGCGGTGAATTGCGCCCGTAGTCCAGATTCCCATCATCCGTCGCTGTCGCAAAGAACTGCCCGCGACTCCGCGCCGCGTATTCCCACTGCGCTTCGGTCGGTAGATCAAAGGGGTAGCCGGTAACCTGCCCCAGCCACAGACAATAGTCCTTGGCTTCCTGCCAGTAGGCACCGGCGGGAATCAACAGATGGCGGCCTTTTCCTTTACGTTCTGTACCTGTTCGCTGCCTCCCCGTCGCATCCGTAAACACATCGAACTCGGCATAGGTGATCTTGTATTTGCCCATCCAGAAATTGCTCAGCGTGATTTCCTTGACCACCTTGTCATCCATGCTGGCGGTCAGCGCCGCACCAATGCCGGCGATCTTGGCGAAATCGCCGCGCATGAAGGAACCGCCACGCACATAAACCAGATCGGCAATGGCCTTTTTCTTCAGCTTGGCAACCCGTTCCTCGATGCTGCCCTTTTCCAGATCGAGCAAGGCGGCGGTCAGTTTCTCCGGCTGTTTGGGAATCGGCAATTTCTCGACCTGTGCATCTGGCATGTGTTCATTGAACACCTTGGGATTGGCCGGCGGCTTGACCAGCTTCAGGTTCGGCGACTCGGTACGCGGCAGGGCCGAGAAATCGGGTGTTGCGCCGGCTGGCATGGCAGTGGCCACCAGTGCCGTCAAGATCAAGAGGCGGAACGAAATATGTGAAGTAAGCATGGGTTTCCGAATAACCAAACTGAATAACCGGGGATTGTACGCTTGCACGATTACGCCATCGACGAATAGAACCCGCCCTCCGCCGAGGCAAATAACGGATGATCTCGATCCCTATCCCGTTGCAGTGCGTATTCCATCGAGTTGTTCGCCACCGCCACATAACCCCGCGTCGACTCTTCCTTGAGCGTACCGGTCACCGTGTCGTACCAGCCCGCGAAATCGCCATTCATCGCGATCTGGTCGACCTCGCCGCCCGCCGATTGTCGTGCCGCCGAAAGTTGCCGGCCGGCTAAACCCGCACGTTTCAAGATGTCCTGAAGTTCGCCCTCCTGCGTCGTCTTGCCAGGGAAATCCAATCCGCCCGGACCTTCCACGCTGAAGAACTCTTTCAGTTTCTCCAGATTGGCGCTGAAACTCCCCTTGGCACCCTTTGGCCCAATATGCTGGATCACGTTCTCGATGTCGGCCTTCAACTGCGTCTGACGCAGGATGGCAAGCACGGCGCCCTTTTGCGTGCGCAGATAGCCGCTGCCCAGGCCCGGCTCGACGGCGAAACTCTCCTTACCGTGGCGAGTGAGCTGATAGATCAGGATGCCCTTGCTTTCCGGCGGGCTGAAACGGGTTTGATTCGGGTTGGTGAGAATGCGTTTGCCGAGATCGTGGGAGGCTTGGGCGTGTTCATAGCGTTCTTCGGCCTTGTCGAACAGATCCTTCAAACGCTCTGTTGTCTTCAGGAAATACTCCTCCACCTTCTTCCCCTGGCAAACCAGCAAATAAGTGAGGTGCTGAAACGCCTCAAACCCACGCCTGGAAATGATCACCAAATTCCTGAACCCCACATTGAGCAGGTTGTAGTACAGCCAGTAGATGAAGCTCGCCAGTTGTTTGACGTTGACCGCGAAGCTGACCGTGCCTTCGGCCCCGACGCCAAAGCAGATGCCGGCATGGGCTGTGACCCGGAAGACGCCGTCCACGTAGTCGACCATCAGTTTGGCTGAGGCGCCGATGCCAGCCTGACCTTGTATTTCCGGGGCGATGCTGGCCATCGCCTCGAACGCCTTCTTTTCGTTGTGCGGGTTGCGCCATTGCAGGCTGCCCTTGAGTTCGAGCCCGCCCTTGGCGCCAGCAAAGAGATTCACTTCGGCGGCGACGCCTGCCGTGTTCTTCCAGTCATCGCCCTGCCCGCCGACATCGATCTTGCGGGCGCGTTTGGCCTTGTTGCGCTTGCCGGTCAGGCGGGCTGCTTCCGGGACACTCTTGTCGTGCATTGCCAACTCACGGGCGATCGCTTCGAGGCGGGCGTCGCAAACAGCGAGGACTTCGTTGGCGAGTAGCTGTTCGTGGATCAGCCGGTTCCATCTGTCGAACTCGTTGTTGAGCGCCGTCGCGTCGCTGGACGGAACGCCGATCACTTCGCCGGTGTCGAGGCGAAGGTAGGCGTTGGGTTCGGGCGCTATGCAAGCCTGTTCCTGGCTACCTTGGCAGGTATTGGCAGTTCCGCTTTTGAGTTCCGGTGCGCTAGCTCCGTAGGACATGATTTTTTCTCGGTCGATGTTTGATTGGCGGTGTACGGCTTATTTGCCCCACAGCAATTTGAGCTTTTCTGCCTTGCCGAAAGTCAGGCGGGCAGTTTGGCCTTTCTCGTCGGCCACACCCTGGAATAGCACCTTGCCCGCACCATCAACGATCCGGTAGGGAGCCCCGGCAATGGATTCCTGGGTTTTTTCATCGCGGATGACGAACTGTTCGTCGTAGAGGTCTTTCGATTTCGGGAAACTAACTCCCTCCGCCGAGGCGCTGGCCGGCCCCGCCCAATCCTTCTTGCTCGCCTTGAACTCCACCTTCCCCGGCGCATGCAGTTCGATATTCCCGCCCTCGATCTTTAGGTAAGCCCCTTGCGCAGTAGCGAGGATTTTCTGCTTGGCGCTGGCTGTGAGTTTGCCGGTGGTACTGGCTATGGTCACTTTCCTGTCCGCCGCTGCCATCGTCTTGCCGCCCTGGCTTTGCACGCTGACCGCGCCGCTGGCGGCGTGCAGATGGATGCCGGTTTCCTGGTTGGGTTTTTGTGGGTCGCTGGCCTTGCCGACGGTGAAGAGTGCCAGACCGTCCTTGACGGCAAGGCTGTGGTGGCCCTGGGCGATGAGGTTGGTGTCGTGCCCGGTGGCGATGGTGAGATGCTTGCCGGCGGCGAGAATCTGGTGTTCGGGGGTGACCAGGGCGATGCCGGCAGGGGCGGCGAACTGGAGCCGGGGTTGGGACCAGGCGGGGACGCTGCCCGTGCCGCCCAGGGTGGCCTTGATGCCGTCGCCCTGCCCTGCGTTGTTGGCACCATGGGTGGCGATGGCGCTCATCGTCGCTTCGGCCTGTTTCTGGCTGTCGATGGCGGGAAGCTTGTCGGCCTGCGGGTCGGCCTTCAGGCCGGCGTTCTGCTTGTGAGCGACATCGGCCAGGCTGCGGCTGAGGCTGTGTGCAGCCTGGATCTGGGCGATGGGTTCGCGGCTGTCGAGGTGGGCGCCTGAGGCGTTGGCTCTTGCATCGGCGCTGAGCAGGAGGCCGTGGCCGGCGCGTAGCGCCAGGCTGGCCTGTGTGTTGAGTTCACCACCGTGACCGCGGTTGGCTAGTCTGGCGTTGTCGGTTTGCTGCTTGAGGTGACCCAGTTGCAGGCTGCTTTTGTATTGGGTGGTGCCGAGTTCGATACGGGATTCGCCCGGGGTGTCGTCGAAGACGAGCTGGTTGTAACCGCCCTGCCCGGTTTTGCTGGTCGAGAGTTGCTGGCTCTTGATGCCCGATAGGCTGGCCTGATGGGTGTGGGCGCTGTCTTCCTTGCCGGCGAAGAAGGCCGGGGCGTTGGCGCTGGTTTGCTGGGCGCCGCCGGCGATCCGGTTGCCCGGGGCGTCGGGATTGCCGCTGCCGTTGTAGGCGGTGCCGACGATGATGGGGCGGTCAATGTTGCCGTTCTGGAAAGCGACGAGGACTTCCTGCCCGGGCCGGGGGACGAGATGGCCGCCCCAGTTGGCACCGGCGACCGGGGTCATGACGCGCAGCCAGACGCCGAGGCTGGCATTGGCCGGAGCATTGTTGCTCCCAGTCGGGTGGTCGTGCCGGCTACTGGCGTCGGCACCACGTTGCCAGGAAAACTGGACGCGGACGCGACCGTCGCGGTCGGTGTGGGTGGGGTTGCCCCCCCCGACGACAATGGCGGTGAGGGTCCCGCTGGCGGTGGGGCGGGGATGGATGGCGCGACCGTGGCTGTCGTTCATCAGCGGCTTCCAGGGGATGCCGGCGCGGATGGCGGTGAGGGCGTTGCGGTAGTAGTCGACCTTGGGGCTGCCCTGCTCTGCCGCGCCCTGGGCGTTCCCGATCGTCTTGAGCGCGGCACGGGCTTCATGGGTGACGGCGGTGATCAGGAAGTGGCGTTGTTCCGGATCGTCCCGGTCGTGTTCGGGGTGGTCGGCGAGCGTGAAGGTGGTACCGGGTGCCGCGCTGCGCACGGTGCCCTGGCCGTCGAATTGTTTCAGCCGGGCATCGATGGCCTGACGCTGGTTGAGCAACATGCGTTCGCCGTGGGCGTTGTTTTGCCAGGCGTATTGGCCGGGGTCGTGCCAGGCGGCGGTCTTGAGGGTCGGGCCGCTGTCGATTGCGCTGAGGGCGCTTTGCGGTCGGGCGGAGAGGCTGCGGTAATCCCAACTGGCGGCGTGGGTTTCCGTGGTATCGAGTTGGCGCAGGCCGTGCCAGCGATCCAGGGAGTCTTCGGCGAGCGCGGCGCCGGCCTGGGTGAAACGGATGCGAGGTTGCGGGTTCGAGGTAAAGGCGCTGTTGGCATCGGCGATGACCAGGGTGTGGCTGCCCAGGGTTTCGCCCATGTCGGCGCGATGTTCGAACCAGCAGAACAGGCCTTCTTCGGCGAGCAGGCGCTTGAGGAAGGCGAGATCGCTTTCGCGATACTGCACGGTCATGCCGCGCTTGGGGTAGGCAGCCGGGTCGGCGAGTTGCCAGCGCCAGGCGGGAACGAGCTTGCCCTGCTCTTTCCAGTCGGAAAAGAGCTCGTCGACGATGTCGATGACGCTCTTGTCCTGGAAGAGGTAGTTGTCCCGGGTGTGGCCGAGGAAGGCAAGCCAGGGTTCGATGACCAGGCGGTAGCGGGCGAAGCCACCGTCCGAGCCGTCGCGGGTGATGCGCGTGATGTGGCCGTGGAAAGGTCGGGGCAGCGTGCGCGAGGCGGCGGTTTGCAGGTCGAGGCGGGCGGCTTGGCCGAGCAAGGCGGTCAGCGAGAGGTGGGCGTTGGACGAAAGGGCCGTCAGTTCGATGCGGTAGCCGGCGTGTTCGCTCACCGGGCCGAGGGCTTCGTCGATGCGAATGTTTTCGGCCAGCAGCGCATCGGGACCGGCCGGGGTGCTCAGGGTCAGCAGCCGGTCGGTCTGCTGCCAGCCGGCGCCGCCAGAGAGGAAAGCGAGAGGCGTATTCATGGTCTTGTCTGCCTTTGGCGGGAGACGCGGTGGGTGAAACCGGTATGGCTCATCTTGAACATGTGACCTCCCTGCCCTGTTTATTTGATGCTGTACTTGAATTCGCCACCCTTGCCGGCGCTGACCCTGATGCGTTCGACCGCTGCGCCTTCGGCCATGCGGGCAAGCACGGTTTCGGCTATCTCCGGCAGCAGGGTTCCGTTGAGGATGTGGTCGACGTTGCGGGCACCGGAATCGACTTCGGTGCACCGGCCAAGCACGGCGTCGACCAGCTTGTCGTCCCAAGCGAAATCGGCCTTGTGATTGGCGGCAATGCGCGCACGGATGCGACCGAGCTTGAGCTCGATGATGCTGACCAGCACGTCATCGGAAATCGGGTAGTAGGGCACGACCTTCATGCGGCCGAGGAAGGCCGGCTTGAAGGACTTGAACAGAACCGGGCGCAGGGCGTCGGCGAGATCGTCCGCGGCCGGCATTTCCCCGTCCGGCCGGTTGAGGCAGGCTTGCATGATCTGACTCGAGCCGACATTGCTGGTGAGAATGATGAGGGTGTTGCGGAAATCGATTTCTCGCCCTTCGGCATCGTCGAGGACGCCCTTGTCGAAGACCTGGAAGAACAGTTCGAGAACGTCGGGATGCGCCTTTTCGACTTCGTCGAGCAGCACCACGCTGTAGGGATTGCGGCGTACGGCTTCGGTCAGCACGCCGCCCTCGCCGTAGCCGACGTAGCCCGGCGGCGAGCCCTTGAGGCCGGAAACGCTGTGCGCTTCCTGGTACTCGCTCATGTTGATGGTGACGAGCTTGCGTTCGCCGCCGTAGAGGATGTCGGCCAGCGCCAGCGCGGTCTCGGTCTTGCCGACACCGGAGGGACCGACGAAGAGGAAGACGCCCTTGGGCTTGTTCGGGTCCTCGAGATTGGCACGGGCGGTGCGCACCCGTTGGGCGACGGCTTCCAGCGCATGATCCTGGCCGATCACCCGCTCCTGAAGCAGCGGCTTGAGGTTGAGGACGGTGGCGATTTCGTTCTTGACCATCTTGCCGAGCGGAATGCCGGTCCATGCCGCAATGATCTCGGCGACAACCAGGCCGTCGACCTGCAGCGGCACCATCGGGGATTCGCCCTGCAGCTCGCGCAGTTGCGTCAGGGCCTTGTCGAGTTCCGGATTGCCGGTGCCGTTGCCGGCCGGCTTTTTGGCGGCCCTGGCCTTTGCTTTCGGGGCCGCCTCGGCCGCTTCGCCGCCTTCGAGCTGGCTGCGCAGTTCAAGAATGCGGCTGACCAGGGATTTTTCCTGATCGAAACGGCCCCTGAAAAGCGCAAGATCGGATTCGATGGCAGCAATCTGCGATTTCAGTTCCTTGATCCGCACGTCGTGCCAGGCGCCGCTGGCAGCCTCGCGTTCCAGTGCGGCGAGCTCGGCTGTTTCGCGCAGCAGGCGCTTGTCGGCCTCGTCGATCAGGGCGGGCGTTGCGCTTTGTCCGAGCGCGACCTTGGCGCAGGCGGTGTCGAGCACGCTGATCGCCTTGTCAGGCAGCTGGCGGCCGCTGATGTAGCGGTGCGACAGGCGGACGGCTTCGGTGATGGCTTCGTCGAGCACGCGGATGCCGAAGTGCTTTTCCATCAGCGGCACCATGCCGCGCAGCATGGCCGAGGCCAGGGTTTCGCTCGGCTCCTCGACCTTGACGACCTGGAAGCGGCGGGCCAGCGCGGCATCCTTCTCGAAATATTTCTTGTATTCGGCCCAGGTCGTCGCCGCGACGGTGCGCAGCTCGCCCCGGGCCAGGGCCGGCTTGAGCAGGTTGGCGGCATCGTTCTGGCCGGATTGCCCCCCTGCCCCGATCATGGTGTGCGCTTCGTCGATGAACAGGATGATCGGTTTCGGGCTTTTCTTGACCTCGTCGATGACGTTTTTCAGGCGGTTCTCGAACTCGCCCTTGACGCTCGCGCTGGCCTGCAGCAGCCCCATGTCCAGCGTGTGCAGCTCGACGCCGAGCAAGGGTGGTGGTACGTCATCCTGGGCGATGCGCAGGGCCAGCCCTTCGACCACGGCGGTCTTGCCGACGCCCGCTTCGCCGGTGAGGATGGGGTTGTTCTGGCGCCGCCGCATCAGGATGTCGATGACCTGGCGGATTTCGGCATCGCGGCCGATGACCGGATCGACCTTGCCGTCACGGGCACGCTGCGTCAGGTTGGTGGTGAATTGGTCGAGGGCCGGCGTCTTGCCGCCTTGAGGAGAAGCGGCGAGCAAGGGGTCGTCGCCCTCCCCGCCTTCCTGCGCGGCGCTCAGGCCGGCTACTTCGGCGGCCTCGGCGGAGCCTTCGGTGAGCTTGTCGAAATTGTGCTTGAGTTCGTCGAGTCGTACCTTGGCCAACAGCTTGGCGCCGCGGAAGGCCAGCTGCGACAGCTCCGGTTCGGTGAGCAGGGCCAGCAGCAGGTGGCCGGAACGGATGCGCGGCAGGCGTGCATCCAGCGAGGCGATCAGCCAGGCTTGTTCGAGCAGCTTGAGGATGTGCGTCGAAAACACCGGGGTCCGCGTGTTGCCGTTCTTGAAGCGAGCGATTTCCTGATCCAGCTCACGCTCCAGGCCGGTCGGGCTGATGCCGTTGCGTTGGGCGATGAGCAGCAGATCCGTACCCTGGTTTTCGAGTATCGCCAGCAGCAAATGTTCAAGATCGACCTCGTAGTTGCCCCGCGCCATGCACAGGCTGGCCGCACGCTCGGCAGCCTGGCGGCAGGTGGTGTTGAGTTTGCTGATCAGGGTCTTCAGGGAGGTGCTCATCGCGATGGTCTGTCTATTGAATGAAATGGGTGAGATAGGCGGTGTCGGCGCGGTCCTGTCCGGCCGGTCGGCTCAGCATGAAACTGTCGTAGCCCAGGCGGCAGCCGCCGCTGCCGCCCAGGGTCGCGGGTTTGACGTCTTCGGCGCGCAGGATGGGCCTGATTTCGTATTCGAACTGGCCGCCGGTCGCCAGCGAGAGAATCTTTTCGAGAGCCGCCGCCAGTTCGCCCTTGGGGAGAAAGTCCATGTAGCGGGCATGGCGCAGCGGTCCGATGTGGATGCGGACGCGCAAATTGCGCTGCCAGACGCGTTCGCCGACCAAGGCATTGCCGCCCAGCGTGGCGTTTCGGCTGCCCAGGCAACTACGCTGCTCGCCCGGCACGACATACCAGTGGCCGACGAACTGTTCGATCCGCACGGCTTCGCGGAAATACGCGCCGAGTACCCGCTGCAGGGCCTCGGCTGAAAGCGGCCGCTGGCGGAGCAAGCCGGTCAGCCAGGCAATCGACTCATCGTCGATGGCGCCCGGGGCTGCGCTCAGGCGTTCGCGCAGTGCGTCGAAGCCCAGGCCGCCGAGCGCCAGTACCAGCGGCAGAAAACGGTTCTGGCGATTGGTCTCGTACAGGATGGGCAGGCGGTATTTTTTCCAGGCACGGTAGAAATGACCGACCGCGCGGTTGGTGAACAGGTCGAGGAAGGCGCGGCCCGATTCATCCTTCTTGAAACGGGTGTGGCTGATGACCTGCTCGGTGTAGTGGATCGGCAAGGTGCCGTTGATCCCCAGCATGCCCATGAAACTGGGGGTGAGCTCGATCCGTTCGAGTTCGCCGGTGTTCAGCCCCTCGTCGTCGAGGCGATAGGTTGGCGCGATGGCATCGACCTGGCTGGGGGCGAAACCCAGGCGCAGCGAATTGCGGAAGCGGATGCGTTCGTTGACCACATCGCCGCCCTGCCCGCGCGCATCCCGGGCAAAGACGATTTCGTAGAGGCGAACGAGCTGGAAGAACTCGTAGCGCTCGGGTTCCTGCAGGCTGTGGTCGACTAGAGGAGGATCGAGTCGCCGTTGCGGGGTGCGCATCGGATCAATTCCTCTCCGGTTCGCTGGGAGACGACCACCAGCTGGATAAAACTGTTCATGCCGACATAGAGACCGAGAAAGTGGTCGATGCAGCGGACGAAGACATCGAGGCCGCTACCGGCGAAGCTCGTTTCGTCGATGGCGAGCCGGACTTCGACGCCGCGCACGAAGCAGGCGAAGGGTTGGCCGGACATCCACACCGTTTTTTCCGACTGGGCAATGGCCAGTACGCCTTCGATCTGGCGGCGGCTGGCTGCGCTTCTCGGCAAATCGTAGAGCGCCAGCATTTCCTGAAACGCAGCCAGCCCACTCGCGGTGAGCGACAGGTGATTCAGCGCCAGGTGCGAAACGATGCGCCATTGGCCATCGCCGCGATGGTCGAAGCGGCAGGGCTGGCTCGGTTTGCGCAGCAGCTTGATCGAGCGAACGCTGGAGCCGCCTTCGAGAAACAGGTCGCCGGATGGCAGGCCGACCGACATCAGCGTGGGCAGGTCGCGATTGGTGCAGGTGAGCTGCAGGCTCAATACGTCGGTTTTCGGCTGCACCGGATCGAAATCGGCATCGACGACGGACAGCGAGGTCTCGTAGCCCGGGCTCGTTTCAGCCACCAGGTGGTCGCGCTGGGCATACCAGTAGTAGCCGTTGCGCTCGGGCGTTTCGCCGTGGCGCAAGGAAAAGAAGGGGCGGAACTCGGTGATCGATTCGCCTTGCGGCGTCTGCCGCACGCGGCGAACCGAGTCGATGGCATACACGTCGTAGGCGAATGCCCGTCGGCTGTCGGCCACCACCGGATAGCCGGTCTGGCGATGATTGACGCGTATCGGATCGCCGCGTTGGGGAAAGAGGTTGACCACGGGCACGCAACCCAGACGCAGGTTGTGCGAGGTCAGCGTCTGCAGCAGCCGGGAGGCATCGCTGTCGGCGCGCAGGTCGCCCAGCGCGACATGCAGCTCGAGTTTTTCCTCGTGATGCAGGCTGGAGGGGATTGCTTCGAGATGAATGTCGAAGAAATTGAATTTTTCCGGGAAGCAGAAGTACTCGGTCAGGTAGCGATAGGCGCCATGCGTCGTGGCCGGCATGTCGATGAGCGCCTCATCCTCGCCGAAGCCGACCGCGCCGATCAGGTTCTCGCGGGCTACCCGCCAACGCCGGTCGGAGCCGGCGGCGTAAACCTTCAGCCGACGCAGGAACAGCGCATCGCGTAGCGCCGATGCAACCGAAGGCTCGGCATCGATATAGACCCGCAATTTGTCGAGCTTGCCTATCCCGCCCTCCTGGCCCGAGCCGCGCAAGGTCAGCGCAAACGACAGCAAGGCATTGCAGCCCACCGGCAGGCGAACCTCGCTGGGCGCATGGGCGATCGGATCGAAGTGCAAATCCCCCAGCGAGACCGGCGCCAGCCGGACATCCCAGGCCGTCCGGAATTTGCAGATGGCGCCCTTGATCGGCCGCGAGTGCAATTCGGTGCCGCGCGGAATCGTGGTCACCGAGGTCAGCTCCGCGCCGCCATGGTCGACATGGGCGATCGAACAGCTGGGGAAAGGGCGCAGGTAATGCGGATAGAGGACATTCAGCAAGGCCTCGGTGAACTGCGGGTAGCTGTCCTCGAGCTTCTTGGAGACGCGTGCCGTCAGCAAGGCAAAGGACTGGATCATCCGTTCGACATGGGGATCGTCGCAACCCTCGCCGGAGAGCAGCAACTGGGCGGCGAGCTTGGGATAGCGCTCGGCGAACTGGCGGGAATGCTGGCGCAGGAAGGCCAGTTCGCGTTCGTAGTACGGCAGCAGATCTTCCATCAGGCTCCCGGGCGCCGCTGGCGGCTGACCGAATATTGCAGGCTGGTCGGGGTCAGCAGGGCGTCGAAACTGACGGGCTCCTGGGCCGGGCGGACGACCAGAACGGCATTGATCGAGAAATAGAGGGCGTTCACCGTCTTGCGCTGCAATTCCAGGTCGACGCGAACATCGCGCAAACGCGGTTCGTGCGCGGCGATGGCCGATTCGATGGAGGTGCAGATCTGCCGCCGATGATGAACATTGGCCAGGCTGAGCGCGGCAAAATCGGCCAGGCCGAAGCTGGCGACGGAACGGCTGACCAGCGGCAGCGACTCGGCCGCCGCCTCGTCGAGCGCCATGCGGGTATTGAGCAGCGCTTCGAGGTCGCGGGCCACCGAATCCTTGAGTTGTTCAAGCGACAGGCGGCGTCGCACAGCGCCCACGGGCTGGTCGTCGAATAGCTTGTCGAAAAGGGATGGTTCGAAGCCCTTGTTCATGAAAAACGGCGGAACGCCGGTTCCGCCGTGTTCTCCACGTAGGTGGTATCAGGTGAGGTTCGGCGTGTTGTTGGCCAGGTTCCAGGCACCCTGGATGTTGACCTTGGTGCCCTTCTTGCCATCGACCCCGAGTTCATCGTAAGTCCACTTCACCGCCGAATATTTCAGCGCGAAGCTTTCCTTGGGAATCCCCTCCTCGACCACCGACGGCGAAACCGAGGAAACAATGGCGTTCTTCAGTTCGATCTTCAGGTACTGGTGGCGGTTCTGCGAGGAAGACGGACCGCCGGCGTTGTTCTGACCACCCAGGGCGCGATAGAAGTAAATGATGACATCGTTGACCACCAGGCCGGACGAGCATGCCTGGTACAGCTTGGGGCTGGAGGCATCGATGTCCTTGGTGAAGATCATTTCGCCATGCTCGACGCGTTCGGCGGTATGCCCCCCCGCGGAAGAGGCGGTAGCCGATTTCGGCTGGCGCATGGTGTGCGCCCAGCTGTAAACCTCGACGGTGTCCTTGTGCTTGGCATCGCGGGAATCGCCCTTGATGTCGCTGCTTTTGAACTCGACGTAAATATCCTTCATTTCTGTATTCTCCGGAACGGTTGTGGGAAACGATTAGCCCTTGCTGGATTGCGGCAATTCGGCCACCAGACGGAGCGAGACGGACAGTTCGTCCAGCTGGAAATGCGGACGAATGAACGACACGGCGCGATAGACGCCGGGGCGCCCAGGCACTTCGCTGACTTCGACCGAGGCTTCGCGCAACGGGAATTGCGCCTTGGTTTCCTGCGATGCCGAGTCGTCCGCCGTCACGTACTGGTCGATCCAGCGCTGCAGGTAGTTCTGGACATTGGATGCCGAGGCGAAGCTGCCGATCTTGTCGCGCATCATCGCCTTCATGTAGTGAGCGATGCGCGACACGGCGAACATGTACTGCAACTGGGCCGACAGCGACGCGTTGGCGTTGGCCGAATCGGTGTCGTACTTCTTTGCCTTCTGCGCCGACTGGGCGCCGAAGAAGGCGGCGTAATCGGTATTCTTGCAATGCACCAGCGGAATGAAGCCGAGGTCGCTCAGCTCCTTTTCACGACGGTCGGTGATGGCCACCTCGGTCGGGCACTTGAGCGCCACCTCGCCGTCGTCGGTGCGGAAGGTATGCGTCGGCAGGTCCTCGACCAGGCCTCCGCCCTCGACGCCGCGAATGGCGGCGCACCAGCCGTAGTTCTCGAAGGCAGCCGTCAGTCGGGCGGCAAAGGCGAAGGCCGCGTTGCACCACAGGTACTTGTCGTGATCGGTGCCGTCGACGTCTTCGACGAAATTGAAACCCTCGGTCACTTCGCCGTCGATCGGGTTGTACGGCAGGCGCCCCAGGAAGCGCGGCAGCGCCAGGCCGACGTAGCGCGAGTCCTCGGATTCGCGGAAGGACTTCCACTTGGCGTATTCGACGGTGTCGAACACCTTGCCCATGTCGCGCGGCCGGCCCAGCTCGGTATAGCTGTCGAGCCCGAACAGCTGCGGTGCCGCCGAGGCGATGAAGGGGGCGTGCGCCGCCGCGGCGATGTGCGACATCTGGTCGATGAAGTACATGTCTTCCGGCTGGCGGGAGATTTCGTACTGGCCGATCAGCGTTCCGAACGGCGCGCCGCCGAAGGTGCCGAATTCCTCTTCGTACACCTTCTTGAACAGGGCGCTCTGGTCGAAATCGATGGCTGTCTTGAAATCCTTGACCAGGTCGCGCTTGGCGGCATTGAACAGCTTGATCTTGAGCTGCTGGCCGGTCGACGTCTGCTTGCACAGGTAGTGCAGCCCCGTCCAGGCGCTTTCGAGCGCCTGGAACTCGGGCGCATGCATGACCTCGCTGAGCTGCTCCGAGATCAGGCGATCCAGCTCGGCCACCCGCGCATCGAGCGATGCGGCGAGGTTTTCCGAAACAAGCACTTCGCCGTCGAGAACCTGGCTGACCAGTTCGCTGATGATGTCGCGGGCACGGTTCTTTTCCTGCTCGGACTGGGCGACCCGGCTTTCCTCGATGATCTTGTCGAGCAGGCCGGATTCCTGAACGCCGGCAGCGTTTCCGGCGATGGCGGTTTGCAGGCTCACTGGCGTTCTCCTTCGCTTTTCTTGCCGCCCAGGCTTTGCAACTGTTCGGTGCTGTTCAGCACGTCATTGAGCAGGTCCTCGAGCTTTTCGTTGCCGGCCAGCTTGTTGCGCAGGTCGGCCAGTTTGGCGCGGGCTTCCTGCAGCTTGCGCAGCGGCTCCACTTGCTGAACCACGGACTCGGGGCGGAAATCCTCGAATTTGCTGAACTCGATATCGACGCCCAGCTCGCCCCCCTCGGGGGTCAGGCGGTTCTTGACACGGTAGGCAGCGCGCGGCGCCATGCCCGCCATGACGTCGTCGAAGTTGTCCATGTCCACATTGACGAATTTGCGATCGCGAACCTTGCCCTGATCCTGCTTCGACTGAGCCGCGAAATCGCCCAGTACGCCAACGACGAACGGAAGCTCCTTGACCTCGATCGCGTCGCCGATTTCGACGTCGTACGTCAATTGAACGCGCGGCGGACGAACCTTCTGCAAGCGCTTCTGAACACTTTCCTTTTTTGCCACTTGAACCTCCAGAACAAATACTGAAATCGACGAGCAGTTGTCTATGCAATCAAAAATACGCGTTTTGCATTGATGCGATTACTTCAGGGCACCGAACGGATTGCCGGACGATGCTTGCGGTTTCGCCGCCGAAGGCTGGGCCGCGGAAGGCTGGCCGCCAACCGCCGCAGGCCTGGGGCGAATGACCGAGGGCGCGGGCTTTTTCTTCTTGTCGTCCAGCGGAACAAGAACATCCTCACCCAGCGTTTCGCGCATCACCTTGGCCAAGCCGACCGCATCGGAACGGGCGTCGCCCTTCAGTTCCACATCGCCGCGCAGGTCGGCCAGCGATTGCGCCGCGACGCGCAGGCCGCCGACGGCGCGAATGCTCTTGGCGGTGCGATCCGCGCTGTCGCGCTGCAGCGCCTCTTCGGCGGCCACGATGGCTTGCGCGTAGTTTTCACCGTCAAAATGGATTTTGGCCATGCGGACCCAGGGGTCCTTCCGTCC
Organism: uncultured Dechloromonas sp.; assembly: GCF_945957265.1. Classification (GTDB taxonomy): domain Bacteria; phylum Pseudomonadota; class Gammaproteobacteria; order Burkholderiales; family Rhodocyclaceae; genus Azonexus. Next base: position 125,953 of record NZ_CAMFKO010000004.1, read on the forward strand.
GGGATTTTTCTTTGCCAAATCACTCAATATTTTTACAGCTTCTTCGCGATTTCCTTTTTCAAGCAATGTATCCGCCGTCGCGCTCGACTGCGCCATGGCTGTCGAGAACTCTTCCTGAGACATTGTGGCGTTCTTCGATGCGCATCCGGAAAGCACAATTGCCGTAGCAATCAAGATGATGGAAGTAGATTTCCTGAGCGGCTGCATTCCTGTCCTTGCTATGCCTAAGCGCATAATTGATGCCATATGGTTTGCCTGTTGAAAGACGAAATAGTACATTAATGCCTTTGGAATGTTCAACCCAAATGCATTTTTTGTTCCTCGGGAAACTCCGCTCGATATCGTTCGCAGGCTGCACCCATCTCATGGACATGAGGGGGCGGCTGGCTGTTTCACTCCTGGTCGTGGCTGCGATGGGCGGATGCGCCCAGATGTCCGCGGTGCAGCTGGCCGGATCGGCGGTGGGTATGGTTCTCGAGGCAACTGGCGTGGTCAAGAAGGACGGCGATCCGAGCAAGATGAGCCGGGACATGAACGTTCGTATCTACGCCGGCGAGCAGCTGAATCTCTCCGCTTCCGGCAAGCCGTTGTCGCTGGTTGCCAAGATTTACGTGCTGCGTGCGAACGAGAAATTCAAGGGAATGACCTATCCGCAGATCACCTCGGTGGAACAGGAGAAAGAGGCGCTTGGCGAAGAATTGGTGTCGGTCCGCGAGATCGTGCTGTTGCCAGGAAAATCTTATGACATCACGCTCAAGGTGCCCGGCGATGCGACCGCGATCGGGGTGGCAGGCATGTTCCGCGTGCCTTACCAGGCTCGCTGGAAATTGGCGTTCGACAACAAGCTATCTTTTGACAACGGCATCACCATCGGCGCCCATGCTTGCGCCTTCAGTGCCAGCAAGGGCGCGCTGGTAGCCGACATCAGCCCGGAAACCGTGCGCTCGCTGGTCGGCGTGCAATGCAATGCGTAAGCAGGAAACTGAATGAACACGACAAAGATGCTGTGGGGGGAAGGATTGTTCCTGCGCCCTCAACATTTCCAGCACCAGGATGCTTATGTCGAGAACCTTGCCAGGAATTCGCTGCTTGCCGCAAACCCCTACGCATGGGGGGTTCGGGAGCTCGAGCTCGATATCGCGTCGCTCAAGAACGGAATCCTGCAGTTCAACCGGATTTCCGCGATTTTTCCCAATGGCGATTTTTTCGCCGCACCGGACGTCGATCAGCTTCCGCCGCCGCTCGCCTTGAGCGATGCGGTGGGCGATGACGGGGTCGGCGATTTCTTTCTGGCGCTCCATCGCATCAATGCCCACGGCGGTAATTGCGCGGAAAATGCATCCGCTTCGGGGCAGGCGCGCTATCTTGTCGTTCCCCGCGCTACCGCCGATTTGTATACCGACGCGGCCGAGGCCGACGTCTCGACCCTCAGCCAGATCGCGCACCTGAAAACGGGGCGCGAAAACCGGGATCAGTTCCTGACGCTGCCGATTGCCCGGATCCGCCGGACGTCAAGCAACGGCTTCGAGCCGGATCCGGCTTTCATGCCACCGTCGCTCAGCCTGCGCAGCGCTCCCCCGCTGTTCATGATGCTGCGCCGGCAAATCGATGCCTTGCTGGCCAAGGTCGATGCACTCTATGGCTTTCATCGGGAGCCGACCAAGAACGTGATCGAGTTCCGTTCTGGCGATATCGCTTCGTTCTGGTTGCTGCATACGGCCAGCAGCGCCTGCGCGACCCTGACCCATCTGTTCCGCCAGCCCGACTCTTCCCCCGAGCGCCTGTTCCAGGAGTTGCTGCGCCTCGCCGGCGGCCTGATGACCTTCTCCAAGGGCCACTCGCTCAACGACCTGCCCGCTTACGACCACCTGCAGCCGGGCCCCTGTTTTTCGCGGATCGACCAGATTCTTCGCGAGCTGCTCGATACGGTGATCTCGACGCGCTACTTTGCCATCGCCCTGAGCCAGCCAAAACCCGCCTTCTATTCCGGCCACCTGGACTCCGACAAGATCGACAGCGAAACCGCTTTCTATCTGTCGGTCACGGCGGCGCATCCGCAATCGGAAATCATCGAGTCGATTCCCTTGCGCATCAAGCTGGGTGCGCCGGACGACGTCGAGAAACTCGTTCTTTCGGCCATGTCCGGGGTTCGCCTGAGCCACGCCCAGCAAGTGCCGGGTGCCATTCCGGTACGTCCCGGCGCCATCTATTTCGCGCTGGACGCACACGGCCCGCTCTACGAGCGCATGCTCAAGGCCCAGTCCGTCATGATTTATGCCCCGGAAAGCTACCGGGATCTCGCCATCGAACTGATTGCCGTCACGCCATGACCACAGCCCCCAGCCTGTTCTCCGTTGCTCCAAGCCTGCGTGCCGAAGAGCCAACTGCCGACCGTCCGGCGAAAAGCCTTGTCGACCTGCTCTACGACGGCTTCCACATGCTCATCCTGTTGAACCATCGGAGCGTCCCCAAGGATCCGGACGAGTTTTCCGGAAACATCCAGAAGTTTCTCGAACAGTTCGAGCGCGCCGCCAGGAAGAACAATTTTTCGGCCACCGACATCTTCGACGCGAAATACGCCTTTTGCGCGGCGATCGACGAAGCGGTGCTGTCGTCGCAGATGAACATTCGCGACACCTGGGAACGCCGGCCGCTGCAACTGCTGCTGTTCGGCGACCAATTGGCCGGCGAGCATTTCTTCGACAAACTCGAAGCCGCGCGCAATGAAGGAGCCGGCCGCATCAACGCGCTCGAGGTGTTCCACATGTGCCTGCTGATCGGCTTCAAGGGCCGTTACCTGCTCGAAGGCCCGGAAAAGCTCAAATACCTGACCCAGCAGCTGGGCGAACAAATTGCCCACATCAAGGGCAAGGCTCCCGCTTTCTCCCCTCACTGGGCCGCTCCGGACAGCATCGCCAATGCCATCAGGCGCGACATTCCGATCTGGGTGATCGTGTCCGTGCTCGCCCTTTTCGGCCTGATCGCCTATGTCGGACTGGACTGGCATGCCGGTCGCACGGTGCAGCAAACCCTGTCGCCATTCAAGAACGTCGTCCAGTTGGCTCCGCGCCCTCCGACGCTGACCATCACCCTGCCCTGACTGCCCTGCCATGCTTGAATCCCTGCTTGACACGCTGTTCACCCAGAACGCCCGCCTGCTGGAGCTCAAGACGCCCTTACCCGACGCGGCGCTGATCGTCGAGCGTTTCTCCGGTCGCGAAGCGGTGTCGGAGCCCTTCCGCTTCGAGATCGACTGCGTATCGACCCAGGCCCATGTCGACCTCAAGCCGCTGCTCGGCGAAGAGCTTACCCTGCGCCTGCTGCAGGCCGATGGCAGCAAGCGATCCTGGCATGGCTACGTCACCCAGGCCATGCAACTGGGCGCCGATGGCGGCTTTGCACGTTACCGGCTGGTCATGGAGCCTTTTCTCGCCTTTCTCGCCCAGCGCCGCGATTGCTATCTATTCCAGGATAAAACGGTCATCGACATCGTCGGCCAGATTCTTGCCGACTATCCCGAAGCCGACTGGGCCAACCAGGTCACCCAGCCCCTGCGCCCCTACAGCATCGCGACGCAGTATCGCGAAACCGATCTCGACTTCATCCGCCGCCTCCTCGCCGAAGAAGGCCTGTCCTGGCGTTTCGAGCACGACCAGTCGGCGGTGGCCGGCGACGATGCCACGCATGCCCGCCACCGGCTGGTGTTCTTCGACCGGGAGGCCGAACTGCCAGCAGGAGCCCAAGCCATCGCTCGCTTTCACCGCAACGATGCCACCGAAGCGACCGACACCGTGCAAACCTGGCAGGAAACCCGTGTCGTCGCACCCAATGCCGTCACCCTCGCCGGCTGGGACTACAAGCAACTCATCGCCACCGGCGCCCAAGCGACGACTATTGCCGACAACGGCCAATTACCCCGCCTGGAAATCCACGATGCCTCCCGCCCCTATCGCTTCGAGGACAGCGCCGCCGCCCGTCTGCGCACCGATCTGGCCCTTGCCGCTTTCGAATCCGGCTATCGCCGTTGTGCGGGTGAAAGCACCATCCGCCGCCTGGCCGAAGGAACGGTCGTCACGCTGAGTCAGCACGACGCGTATGTCGGCGATGCAGCCCGCTTCACGGTCCTTGCCGTCGAGCATCGCGGCGCCAACAACCTGGGTGCTCAGGCGGCCGAGTTGCTGGGCCATGCCGAGGTTGAGGCGGGCACCTACCGCAACGTGCTCACCGCGCAGCCTGCGGCGCTGCCGGTGGTGGCGTCGCTCTTTTCTCCCTCCCTGACCCGGCCGCTCGCCCGGCCGCAGGTCGCCCACGTGGTCGGCCTGCCCGATCAGGTGGTCAGCACCGAGCGGGATCACCGCATCAAGATCCAGTTCCCCTGGCAACGCGGCGAGGCGCCCGTGAGCGGCGGGCTGAGCGAAACCGGTCCGGCTGGCAGAGCCGCCGGCAAGACCGGCAACGCGCCGGGCAACGATCGCTCCGGCACCTGGGTCCGCGTCGCCGAATGGCTCTCCGGCGCCAATTGGGGAAGCCACTTCCTGCCGCGCATCGGCACCGAGGTGGTGGTCGATTTCCTCGATGGCGATATCGACCGCCCCATCGTCGTCGGGCAAAACTACAACGGCGCCGACCTGCCGCCCTTCTCGGCCGGCCACGAAGCCGGCGCCAATCACCCGGGCGTGCTCTCCGGCTGGATGAGCCACAACCATGAAGCCGGCTTCAACCAGTGGGTCACCGACGATGCCCCTGGGCAACTGCGCACCCGTCTCGCCACCAGCGAGAACGCCACTCAGCTTTCCTTGGGTCATCTCATTCACCAGGCGCCGGAGAGCGCCACCCGCGGGGCCTGGCGCGGCAGCGGCTTCGAACTGCGCACCGACGGCTGGCTGGCCGTGCGGGCCGGCGAAGGCATCCTGATATCGGCTACCGCCCGCCCGAACGGGCAAAGCACCCAGATGGACGTGGCGGAAACGGTTGGCCAACTCCAGGCCGCCGCCGAAACGGCCAAGGCGCTGTCCGATGCCGCCCAGGGGCAGACGGCACTACCGCTCAAGGCCAATGCCGCGCAAACCGATTTCATCCGGAGCATCGACCCCGCGCAGGCGGGTAAATACGACGGCAGCGTCGGCGGCCAGGAAGCCAGGAAAGCCATCCCGGGTAGCCGCGACCTGGGGGAGCCGACGGAACGCTTCGCCCACCCCTTCATCGTCAACGAGGCGCCATCCGATATCGGCCTCTCCTCCCCGGCCAGCACCCTGCTCTTCGCCGGCGGCCACCTGCATGCCACGGTACAGCAGGACCTGCATGTCGCCAGCGCCCATACCGTGTCTGCCGCTGTCGGCACCGGGGCGAGCTGGTTCAGTCATGAGGGGGGTATCCGGAGCATCGCCCAGGCCGGCAGCCTGACGCTTCAGGCTCATACCGATCAACTGGACATCCTCGCCGACCAGTCGATCACCGTGACCAGCAGCAACGATGAGATTCATCTGCTGGCCAAGGAGAAGATCGTTCTTCAGGCCGGGCAGTCGTCGGTCACCCTTGAAGGCAGCAACATTATCTTTGCTTGTCCGGGGAAGTTCTCGGTCAAGGGCGGGGGGATTGCGTTTTTAGGGGCGGGTCGAGGAGCTGCAAATCTCGCAACTCTGCCGACAGGGAATACCGAAATCAAGGATTGGATCGGACTGGATTATCGCGATCCGGAAACGGGTGAAGCCATCGCCAACGCCGGCTATGAAATCCATTTTGCAGGCGGTCCGGTGCTGACCGGAAAACTCGATGGACAAGGACTGGCACAACACGACAACGTCGAACGCAAGGCGGTGACCAAGGTGGTTTACAAGCCGCGCCAGCCCGACAAAGACAAACCCTACATGCCCTTGAGCGAATTGCTGACTTAATCCCGAGAATAAACCATGGCCTCCGAAACCGATATCCGTGCTGCCCTGGAATGGGAAACAGACAGCAAGCCTCCTGACGAAAAAAACACTTGGATATGGCTCTGGGAGGCGATCCAGGGCGATTTCAACGATAACCGCTCAACGGGACAAATTGCCTTTGATACCGGTATTTCGATGATTCCAGTGGTCGATCAAATCTGCGATGTGCGCGACATTATCGCCAACTGCAAAAACATTGCCCAAAGCGATGAGCGCGAAGACAACACTTGGAAATGGGTCGCGCTTGCGCTCACCCTGATCGGGTTGTTTCCGAGCCTCGGTAGCCTCGTCAAGGGCGTACTGAAAATCTTCTTTACCTTCGTCCGGCGCTACGGCCTGAATCATCTGGTCAAGGCGGTAGACGAAGCCATGACCTGGGTCATTACCTTGCTACGCAAGCGCGATGTTCAGAAATACCTGCGCAAGCTAAAGGTCGACGAAGTCTTCAAATGGCTGGCTAATTCGATTCGAGAAATTCGGGGCAAGGTCAGTGTCGGCGCTTTGCTCAAGGCCTTCGATAAGGCCATCGGCATTTTGAAAAAATTACTGGAAAAGGTTACCTGGATACCTAAAGTCGGCGACCGGGCGAAACAAACCATTGCACTCGTCGAAAAAGTCCGCAAGCAGGCCGATGCGCAGCTCGCCAAGGCCATCGCGCCCATCCAGAAAATCCTTGATCGCATTATCCATCGCCTGGACATGGAACATATGGCCCAGCGTTCCGGCATACTCAACGCAAGCAATGTGCATTTCCGAGGCACATTGCCGGAAGCCCAGGCGGTAACACTGATGTGCAAGACAGAACCGTTACCGCCTTGGTTGAGCAAGGGGCGTGAAGGGAAGTGGGCAGAGCAAAAGGTTCGCGTCGGTGAGAAATTGCTCAAAAAGCACCCCGACTGGCCCAAGCTCGACGACACCAACATCCGCTCCTTCCACACTATGAAGGCTATCGAAATCAAGGGACCGGCCAAGCTCTTCCGAATTACCTCGCCGAGCAACGGTGCGATGGGCGACTGCTGGGTACCTGAGGATGTCTGGAAGAAAATTCTCGCTTCGCCCGACCCCAAGGCCGCCTGGCGAAAATACAGCGCCGTGTGGCCGGACTGGAACCCGAACGGACAATTCGTTGTGCTGGAAATCAAGGAAGGCGAAACCCTTAAGGTCTGGCGCGGACCGGCTGCGAGCCAGAAGAAGCTTGAGCATCCAGATTTGAATGCCCACCTTGAAGGCGGATGGGATCAGGTCATCGTCAAGGTCGAGAAATCACAGCGGGACAGCACGCGTTACTACATGCGCGGTGGCGGGCATGGCGAAAAACTGCACCCGCCCGGTTTGAGCCGTGCCGAGTGGGAAACCCTCTCCAAGGAGAAAAAGAAGGCCTACACACCGATTCGCGAGAAAATCAACCACCCCAACATCAAAGGCCCCCTCGATACCGGTTGGGGTTCGACGGATTTCGATCCGCAACTGCGCGATGCCAAGATCGGCCTGCCGGCCTTGCCCGGCCAGGTCACCAACTAAAGACCGCCATGACGACCGACCTGTTCAACAATCCTCTCTCCAGCCAACCTACCTTTCCGCTCTCGCTCTGGCAAAAGCGCCAGGCCACCTTGCTCTATTACTGGATGTCGTTCGATTACCTGAAGGGTCTCAAGGGCATGATCGACAAGCTGATGGCGGGGTCTGACGTGTTGCTCGACCTTGCCAAAAGCCAGGGACGCGACGCGTTGATCGCCGATGAGCGCTGGGGCGTACGCGACACTTCGGCCAATTGGTCGACCTACGGCCATTCGGCGCTGGCAGATTTCAGGAAGTCGACCATCAGATTATTGGCATGGCGAACCAATGAAAGCTATTGCGGAACCGGTGCCCACCAATGTGGCTACCTGCTCGGCGAAACCTCGTCGCGCTGGATGACTGAAGAAGAGGAAGAGCGCTTCAACCAGCAATTCGAAGCGATCTACGCCTATGCAACACGGATCGACGAAGTGTCAGGTGCAGGGGGGCAAAAATATCTGGATGATAGGGATATGATCGCCTACTGGCAGGAATACGGTAGCCGTTTCCCCCGCCTGCCACGCTTCCGGGTACGTGCCGACGTGGTCGGCGAAACGGGAAAACTGCCGCCGCGTACCGGTGTCTATGTGCCGCAGGACGACCCTTACGGCACCCTGCAATTCGCCTGGACGGGCAACAGCGACGGCATTCTGGGCAAGGCCCAGACCTATAACGATGCAGGGCTGGCCGCCGTCAAGGTTATGGGCCGAAACGCCATCTGGCAGGATGAGCAAAAGATGATGGCCTACGTAATCGAGGCGTTGAAACAGAAGCGTCTGCAACCAGCAAATGGTTTTGACTGGAAAGAGGTGGATGATCTGGATGCGGCGTGGCTGGTTCTCTCCCCTCAAGCTTTCACCGAACACCCCTGCAAATGGTATTTCGTCGAAATGATTGATGGTGAATTCGACGATGCGACAGAAGATGAAACGGCCATCGAACCCGTATACCGCCCCAACGTCCCCGCCGGTTCCCCCTGTCCCGAATCCGGCTGGTGGTTCACCCCTGCTCAGCCCGCTTCCCGCCGCTACTTCAAGCAAGGTGCCGTGATGCCTGCGCTCGGCAGCGACTACGGCGACACCTACTGGCAATGGTCACCTGATCAGTCGGCGCCGACGCTGTAGGGCCGTAAATGCGCTCGTGATCGAACGCATGGAAGCGAACAACCAACCCGTTTCACGGCTTGCCCTCCTCAGATTGATTGCTGTCCCCTAGCCGACGAAGAGAAGTCCAGCCGTTTCGCGGATGACCAATCGTCCATTACCGACGATGCCTCATATCTTGGCCACGTATCCAGATACGAAAATGCCCCGGAATATTTACGGGGCATTTTCCAGCTACAACAAGGACGAACCAGCAGAGTTGCCGTCTGCTTCAGGAGGCTTCGTCGATCCAGGCCTGTTGAATCGCTTCGAGAATCTTCTCTCCGCAATGCTTGGGGTCGTCGTTGAAGCCGGGCAAGGCCATAACCCAATCGCGAAGGTCCACAAAGTTGACCTTGAGCGGATCCTTGTCGGGGTAGGCTTCGGTCAGCTCGATGGCGATGTCGTTGATGTCGGTCCATTTCATTTGCGGTGCCCCTCCTTCGCCATGTTGATACTGTATTTCGGGATTTCAACCGTCAGCGGCGTCTTGCCGACGACAGCCTGGCAGCCGAGACGGGAGTTGGGTTCCAGGCCCCATGCCTTGTCCAGGAGATCTTCCTCGACGTCTTCGGCTGGCTCCAGCGAATTGAAGCCTTCGCGCACGACAACATGGCAGGTCGTGCAGGCGCAGGACATTTCGCAGGCGTGATCGAGTTCGATGTCGTTGGCGAGCAGGTTTTCACAGATGGACTTGCCCTCCTCCGCCTCGATTACTGCGCCATCCGGGCACAGTTCGACGTGGGGCAACACGATGAGTTGGGTCATGCCTTTTCTCCGTCTTCTCCAACCTGAATGTCGTCGACATTACGGCCGGAGAGTACTTTCTTGATGCTTTGATCCATGCGGCGATGGGCAAAGGTTTGCGTTTCGTAGCCGAGGTCGTCCATGGCGATGTTGATCAGGCGGCGGTTGTCGCCGGCCATGGTTTCCGCGAGCTTGGCGATGGTGGCCATGATCTTGGCGATCTCGGCCTCGTTGAGCAAATGGGCGTCTTCGGCCAGTGCCGCTTCGGTCGCCTCGATCATGCGTTGGGCTTCGACCTGCGCTTCCTTCAGGGCGCGCGCCACGGCGTCGTCCTTGGCGTGCGCCATCGAGTCCTTGAGCATGCCGGCGATTTCGTCGTCCGACAGGCCGTAGGATGGCTTGACCGTAATGCTCGATTCGACGCCAGTCGTTTGTTCGCGGGCGGTAACCGACAAAAGACCATCGGCATCGACCTGGAAGGTGACGCGGATACGTGCCGCCCCGGCCACCATGGGCGGGATGCCGCGCAGCTCGAAACGGGCCAGGGAACGGCAATCCGAGACCATTTCGCGCTCACCTTGCACGACATGAATGGCCATCGCGGTCTGGCCGTCCTTGAAGGTGGTGAATTCCTGGGCACGTGCGGTCGGGATAGTCGAATTGCGCGGAATGACCTTCTCGGTCAGGCCGCCCATGGTTTCAAGACCCAGCGACAGCGGAATCACGTCGAGCAGCAACCAGTCGTCCTTGCCGGTCTTATTGCCGGCCAGCAAATTGGCTTGCGTCGCGGCGCCGAGCGCGACGACCTTGTCCGGATCGAGGTTGGTCAGCGGTTCCTGGCGGAAGAAATCGCCGATCGCCTTCTGGATCTGCGGCATGCGCGTGGCACCGCCGACCATGACGACGCCCTTGATGTCTTCGGCCCTAAGACCCGCATCGCGCAAGGCCTTCTTGACCGGCTGCAGGGTCTTGGAAATCAGGGTTTGCGTGATGCTGGCGAAGGTTGCCACATCGAGCTTGACGTCGATCATCTCGCCGCTGGCAAGGCGCAGCGAGATCGGCGCTTCCGGATTGTTGGTCAGGAATTCCTTGGCCTCGCGGCAGCGCATCATCAGGCGGCGCGAGTCCTCCGGCGACAGCGGTTGCGGCTTGGTCTGCTCGATGACCCAGCAATAGATGCGATGGTCGAAATCGTCGCCGCCGAGAGCGGAGTCGCCGCCGGTGGACATGACTTCGAACACGCCCTTGGTCAGCTTGAGGATGGAGATGTCGAAGGTGCCGCCGCCGAGGTCATAAACCGCGTAGACCCCTTCCGCAGCGTTATCCAGGCCGTAGGCAATCGCCGCCGCCGTGGGCTCGTTGAGCAGGCGCAAGACGTTGAGCCCGGCCAGCCGGGCCGCATCCTTGGTGGCCTGGCGCTGTGCATCGTCGAAATAGGCGGGCACGGTAATGACGGCCCCGACGAGGTCTCCGCCCAGCCCTGCTTCGGCGCGTGCCTTCAGGACCTTCAGTATCTCCGCCGAGGTTTCCACCGGGCTTTTGATGCCGGCATGGGTCTTGACCCTGACCATGCCCGGGGCTTCGATGAAGTCGTAGGGCATCGATTCGATATGGGCGATGTCCTTGGTGCCGCGCCCCATGAAGCGCTTGACCGAAACGATCGTGTTCTTGGGGTCGACCGCCTGGTTTTTCTGTGCATCGTAGCCGACCTCGGTGGTGCCGTCGGCATGGTAGCGAACCACCGATGGCAGCAAGGGGCGGCCCTGGTCGTCGTTGAGGCAAACGGCGATGCCGCTGCGTACGGTGGCAACCAGCGAATTGGTGGTGCCGAGGTCGATACCGATGGCAAGCTTGTGCTCGTGCGGAGCCGCCGATTCGCCGGGTTCGGCGATTTGAAACAAAGCCATTGTTTATTCTTCCAGCGACGCCAGCGCGTCGTCGATTTCGTGCAAAAGTTTTTCCAGGAACATCAGCCGGCGAACCCGATCCGTTGCCAGGGCAAAATCCCCTGTCTCATCCAGCAACTGCCCGAGTTCTTCGTAACGGGACTTGATGTCGCTGTACAGGCGGTTATGCAGGCGTTCCAGCTCATGATGATCGCCGCCGCCACGCGCTTCCATCACGGCTTCGCGCCATTCCATCTGCTCCATCAGGAAGTCGGCCGGCATGGCGGTATTGTTTTCGGCCTGGATGTCGTGCCCGGCCAGGTGGAGCATGTACTTGGCCCGCTCAAGCGGCTTTTTCAGCGTCTGGTAGGCTTCGTTGGCATGCGTTGCCCATTGCATGGAGAGGCGCTTTTCGGCCTCTCCGGCATGGGCAAACCGGTCCGGATGGACCTGGGCCTGGATGTCGCGATAGCGCGAATCGAGGTCCGACAGGTCGAGCCTGAATAGCGGCTTGATTCCAAACAGGACGAAGTGATCTGCCTTGAAATCCATCAGACGTTGAACGATTCGCCGCAGCCGCACTGATCCTTGACGTTGGGGTTGTTGAACTTAAACCCTTCGTTGAGGCCTTCGCGGGTGTAGTCCAGTTCCATGCCGTCGAGGTAAGGCAGGCTCTTGGCATCGACAATCACCTTGACGCCTGCGCTCTCAAAGACCAGATCGTCTTCGTTCACCTCGTCGACAAACTCCAGCTTGTACGCCATGCCGGAACAGCCGCTGGTACGCACACCGAGGCGCAAGCCGATGCCCTTGCCCCGCTTGATCAGGAAGTTGGCGACGTGTTTTGCCGCCTTGTCGCTCAAGGTGACGCCCATGCTTATTCTCCGTGCTTTTTCTTGTAATCCGCCACGGCTGCCTTGATGGCATCCTCGGCCAGGATCGAACAATGGATTTTAACCGGCGGCAGGGCCAGTTCCTCAGCAATTTCGGTGTTTTTGATGGACAGTGCCTGATCCACGGTCTTGCCCTTGACCCACTCGGTGACCAGCGACGACGAGGCGATGGCCGAACCGCAACCATAGGTCTTGAACTTGGCATCCTCGATGACGCCAGCCTTGTTCACCTTGATCTGCAGCTTCATGACATCGCCGCAGGCCGGTGCGCCGACCATGCCGGTACCGACGCCGTCATCTTCCTTGCCGAAGGAGCCGACGTTACGCGGATTCTCATAGTGATCAATGACTTTTACGCTATAGCTCATGTTGTTTCTCCTAAATTCGGTTATTAGTTGGTAGTCGTTGGTTACTAGCCAACCCGCCAACGACTGATAACTAGTGTGCTGCCCATTGAACGGTGCTCAGATCGATGCCGTCCTTGTACATTTCCCACAGCGGCGAAAGCTCACGCAGTTTGCCAACTTTGGCATGCAACAATTTGATTGCATAGTCAATTTCATCTTCAGTCGTGAAGCGGCCAATGCTGAAGCGGATCGAGCTGTGCGCCAATTCGTCATCGCGCCCCAGGGCGCGCAGGACATAGGACGGCTCAAGGCTGGCCGAGGTGCAGGCAGAACCCGAAGAAACAGCCAGGTCCTTGATGGCCATGATCATCGATTCGCCTTCGACATAGGCAAAGCTGATGTTCAGGTTGTGCGCCACGCGTTGCTCCAGGTCACCGTTGACGTAGGTTGCCTCGATATCCTGCAGCCCCTTGAGCAGTTTGTCGCGCAAGGCGCCGATGCGCTTGTTCTCGTCGGCCATTTCTTCCCTGGCCAGACGGAAGCACTCGCCCATGCCGACGATCTGGTGCGTCGCCAGCGTGCCGGAACGGAAGCCGCGCTCGTGACCGCCGCCGTGCATCTGGGCCTCGAGGCGGATGCGCGGCTTGCGGCGAACGTACAGAGCGCCGATGCCTTTCGGGCCATAGGTCTTGTGTGCGGAGAAACTCATCAGGTCGACCTTGAGTTTCTGCAGGTCGATTTCCACCTTGCCGGTCGCCTGGGCGGCATCGACGTGGAAAATAACGCCCTTCTCGCGGCAGATTTCGCCCAGTTCGGCGATCGGCTGGACGACGCCGACTTCGTTATTGACGAACATCACCGATGCCAGCACGGTATCGGGGCGAATCGCGGCCTTGAAAACCTCAAGGTCGAGCAGGCCATTTTCCTGGACATCCAGGTAAGTCGCCTCGAAGCCCTGGCGCTCCATTTCGCGCACCGTGTCGAGGACGGCCTTGTGCTCGGTCTTCACGGTGATGATGTGCTTGCCCTTGGTGCCGGCATAGAAGTTGGCCGCACCCTTGATGGCGAGATTGTTGGACTCGGTTGCGCCCGAGGTCCAGACGATCTCCTTCGGATCGGCATTGATCAGCGCAGCCACCTGCTCGCGCGCTTCCTCCACCGCCGCATCGGCCACCCAGCCGAAACTGTGCGAACGCGAGGCCGGATTGCCGAAGTCCTCGCACAAGTAAGGAATCATTTTTTCCGCAACGCGCGGGTCAACCGGGGTAGTTGCCGAATAATCCAGGTAGATCGGGAGTTTCATCGTTATTCTCGCTAAGTCGGGTTGTTCAGACAGCCATGGCTGTCAGTCCTTGCAAGCGTCCGACTGTAGCCTGCAAGGCGTTGATGAATTGTTCAATATCGGCCTCGGTATTGCCAGCCCCCAGGCTGACGCGTACCGCAGCTCGCGCACTCTCCGCATCCACGCCCATCGCCCGCAACACATGCGAAGGCTCCGGATTGGCGCTGGAGCAGGCTGCGCCGCTGGCCACCGCAAAACCTTCGCGATCCAGCTTGCCGACCAGGGTTTCCCCATCAATGCCGGGGAATGCGAAATAGCTGGTATTGGGCAAGCGGGCTGCGCCTTGGGCGAATATTCTAGCGCCCAATCCCTGCAGTCCCGCCTCCAGCCTTTCCTGCATGACGCGCAAACGAGCCGGCAGTTCGGCAACGCGTCGCGCTGCAAGTTCCGCAGCAACGCCAAATCCGACGATGGCCGCCACGTTTTCCGTACCTGAGCGCAGGCCGCGCTCATGGCCGCCGCCGGCAATCTGCGGTTGAATTTCAATGCGCTTGTCCAGGATCAGCGCGGCCGCCCCCTTGGGGCCGTAGGCCTTGTGCGCCGACAGCGTCATCGCATGAAGCCCGGCGGCATTCAGCCCCCGGAAGTCGATTGCTTGTTTGCCCAGCATCTGGACGGCATCGGTATGAAACCAGCCGCAGCCCCTGGCGTCGCCGGCCAGGCGCTCGATGTTCTGAAGAACGCCGGTCTCATTGTTGGCCGCCATGACGGACAGCAGCTTCGGCTTGAGTTGCAGTGCTGCGGCAAAGTCAGCCGTGTCGATACGGGCGTCTGCATCGACCGTCAGGGTACGCACCTGCCAGCCTTGCGCCTGGAGTTGCAGCGCGGGCTTCAGGATGCAGGGATGTTCGATGGCACTCACGGCAATCACGCCCGCCTTCAGGCATCCCGCCGCGCCCTTGATGAAAAGATTGTTGGCCTCGCTCCCGCCGCTGGTGAAAATCACTTCGGTGGGATGCGCACTCACCGCCGCCGCGACACGCTGCCGTGCCTCGTCGACGGCCTGCCGCGCCTGTCGGCCATATTCGTGGCGACTCGACGCATTGCCGTGCTGGCTTTCCAGCCAGGGCAGCATGGCGGCCAGCACAGCCGAATCTATCGGCGTTGTGGCGTTATGGTCGAGATAAACAGGGCGAAACATGGTTCGAGATCAGAGGATGGCGGAAACCTTGTCGCGCGAATTCTTGGTTCGCGGCTGCGGGCCAAGGCGGCGCTGGTCTTCAATGACCGCCATGCCGGGCGAGCGCTTCTGCCTTTCGCGCTGAACCAGGTGCTCGAGCGTTACCGAAGCGAGGTATTCGTACATCTTCGTATTCAGCGTCGTCCACAGGTCGTGGGTCATGCAGCGATGCTCGTCATGGCAATTCTCCCGGCCGCCGCATTGCGTGGCATCGAGCTGTTCGTCTACGGCGCGAATGATCTCCGATACCGGCACCTGATCGAGCGGACGGGCGATGCAGTAGCCGCCGCCGGGACCGCGAACGCTATCCACCAGCTTGTGACGACGCAGCTTGCCGAACAATTGCTCGAGATAAGACAGGGAAATCTTCTGGCGCTCGCTGATGCTGGCCAGTGCCACAGGCCCTTCTTCGCCGCGCAAGGCCAGATCCATCATGGCCGTCACGGCAAAACGCCCTTTGGTCGTCAAACGCATTTTCGAACTCCTGAAAATAACCTAGTGATTAAGTCAACTATAAGCAAGCTGCAGCCGATTAGTCAACTATTTTACTCAGGTATTGCGGATCGAAAGAATCAGCTGCCTGAACCTCGCTGTCGCACTTCACGCCTTGCGCCTCCAGCTCCCGAACCAGGGAAGCAAGGCGACGATCGGTCTCGGCCGCATGATCCAGCAAGCCATGGATGGCCTTGGCCAGCGGATCGTCCTGGTCCCGCCCGACCGCGTAGGCAGAGAATCCCATCTTCTCGGCCTGCGCCTGCCGCTGGCGGCCCTGCTCCGAGTTGTCCAGAATCCGGGCCGGATTGCCAACCGCCGTTGCGCCAGCCGGCACTTCCTTGGTCACCACGGCATTGGAGCCTACCTTGGCGCCGGCGGCGATGGTAATCGGCCCCAGCACCTTGGCGCCCGCACCAATGACTACGCCATTCTCCAGCGTCGGGTGGCGCTTGCCCTTGTTCCACGACGTGCCGCCAAGCGTGACGCCGTGGTAAAGCGTGACGTCGTCGCCGATGACGGCGGTTTCACCGATCACCACGCCCATGCCGTGGTCGATGAAGAATCGGCGGCCGATGGTGGCGCCGGGGTGAATCTCGATACCGGTCAGCATGCGCGACAGATGGGCCGTGAACCGGCCCAGCCAGCGAAAACGATGCCCCCACAACCAATGGGCGACACGGTGCAGGATCAGGGCGTGAATCCCCGGGTAACAGGTCAGGACCTCCCAGAACGAGCGCGCCGCCGGATCTCGGTCGAAGACCGCACGGATATCCTCACGCAAATTCCGGAACATGAAACCCGATCTCCCCAATTTAAAGAGGGATAATTCTAGAATACTCGAGTGAATTTGTCAGCTATTTCGCCCGTGGGGGCTGCAACTTCTCCGCTTATAATCCACGCTTCATTACGCTGCCGCCATCGATGCTCGCACGTCTTCTTCCGGTTGTTTTTGGCACCTTCGTCCTGCTCGCTGGTTGCGCCACCGCGCCCCCTGCCGCTGTCGGCGTTTCGCCAGGAGATTACGACCCCGCGCGCGCCTATCTGGCCTGGATGATCAAGCGCGAAATGGACAAGAACGATATCACCGGCATCAGCATTGCCCTGGTGGATGACCAGAGGATCGTTTGGCAAAAGGGATTCGGTTACGCCGACCTCGAGAACGGGACGCCCGCCACCCCGGAAACCGTCTATCGTGCCGGCTCGATTGCCAAGGTATTTACCGCGGCCGCCACCATGCAACTGGCGGAGCAAGGCAAGCTGGACATCGACCGCCCGCTGGGCGCGGCCCTGCCCGAGTTTTCGATCAAGAGCCGGTTTCCGAATTCGGCGCCGATCACGCCACGCAACATCATGTGTCACCACTCGGGCCTGCCGTCCAATTTTCTGGACGGCCTGTTCGTCCGCAACCCCGGCCGCTTCGATACGGTGGTCGAGTCGATCCGCGACGAATACCAGGCCTTCCCGGCCAATTACGTCTTCTCCTACTCCAATCTGGGCATGGCCTTGCTGGGCGCAGCCATCCAGCGGGTCAGCGGAGAGCCGTTCGACGCCTACATGGAGAAACATTTTTTCCAGCCGCTGGGCATGAGCCAGACCCGCTTTTCCCAACGTCCGGTCACCAAGGTCTATGACCGCAACAAGGAAACCGAGGTTTTCTCGATGCGCGACATGCCGGCCGCCAATTTGCTGAGCAACGTGACCGACCTCGCGCAGTTCATGAAAATGCATTTTTCCGACGGAAACGCCGGCGGACAAAGGATTCTCGAAAAATCGTCGCTGAACGAAATGCTGCGCATCCAGAACCGGGATTTCCCGCTGACTTTCGGGCAATACGTCGGGCTGGGCTGGATGATGAGCGGCATCGACGTTCCGGGTGGCGGCCCGGTCGCCAGCCATGGTGGTTCGCTCCCGGACTCGCACAGCATGATGGCGATCCTGCCCGAGCACAAGCTGGGGGTCGTGGTACTGACCAACTCGGCCACTTCGCATGTGGCCGTGAGCAAAATTGCCGTCGCGGCGCTGCGCCTGATGCTGGAGGCCAAAACCGGCATCCGCCAGGAGGCGACGTCGCCGGTTCATGCCGCCGAGCGGAAACCGACGGATGAAGAGCTGGCATTCTTCAATGGCTACTTCGACTCGATGGTCGGATTGGCGAAGCTCAGCACGAAATCCGGCGCGATCGACGTCGAAGCGGTCGGCCACCAGTTCCGCCTCGTGCCGCACGAGGATGGCTTGCTGACGATCAAGTACAAGGTGCTGGGCATGCTGCCGGTGCGCGTCGGGGCATTCGAGGACATCCGCTTGTCGATGGTCAATGTCGATGGACGGCAGATCATCGTCGGGAAAATGGGAAACGAGTCGATGATCTTTGGCGAACGACTCAAGCCCGGCAAGGTGCCCGAACGTTTCATGAACAGCCTCGGCAACTACGAAGTCGCCAGCACCCTCGACGGCCCGAAGCCCGATCGGCTACTGCTCCGCGAGGACAACGGGCTGCTCATCGGCGAAGCGCACTTTCCCGAAGTCCCTGACCTGCTGCTGCGCATCGCCTTCAACCCCGTATCGGACCACGAGGTCGTTACGGCCGGACTGGGAACCAGCCGCGGCGACACCTTGCGGGTGATCGAATCGGGCGACAAAGCCATCCTGAACTTCTCGGGCCTGCAACTACGCAAAAAGTTGAATTGAAACGACCATGAACGAACTGCACCAGGAACTCAAAGCCTTCATCATCGAGACCATGAATCTCGAAGACGTGACGCCGGCCGATATCGGCGACGACACCCCACTCTTTGCCGACGATGGACTGGGCCTGGACTCGATCGATGCCCTGGAACTGGTCCTGGCGCTCAAGAAGAAGTACGGGATCGTGATCGAGGCGAACGACGAAGGGTCGCGTCAGCATTTGCGCTCGGTGAACTCGCTGGCGATGCTTGTCTCGGCGCAGCGCGAGGCCTGAGTATCGATTGATCGCGCGCATTCGAAAAGCACGCAAAAGAAATGGCACCCGAAGGTGCCATTTTCATAACCAGGGGACGCCAGCCTCAGGCTTTGCGAGCCTTGCGCATCCGCAGCAGCCCCAGCAGGCCAACCCCCATTAGTGCAAGCGACCCGGGTTCCGGCACTTTGCTCGGCGGATTGCAGCCTGTCGAGCCCTGGGTGCAGCCCGTAACCGAGGACAGCTTCACGTAGTCATTTCCGTCGGTGAGCAACGAACCGCTGGTCGATCCGCTGACGAGCGGATTGTATGCACCGATCAGCCAGAATGACGAAAAGGTGTCGCCGACACTCGGCGTGCTGGATTGGATGGTTCTGCTTTTGTTGGCACTTCCGGTCGTGTTGTCCCCATTCCCGGCGTAGTTGCCAACGACAGACCAACCCAGCGCGGTAAGCTGGCTATACGTCTTGCCAATCAGCATCGTATTTTTATCAAATGCCGTCGAACCCGTGTACGCCAGAACCGTGAGATCGGAGTCGCCGTTCACCCAGCTAAGCGTCGCTTTCGTCAGCTTTACCAGGCTGCCGAAACTCAGCAGGGCCATGTCATAGCGCTGATTGTTGTCGATCGAATGCTCCGGACTGCCGCCGATGGCATCCAGGTTGTCGCAGTATGCGAGATTGCTGCCGCTCGGGCATCCACTACCCCTGGTCGTAACGCCGGTTGTTGGATTGGTGTAATAGCCGTCATTGTTGGCGATGCCACCATAACCCTGCGACTGGCCAAGCCAGGCAGCCGCCTCAATGGTCTGGGTGGCAGCATTGTTGGCTGTGCTGGCGGAGGTGTTTGCCCCTCCGGTATTGGAGTAAGCCGTCGTCGTGACACCAGCGCTGGGGCTGCTGCCCGTGAGATACCAGTCCTGCGCGGCGAAAGCCTGGCTTGCGAAGGCAAGTGCAACGATACCGGTCAGTGCTTTTGCTTGGATTTTCATTTTTTTCCCCATGGAAAATCTTTGTGAACAATAAAGCAACAAGCAGGCCAGAACAAAAAAACTTTATCTTTCATGATGATAAAGCTCTAACTTCAGAGTTCTCCAAAGTTGTGTAAAAAAAATCGACAGTCCTCAAGAGCATTACAACC
Source organism: uncultured Dechloromonas sp. (assembly GCF_945957265.1). Lineage (GTDB taxonomy): Bacteria > Pseudomonadota > Gammaproteobacteria > Burkholderiales > Rhodocyclaceae > Azonexus. The sequence goes on from NZ_CAMFKO010000004.1 coordinate 145,553, forward strand.
CCAAGTCTTTCCGCAGTTGCACGACAGGATTGCTATTCGCAAGTCGTCCGGATGCCGTTAGCGCTGCCTTCAACTCTTCTTTTGCTTCTTCCTTGCGGCCAGTCTTGGACAATGCATAAGCAAGATGAAAGCGAATTTCACCGTTGTCCGGATTGCGTAGACGCGCTTCGCGCAGATAACGCAGACCCGCCTCGACTTGCCCTTTGTTAACCAGAATCCAGCCCAGGGTGTCGGCGTAGGATGCGTTATTCGGAGAAAGCTTCAATGCCCGTTCCGCAATTTCCTGCGCAGCCTGATCATTCAACTGCAGCAACAGGTTCGCGTAGTTGTTAAGTGCCGGGGCGTCGTCCGGAGCTTCTTTTATTACTCCTTGATATGTTTGCCTCGCCGCAGCGAGTTGTCCCGCTCTGAAATGTGCTTCAGCCAGGGCTTTGGATGCAATCCTGTCCTTGGGATGCCCCTTGACCCAAGCTTCAAGAAAACCGGCAGCCTTGGCGGAGTCATCTGCCGCCATGTAAGCCTGGACAAGAGCCAGCGCGTTCCCGGTGCTTTCCTCCTTGACCAGCAACTTGCGGTATCCGGCGATGGCGGCAGCGTACTGCCTTCGGGACATCGCGAGATCGGCGCTGACACGCAAGGTTTCAACGGCATCGGGATACTTGGCAAGCAAGGTCTTGAGTGCGGTATCGGCCTTGGCGGCCTCGCCACGCCGGGCTTCAGCCTGAACAGCCAGGGCCAGGGCCGAAATGTCTTCCGGATTCCCCTGCAGGGCTTTGTAAATACTGTAGGAAGCTCCGTCGGGGTTGTTTGCCGCCAATTGCATCCGGGCAATGGCAACCAGGGATTTTGCGTCGAACTCTGCAAGGCGCGTCGCACCATTCAGCGTCGCCCGGGTGTTGGCGATATCGCCGCTCATCAGGAAGGCACGCGCCAAGGCCATCTGCACCGGGAAGCTGGTAGGAAACTTGCTGGAAAGTTGTTTGGCTACAGTCAAGGCCTGGTCGTTCTGGCGCAGCCCCAGATGAAGGTCGATCAGCACCAACGTAGGTGCGGCATCGCTTCGTTGAACGCTCCCGGCTTTGGACAAATATCTGATCGCCTCCTCGGAGCGACCGGCACGTTGCTCGAGTTGACCGTACTCGAACAGAACCAGCGCATCATCATTGCGCTTCTTGAGTACGGCATCAAGACGTCGACGAGCATCATCAAAGCGCTTGTCCGCCATGTCCAGTCGCGCCAGGTTCAGAACGGCCGGGGTGAAATCGGGATCCTTGGCAAGCACCTCGTTATACGCCGCTCTCGCGCCACTCTTGTCGCCATTGGCACCTTTGAGCGCCCCAAGAAAATTGAGTGCCGTCAAATTGTTCGGATCTTGCCTGACCATGCTCATGGCCGTTTTCAGCGCTTGTTCCGGCTTGCCGGAGCGGGCATAGAGCGTGGCCAGTGTCATCCCGGCCTGTATGTCCCCAGGGTTGGCGGCAAAGGCTTTTTCCAGGCTGGCCTGACCTTGTTCCATCTTGCCCAGGCTGAGTTGGCTGAAGCCGAGCGAACGATTGATTTCCGATGAGCCGGTACGGGTTGCAGCTTTTTCGAGTTGTTCGCTGGCTTGGGCGTATCGCCTTTGTGCCAGGTTGACAGACCCCAGCAGGTACATCACCTGAGGATCATCCGGCAAGGCTCTTTGCAGGGACTCAAGGAGGGATTGGGCCCTGGCGTAATCCTTCGCGTCGACAAAAATCGAAGCAAGCAGCTTCTTCGCGCCATTGTTTCCCGGGTTGCGCGCCACGATCACATCCAGATATTCGCGGGCCTTCTGGTGGTTTCCCAATCCGTAATGGGCCAATGCGCCGGCCATTAGCAACTGCTCCCGACGCGCCAGCCATGCCGCCGGTACGGCATCGATGGTGCGCGTTACCTCCTTGAGGGCATCGCCGACGGCGCTTGCATCCCCTTTCTGCCCCGCCAGAACGGCACGCAGGTAGGCGGCACGCGGCTCGTCCGGGGCCTGGGTGAAAAGGTAGTCCAGATCCTTCCGTGCTTCCGTCTCGCGCTTGAGATCGATGAGCAGGGCTGCCCGGGCGATGCGTGCGTCGAGATGCCTGGGCGTCAGGGCAAGCGCCTTGTCGTAAGCGCCAATGGCCCCGGCCGCATCGAGGGAGGCATGGAGAACGGATGCCTTGGCACTCCAGGCGAAAGCGCTGTTCGGTGCCAGTTCGACTGCCTTGTTGGCTTTTTCGCGCGCCTGCTCGATTCGCCCCATTCCTAAAAGCATGGTGACTTCAGCGATCAACGGCGAGGCCGATCTGGGGTCGATGGAGCGAGCCTGCTCGAAACTCTGGCTGGCCAGGCTGTTTTTTCCTGATTCCAGGTAGGCGTTACCGCGCATGGTCAGGATTTCAACTTGCAGTGCCGGCGACAGACCCGATGGCTGGACACGGTCGATAACCGCTTCCGGACGCCCCAGGGCGAGATAGACCTGACCGAGCGGAATGGCAACCTCGCCCCGATTGACCCCCTGTTTCAAGGCTTCTTCGAAGGCGGCTTCGGCCCCTTTGAGATCGCCGTCCTTGAGCAGCGCCTTGCCGAGCAACAGGTGCGCGGCCAACATTTTCTGATCTTGCTGGATGGCATTTTTTAACTGGATGACCGCTGCCGGCATGTCGTCCTTTTCGTAGCGGCGCAGCGCATCCTCGTAGTAGCTTGCGGCTTTTTCCGGAGTGGCGATGGCCGGTGCGGCAAAACAGCTGGCGATGGCTAGCGTCAGGGTAACGCGGGCGGCCCAATACGGGTTTCGTGAATCGTTGGTGGGCACTGTGCGGAACAATCTGGCGAGACTCATCGTGGTCGGAATATTCGTAGGATAGGGAGCGGGCTGTCGCGATGGTAATGACAACTGCGCACATCAAGCGTGCGTTTTGTCACGATCCAGGGGCTTTTCAAGAATACCATCGAGATAATCGATGGCTGAAATCCGACACGCCCGGGAAGGCTTTTCAATGAAAGTCCCGGCTGAACGTTTCCAGCCGGCCCAGCCAGGCGGACAGGTCGACCAGCCGCTTGGCGACGAGGTGGACGACTTCGCCTTCCATCTGCAATTGCCCGAAGACACCGAGCAGGCTGGCGCCGAGGAGCTCACGGCGCTGTTTTTCGACCAGCTGCGGATGAATCACGACATTGGTCAGGCCGCTTTCGTCTTCCAGGGTCACGAAGACGATGCCGGTGGCAGTGCCCGGTCGCTGGCGTCCGACGACGATGCCGGCGGCGCGGACCAGCGCCCGGTGTCCGGCGTGGCGGAGTTCGGCGGCCGGAATGAAACGGCGTCCGGCCAGCTGCGGGCGCAGCAGGGTCAGGGGATGCTCGCGCAGCGTGAGGCCGAGATGCCGGTAATCGGCGACCAGATTCTCGCCTTCATTCGGCGGCGCCAGCGCGATTGCCGTTTCCGAAAGAGCGACGCCGTCGAAAAGATCGCCCTGCGCCACCGCGGCCGTGGCGGCCCAGGCGGCCTGCCGGCGGTGCCCGGCCAGGCTGCGCAGGGCATCGGCGGCGGCCAGCAGGTCGAGGTCGCGGCGTTGCAGTCCGGCACGCGCCGCCAGGTCGGCGACATCGTGAAAAGGGCGACTTCTGCGCGCTGCCGCGATGCGCTCGGCGGCGGCCTGCGCCAGGCCGCCGATTTGGCGCAAGCCGAGTCGCACTGCCCCGGCCGGCTCCAGCGTGCAGTCCCAGTCGCTGGCGGCGGCATCCGGAGGCAGGACGGCGACGCCATGGCGGCGGGCGTCCTGGATCAGCATCGACGGCGAATAGAAGCCCATCGGCTGGCTGTTGAGCAGCCCGCACAGGAAGATGGCCGGGTGGTGGCGCTTGAGCCAGGCCGAGGCATAGACCAGCAGGGCGAAACTGGCGGCGTGCGATTCGGGAAAGCCGTATTCGCCGAAGCCCTGGATCTGCAGGGCGATGCGCTCGGCGAATTCGGCGGGCAGGCCATTGGCCGCCATGCCGGCGCGCAGCTTGTCCTGGTAGCGCAGCAGGTTGCCCTTGCGCCGCCAGGCGGCCATGGCGCGGCGCAGTTCATCGGCCTCGCCGGGGGTGAAGCCGGCGGCGACGATGGCCAGTTGCATGACCTGCTCCTGGAAGATGGGCACGCCATAGGTCCGTTCGAGGACCTTGTCGACGGCCGGCGAAATTTTCTCGATGCGCTCCCTGCCCTGTCGCCGCTTCAGGTAAGGATGGACCATGTCGCCCTGGATCGGCCCCGGGCGGACGAGCGCCACCTCGACGACGAGGTCGTAATAACAGCGCGGCCTGAGGCGCGGCAGCATGGACATCTGGGCGCGCGACTCGACCTGGAAGACGCCCATGCTGTCGGCGTGGCCGAGCATGGCGTAGGTGGCAGGGTCTTCGGCCGGGATGTCGCCCAGGCGCCAGCGCCGGCCTGTGGTCTCGCCCAGCATGCCGAGCATGCGGCGCAGCGCCGACAGCATGCCGAGCGCCAGCACATCGACTTTCATCAGGCCGACGGCATCGAGGTCGTCCTTGTCCCACTGGATCACCGTGCGCTCCGGCATGGCCGTGTTTTCGACCGGCACCAGGCGGGCCAGGGGGCCGCGCGACATGACGAAACCGCCGACATGCTGGGTCAGGTGGCGGGGAAAGCCGCGCAGTTGGCCGGCGATCCACAGCCATTTCTCGACGCGCGGCGATGCGGGGTCGAGCCCCTGCTCGGCAAAGCGCTCGGGCAGCTGCTCCCGTTTGTCCCACCAGGCCAGCGAGGCGGTCAGGGCATCGATGCGCGCCGCCTCGAACCCGAGAACCCGCCCCGCATCGCGCAGCGCGCCCTTGGTCCGGTAGGTGATCAGCGCCGCGGTCAGCGCCGTGCGTTCGCGGGTGTATTTGCCGTAGATGTAGGCGATGACCTCGTCGCGTCTTTCGTGCTCGAAATCGACATCGATGTCCGGCGGCTCGCCGCGCTCCCGCGAAATGAAGCGCTCGAACAGCATGGCGGAACGCGCCGGATCGACCTCGGTGATGCCCAGCGCGAAGCAGACGGTCGAATTGGCCGCCGCGCCGCGCCCCTGGCAGAGAATTCCCAGGCTGCGCGCATGGCAGACGATGTCGTAAACCGTCAGGAAATAGGCTTCGTACTTCAGTTCGGCGATCAGGGCCAGCTCGTGTTCGACGCGCTGCCGCACGGCATCTGGAATGCCCTGCGGATAGCGGGACTGCAGGCCGTGTTCCGTTTCGTGGCGTAGCCAGGAAGTCGCAGAGTGATCCGGCGGGACGATCTCCTCGGGGTATTCGTAACGCAGTTCGTCGAGCGAAAACCGGCACTGCTCGGCGATCTTGATCGTTTCGGCCAGGGCGTCGGCCGGATAGAGGCGCGACAGGCGCAGCCGCGTCCGCAGATGCCGTTCGGCGTTGGGGAACAGCGCATGGCCGGCCTCGAAAAGGGTCGTTTTCAGACGCAAGGCGGTCAGCACATCCTGCACCGGCCGCCGGTTGCGGGCGTGCATATGGACGTCGCCGGCCGCCACCAGCGGCAAGCGGCAGGCCTTGCCGAGGGCGAGCAGATCGGCCAGCCTTGCCGCATCGTCCACTCCGGCATGCAACTCGGCGGCGATCCACAGCCGACCGGGGAAGCGTTCGGCCAGCCAGCGCCCATCCTCGACGGAGGGGTTTTCGTCGGGAATCCAGAGCGCCAGGCAATCGGGCACGGCACCGCTCGGCGACACGGCGGTCAGGTCGTGGCGCTGCAGCGTGTAATCCCCCTTCCCTGCCCGCCGGCGCGCCAGGGTGATGAGTGCCGAGAGATTGCCGTAGCCTTCGCGGTTCCTGGCCAGGAAAACCAGCTTGAGGCCGTCGGCCAGCGTCATTTCACTGCCGACGATCAATTTCAGGCCGGTCCGTTTGGCGGCCTGATGCGCCCGGACGATGCCGGCCAGCGAGCATTCGTCGGTCAGCGCCAGTGCCGTGTAGCCCTGCTCCGCCGCGCGTTCGATCAGTTCGTCCGGATGCGAGGCGCCGCGCAGGAAGCTGAAGTTCGACAGGCAATGCAACTCGGCGTAGGCCGGCAGCGACATGGCCACCCCGCCTCAGGCAAACAGGCCGTGCAGGAACCAGCCCTCGGCATTGCGGAAAACCCAGGCCCACTGTCCCTGCGGGTTGCGGGCCACGAAATAATCGCGCCGGACATCGCCGGCGGCCCCTTGCTCGCCGCTGTCCCACCAGCCGCTTTCCAGCCGTTCGGGGCTGGACAGGAGCTTGAGCGGCCCATGCCAGTCCGGGCTGCCAGCCCGTTCGGGGAGCGCGCACGGTGTCGGCAACAACCACAGCGGCCGCGCCGAAGCGGGGAGCCTTGCCTGCCGCTGGGTCGCCTGGCCTGCCGGCGAGCGCGAGGCGACCGTGGCATCCCGCTCGCGGCTTGCACACTCCGGCCGATAATCGAAAACGGCATCCAGCGCCTGTACGGCACGCTCGCCGAGCCGGGCACGCAAACGTTCCAGGCAGGCCAGATGCCCCTCGCCGTGCGCAGCTTCAGCAAACAGCGGCACGCTCTCTCCCGATCTTTCAGCCAGCTCGTCGGCCTGCAGGCGAACCGCCTCGACCGGCGCCGGCAATTGCCAGCGCCCCAGATGCTCGCGCAGCAGGCGCACGAAGCGCGCTTCGTCGGCGGCCGGCTCGGCAAACCGCAGGGCGAGATCGCTCGGTTCGGCGTCATCGTGCCGGAAGCGCAAGGTACAGCGCCGCAGCAGCAGTTGCCGCGCGCTCAGCCAGCCGGCCAATGCCGAGAACAGGCGTTGCCCGGAAAACACCAGGGCTTCGGCATGCTCGACGCGGGACGGCAATTCAATGTCGATGGCAAAACTTTCCGGAAAGGCGAAAGCCGTTTGCGGGTCCGGGACATCTCCCCAGGCACGGGCCATGTCGTCCAACGGGCGGTTGCCGATGCGCCGCCGCAAGCCGCTCCCCGGCGTCGCGCGCAAGGCGCCGAGCCGCCGCAAGCCGAAGGATTCCAGGCGGGCCACCGCGTCGGCCGGCCAGTCGGCGATGTGGCACGGTAACTCGGCGAGGGCCGCATGCAGGCTGGCCGCTTCGCGATGGATCGTTCCGCTGCCGGAACGGGCCAGCCAGCGCGCGCCGAGCGGCGTCGGGGCCACCGCCCAGCCGGGGGTGTGGCCTTGCTCGGCGCAACCGCTCGTCACGGCGTCGACAATCGGCTCGATGCCGCCGAAGAGACGGATGCAGGCGCCGATTTCGAGCAGGAGTTCGTTGGGTTGCGCCAGGCTGACCGTGGGCGTGAATCGCCCCGCCCAGCAGGCCAGGTTTTCGAGGGTTTGTCGTTCGCGCGCCGCAGCGCGCTCGAAAACCGACAAGCCCGGCAGCAGGCCGAGCGCGGTCGCCAGCTTCTGGCCGGGGCGAATGCCGGCCGCGACGGCCTCCGCATCGCCCAGCATGATCCGGCCGCGCACGACCACCGCGCTAGGCGGCTGGCGCAGCGGCAAGGCCTCGATCGGCAACCAGGGAAAGGACAGGGCCAGCCACAGCACGCGAGCGTCTCCCGGGACGGGGAATGGAGGATGAATACGGCAAATCCAGCGGCCGGGATGCCGGCCTGCCGCGCCGCTTCAGGATGCGGACCGTCAGCGCGTCGCTGCCGCTTGCCAGCGCCACTCGCAAGGGCGCGGGCGACGGCGTCCCTGCCGCAGCCGTGGAGCGCCACAGGCAGGCCAATACCGAACGCCCTTCAGCCGCGACCTGCAGGCGGCGCAGCGCCTTGGCATCGATGCCCTCGCCCGGCCAGGCCAGCACGCCGGCGAAACCGTCGCAGGCGAGCAGTTGTTCGATGCTCCAGGCCGTATCCTTGCCGGCACGCACGATGACCAGTCGCTCCAGGGCGATGCCCGCCGCCGCCCAGGCCGGTGCGTGCGGCAGCCAGGGCGGCGCGACCAGGGCCAGCCAGCCCCCGGCCTGCGACAGCCTGGACAGGGCGGGCAGCAGCAGGCTCATTTCGCCGACGCCGTTGCAGTCGACGAGCAGTTCCGTCAGCACGCCGCGCGGCCAGCCGCCGCCGGGCAATTCGGCGTCGAGTTCGGGATGGCCGCTGGGGATGGCGGCCTCCGCCAGGGAGGCCAGCGTGTCGCCGCGCCAGACATCGCCTCTGGCCAGCACATCCGCCAAAGCGACCGGCAACGGCAAGGCGTTCATGACAGCTTCGAGCCTGCCCCGCGTATCAGGCCGACGGCAACGCCCTCGATGGCGAATTCGACTTCGCCGGGACGCACGATGATCGGCGCGAAGTCCGGATTTTCGGCGATCAGCTCGATATGGCCGCTCTTGCGCTGCAGGCGCTTGACGGTCACTTCCTCGTCGAGGCGGGCGACGACGATCTCGCCGTCGCGGGCCTGGTTGGTCTTGTGTACGGCCAGCAGGTCGCCGTCGTAGATGCCGACGTCGATCATCGACAGGCCGCGCACCTTGAGCAGGAAGTCGGCGCGCGGATTGAACATGCCGGCGTCGAAGGCATAACGCGCCTGCACGTTTTCGACGGCGAGAATGGGCGAACCGGCGGCCACGCTGCCGATCAGCGGCAGGCCCAGTTGCTCGACGAGGCGGATGCCGCGCGCCGAGCCCGGCTCGAGATTGATGGCGCCCTTCTTGGCCAGGGCCTTGAGGTGATCTTCCGCCGCGTTGGGCGAGGCGAAGCCGAAGGCGGAGGCGATTTCGGCCCGCGTCGGCGGCGCACCGAGCACCTCGACGGTGTTCTTGATGAAGTCGAGAATTTCCTGCTGGCGTGGCGTGAGCTTCATGGTCTGCTCCCTGCAAAATTCGTTAGCTGTATTTTTGTACAGTAATTGATTTTTGGCAAGCGGAGAATGGGCTACACTCTGCCTCCCGCACCATCCGGAAACCCCAGCATGAAGCTGCAACACCTGGCGATCGGCGATCGCTTCGAATACGACGGCAAGATCTTTGTGAAGACCGGCCCGGTCACGGCCTCTTCGGAAAACGGCGGGCAGCAGATGATTCCCCGCTATGCGGTCCTCAGGCCGCTCGACGTGCCGGCCCGCGACGACGACAAGCCGGGCCCGCGCCGCAAGGTCGAAGAAAAGAAGGTGCGTGCGGCCTTCGACGACTTTTACCGGACCTGCAGCGAACTGCTCGACGAATCCGCACTGCCCGCGCTGGCCGAGGCGCGCGAACGCTTCCTCGGCTGCCTCAGGTAATCAGGCGGCGGCTGTCGCCGGGCGTGCCACCGGCGCCTCGCGGATCGGCAGGTTGAGCACGGCGGCGATGGCGGCCAGGGCCATGTCGGCGTACCACATCCAGCCGAAGTCGCCGAATTGCGTGATGGCCAGCCCACCCAGCCAGGCACCGAGGAAACCGCCGATCTGGTGCGACAGCAAGGTCATGCCGAACAGCGTTGCCAGGTAGCGGATGCCGAACAGCTTGCCGACGATGGCGGCGGTCGGCGGCACGGTGGCCAGCCAGGTAAAGCCGAGGCCGGCGGCAAAAACGTAGAACGTCCATTCGGTGCGCGGCATCATCAGGTACCAGGCGATGAGCAGCGCCCGCGAACCGTACATCGCGGCCAGCACGTACTTGCTGCGGAACTTGTTGACACAGGAGCCGGCGTACAGGCTGCCGAAAATGTTGGTCAGGCCGATGATCGCCAGCGA
>NZ_CAMFKO010000005.1 GCF_945957265.1 uncultured Dechloromonas sp.
GGCACGTAGATGTCGGGCAGGAAGTGCATCTCGACCTTGATCATGCCGTCGCCCTGGCAGGCCTCGCAACGGCCGCCCTTGACGTTGAAGCTGAAGCGCCCTGGGCCGTAGCCGCGCACGCGCGCTTCCGGCACCTGCGAGAACAGCTCGCGGATCGGTGTCAGCAGGCCGGTGTAGGTGGCCGGGTTGGAGCGCGGCGTGCGGCCGATCGGCGCCTGGTCGACGTTGATGACCTTGTCGAACAGGTCCAGCCCGACGATTTCCTTGTGCGGCGCCGGCTCCGTGGTCGAGCCGTAGAGGTGCTTGGCGGCGGCTGCGTACAGCGTGTCGTTGATCAGCGTCGACTTGCCGGAGCCGGAGACGCCGGTGATGCAGGTGAACAGCCCGCCGGGGATTTCCAGCGTGACGTCGCGCAGGTTGTTGCCGTAGGCGCCGACGACCTTGAGCTGCTTGTCGGGGTTGGGCTGGCGGCGCTTCTTCGGAGCAACAATGGCCTTGCGCCCGGACAGGTAGTCGCCGGTCATCGACGCCGGGTTGGCCGCGACCTGGGCCGGGGTACCTTCGGCGACGATGCTGCCGCCATGCACGCCGGCGCCGGGGCCGATGTCGATCACGTAGTCGGCGCTGCGGATGGCGTCCTCGTCATGCTCGACGACGAGCACGGTGTTGCCCATGTCGCGCAGGTTCTTCAGCGTTTCGAGCAGGCGGTCGTTGTCGCGCTGGTGCAGGCCGATGGACGGCTCGTCGAGCACGTACATGACGCCGGTCAGGCCCGATCCGATCTGCGAGGCCAGGCGGATGCGCTGCGCCTCGCCGCCGGACAGCGTTTCGGCCGAGCGTTCGAGGCACAGGTAGTCGAGGCCGACGTTGATCAGGAAGCTCAGCCGGGCGGTGATTTCCTTGAGTATCTTTTCCGCCACCTGCGCCTTGGCGCCGGTCAGCGTCAGGCAGTTGAAATGGTTGCGGGCGTCGCCGAGCGGCAGGCGGCTGATGTCGTGCAAGGTCTTGTCGCCGACGCGGACATGGCGCGCCTCGATGCGCAGGCGGGTGCCGTTGCAGCTCGGGCAGGCCGAACTGCTGACGTACTTCGACAGTTCCTCGCGCACCGCATTCGACTCGCTGCCGCGATAACGCCGCTCGAGATTGGGGATGATGCCTTCGAAGGTGTGCGTGCGGTCGAACCGGGTGCCCTTCTCGTTCAGGTAGCGGATGGCGATGGCTTGCGTGCCGGAGCCGTAGAGGACGACCTGGCGCACCTTCTCGGGCAGTTCCTGCCACGGCGTATCGACCGAGAAGTCGTAGTGGGCGGCGAGCGATTCGACGATCTGGAAGTAGAACTGGTTCTTCTTGTCCCAGCCGCGAATGGCGCCGGCGGCCAGCGAGGCGGCCGGGTTGGTGACGACGCGCTTGGGGTCGAAGAACTGGATGACGCCGAGGCCGTCGCACTTCGGGCAGGCGCCCATCGGGTTGTTGAATGAAAAGAGGCGCGGTTCCAGCTCCTGCAGGGCATACGAGCAGACCGGGCAGGCGAACTTGGCCGAGAACAGGTGCTCGACGTTGCTATCCATCTCCAGCGCAATGGCCCGGCCCTCGGCATGGCGCAGCGCGGTCTCGAAGGATTCGGCCAGGCGTTGGCGCATGTCGTCGCGCACCTTGAGGCGGTCGACGACGACATCGACGGTGTGCTTCTGCGTCTTGGCCAGCTTGGGGACGGCGTCGATTTCATAGACCGTGCCGTCGACGCGGACGCGGGCGAAGCCCTGGGCGCGCAGCTCGGTAAACAGGTCGAGCTGTTCGCCCTTGCGGTTGGCCACCACCGGGGCGAGGATCATCAGCCTGGTTTCGGCCGGCAGGGCAAGCACGCTGTCGACCATCTGCGACACGGTCTGCGCTTCCAGCGGCTGGTTGTGGTCCGGGCAATACGGCGTGCCGGCGCGGGCGTAGAGCAGGCGCAGGTAGTCGTGGATCTCGGTGACCGTGCCGACGGTCGACCGCGGGTTGTGCGAGGTCGCCTTCTGCTCGATGGAAATGGCCGGCGACAGGCCCTCGATCAGGTCGACGTCGGGCTTTTCCATCAACTGCAGGAACTGCCGGGCGTAGGCCGACAGCGATTCGACGTAGCGGCGCTGCCCCTCGGCGTACAGCGTGTCGAAGGCCAGCGACGACTTGCCGGAGCCGGACAGGCCGGTGATGACGATCAACTGGTCGCGCGGCAGGTCGAGGTTGATGTTCTTCAGATTGTGGGTGCGCGCACCGCGGATGCGGATGGTTTCCATCGCTGTAGGGCTGGGGGTGGGGGAGGTGGAAACTATACGCAAAAGCGGCCCGCCTTGCACGCGGATGCTGTATTTAAATACAGCATCCGGCTTGCCCTCAGATGCGGAAGCGGCTGACCGCCTGGCGCGTGTCGGCCGCCAGCTTTTCCAGGTGGATGGCGGTTTCCGCCACGGCGCGCACGGCACTGCTGTTTTCCTCGGAGCGCCGCGCGATGTTCTCGACATTGACCGCGATTTCGTTGCTGGCCACGCCCTGTTCCCGGAGCGCGTTGGAAATGTCGGTCACCGTATCCATCACCTGTTGGGCGCCGTGGTTGATGCTGAGCATCGATTCGCTGGTCTTGCGCGCCAGGCTGACGCCTTCGGCGACGCGCGCGACGGTTTCGTCCATGGTGCTGACCGCCAGCTCGGCATTGCCCTGCACCGTGCTTACCATGTCGGAGATTTCGGTCGTCGCCTTGGCCGTGCGTTCGGCCAGCTTGCGGACCTCGTCGGCCACCACCGCGAAGCCGCGCCCGGCTTCCCCGGCGCGGGCCGCCTCGATGGCGGCATTGAGGGCGAGCAGGTTGGTCTGGTCGGCAACGTCCTTGATGACGCCGACGATGCTGCTGATGCGCTGCGAGCTTTCGCCCATCTCGCGGATGGTGCTCGATGCCTGGTGCACGGTGGCCGAGATGCGCTGCATTTCGGCGACGGTCTCGTCGATTGCCTGGTTGCCGGCGTTCGACAGTTCCCCGGTTTGCGTGGTCACGCTGTGGGCGTGGTGGGCGCTGTCCGAAACGTGGTTGATGGAAACCGTCATTTCCTCGACGGCCGCCGCCATCGACGCGGCGGCTTCCGATTGCAGCGCCGAGGCGCCGGCGACCTGCTGCGAGGTGGTTGCCATCTCATGCGCCGCGTTGGCGACGCCGTCAGCATTCCGGCGCAGCTCGTCGAGCATGTGCTGCAGGTTGGCTTGCATCTTCCGCGTCGCCGCCATCAGGCTGCGCGTGTCCTGGTCGCGGACCGGGATCGTCGCCGTCAGGTCGCCTTCGGCGATCCGTTCGATCGCCGCCTGGGCAGCCGCCGGTTCGCCGCCGAGCGGCCCGGTAACCGAGCGAATGACCCACAGGGCCATGAGGATCGAAACCGCGAGGGCGACGACGACAATGCCGATGCTGAGGTTGCGGGCGCTCTTGTGTTGCTCGTGCGCCTCGGTGCCGGCCGCGGCGACCAGCTCTTTCTGGTAGGTGTTGAACTCGACCAGCGCGTTCTGATACTGGAGCAGGACGGGGCGGAGTTCGGTATTCAGGAAGTGCCGCGATTCTTCGGGCGATCCCGATTCGATCAGGGCGACCAGCTTTTCCTGGCCTTCGATGTAGCGGGCGCGCTGCACCTTGGCGCGTTCGAGGATTTCGCGGGCGCGCGGATCGGTGACCAGCGGCCACAACTGCTCGACGTCCTTCAGGATGGAAGCCCGGCGGTCGAGCACGATCTGCTTCTGGATGCCCAAGTCGTCACGCGTTTCGGCCAGCAGCATGTTGCGCAGGGCGATGGCGATCTGGTTGGTCTTGCCGATGATGTCGGTGCTGAGACTCATCATCTGGACCTGCGTCTCGATGGTCCGGGTGTTGCTGTCGAGCAGGGCGAGGCGGGAGATGCCGATGACCGCGATGGTCACCAGAAAGGCGATGACAACGCTGAAGCCGATGCCGAGGCGGGCGGCGATGCTGAGGTTTTTCATGAAATGTCTTGTGTAGGAAGAACGGGGATTCGTGACGTGGCGGAAGTGCTAGCGCCGGCAGCCGGAACAGCTATCGTGGCCGGTCGGTGAGGGCGGTTTCATCTGTCGGGCGGGCGAGACGATAGCTGGCTGTGCTGAGCCTGTAGTTGATGCATGTTAAGAGATCGATCGGGTGTGAAAAGCCTGTCAGGCAGCGGATTCTAGCCAATTGCCAGGTTCCGGTGGCGGGCGTTTCGAGAGAGGGTGACTGGCCTGTTGCGGATGCTTCATCGAAGGCGAGCGAGGGCGCGCGAGGCGGATGGCGTTTGGCGCGCAACGGCACTGAAATTCCGATTGCATGAAAAATGAATTTCGACTTATGTCAAAGTGATAAAATTTCGGTTCGGCCGCCGCCAAGCGGTCAATTCCGCAAACGAAATAGGATTCCAGTCATGAAAATTGCACCACTTTTTTCAAATACCTCGCCTGCCATCATCCGGAACGGTCGTCTTGCAGCAGCCACGGTGCTGGCGAGCCTGTTTCTCGGCGCCTGCAGCAATACCGGCACCACCGCCGGAGTATCCTCCGCCAATGCCGAAGGTCTGATCACCGCCGGCAAATCGGCCGTCCAGGCCGCCACGCTGAGCGATGCCGATGTAATGCAGCTGTCCGAAAAATCCTGCGCCGAACTCGACGGCAAATCGAAGATCGCCGCCCCGAAAAGCAAGTACGCGCTGCGCCTGGCCAGGATCGTCAAGAGCATGCCCAAGGCGGTCGAGGGCGTGAACATCAGCTACAAGGTTTACGAGACCAAGGAAGTGAATGCCTGGGCCATGAACAACGGCTGCGTGCGCGTCTATTCCGGCCTGATGGACCTGATGAACGACGATGAAGTGCGCGGCGTCGTCGGCCACGAAATCGGCCACGTCGCGCTGGGCCACTCCAAGAAATCCATGCAGGTCGCCTACGCCGCCGGCGCCGCCCGCCAGGTGGCAGCCGCCTCGGGCAACTCCGCCGTCGCCGCGCTGAGCTCCTCCGACATCGGCGCCATTGCCGAAAAGCTGGTTAACGCCCAGTTCTCGCAAGCCCAGGAAACCGACGCCGACGATTACTCCTTCGACCTGCTGACCGCCGCCAAACTGAAGCGCGAAGGCCTGATCACCGCCTTCGAGAAGCTCGCCAAACTGGGCGACAGCAACAGCATGCTCAGCTCGCACCCGTCCTCTTCGGGGCGTGCGCAGCATATCCGTGAGCGGATTGCTGCGAAGAAGTAGGTAACAGTGCCCCCCGGCCGCCTGGCTCAGGTGGCCGCTTGCCCGACGGCTAGCACCGTCGGGTTTTTTGTGCCGGGAATCGGCGGGGTGAGTCTGGTTTGTGTGGTGAGGGGGGCTGTTTGCTGCGTGACAGTTGGCTATCAATCGCGGATCAGCAGTTGGCGTACTTCAGGTGCAGACGTTGAACGTGGAGGTGAGGGGGCTGCGCGGCCTTTTGCGCAGCTCCCCTCGACTGTAGGGTTGCCCGCACTGTTGGCCTACGCCGTGTGGGCTGAGGCGACGAGCTTGAAACCCAAGCCACCCATGACAACCCCAGCCGCGCGATCGATCCAGACTTTGCCGCTCAGGTATGTGCGCCTTGGCCGGGCCGACGACAGCAATGTTGCGACGACTGCATACCACCCAGCCTCGATGACGAAGACAACAAGCAGAAGCACAGCGGAGAACGATGGGGAGTAAGTGCCGGGAAGGAAAGCGGCAAAGACGCTGGCATATACGATGGCGGTTTTTGGATTGCTGACTTGAGTGGTAAACCCAAGCCAAAATGATCGAGACGGCGAGGTGGCATTGCTCTGACCGGGAGCCTCAATCGCAAGTGATACCTTGGCTGCCCGATAGATACGAAAGCCCAAGTAGCAGAGGTACAGGCCGCCTAGAACTTTGAGTGCCAAGTAGACAGCAGGTACGGCAAGCAGCACGGCCTGAAGACCTAGAAGCGCCGCTACCGCGAAGACTACGCCGCCAGCACCCATGCCCAGAGCGGCACCTAGGCCGTTCGCACGAGAGGTGGCAACCGCAAGGCGAGCCACCATGACGAAGCTCGGACCGGGGCTAATGGTACCGACAGCCAGTGCGCCAATGATGCCTGCGAGTGCAGCGATGTCTTGCATAAGTGTCTCCGGGTTGATGGATGGGTTGGGCGTCATTTTGCGACTGGCTGCATACCTGCGGTCAATGCGGCCTGGATATCTTGCGGCAGGCTCGCTACGCCCTTGATGACACCAGGCCCGCCGTTCCGCCAATTTACAGAGAAGCTGCGTTGCGCCGACAACGCCGGCAGTCTGTACTCTGTCAACTCCAGCACAACTTCGGTTCCTCCTTCAACAAGCGCCGCAGATGACCCGATTTTGACTATGGGCCCCAGTTCACGGACCATGACCACGACAGCACGGTCATAGCGCGACTGCGCTTGCTCCAATGCTGCGGCCACTTCGGCGGCAGATGGCTGTGCAATCCGTTGAACGGTGGCTGAGGAAAAGCAACCTGACTTGGCAAAGAACTGTGTGATGCCGTCTGCTGCGGCCGCCTCCCGTTCGGAAATGTCCTTCTGGTTCGGGCGCCACTGCGGTACCCAAAGCACGAGTGCGTTTGCGGTGCTCTGACACACCGAAGGCTGAGGCGACGGTGCTAGCTGCACTGTGGTTGTAGAGACGCAGGCGCCAAGCGCAACCACGGCAACCAGCGCTGCGAGCGAGATACGATGCTGATTCATGATGCCCAACGTCTGAATTAACCGGCGCGCGTTAGCGCGTCCGGGTTGAATGAAATGTTAGGCGCTCCCTCGCTGCTTTGATGAACTGCCGCAGCAAAGCTGAGCAGAAACGACCTGATTTGTGTCTCATGCTCGGGCAGGCAAAGAAATTTCATGACTTCTTCCGGGGATTTGCCAATGAGAGGAATACGTAAAAACAGATGTTCGAGAAAATTGCTGCTCACCGTCGAAAGCACCAACCTTAGCGAAGCCAACATGTCGTCGCCCCGGTGCGATGCATGTACTAAAACAATGGGCTTGCCGATAACCTCAAAGCGCGAAACCATCCAGTCGATTGCATTCTTGAGACCGCCGGGAATAGCACGGATGTATTCTGGACTTGAGATGATAATGCCATCGTTGACGGAGACCACTTCTAAGAATTCACGGACAGGCACGGGTGTTTTTTCCCCCTCGGCATCTGGCGAAAAAACGGGTAGAGCATGGAGATTATGGAGAACTGAGACGTCAACGCCCAATGGAGCTAGGTTTTTCATGGCCTGCAACAACGCAGTATTCGTTGATGCTTTGCGTGCGCTGCCTGAGATAGCCAAAATTTTCACAGTGTTTTCTTTGCGTCCTAACGTGGAAGTGAGCGGCCTGCGCGGCTTTTCGCGCAGGTCCGCTCGACTGCAGGGTTGGGCGTCGGCTTCTCAGCCAAAATCTTTCCACGCATAGTACTGACCCGTAGAGAAGAGGTGCCGAAGGTTCTTTTCGTCTACCCACGAATAACGTGCGAGATATGTTTCGCGCCACAATGATTCGCTAATATCTCGCCCATTCTTTTCCACCATCGAGTACACGAGTTGGTGTCCGTAGTTCATAGCCGCCTGTGCCTCAGAGTTGAAACGATCCAACTCCGACTGACTCAAGCTTGGGTATGCCTTCCGCAAGCGATCTTGTATGGGCTTGAGCCATTGATCTCCCCACTCTTGGGCCAGTTCCAACGAGTAGTTCAACAGCGCCGTTTCGCCTCCCGCATTTAATGGCGGTGGTCGCCGACCGAACAAGGCGCGGAGCACGCTACTCAGCATTCCGACGCCCAACGTGCTAGCTCAGCCGACGGCAGGCAGCGAAGCTGGCTGACGGTCGGCTGGAGCGGTTTGTTGGGCATCTGGTCGATTACCTTTGGGATTGCCCATCGGTGGCTGACGATGTAGAGGAGCTACTTGCCTCAATTGCCTTGAGCATTGCTTCCGACTGGTTGACGCGTTCAGCTAAATCCTTTGATACACCCATTGGCCCGACGGATAGCCCTGCCTGCTTTAGCACTCGACCGGCTCGATTATTAAGCAGAAGCAACGCAAGCGTGTTTGCAACAGGGACCAGCATGACAATCTCGATTGCGACAAGCGCGACGATGTGAACGCGAAGGCAGCGACCTACTCGGAAAGCCCCGTACATGTGAAGCGGTATTGCTGCGAGGGCGGCATATATGTGGGTGCATGCGCCTACGAACCCTGCAATAACGGCCCAAATTGAAACGCGATGGGCCTGAGCCAAGTTGTCGAGCTTAATGTCGGTCATGAGTGCCTCCAGATGCCCAACGTTGGACGTAACCGGACGGCAAAAAGCGTAGCTTTTTGACGGTCCGGTTGACGGAATTGTTGGGCGGCACGCGCGATGGGAATTCGCTAACGGGAAGTTTCATTGAATGGGACACCAATAGCTTCGATGAAGGACGAGAACGATTGCGCAATAACTACTGCACTTTCTGGCCCGGCAATCGTGTCAACCATGACTACAGGCCATGGCTTCGACCCACGGGTATCAAATGCAATCGTTTCCAAACCCCCATTGCTCGCAAAGAAGATGAATCCCGGATGCCACTTGACGATCTCACCTGAAGCCAAGTCAGCTACAAACTTAGCGTCGTACAGTTGAAGCCATTGCGGCGGCAGGTTCAATTCTCCTTCCCCGCCATTGCTGACGCGAAGCAGCGATATGTAGTCAGTTGGAAGGTCTGGATACGTACGTAGCAGTCCTTCTATTTGATCTGAAGGTGCCGGTTCGGCTGCCACCCAGCCATCTCTAGATACACCGAGTGTTTCCACGATGTTTTTCATGACGCCCAACGTGAAGTAGACGTCACTATTAACGTATACGCTGGACAGGTGACGTATACGCTGGCTAATGCGGCAGTCTGAATGGCCGACTCAGCGAGCCTTTCCGGAGATTCAGACGAATATCCATGAGAATAGGTGGCAGTCATATATGGCACAGTTAAATTGCTGCCGCATTTTGCCCGCATTCAACCCGCTTGTCATTTTTCGACGCTTGATGGCACTCGCAAGGCTGCTTTGGCTAAATTCCTCACCAGCCCCCAAGCCGGCTTAGCGCTCGGTAAAGGGCTGGCGCTCAGTCGTGATCAGCCGCGCTTCCCGCCAGCTTCCGTCGGCACAGAGTTGCCCGACCAAGGTCTGCACCACGCGGGCGACGGCCAGTGTGGCGGCCGAGGCGGGGATGTGGCGGGAGGCGCAGAGCATGACGCGGCGGGTCAGGCTTTCCGGGGCGATGGGCACGGCGCGCAGTTCGCCGCGTTCCAGTTCGCGCTGCAGCGGCATCGGCGGCAGCAGGGTGTGGCCGAGGCCGGCGAGCAGGCTGGTGCGCAGGATGCTGATCGAGCTGATGTCGGCGACCACGTTGGGGGCGGCGAGGCCGGCTTGTCTGGCGGCGGCGTCGACGATGGGGCGGACGCCGTGCGGCGGGGCGGGCAGGATGAGCGGCAGGCGCAGGGCGTCGCGCAGGCGGATCGGGCCGCCGGGCGCATCGGGGGCGTCGGCCGGGGAGATCAGCAGCAGGGCTTCTTCGAGCAGCGGGTGGCTGCGGAATTCGTCGAGCAGGCCGTCGTCGAAGAGAACTGCCAGGTGGATCAGGCCGGTGCGCAGCTGCGGGATCAGGTTGCCGGTGAGTTCTTCGGTCAGTTCCAGCTCGACACGGGGCAGCGCGGCGCGCACGGCCTTGAGCAGCGGCAGGGCGAGGGCTTGCGACACGCTGTGCGGGATGCCGAAGATGACCTTGCCGACGGTTTCGCCCTCGGCCTGGTTGAGGCTGTGCCGGGCATCCTCGACCTGGCGCAGGATGGCGAGCGCGTGGGGGTGGAAGGCCCGCCCGGCCGGGGTCAGCTCGACGCCGCGCGGCAGGCGGTGGAACAGCGGCTGGCCGAGTTCCGCCTCGAGTTGCGCGAGCTGGTGGCTGAGGGCGGATTGCGCGACATACACCGTGGCGGCGGCCTTGGACAGGCTGCCCTGTTCGGCGATGGCGAGAAAGTAGCGGAGCTGGCGCAGTTCCATGGCGGAGCGGAGGGATGCGGAATCGTCAGTCTATCGTTTTTCAAGATGGCGATATCGAAATTCTGAAGTTTTCAGATGGCTGTGGATGCGATCTAATGGTCACAACTGATCTGCACCGACGCTTCCGGCCACCAGCCGGGATGCAGTAGCCGAACCCGGCTCCGGTTGGTCCGGACAGGCGCTTCTTACCGGAAGCGTTGCCCCGGCAGGGGAATGGAACAAGGGCAGGCCGGCATCGCCGGTCTGCCCTTTGCCTTTGTGGGCGGTTTATTCGCCGTGCAGGCCGTGTTTGCGAATCTTGTCGTGCAGGGTCGTCTTGGCGATGGCCAGGGCTTCGGCGGTGCGCGCCAGGCTGCCGTAGCGGCGCAGGGCGTCGGCGATCAGGGCGCGCTCGAAGGCGTCGACGGTCTCGGCCAGCGGGCGCGGCGCGTCGCCGGCGGGCTGGCCGAAGGGCGGCGAGCCGGCCTCGATGCCGAGCACGCAGCGGTCGGCGACGTTGCGCAGTTCGCGCACGTTGCCCGGCCAGTGGTAGCCGACCAGCTGCTGGATGCGGCCGGCCGGCGTCGCCGGCACCGGGCGCTCGTGGCGGGCGGCGGCCTGCAGCAGGAAGTGCTCGAAGAGCAGCGGGATGTCCTCGCGCCGTTCGCGCAGCGGGGGCAGCGGCAGGGTGGCGACGGATAGCCGGTAGTAGAGGTCGGCGCGGAAGCGGCCCTGGTCGGCGAGCGCCGTCAGGTCTTCCTTGGTCGCGGCGATGATGCGGCAGTCGATGGGGATGGGCGTGTTCGAGCCGAGGCGTTCCAGCGTGCGTTCCTGCAGCACGCGCAGCAGCTTGATCTGCATCGGCACCGGCATGGTTTCGATTTCGTCGAGGAACAGCGTGCCGCCGCTGGCGTATTCGATCTTGCCGATGCGCCGCTTGCTGGCGCCGGTGTAGGCGCCCGCCTCGTGGCCGAAGATTTCGCTTTCGAAGAGGGTTTCCGGCAGGCCGCCGCAGTTGATGGCGACGAAATTGCCCTTGGCGCGCGGGCTGGCGTCGTGCAGGCAGCGGGCGACCAGTTCCTTGCCGGTGCCGGTTTCGCCGTGGATCAGCACGTCGGCCGCGCTGCTGCCGAGGGCGCCGATCAGGCCGCGGACGCGCGCCATGCCGGCCGAATTGCCGATCAGGCGGGCGTCGAGCAGGTCGCGCTGGTCGAGCTGGCGGCGCAGGGCGCGCACTTCGAGGACTAGGCGCCGCTTTTCCAGCGCGCGGCGGGCGATGTCGACCAGCTGCTCGGGGGCGAAGGGCTTCTGCAGGAAGTCGTAGGCGCCATCCTTCATCGCCTGCACGGCCATCGACACGTCGCCGTGGCCGGTGATCAGCACCACCGGCAGTTCGGGGTCGACGGCGTGCAGCGCGCGCTGCAGGCTCAGGCCGTCCTCGCCGGGCAGGCGGATGTCGCTGATCACGATGCCGGGGAAGTCGGCACTCAGCCGGCGGCGGGCCAGCTCGGCGCTGCCGGCGCATTCGGCGGCCAGGCCTTCGAGCTGCAGGGCCTGCTCGCAGCCGAGGGCGACGTCGGGATCGTCTTCGATGATCAGGATTTTCAGGTTGTCGGTCATGGCGCGGGAGCGAGCGGGAGTTCCAGGGTGAAGACGGCACCGCCGCCCGGGTGGTTGGCGCCGTGCAGGCTACCACCGAAGTCGCGGATGATGCCGGCCGAAATCGCCAGGCCCAGCCCGAGGCCGTCGCCGGCCGGCTTGGTGGTGAAGAAGGGCTCGAACAGCCTGGCCTGCGCCTCTTCGCTGAGGCCGGGGCCGTGGTCGCGCACATGCAGGCGGACCACGCCGTCGGCGCACTCCCAGGCTAGTTCCAGCTGCGGCCGGGGCTGGCCGGCCATGGCGTCGAGGGCGTTGCCGATCAGGTTGATCAGCACCTGCTCCAGCCGGTTGGCGTCGCACAGGGCGACCGGTTCGGCGACCGGGCAGCTGCGCTCGATGTCGGCGCCGGCCCGGCGGATGCGGGTGTCGAGCAGGGCCAGCGCATTGTCGAGGGCATGACAGAGCGGCACCGGCGCCGACTGGCCGCTGGACTTGCGGGCGAAGTTGCGCAGCTGGCCGGTGATGCGCCCCATGCGGTCGACCAGGTCGGCGATGCGGCCGAGATTGGTGCGCGTGGTATCGACGTCGCCGCGTTCGAGGAAGCGCTCGGCGTTGGCCGACAGCGTGCGCAGCGCGGCCAGCGGCTGGTTCAGCTCGTGGGCGATGCCGGTCGACAGCTGGCCGATGACCGCCAGCTTGCCGGCCTGCACCAGTTCGTCCTGGGCGGCGCGCAGCGTGCGCTCGGCGCGGATGCGTTCGCCGACCTCGTCCTGCAGTTGCTGGTTGGCGGCCGACAGGTCGGCGGTGCGTTCCTCGACCTTGCGCTCCAGCTCGTCGTGCGCCTTCTGCAGCGCCTCGCGGGCGGCCAGGCGGTCGCGCAGGTGGCGCCGCCGCTCGTTGAGGATGATGCCGAGCAGGCACAGGCAGGCGGCGCCGATGGCGGCCAGCGCGGCGCGGCTCTGGGCG
This sequence comes from uncultured Dechloromonas sp., assembly GCF_945957265.1. GTDB lineage: Bacteria > Pseudomonadota > Gammaproteobacteria > Burkholderiales > Rhodocyclaceae > Azonexus. The sequence continues at coordinate 12,621 of NZ_CAMFKO010000005.1, forward strand.
AGGTCGTCGACCTGTTCGAGATGCGACAGCACGGTCAGCGTCCACGGCGTGCCGGGCAGGGTGCGCGACTGTTCGAGGAAGCGGCCGGTGACCGGGTACACCGACACCGTTTCCGGGCCGCTGGCGGCGATGCGTACCAGGCGGGCGCCATGGTCGTAGTCTTCGATGGCCTTGATGCCCAGCGGTTGCAGGGCGCGCCGGTTGTACTGCTGGGTGTGGTCGAAGGCGGCGCGGGTGGAGTCGTCGAGCGGGCGCAGCGAGGTGAATTTCCAGGTCGAGACGGCCGACAGGATGACCACGCCGTTCTCGTCGGCGACCAGCACCGGGGCCTCGACCGTGGTCCATGATTTCTCGAGTTGTTCGAGGCTGACCTTGATCACCGCCACGCCCAGCGTGCCGCTGTCGCCGGTCAGCGCCGAGGCGAGGTAGTAGCCGGGTTCGCCGCGCGTCGTGCCGATGCCGAAGAAGCGCCCGTTGCCGCCCTCCAGCGCCTCGCGGAAATAGGGGCGGAAGGACAGGTCTTCGCCGAGGAAGCTGTCCGGCCGGCGCCAGTTGCTGGTGGCCAGCACCGCTCCCTTGGTGTCCATGACGTAGATGGACAGGGTGCCGGTGCGTTCGTTGAGTTTCTCGAGGTAGCTGCTGACCCGGGCGCTGGCCTGCTCGCCGCCCTTGCCGGCCAGCAGTTCGAGCACTTCCGGGGTCAGGCTCAGGGTGCCGGGCAGGTAGGCGTACTTGCCGATCTCGCGTTCCAGGCTGGTGGCGTAGAGATCGAGGCGGTGCAGGCCGGTCGCCTGCAGGTCGGAGATGCCCAGGCGCTGGGCCACCCGATAGGCCGAAAAGCCGCTCAGGGCGACCAGCAGCAGGCAGAGTAGCAACAGCGGCAGGGAGCGGAAACGGAGCATCGACGGGCGGTCCGGGCAGGGTGGCCTATGTTACCGCGCTCAGCCGAGGAGATCGGCCAGTTGCTTGGCGATGAGCACGACGACGACGCCGAGGAAGGCCTTGCGGATGAAGCCGGCGCCATGCTTGAGCGCCAGGTGGGTGCCCATCCACGAGCCGGCCAGGTTGCACACGGCCATGATCAGGCCGACCTGCCAGAGGATGGGGCCGTGGCTGGCGAAGAAGGCGATGGCCGACAGGTTGGTGGCGAAGTTGATGACCTTGGCGCTGGCCGAGCCCTGCACGAAATCCATGCCGAACAGGCGGACGAAGCCGAAGATCAGGAAGCTGCCGGTGCCCGGGCCGAAGAAGCCGTCGTAGACGCCGATGACGCCGCCGAACAGGGCGCCCTTCCAGCGGTCGCGGCCGTCGATGACGCGCGTCACCTGCTGGCCGAGATCCTTTTTCATGAAGGTGTACAGCGCCACGGCGATCATCATCACGATGACCAGCGGGCGCATGGTTTCGCGCGGCAGCCAGGCGACCAGCGCGGCGCCGCCCCAGGCGCCGAGCAGGGCGGCGACGGTGGCGGGGAGGACGACGGCCCACGGGATGCGCACGCTGCGCGCATAGCGCCACAGCGCGGCGCCGGTGCCGGCGATGCTCGACACCTTGTTGGTGCCGAACAGGATGGGGATGGCCGTCTGCGGGAACTGCGAGAGCAGCACGGGAATCTGGATGAGGCCGCCGCCGCCGACCACGGCATCGACCATGCCGGCGAAGAAGGCTGCGGGAGCGAGGATGGTCCAGTCGATCATGGTCGGATTATCGTGTGTTCAGGGCTTCTTCAGTAAAAAAGCCCGGCGCGGACGCCGGGCAAGCAAGGGGATCGGCACAGAGGGTTGGCCGAACCCTGAGGAGACGAAAACGCTCAGGCGCCCTGGGTGACGATGTCTTCCGGCACCGGCAGGGCCTCGTCGGCATCGGCCAGTTCGGCCGGCACCGGGTCGATGGCGCCTTCCCATTTGGCGACGGCGGCGGTGGCGATGGCGTTGCCCAGCACGTTGGTCACGGTGCGGCCCATGTCGAGGAAGTGGTCGATGCCGAGGATCAGCAGCAGGCCGGCTTCAGGCAGGCCGAACATGGGCAGCACGGCGGCGACGACGACCAGCGAGGAACGCGGCACGCCGGCGATGCCCTTGGAGGACACCATCAGCACCAGCAGCATGGTGATCTGGGCGGTCAGCGACATCGGGATGTCGTAGGCCTGGGCGATGAACAGGGCCAGGAAGGTGGTGTACATCATCGAACCGTCGAGGTTGAACGAGTAGCCGAGCGGCAGCACGAAGCCGGTGACGCGGTTCTTGATGCCGAACTTCTCGAGCTGTTCCATCAGCTTCGGATAGACCGATTCGCTGCTGGCGGTCGAGAAACCGACCAGCATCGGGCCGCGCACCAGGTTGAGCAGGCGGAAGATGTCCTTGCCGAGCACGACGTAGCCGGCGAAGATGAGCACGCACCACAGCACGGCGAGGGCGACGTAGAAGCTGAGCATGAACTTGCCGAAGACGGCCAGCATGCCGAGGCCCTGGGTGGTGATGGCACCGGCCACGGCGCCGAAGACGCCGAACGGGGCGAAGCGCATCACGTAGTCGGTGACCTTGAGCATGACGTGCACCACTTCATCCATGGTGTTGACCAGCGAGCGGGCGGTCTGGTTGTGCAGGTGGCCGAGGGCCAGGCCGAAGAACACCGCGAAAACCAGGATCTGCAGGATCTCGTTGCCCGACATGGCTTCCATGATGCTCTTCGGGAAGACGTGGGTGATGAAGTCCTTGAGGTTCAGCGCGCTGGTCTTCAGGTTCAGGCCGGCGGCGCTTTCCGGCAGCGGCACGGCGAGCGCGGCGCCCGGCTGCAGCAGGTTGGCGAACAGCAGGCCGATGAACAGCGAGCAGAACGAGGCGGCGATGAACCAGCCGAGCGCCTTGGCGCCGATACGGCCGACGGTCTTCGAGTCGCCCATGTTGGCCAGGCCGGCAACCAGGGTGGCGAAGACGAGCGGGGCGATGATCATCTTGATCATGCGCAGGAAGATGTCGGTCAGGATGCCGAAGTAGCCGGCGATTTCCTTGGCGGCGGCCGGCGACGGCGCCAGCGCGTTGCAGGCGTAGCCGACGGCGACGCCGAGGACCAGGGCGATGCCGATCCAGGTGGTCAGGCGGTTCATTTTCATGATGGTTTCCTTGTGGTACTGGGTGGAAATGCGCCCGGATCAGGCGGCGACAGGAAGGGGAATGTTTTGCGGGCGGGTCAGCACCTCGGGGCGCAGCACCTCGGCCAGTTGCTCGGGGCTCATCAGGCCGCGCTCGATGACCACCTCGGCGACGCCGCGCCCGCTGCGGAAGGCCTCGGCGGCGACTTCGGTGGCGTTGGCGTAGCCGATGTAGGGGTTGAGCGCGGTGACGATGCCGATCGAGCGCTCGACCGATTCGCGCAGCACGTCGCGGTTGGCGGTGATGCCGCTGACGCAGTGGTCGGCCAGCACGCGGCAGCCGTTGGTCAGGTGCAGCGCGCTCTTGAACAGGCTGTGGGCGATGATCGGCTCGAAGGCGTTGAGCTGCAGCTGGCCGGCCTCGGCGGCGAAGGTCACGGTGCTGTCGTTGCCGATGACCTCGAAGGCGATCTGGTTCACCACTTCCGGGATCACCGGATTGACCTTGCCCGGCATGATCGACGAACCGGCCTGGCGCGCCGGCAGGTTGATCTCGTTGAAACCGGCGCGCGGGCCGGAGGAGAGCAGGCGCAGGTCGTTGCAGACCTTGGACAGCTTGACGGCGACGCGCTTGAGGACGCCGGACAGCTGCACGAAGCTGCCGCAATCCTGCGTCGCCTCGATCAGGTTGGGGGCGGTGACGACCGGGATGCCGCTGACCTCGGCCAGCTTGCGGCAAACCAGCGGGGCGTAGTCGGGGTGGGCGTTGATGCCGGTGCCGATGGCGGTGGCGCCGAGGTTCATCTCGCGGATCAGCAGGGCGGCTTCCTTGAGGCGCTCCTCGTCCTCGCCCAACATCACGGCGTAGGTCGAGAACTCCTGGCCGAGGGTCATCGGCACGGCGTCTTGCAGCTGGGTGCGGCCCATCTTCAGCACGTCGGCGAATTCGTCGGCCTTGCGCTCGAAAGCCTTGCGCAGGTAGGCCATGGCGTCGACCAGGCGGAAGATGCCGACGTAAGTGGCCAGCTTCAGCGCCGTCGGATAGACGTCGTTGGTCGACTGGCTCATGTTGACGTGCTCGTTCGGATGCAGCGCCTTGTAGTCGCCGCGTTCCTTGCCGAGGATTTCCAGCGCGCGGTTGGCGATCACCTCGTTGGCGTTCATGTTGGTCGAGGTGCCGGCGCCGCCTTGGATGACGTCGACCACGAACTGGTCGTGGAGCTTGCCGTCGATCACTTCGCGGCAGGCGGCGACGATGGCGTCGGTGCGCGTCGCGTCGAGCAGGCCGAGTTGGCGATTGGCCTGGGCGGCGGCCTTCTTGATCTGGGCCAGGGCGCGGATCAGGTCGGGATAGACGGCGATGGGAATGCCGGTGATCGGGAAGTTCTCCAGGGCGCGCAGGGTGTGCACGCCGTAATAGGCGCTGGCGGGAACTTCGCGGTCGCCGAGCAGATCGTGTTCGAGGCGGGTCGGTGTGGTGGGCATCGGTTGTCTCCTGTGGTTGTCCATGGCCGGCAGCGGCGAGGCTGCGGGTGGGTTTCTTATTGCACGCGGCGTGCCAGGAGGTTGTGTGTTGCAAGTTGCTGGTTTTTAAGGAGTTGTGGTGAGGGTGTGGGCGGGGCGTTGTCGGAAAACCGAATTTGGTGGTGTTGGGGTGTTCGGGTTTCCGAACGGGGGCTCGGCTATTGACGGTTGTTTTCCGCCCTTGCGGGGCGTCTTACTTTCTTTTGCGTCGCCAAAAGAAAGTAAGCAAAGAAAAGGCGACCCCGGGTCGGTGCCCGCTGCGCGGGTTCCCTGCGCTACTCGAAACGCCGGGCGGCTTGCCTGAACTCGCCTGCGGCTCAGACAAGGCAAGCCGAAGGCCCCCGGCATTTCTGCGTTGCTCGGCACCTTCCAAGGGGCCCGGAAAAGCGTCCGGGACCGAACAGTGGCTCTTGGTATTGGGCTTTTCCGCGACCAGCGATCGCATTCAATTTTGTGCGTGCTGCCTATCCCCGCGACGCCTTTCGGGTCCCCATGTGGAGCGCCGAGCAACGCAGCTGCCGGCGGAAAAAGGGCGAGGACTGTCTGAGGGCGCAGCCCGAGTTCCGCAGCCCCCGCCGGCGGCGAGTAGCGCAGGGAAGTCGGCAACGCCGACCGCGTAAGTTGGGGTCGCCTTTTCTTTGGCTACTTTCTTTTGGCGAAGCAAAAGAAAGTATGCCCGCCCCGCAAGGGCGGAAAACAACGCTCGAACAAGAGACCACCTTTGATCCGCACCAACAAGAACCTCAGGTCGCCTCCCATTCCCCTACCCCCAAACCTGCTAAACTTTCCCACCCGCTGCAATGCAACATAACCAAACCATAATGTCCCCCCCCTCCGATCGCATGAGCCCCGAGGAACGCCGCGCCGGCGCTTCGCTGGCTTCCATCTTCGCCTTGCGCATGCTCGGCTTGTTCCTGATCCTGCCGGTGTTTTCGGTCTATGCGAAAACCCTCCCCGGGGGCGACAACCTGGCGTTGGTCGGTTTCGCGCTGGGCGCCTATGGCCTGACCCAGGCTTTTTTCCAGATTCCCTACGGCATCGCATCGGACATCTTCGGGCGCAAGCAGGTCATCGTCGTCGGCCTGCTCGTCTTTGCGCTGGGCAGCTTTGTCGCCGCCTGGGCGCCGGACATGAACTGGATCATCGTCGGTCGCGTGCTGCAGGGCATGGGGGCCATTTCGGCCGCGGTGACCGCGCTGGCCGCCGACCTGACGCGCGAGGAGCACCGCACCAAGGTGATGGCGATGATCGGCTCGTCGATCGGCCTGGTCTTTGCCCTGTCGCTGGTCGGCGCACCGATCCTCTATGGCTGGATCGGCATGTCCGGGCTGTTCATCATGACCGGCGTCCTTGCCCTGGCCGCCATCGTCCTGCTGCTCAAGGCCGTGCCGCCGGCGCCGGCGCCGCACGGGCACGAAAAGCTGCCGCTGCGCCGGGTAATTTTCGATGCCGATCTGCTGCGCCTGAATACGGGTATCTTCACGCTGCACATGGTGCAGATGGCCATGTTCGTCGTGCTGCCGCACGCCCTGGTCGAGCATGGCGGCCTGGAGGCGGCGGCGCACTGGAAGGTCTATCTGCCGGCGGTGCTGGTTTCCTTTGTCGTCATGGTGCCGGCGATCATCGCCGCCGAGCGCAAGGACAAGATGCGCCCGGTCTTCATCGCCGCCGTCGGCTTGCTGGTCGTCGTCCAGGCCGGCCTGTATGCGCTGCATGAAAGTCTGTGGGCGCTGGCCCTGTGGCTGCTTCTTTTCTTCGTCGCCTTCAACGTGCTGGAAGCAACGCTGCCGTCACTGGTTTCGCGGACCGCGCCGCCCTCGGCCAAGGGCGCGGCGCTGGGCGTTTACAACACGACCCAGGCGATGGGGCTTTTCATCGGCGGCGCGCTGGGCGGATATATTGCGCAGCATTTCGGCGATAATGCTGTTTTTGCTGCGTGCACCGGTCTGGTCCTGATCTGGCTGGCGGTGGCGAGCACCATGAATTTTCCGCAGCGGCGCCAGCCGGCCGGTGCGGCACCAACTGTTTAGGAGATACAGGCAATGGCATCGGTAAACAAATGGATCGGCATCGGTAATCTGGGTCGCGATCCGGAAACGCGCTATACCGCCAGCGGCGAGGCGATCTGCAATTTCAGCATCGCCTGCACCGAAAGCTGGCGGGACAAGCAGAGCGGCGAGCGCAAGGAAATGACCGAGTGGGTCCGCATCTCGGCTTTCGGCAAGCTGGCCGAGATTTGCAGCCAGTACCTGAAGAAGGGCTCCCAGGTTTATGTCGAGGGCAGCCTGCGTACCCGCAAGTGGACGGACAAGGATGGCCAGGAGCGCTACACCACCGAAATCCGCTGTGACGACATGAAGATGCTCGGTTCGCGTCAGGGCATGGGTGCCCCGGCCGGTGGCGGCGGTGGCGGTTACGACGAACCGACCGATTACGCCCCGGCGCCGCCGAAGAACAAGCCGAAGCCCTCCTTCGACGATCTGGGCGACGATATCCCGTTCTGACCCGCCGACAGCCGGGACGTTTCGGTTCCCGGCTTCGCCCGAACATTCGTTCAAAGGTATCCGCATGACCAACGCCGTCACCTTCAAGGTTCTCGAAGACATCGCCCGCGACCTGTCGGGCTCCGAGATCACTTTCCCGACCTTTCTCGACATCACCTTCCAGGTGCGCAGCGCGCTCAAGGATCCCAACCTGAGCATCGAGCAATTGGCGAAGCTGGTCGGCGCCGAGCCGCTGATGAGCGCCAAGATCATTCGCATGGCCAACTCGGTGGCGCTGAACCCGAGCGGCCGCGAGATCGCCGACGTCAAGAGCGCCATCGTCCGGGTCGGCATGGAGGCGGTGCGCACGGTGTCCTTCGCGGTGGCCATGGAGCAACTGCTGAAGTCCAAGCAGATGCAGCCGTTCGAGGGGATTTCCCAGCGCCTGTGGGAGCACACCTCGCACGTCGCGGCGCTGTGCCGCGTGCTGGCCCGCAAGCTGGCCAAGATCAACGGCGACGAGGCGATGTTCACCGGCCTGGTGCACGACCTCGGCGTCTTCTACCTGATGTCCCGCGCCGCCAATTTCCCCGAGCTGGTCAACGACAAGGTCGAACTGCACGGCCTGCTCGTCGGCTGGCACGACAATATCGGCCATGCCCTGCTGTCGGCCCTGGGGTCGCCGGAACAGGTGCTGGATGCGGTGCGCGACCACGAAACCGACCGCGAGATCGAATCGGTCGGCAACCTGTCGGACGTGCTCTACGTCGCCAACAAGATCGCCAATCGCACCTCCTGCTGGCGCGATCCGGAGCTTGACGGGGCGGTCGACACCTCGATGCTCGATACCCTGTTCGACGCCGAGACGCTGGCCGAGATCGTCGAGGAGTCGGAAGAGGAAGTCCAGTCGCTGAAGGCCGCGCTGGGCGGCTGAGCAGGGCCGGTGGTCGCGCCGCCTGCACGGGCCGCGCTGCTGCCGGATCAACCGTGGAGCGGCCCGGACAGAAGGCCGCCAGATAGTCAGGAAACAGCATTCCATGAGCAACCAACCCGCGGCCGATGATATTTCCGGCAAGCGTTTTGCCGCACTGGCCTTGGCCGCCCTCGGCGTCGTCTATGGCGACATCGGCACCAGCCCGCTCTACGCGGTCAAGGAAGTCTTCGCCGGCAACCACCCGATCCCGGTCAACGAAGCCAACATCTACGGCAGCCTGTCGCTGTTCTTCTGGGCCTTGATCATCGTCGTCTCGGTCAAGTACGTGACTTTCATCATGCGCGCCGACAACCGGGGCGAGGGCGGCATCATGGCGCTGATCGCGCTGGCGCTGCACACGGTGCAGGACAAGCCGCACCACGCCCGGTGGATCATGATCGTCGGGGTGCTCGGCGCGGCGATGTTCTACGGCGACGGCATGGTGACTCCGGCCATTTCGGTGCTGTCCGCCGTCGAGGGGCTGGAGGTCGGGGCGCCGGCGCTGCACCCCTTCATCATTCCGATCACCATCGTCGTGCTGTTCGGGCTGTTCTTCGTCCAGAAAAGCGGCACCGCCGTGGTCGGCGCCTTCTTCGGACCGGTCATGCTGATCTGGTTCTCGGTGCTGGCCCTGCTCGGCATCAACAATATCGTTGTCCACCCGGAAATCCTGGCGGCGCTGAATCCGCTCCACGGCTACCAGTTCCTGCTCGCCAACAAGGCCATGTCGCTGGTCGCCATGGGCAACGTCGTGCTGGCGGTGACCGGGGCCGAGGCCTTGTACGCCGACATGGGGCACTTCGGGCGCAAGCCGATTTCTCGCGCCTGGTTCGCCTTCGTGCTGCCGGCGCTGGTGCTCAACTACTTCGGCCAGGGCGCGGCCATTCTGGCCGACCCGGCGGTGGCCGACAATTCCTTCTTCCGCTCGGCTCCGGAGTGGTCGCTGTATCCGCTGATCGGCCTGGCCACCCTGGCCACGGTGATCGCCTCGCAGGCGGTGATTTCCGGCGCCTTCTCGGTGACCCGCCAGGCCATGCAGCTCGGTTTCGTGCCGCGCATGGAGGTGCAGCACACCAACGAGAAGGAGCAGGGGCAGATCTACCTGCCGGCCGTCAATTGGGGCCTGATGGTCGCCGTGATGATCCTGGTGCTCGGTTTCAAGTCGTCGAACAACCTCGCCGCCGCCTACGGCATCGCCGTCACCGGCGACATGGTCATCACCTCCATCCTGGCCACGGTCGTCGCCGCCAAGGTCTGGGGCTGGGGCTGGCTCAGGGCCGGCCTGCTGTTCGCCTGCTTCCTCGCCGTCGAACTCGTCTTCCTGACCGCCAACATCCTGAAGATTCCCGATGGCGGCTGGTTCCCGCTGGTCGCCGGGATGGGCGTCTTCATCCTGATGACGACCTGGAAGCGCGGCCGCCAGCTGCTCTCCGACCGCCTGAAGGGCGAGCGCCTCGAACTGTCGATGTTCATCGAGTCGCTGGCTTCGTCGATGCCGACGCGGGTGGCCGGGACCTCGGTATTCCTCAACGCCGATCCGAAGGGCGTGCCGCACGCCCTGCTGCACAACCTGATGCACAACAAGGTGCTGCACGAGCGCGTCGTGCTGGTGTCGGTGCAGTTCTTCGACGTGCCTTACGTGCCGGATATCGACCGGGTCGAGGTGCGCCAGCTCAAGGAGAACTTCTGGAGCGTCATCGTCCAGTACGGTTTCAAGGATGAGCCGGACATCCCGCTGGCGATGGGCATGTGCGTCGCTTCGGGCCTTGAGTTCAGCTCGCTGGAAACCTCCTACTTCATCGGCCGCGAGACGCTGATTCCCCGCCTCGGTTCCGAAATGGCCTTCTGGCGCGAAAAGCTCTTCGTCGCCATGTTCCGCAACGGCGGCTCGGCTACGGCCTTCTTCAACATCCCGAGCAACCGGGTCGTCGAACTCGGGACGCAGGTCGTCCTGTAGCAAGCGGGAGCCTGTCGCGGCAGGCTCTCAAATCCAGTGGCTGCGGTTGCGGCCGTCCTGCTTGGCGGCATAGAGCGCCCGGTCGGCGCGGCTCAGGGAAGTCAGCTCGTCGTCGTCCGGGTGACGTTCCGTGCAGCCGATGCTGGCCGTGAAGGCGATCGGGCGATGGCTTTCCGGATGCTCGGCCGGGCGGTTACGGATGGCCTCGAGCAGCCGTCCGACCACGATCCCGGCGGCATCGGCCGGGGTGTCGACCAGCATGATGGCAAACTCTTCGCCGCCGATGCGCCCCAGTTTGTCGATGCTGCGCAACTGTTCCTGGAGCAGGGCCGACAGATGAACGAGCACCGCATCGCCGGCCGGATGCCCCTGGCTGTCGTTGATCTGCTTGAAGTGGTCGATGTCGATCATGAGCACGGTGAGCGGGCTGTTCAGGCGCTGGCTGCGGGTCAGTTCGCCGGCCAGGGCGGCCATGAAGGCGCGACGGTTGAGCAGGCCGGTCAGCGAGTCGGTGGTGGCCAGGTAGCGCAACTCCTCCTCCAGCGCCGCGCGCTGGATAACCTCGTTCTCGAGATGGTCGCGTTCGTCCTTGAGCGCGGCATTCTGGTTCTGCAGCCGGATCTGGTAACGCTCGAGCAGAACTTCCGACCAGCACAGCACGCCGGTGATCATCAGGGCCAGGATGGTGTAGCGGACAGCGAAGATCGACGAGTAGGCGTGCGAGCCTTCCAGCCCCCCGGCCTGGAACATCAGGCCGCAGGCGATGGCGATGGCGCCGATCGACCAGGCGGTTCCTTCGCGCGGCGGCAGCAGCATGATCGAGGTCAGCGGTACGGTCAGGAACCACAGGCTGCGCGCGTGCTCGGTGCCCGAAAAGGCCACCAGGTAGAGCATCAGGGCGGTATGGCAGGCGATGCCGGGGCGGATGGCCCGGTAGCCGCCCTGTTTGCGCCAGAGCAGGAAGGCGCCGATGCTGACGGCCAGTGCGGTCAAGGTGCCCAGGATGGTGAGCGCCGGACTGCCCTCGGCGATGCCCGTGCCGACGCCGTAGCCGATGATGGGCAAGCCGACGACCAGGAAGGCCGCGGCCCGCAGGCGGGTTTGCTGCTCCCGCTCGCTGAGGCCCTCGGCTTCCCTGGGATGCGTCGGCATGGCCTGTTTGCTCAGAGGCGCCGGATTTTTTCCAGCAGCGCGGTGGTCGATTTCTGGTGGATGAAGGGGATCGAATGAACGCTGCCGCCCCAGCCATTGACCTCCTGGCAGCCGACAATCTTGTCGACCGGCCAGTCGCCGCCCTTGACCAGGATCTCCGGCCGGCATTCCAGGATGCGCTGGAGCGGCGTGTCCTCGTCGAACCAGGTGACCAGCGAGACGCAGCCGAGCGAGGCCATCACCGCCAGCCGGTCTTCCAGGGCATTGACCGGGCGGTCGTCGCCCTTGCCCAGGCGCTTCACCGAGGCATCGGTATTCAGCGCGACGACCATGGTGGTGCCGAGGGCGGCTGCCTGGGCCAGGTAGGTGACGTGGCCGCGGTGCAGGATGTCGAAGCAGCCGTTGGTGAATACCAGCGGACGGGCGAGTTGGGCGGCGCGTGCGGCGAGTTCCCCGGGGGGGCAGATTTTGGTTTCGAAACCGGGTTGGGCGTAGGACATGGCGTGTAGGTCGGTGGCAATGCCCCCATTTTAGTGCCTGTCGGGGGCGGCTGCATGAAAAGCGAATGCCCCCGGCCATTCCCCGCCGGGGCGGAAAGGGGCTTGCCGTCCGCTTCAGCGCGCCTGACGCCGGAGGACGGCGTCGAGCTCGGGGCAGTGGCTGGCGCGGTCGGCGCAAATCCGCTGCCCGATGCGCAGCGCCTCGTCGACTTCGCGTGCCGCCGGCGAGTGCGCGAGCAGCATCGGGAAATCGCGTGGCGCATCGCAGACCTTGAAGATCTGGATCAGCACATTGCTACATGCCTGGTAGTAGTTGGGGTCGAGGCGGACGTCGCGGGCCCCGCTGTCGCAGTCGTCGACGTAGGCGGCCGCGCGGCTGGCGGTCGCGGCGAGCGATTCGATATCCAGTTGGCTGCAGTAGGTCATGATGCGGCTCCTGTGCGTTGCCCCGGCAAACCTGCCGGTCACGCCTCTATTAACGTCATGCCGCGCCAAAGGTTGAGCCCGGCGCGGAGGGGAAACAAAACGATACAAAGCTGCTACCTTCCGTCATGGCATGTCGCCGGCCGGCGAACGCCATGGCGCGAGGATGGTCAATTCACTTGTGGGTAGCGATCATCGGGCCGTCGGACGAATGCCGGCGGGGCCGAGGTGGAGCGGGCGATTCGTCCCGGACGGAACAGACAGGAGCTGAAGATGAAAGGTTTTCTCAAACGCTGGCTCGGCATCGTCGGCCTGATTTCGGCGGGCGTACTGCCGGCGAGCGCCGCGGCAGCCTGCCCGCCCTTGCTCGACCACACGTTCAGCGTTCTGCAGGACGGCAAGCCGATGCCGCTGTGCCAGTACGCCGGCAAGGTGGTTCTCGTCGTCAATACCGCCAGCTACTGCGGCTTCACCTCGCAGTACGACGGGCTGGAGAAGCTGTATGCCCGCCTCCGGGACAAGGGACTGGTGGTCGTCGGTTTTCCGTCCAACGATTTCGGCGAGCAGGAGCCGGGCAGCGACAAGGAAATCGCCGATTTCTGCCGGCTGACCTATGGCGTCGAGTTCCCGATGGTCGGCAAGACGGTGGTCAAGGGCAGGGATGCCAATCCCTTCTATCGACAGCTGGCCGAGATCACCGGTAGCCGGCCGAAGTGGAATTTCCACAAATACCTGATCAATCGCGACGCGACGCAGGTGGTGGCCTACACCAGCTTTACCAAGCCCGACGACAAGGACCTGCTGAAGAAGATCGACGAATTTCTCAAGTAAGCGCACTATTGCCAGCGCTCGGCGGCCGCCCGGTCCGGCTTAGGCGTGCAGCGGGGGCGGTGGGCGCAGGCAGCCTTCGATGGCGCGGTCCAGGCGCGTGCGCAAGGTCAGCGCGGCCTGGTCGGGTGTGGCTTCCGAGAGCTTGAAGCAGGTGTCGGTCAGGCCCTCGATCAGGTCGTACAGCCAGACGTGTTCCCAGGTTTCGTCCACCGGCGTGCCCGTCGTCTCCCAGCTGTTGGTGAGCCCCATGGTGTAGATCAGCTCCTGCATCAGGTCGTGCACGACCGAATGCACGTCCGGGCTGGACGCGGGATTGTCCAGGTGTAGACGGGCTCTTTGGAGCGATGATAGTACGTACTTCATTCGGGGGTTCATTCGGGGCGGAGGCAGGATGCTGACTTAGATGTTAATGATTGGCCGCGGGAACCTATCCCTAAAGTTAGGGGTACGGTTGAATAAATAAAACGATAAAATCGACACAAATAACTGGTCGGGGTGTTTATGCCGCCTCAGATGCAAAAATTGCTGTGTGTGGAGCCATCCCTAACCCAGCAGGCAATCGTTCAGCAGATGGCCAAGCAATATGGACTCGACTTTGTTGCCTGCTCCGGCGAGGCCGAGGCCCTGCGCATGCTGGAGGATGACTACGCCTTGATGGTGGTGGCCAACGAATTGGCCGATGGCGACAGCCTGCAACTGATCGAGGCGGTCCGCCTGTCGATCGAGACGGCGATGTTGCCGGTCGCCTTCGTGACTGGCAACGAAGACCGTGCGCTGGCCAACGTGGCGATGCGGGCCGGGGCGACCGAGGTGTTCCTGCGGCGCGATCCGTGCGCCCTGGGCGACTTCATCGCCGCTTATGTGGCGGATCGCGAGCAGGCGCATTTCAGCGGCCGGGTCCTGCTGCTCGAGGACTCGGAGTCGCACGCCAGCTACGTGGTGCACCTGTGCCGCGCGCTCGGCCTCGAGGTGGATGTCTGCACCAGCGTCAAGGCCGGATTGGCGCGCTACCGCCGGGGAAAGTACCAGCTGCTCATCGTCGATGTCGTTCTGGAGGGCATACAGAGCGGTATCAGCATGGTGCGTGACGTCCGCGAGCGGCATCTGGACGGCCGGCAGCCCATACTCGTCATGTCGGGCTATGACGATCTGCCGCGGCGGCTGCTGGCCTTGAAAAGCGGCGCGGACGATTTCATCAGCAAGCCGTTCTCGCCGGAAGAGTTGATCTGGCGCCTGACCAAGCTGCTCCGCACCTACGCGCTGTCCGATGCCGAGCCGGTGTCGCCGATGCCCGAAGGGCAGGATTTCATGTCCCTGCTCTCGCAGCGGGAACGCGAGATTGCCGAAAGGATACTGGCGGCCAAGACCGACAAGGAAATCGCCCGCGAGATGGGGATTTCGTTCTGGACGGTGCGCAGCCACATCGAGCAGATTTTCATCAAGACCGGCGCCCACAATCGCCGCGACCTGATCGTGCGCTATCGCGGCAAGTAAGGCCGGGCGTCGTTCCCAAGCGAACAGGGCGCCCCGGTTGCCCGGGACGCCCTGTCGGCGCAGCCCGCCTTCCGGCAGGGCGCTGGCGAATCAGCGGTTCTCGACCGGCGCGCTCGGCGGCGGCGGGTTGCGGGCGCCCAGCACCTGGTTGTCGAGGCGGCGGGTTTCATCCTCGCCGACCACTTCCAGCACGTTGACCACCTTGACCACGCCGGCCGTAGTGCGGGCGACGGCGATGGCGACCTTGGCCTCGCGCTCGTTGACGATGCCCATCAGATAGACGATGCCGCGCTCGGTCAGCACCTTGATGTGGTTGGCCGACAGCTGGTTGGTGTCGACCAGGCGGGCCTTGACCTTGGAGGTGATGAAGCTGTCGTTGCTGCGGCTGGTCAGCGGCGTGGCCGGGCCGATGCCCAACTCGTTGAAGACGTCCTTGACCCCTTCGATCTTGCGAATTTCCGCTTCGATGCTGGCCTTGGCATCTTCGTTCGGCACTTCGCCGGTGATCAGGATGCGGCGGTTGAAGGCGGTGAAGTTGGCGTGCGCCTGCTTGGCGTACTGCGCCGGAACGTGGTTGTTGGCCTTCCATTCCATGGTTTCATCGTCGGTCTGCGTGCCGGTCGAGCGGCGGTCGTGCGCCGACATCACGCTGGCCGCGGCGGCGGTGCCGAGCAGGGCGGCCTCGACGCAACCCTGCAGGCCGGGCAGGGCGACGATCAGGGCCAGGGCGGCGAGGCTCAGTTTGGCTTTTTGCATCATTCGACTCCGAGAAGCAGTGCATCGATGCCATCGCACAGGCAGTGGATGATCAGCAGATGGGTTTCCTGGATGCGCGCCGTGCGGTCGGCCGGCACGCAGAGGTGGATGTCGTCGTCGAGCAGCATGTCGCCGATCTGGCCGCCGCCCTTGCCGGTCAGCGCGATGACGCGCATGTCGGCTTCGTGGGCGGCCTTGATCGCCTCGATGACGTTGCCGGAATTGCCGGAGGTCGAGATCGCCAGCAGCACGTCGCCGGCGTGGCCGAGGCCGCGCACCTGCTTGGAGAAAATCTGGTTGAACGAATAGTCGTTGGCGATGGCGGTCAGGATCGAGCTGTCGGTGGTCAGCGCGATGGCGGCCAGTTCCTGGCGCTCGGCTTCGAAGCGGCCGATCAGTTCGGCGGCGAAATGCTGCGCGTCGCCGGCCGAGCCGCCGTTGCCGCAGGCGAGAATCTTGCCGCCGTTGATCAGGCTGTTGGTCATCGTCTCGATGGCGGCGGCAATCGGAGCGGCCATCAGTTCGACGGCGTTGAGCTTGGTGTGGGCGCTGTCCTCGAAATTCTTGGCGACGCGGGCAATCAGATCCATAACGTTCGGGCTTTTGTGTCTATAGATCAAGGCATTCTACCTCACAGCTCGACGAAGACCTCGAAGGCCACCCGCAGCCATGGATTTTTGTTGTCGTTTACCGACGACACGCGGGCGGTCAATCGCTCGCCGGCATCCATGGCGTCGGCGATCAGGCGGTTCTCGGCGCGCGGCACGTAGCCCAGCTTCTGCCCGCGCCATTCGACGCGGACGGCGTTGCGGTCGTGGCGATTGTCCGGTTCGCGCACCAGGGTCAGCTCATCCCCCGCCCGGATCTCCTGCCATAGCGCGCTCAAGGCGTAATACTGGCTGCCGGCCAGCGGCGAGCTCTGGATCAGCGCGCGCACGCCTTCCGCCTGGGCGCAGCCCAGCCAGGCGAGCAGGCTAAGCGTCGGCAGAAAACGCATCCTTGAGCCATTCCAGGCGTTCGCCGTCGATCAGCACGCAATCGAAACGGCAGTCGCATTCCGGTTTGCCGGCGAGATAGTGCCGGGCGGCGAGAATGATGTGGCGCTGCTTGCCGGTCGTGATGCTGGCGGCAGCGCCGCCGAAGTCGTTGCGGCTGCGCTGGCGCACTTCGACGAAGACCAGGCGCCGGCCGTCGCGGCAGATCAGGTCGATCTCGCCGCCGCGCACGCGGAAATTGCGCGCGACGAGCTGCAGGCCGCTGCGTTTCAGGTGGCGCGCCGCCCGCTCCTCGGCTTCGCGGCCGCGGGCGGTGGTGGTATCGTTGGTCTTTGCCTGCATCCCGAAAAAATGACGGAAGAATTCGCTGCATTGTATGTTGTCCCGACGCCGCTCGGGAATCTCTCCGACCTGACGCGGCGGGCCGAGGAAGTCCTGCGCGCGGTGCCCTGGGTCGCCGCCGAGGACACCCGGCACAGCGGCCCGCTGCTCAAGCAGCTCGGCGCCCGGGCGCGCACCCTGCCGGCGCACCGGCACAACGAACACGAGGCGGCTGGGCGCATTGTCGAGCGCCTGCAGGCCGGCGAATCGGTGGCGCTCATTTCCGACGCCGGCACCCCCGGCATTTCCGACCCCGGCGCCCGCGTCGTCGCCGCCGTGCGCGCCGCCGGCTGCAAGGTGGTGCCGCTGCCCGGGCCGTGTGCCGCGACCACGGCACTGTCGGCTTCCGGCCTGCTCGACGAGCATTTCCTGTTCTACGGCTTCCTGCCCTCCAAGGGCGGGCAGCGCCGGCAGGCGCTGGAGGAACTGCGCGATACCCCCTGCGCCCTGGTTTTCTACGAGGCGCCGCATCGCGTGCTGGAAACCGTGGCCGACATGGCAACGGTGTTCGGCGAGCGGACGCTGGTCATTGCCCGCGAGCTGACCAAGCTGTTCGAAAGCGTGCATTCCCTGCCCCTGGGCGAAGCGCTGGACTGGCTGAAGGAGGACGCCAACCGCCAGCGCGGCGAATTCGTGCTGATGCTCTCCGGTGCGCCGGAAGGCGGTGACGACGGCGAAGGCGAGCGCGTGCTCAGGCTGCTGCTCGCCGATGGCCTGCCGACCAAGCAGGCGGCCAAGCTGGCGGCGGCGATCACCGGCGCGGCGAAGAACGCGCTCTACGAGCGGGCGCTGGCCCTGAAGGGCTAAGGCGTGGGCAGCGGGCTGACGCCGGTCGTCATCCGCTCGCGGGCAGGCCGCCGGGCCCTGCTGGTGCTGGCGCTTCTGTGGGCGGTGGCCGGCTGGTGGATCGTCGTCGATGGGAGCCTGATGCTGTCGCTCGGCAGGCGCTCCCGGAATGCGGCGCTGATCGACGGCGGGCAGGCCTTGTTCATGGCTGCCGTCTTCCTCTCGCTGTCGACGCTCACGGCAGCGGCCGTCCTGCAGAGCCTGCGGGCCGGCAGGCGTTGGTATGGAATGCTGCTGTGCGCCAACCTCGGTTTGCCGATTGTTGCCTGGCTTGCCCTCCATTGAAGGGTATCTCTTCGTTGCGCCGGGCGGCGGGCTGTTAAAATCGCGGAAGAATGTTTCCGGAAATCCACATGCAACTGACCATCACCCGCCCCGACGACTGGCATCTCCACCTGCGCGACGGCGAGGCGCTCGCCGCCGTGCTGCCGCACACCGCGCGCCAGTTCGGCCGCGCCATCGTCATGCCCAACCTGAAGCCGCCGGTGACCACCGTCGAGCAGGCCGCCGCCTACCGCGACCGCATCCTGGCCGCCGTGCCGGCCGGCATGGCTTTCGAGCCGCTGATGACGCTGTACCTGACCGACAATACGCCGGCCAGCGAAGTGGCCAAGGCCGCCGCGTCCGGCTTTGTCAAGGCGGTGAAGCTGTATCCGGCCGGGGCGACGACCAATTCCGATGCCGGGCTGACCGATATCGCCAAGGCCTACGCCACGCTGGCCGAAATGGAGCGCGTCGGCCTGCCGCTGCTGGTGCATGGCGAGGTGACCGACCAGACGGTCGATCTCTTCGACCGCGAAAAGGTCTTCATCGACACCGTGCTGCTGCCGCTGACGCAGCGTTTCCCGAAGCTGCGCGTGGTCATGGAGCACATCACCACCAAGGATGCCGCCGAATTCGTGGCCTCCACGCCGGCCAACGTCGGCGCGACGATTACCGCGCATCACCTGCTCTACAACCGCAACGCCATCTTCCAGGGCGGCGTGCGGCCGCACTGGTACTGCCTGCCGGTGCTCAAGCGCGAGACGCATCGCGAGGCGCTGGTCGCCGCGGCGATTTCGGGCAACCCGAAATTCTTCCTCGGTACCGACTCGGCGCCGCACGCGCGGGGCGCCAAGGAAGCGGCCTGCGGTTGCGCCGGCTGCTACACGGCCTACGCCGCCATCGAGCTGTATGCCGAAGCCTTCGAACAGGCCGGTGCGCTGGACAAGCTGGAGGGCTTCGCCAGCTTCCACGGTGCGGACTGGTACGGCTTGCCGCGCAATGCCGAGCGGATTACGCTGGCCAAGGAGAGCTGGACGGTGCCGGGCGAATATCCCTACCTGGCGACCGACAGCATCGTGCCGCTGCGCGCCGGCGAAACACTGACCTGGAAAATGCTCTGAGGAAACCGACCATGCGTCTGCGTCATCTTCTCCTGCCGCTGTTCGCCCTGCCGCTGCTGTCGGCCTGTGTGAACGATGGCGCGACGTACGAGATCGACAACACCCGCGAGCATGTGCTGTCGCTGATCCGCGAGCAGCCGTATTTCTGGGACAGCAAGCTCAATCTCTACCTGGTCGTTTCCCGGATGCCGGCCTGCATGCGCCGGCACAGCCTGGGCGTGGCGACGGAGAAGACCAGGGTCGAGGTCTACCAGGTGCCGTCCGGCGCCTTCATCGTCAAGGCCGGCAAGAAGATGTTCGCGACCGAGACGCAGACCTGCGAGAGCTTCGCCAGGATGGACAGCGAGCCGCCGGAGGGGCTGGGGACCTTGAAGGGGACCTTCCGCCTGAAGAAAGGTGTGCTTGTGTTCGTCAAGGAAGACGAGGCGGACAATACCGCCGCCGAAGAGTGAGCGCTCGCTCGCCTTTTGCGGGTTTCCTGTTCGACCCGCTGCGTCCCTGGCTGGATCGCTTGCCGGACCGCCCCGATGCCGCGGCGCTGGCCGAACTGGCCGGGCGCTTCCCGGTGCATCTCGATAACGGGCAGCGCATCCGCTTCGTGCCGCCACAGGCCGACGGCCGGATCTACGAGTGCCGCATCCATGAGTCCGGCGAGGTCGAGACCCGCCCGGACAACTGGCACGACTTCTTCAACGCCCTCGTCTGGTTGAACTTTCCGCAAACCAAGAAGGCGATCAGCGCCGCCCACGTCCGCGCCATGCAGGCACCGGGCGAATTGCGGGGCAAGGTGCGCGACGCGCTGACCCATTTCGACGAGTGCGGCATCGCCGTGCTGGCTAGCCGGCCGGAACTGCTCGACTGCCTGCGCGGGTTTCGCTGGAAGGAGCTGTTTGTCGAACGGCGCGACGAGGTCCGGCGACACATGCGCTTCGTGGTCTTCGGCCACGCCACCTACGAGCAGTTGCTGGCGCCGTTTCGCGGCCTGACCTCCAAGGCGCTGCTCTATCCGGTGGATGCATCCTGGCTGGCGCTGCCGGCGGCCGACTTGAGCCTTGCGGTGGATGGCTTGCTGGCGGCCGATGTAGGGGCCGGCCGCGTCACCCGCTCGGCCGATCTCCAGCCCCTGCCCTTGCTGGGCATTCCGGGCCTGGTGCCGGCCAGCGAGGACCCGGCCTATTACGACGATACCTGGCAGTTTCGTCCGGGCCGGCGCCAGCGCAACTGAGCGCGCGGCGCCGGCTCCGTCGCTCAGGCTGCCTGCTGGACGCGTCCGACGACCTCGAGGCGGTTGATGCCGCTGACGATGGCCTTGATCGACGCGGTGACGATGTTGCTGTCGATGCCGACACCGAAGGTTTCGCCCTTGCCGCTGGCCGCCATTTCGACGAAGGCGCAGGCCCGGGCGTTGCCGTCCTCGCCCATCGGCACCATCGAACGCTCCTCGTAGTTGCGGACCTGCACCTTGATGCCGGCGCTTTCGAGGGCGTGCATGGCCGCGTTGATCGGACCGTTGCCTTCGCCGGTGAGGATGTGCGGCGTGCCGTCGATGTCGACCGAGAGGCGGATGCCTTGCGCGCTTCCGTGCTCGTAGAGATGGTGTTCGCGGTAGCGAACGACGCTTTCGGCCGCGAGGTAGGTCTGGCTGAAGATGTTCCAGATCGCGTCGGCGCTGACCTCGCCGCCGTGCTTGTCGGTGTATTGCTGGACGACGCCGGAGAACTCGACCTGAAGACGGCGCGGCATGATCACGCCGTACTCGGTTTCCATCAGGTAGGCGATGCCGCCCTTGCCCGACTGGCTGTTGACGCGGATCACCGAGTCGTAGCTGCGGCCGACGTCGGCCGGGTCGATCGGGAGGTAGGGCACTGACCATTGCTCATCCGCCTTTTGAGCGGAGAACCCCTTCTTGATGGCGTCCTGGTGGGAGCCGGAGAAGGCCGTGAAAACGAGATCCCCGACGTATGGGTGGCGCGGGTGGATCGGGAGCTGGCTACAGTGTTCGAAGGTGCGCGCAACGGCGTTGATGTCCGAGAAGTCGAGGCCCGGATGGACGCCTTGCGTGTACATGTTGAGGGCGAGGGTGACGAGGTCGACGTTGCCGGTGCGCTCGCCATTGCCGAAGAGGCAGCCCTCGACGCGGTCGGCGCCGGCCATGAGGCCGAGCTCGGCGGCGGCGACGGCGGTGCCGCGGTCGTTGTGCGGGTGGAGGCTGATGATCACGCTGTCGCGGCGTTCGAGGTTGCGGTGCATCCACTCGATCTGGTCGGCGTAGACGTTGGGCGTGGCGATCTCGACGGTGGTCGGGAGGTTGAGGATGACCTTGCGCTGCGGCGTGGCGCCCCAGGTGGCGGTGACGGCGTCGCAGACTTCCTTGGCGAAATCAAGCTCGGTGGCGGTGAAGGTTTCCGGGCTGTATTCGAGGGTGATCTCGGTTTCCGGCATCTCGTCGGCAAGCGTGCGGACGAGGCGCACGGCGTCGGTGGCCATGGCGACGACCTCGGCCTTGCTCATGCCGAAGACGTTGTCGCGGAAGACCTTGCTGGTGGCGTTATAGACGTGGACGATGGCCTTGGGCGCACCCTTGAGCGACTCGAAGGTGCGGCGGATGAGGTGTTCGCGGGCCTGGGTAAGCACTTCGATGGTCACGTCGGCGGGAATGTGGCCGCCTTCGATGAGGCCGCGCACGAAGCCGAACTCGGTTTCCGAGGCCGACGGGAAGGCGACTTCGATTTCCTTGAAGCCGATGGCGCAGAGCATCTGGAACATGCGCATCTTCTTGTCGGCGTTCATCGGCTCGAAAAGGGCCTGGTTGCCGTCGCGGAGGTCGGTGCTCATCCAGGTCGGCGCCCTGTCGATGACGCGGCCCGGCCATTGGCGGTCGGCGAGTCGTACCGGCGGGAAGGCGGTGTATTTGGTGCTGGGGTTCGGCTTCATGGCGCTGTTCCTGAAAGGGGATTCGATGGACTGAATCTTACGGAACAACGCCCGGCATGTGCTTGCGTTTTATCGCAGCGCTTGTTGTGTTTTTGATTTTATATTGCCGATATATGCAATTCGCGGCAATAAAATGTTTTTCGTATCCGAAAGTCTGGGCGGATGTGCCTACGGCAGGCTGTGCTCGCGGCAAATTTGCGCGCTGTCAGCTTCGCTGAGGGCCTCGCCGGTCAGTCCGCATTGATGGCCCGCTTCGCCGGGGCGGAAGTGGCGGCAAGTCCGGCAGACGCCGAAGGTCTTGCCGTTGCGCTCCTGTTGCCACGAGGCCAGCAGTCGGGTCAGCAGGGCGCGCAGGCTCTCCTGGTCGCCGCTCGGCAAATGGCGGAGCGCCGCCTGCCAGGCATCGTCCGCCGCGCTGTCGAGCACGCGCCTGCCAGTGTCGCTCAAGGCCAGGCGCACGACGCGACGGTCGGATTCGTCGGCCTGGCGCAGTACCCAGCCGCGCTCCTCGAGGATTTTCAGGCTTTGCGAAACCGTTCCCTTGGTCAGGCCGAGGTACTCGGTCAGGCATTGCGGCATGTTGCTGTAGCGGTTGGCATCGCGCAGGTAGCCGAGGATGGCGAGCTGGACCGGCAGCAAGCCGGCGCCCAGCGCCGCCTGGCGCTGCTCGTTCTGCATCGCCCGCGACAGGGCGTTGAGCAGTTGGGGAAGAGAGGATCGATCCATGTGTTGATGGTAGCGATTCAAAACCAGCTTGACAAATAATGGTATCGAATCGAAACTTGATTCATCGTCCACGGGGGCGATGTCCATCAACCGAGCGAGGAGAAAATCATGCGTGTATTCATCAACCTGATCCTGGCCGTCGCTGCCGCGACGGCATCCGTGTCGGCCGTGGCCGGCGAAGTGGCCTATCCGAACGGCTTCCGCCAGTGGGGGCACGTCAAGTCGATGGTCCTCAAGCCGGGCCATCCGCTCTACGACGCCGTCGGCGGCATGCACCACATCTATGCCAACGCGAAGGCGATGCAGGGCTACAAGTCGGGGAAGTTCGCCGACGGATCGGTCATCGTGTTCGACCTGTTCGAGGCCGTCGACAAGGACAATGCCGTGGCCGAGGGCCAGCGCAAGGCGGTCGTCGTCATGTCCCGCAATGCCCGGGCGCACAAGGCCAACGACGGCTGGGGCTACGAGGTTTTCGACGCCCGGACGCGGAAAGGCAGCCTGGATGCCAAGGCCCAGGCGGACTGCCATGCCTGTCATCGCTCGCAGCAGGAGAAGGATTTTGTTTTCAGCAGCCTGCGCGACTGAAAATTGCGTCGTGTGATCGCTGGCCGATCGAGGCTTGCTTAAACGACGTCGAGGCAGCAATATTGCTGCCTCTTTTCTTGCGGGGCCTTTTTATGGAACTCGATCGCTACGACCGGCAAATCCTGGCCATCCTGCAGCACGACGGGCGCATCAGCAACCAGGACCTGGCCGACCGCATCGGCCTGTCGCCTTCGCCCTGCCTGCGCCGCGTGCGCACGCTGGAAGAGTCGGGACTGATCGCCGGCTACCGGGCGCATCTCGATGCCCGGCGGCTGGGGCTGACATTGACCGCCCTGATCGGCATTTCGATGGACCAGCACACCCCCGAGCGCTTCGCCAACCTGGAAGCCACTATCGCCGACATTCCGGAAGTGCTGGAATGCCTGCTGATCACCGGCCAGCAGTCGGACTACCAGCTCAAGGTCGTGGTGCGCGACATGGATGCCTACCAGGACCTGCTGCTCAACAAGCTGACCCGGATCACCGGCGTCACCGGCGTGCATACCAGCTTCGTGCTGCGCAAGGTCATCGACCGCAGCGCCCTGCCGGTCGGCGCGGCCACGCCTTAGCACCGCCGACAAAACGCCCCTGGCCGTACTTGCCTACGGCCTTCCTCGGCCCGCCCGGGCCGGGTCGCTGCGCTGCATGCGCTCAGCGCTTCTCAATCCCGGGCGCGTTCGAAGACGCCGGAGGCGAGGTCCGCCGGATCGTGCAGGGTGGGGAAGGGAAGGCTGGGCAGCGACGCGGAAAAGTAGGTTTCCCATTGCTTTTCCGAGAGCTCCACCTCGGTCACGCTGGTGACGCGGCGTTCCTCGTACAGGCGGCGTTCGGTCAAACCCTTGGGCGGCCCCGAGTTGCGCAGGCGCCGGTCGCGCCGTTTGCGGCGTTCGCAGGCGATGGCTTTGGGCTTGGGGGGCACGTCGGGCATCTCGGCGCCGTGGGCGAGCAGCAGATTGACGACGGCGCGGTGTTCGCCGCGCAGCGCCATGCGGATCGGGCCGCCCCTGCCCTGGGCGTTCGGGGCATGGATGTCGGCGCCGCGCCGGATCAGTTCGCGGACGAGGTCGATATGGCCCCTGAAGCAGGCGACACGCAACGGCAATCCCGGATCGCCGTGAATGTCGGCTTCCTCGATGTCGGCGCCGTGATCGAGGGCGATCATGGCCGCTTTCAGATTTCCTTTTTCGACGGCTCGTCGAAGTGCGCTGTACATGGCTTCTCTTCCTGCAAACGATAGCCCGGCGGTCAAGCTCTATGCGATCGTGGCTTTTGTTACCGGGTACGTCCCAAGGGTATCGTTTGTCGCCGAAAGTCGCCGTTAAATGCTTCACGAAGGGGCGCACGACGGTTTTGCGGCGGCCGGGCGGGGTGTGCGCGTATAATCCGCAGCGGAAAGTCGGCCAGGCAATCGCTGGATACTTCGGTATCGGGAGGAAAGTCCGGGCTCCATTGGGCAGGATGCCAGCTAACGGCTGGGTGCTATACGGTCGCAAGACCCAAGGCAACGGAAAGTGCAACAGAGAATAGACCGCCGATGGCGTCGCAAGACGCACAGGTAAGGGTGAAACGGCGAGGTAAGAGCTCACCGCGTCCACGGTAACGGCGGACGGCACGGCAAACCCCATCCGGAGCAAGACCAAATAGGGAAGCTGAGGCGTGGCCCGCGCTGCTTCCGGGTAGGTTGCTTGAGCCTGTCGGTAACGGCAGGCCTAGAGGAATGATTGCCGAACCCCGCAAGGGGGGAACAGAACCCGGCTTATCGGCCGGCTTTCCATTTTCTGCGCGCTTACGGGGCCTGTTGTTCCCGCACGATCTTCCATTGGCCATTTTCGCGGGCCACCTGCAAGGTCTTGGCGCGCCCGGTCTCGCGATAGCTGCCCGACGCATAGTCCTGCAGGAAGCTGACCTTGTAGCGATCCTCTCCCCAACCTTCGATGACCAGCTCGCGCAATTGCACCTCGATCCCGGCCGGCGTGGCGAGTTTCTTGGTGCGCGCGGCAACCCAGGCGTCGCGGCTGCCGACGGCAGGCTCGAAGGCGGCGCCGTAGGCACCCAGGTAGGCTGCAATATCCCGGCCGGACCACGCCTGGCGCCATTGTTCGACCAGTTCGCCAACCTGCGCTGCATCGGGGGCGGCGAGCGCCACGGGAGCGACGGGTGTCGCGAGCGCCGCCATCTCGGCGCTGGCGATTGCCGTCGGCGAGATGCGGACTGCCTGGGGCTGTCCCGGCTCGCCCGGGGCGGCGCCAAGATCAGCCATGAGCAGCCAGGTGCCACCCGCGCCGAGGGCGGCCGACAGCAGGCAGGCGAGCAGCGTGCGAGCCAGGCTGCGCTCCCGCCGTTCGGGCATCGTCGGGGAAGCCGCCGGAGAAGCGGGGGCAAGCGGGGACTTGTCGCTCTTGTCGTCCAGCGCCTTCTGCAGTTGTTGCAGGCGTCTTGCCATGGCTTGTTCCTGTTCGGCGGCGAAGCGGCGATTGCCGGGGCGAGGCGGGCGACTTGGCGCCAGAAAGGCGGCGTCGATCAGGCTTCCGGTACGGAGGGTGTTGAGCGTGGCCACGATTTTTCCTCAGGGGATGGGATGGATCCGATGGAGGAAATTCTGGACGCAGTGTGTCCCGTCTGAAATCGACTATTTCACGATTTTGTCTACTTTGTGAAAAGGGTGCGGGGGCTTTATTTCGACAGGCTGCGCATGGCCCGCTCCAGGCCGTCAAGCGTCAGCGGGAACATGCGGTCGTTGCCGACGACTTCGCGGATCATGCCGATCGACGGCGTGTAGCCCCAGGTGTTCTCGGCCAGCGGATTGAGCCAGGCGGCACGCGGCCAGGTGTCGACCAGGCGCTGCAGCCACACGGCACCGGCCTCCTCGTTCCAGTGCTCGACGCTGCCGCCGGGACGGCCGACCTCGTAGGGGCTCATGCTGGCATCGCCGACGAAGATCAGCTTGTAGTCCGGGCCGTAGGTGTGGATGACATCCCAGGTGGACAGTTTCTCGCCGTGCCGGCGGCGGTTGTCCTTCCACACGCCTTCATAGACGCAGTTGTGGAAGTAGAAGTGTTCCAGGTGCTTGAACTCGGCGCGGGCCGCCGAGAACAATTCCTCGCAGGCCTGGATGTGGTCGTCCATCGAGCCGCCGACGTCGAGGAAAAGCAGCACCTTGATGGCGTTGTGCCTTTCCGGGCGCAGGTGCAGGTCGAGCCAGCCGCCGTTGCGGGCGGTGCCGGCGATGGTGCCGTCGAGGTCGAGCTCGGTCGCCGCGCCCTTGCGCGCGAAACGGCGCAGGCGGCGCAGGGCGACCTTGATGTTGCGCACGCCGAGGTCGAGCGAGTCGTCGAGATTGCGGAATTCGCGCTGGTCCCACACCTTGATCGCCGTCCGGTTGCCGACCGATTCGCCGCCGATGCGCACGCCTTCCGGGTTATAGCCGCCGTGGCCGAAGGGCGAGGTGCCGGCGGTGCCGATCCACTTGCTGCCGCCGGCGTGGCGTTCCTTCTGCTCGGCCAGGCGCGCCTTCAACTGTTCGAGCACCTTCTCGTAGCCGAGCTTCTGCAGGCGGGCGCGATCGGCTTCCCACAGGTGGCGGCGGGCGGCCAGTTCCAGCCATTCCTCGGGGACCATGGCATCGAAGCCGGGCAGCGCCTCGATGCCCTTGAAGTATTCGCCGAAGGCGCGGTCGAAGCGGTCGTACAGCGCTTCGTCCTTGACCAGCAGGGTACGCGCCAGCAGGTAGAAATCGTCCAGGCTGCCGCTGACCAGCCGCGCTTCCAGCGCTTCGAGCAGGGCCAGCAGTTCCTTGGTCGACACCGGCAGCTGGCGCGCCTTCAGGTGCAGGAAGAAATCGACCAGCATGGGTTCAGCTCTTGCGGCGGGCCATGAAAGCGAGGCGTTCGAACAGATGCACGTCCTGCTCGTTCTTGAGCAGCGCGCCGTGCAGCGGCGGGATGGCATCCTTCGCTTCCCTGGCGCGCAGGGCTTCCGGCGGAATGTCCTCGGCCAGCAGCAGCTTCAGCCAGTCGATCAGTTCGCTGGTCGAGGGCTTCTTCTTCAGGCCGGGGATTTCGCGCAGGTCGAAGAAGACTTCCAGCGCTTCCTTCAGCAGCTCGTGCTTGAGCACCGGGAAATGCACCCCGACGATGCGCTGCATGGTCTCCTTGTCCGGGAACTTGATGTAGTGGAAGAAGCAGCGGCGCAGGAAGGCGTCGGGCAGCTCCTTCTCGTTGTTCGAGGTGATGATGATCAGCGGCCGGTGTTTCGCCTTGATGGTGCGGTGCAGCTCGTAGCAGTGGAACTCCATGCGGTCGAGTTCGCGCAGCAGGTCGTTGGGGAACTCGATGTCGGCCTTGTCGATTTCGTCGATCAGCACCACCGACGGCTGCTCGCATTCGAAGGCCTGCCACAGCACGCCATGCACGATGTAGTGCGAGATGTCCTCGACGCGCGGATCGCCGAGCTGCGAGTCGCGCAGGCGGGACACCGCGTCGTACTCGTAGAGGCCCTGCTGCGCCTTGGTCGTCGATTTGACGTGCCACTGGAACAGCGGCATGTTCAGCGCCCGCGCCACCTCCTCGGCGAGCAGCGTCTTGCCGGTGCCCGGCTCGCCCTTGATGAGCAGCGGACGTTGCAGGGCGACGGCGGCATTCACCGCCAGGGTCAGGTCGCGGGTGGCGACGTAGCTATCGGTACCTTCGAATTTCATTGTTTGTCTTCTGTGCTGGGGGTGAGGGGGATTGTATGACTGGTGTCGTGTTTCACGCTACTCGGCACATAAAACCGCGCCTTTGACCCCGTGACAGCGTTGCAAATTCTCGCGATACACTCGGTATCGCTGTGGTTTGCGCCTTGCCACAAGGCCAAATGCATCGGTTTTATTCAGTGCCGCGCAGCATGAAACACGACACTGGCGCGTGCCGGAAGTGCCCTACAATGCGGCATGACATCGATTCAACGACCCGAGATCCGCTGGCAGGAAGCTGGCCGGGAACATATAGCCGGCTGGCGCTCCGAAGCCGGCATCGCGCCGCACGCCGACATCCGCATCGCCGACGACCGAACCGGTGCCGACGACGCCTACCGCCTGCTCGAAGCCGGCACGGCGCTGCTTTGGCGCGGTGACTGGGTCAATGCCCGGCACCTGGTGCAGGCGCTGACCAAGCGGGCCGACCGCCGTTTCGGCGCGGCGCGCGGCAAGGCGCCGAAGACGCCGGCCGAGGCCTTCGCCCGCCATCGCATCACCCAAGGCCAGCGTGCGGTGCTGCTCAACCGCCTGCTGGTGCCGCTGAATGCCGATTACACGGTGCCGCTGCGCCGGGCGCAGGATGTTCGCGAGGCTTGCCTGGCCGCCTACGGCGAAGCGGGCGGCGGCGATTCGCTGGTCGCGCTGCGCGAACTGCTGGCCGTGATCAGCGCCCACGAATGGCGCAAGAAGGGTGTCCCGGTGCCTGCGGTGCAGGGGCGCATCTACCCGCATTACGGCGTGTTCTCGCCGGTGCGCGGCGAATACGTCGACCTGATCGCCACGGCGCCGCTGCCGGCCGGTTGCGAGCAGGCCTTCGACATCGGCACCGGCTCCGGCATCATCGCCGCCGTGCTCGCCCGGCGCGGCGTCAAGCGGATCGTCGCCACCGACCAGGATGCGCGGGCGCTGGCCTGCGCCGCCGACAATATCGGCCAGCTCGGGCTGGCCGCGAACGTGCAGGTCATCAAGGCCGACCTGTTCCCGGAAGGCAAGGCGCCGCTCGTCGTCTGCAATCCGCCATGGCTGCCGGCGCAACCGACTTCGCCGGTCGAGTACGCGGTGTACGACCCCGATTCGCGCATGCTGCGCGGCTTCCTCGGCGGCCTGGCGGCGCATCTGGCGGACGGCGGCGAGGGCTGGCTGATCATTTCCGATATCGCCGAACTGCTCGGCCTGCGGTCGCGCGAACAGCTGCTGGCGTGGATCGCCGAAGCCGGGCTGCAGGTGCTCGGTCGCCTCGACACCCGCCCGACACACCCCAAGGCGCAGGATGCCGGCGACCCGCTGCATGCGGCACGGGCGGCCGAAGTCACCTCCCTGTGGCGCCTGGGAAAAATCTAGGGAATAAAACGATGGTCGCTTCCGTTTACCAAGGTGTAGCACCCCGAAACCAACGGAGACCATCATGAAAAAAATCAAGTGGATGTGCGCGCTGCTGGCTGCGCTGACCCTGGCGGCCTGTGCCGGCAGCGGGATGTACGCGGCGGCGCCGGCGAAAGTCATGGATGGCGCGCTGACCGGCGCCAACGGCATGACCCTGTACACCTTCGACAAGGATGCCGCCGGCAGCGGCAAGAGCGTCTGCAACGGGCCGTGCGCTACCAACTGGCCGCCGCTGATGGCGATGGACGGCGACATGGCGAGCGGCGACTACAGCATCGTCAATCGCGACGACGGCAAGAAGCAGTGGGCCTTCAAGGGCAAGCCGCTGTACTACTGGAACAAGGACCAGAAGCCGGGCGACCGGACGGGCGACGGTTTCAACAACGTCTGGCATACCGCCAAGCCGTAACCCGGAAACGTGGATAGCCGCGCCATCCTCGCCGAGCTGCCCCGCCTGCGCCGCTATGCGCGGGCGATGCTCGGCGACCGCGCGGCGGCGGACGATCTCGTGCAGGACACCCTGGAACGCGCCTGGAGCCGGATCAGCCAATGGCGAGCGGGCAGCGACCTGCGCGCCTGGCTGTTCGGCATCATGCACAACCTGCGCGTCGATCAGTTGCGGCGCGGCGCCCTGGCGACCAGCTCGCTCGACGAGGACGAAGCCGGCAACGTCCCGGTCCGCGCCACGCAAAGCGACCTGCTCGAAGTGATGGATCTCGAATCCGCCCTCCGCCAGCTGCCCGAGGAGCAGCGCCAGATCCTGCTGCTCGTCGCGCTGGAGGAGATGAGCTATGCCGATATCGCCGCCCTGCTCGATATCCCCGTCGGCACCGTGATGTCCCGCCTGTCGCGCGGCCGCGAACGGCTGCGCGCGGTGATGGACGGCCGGCAGCAAACGGCCAACCTGAGGGTCGTCCGATGACCTCGCACCCGATGAGCGACGAAGAACTGAATGCCTACGTGGACGACGCGCTGACGCCGGAAAGGCGGGCCGCGGTCGACGACCATCTCGCCAGCCACCCGGCCGATGCCGAGCGCGTTGCCGCCTACCGCGCCCAGACGCAGGCGCTCAAGGCCCTGTTCCAGCCGGTGCTCGACGAAGCCTTGCCGGATCGCCTGCAGGCCCTGAGCGTACAGCCGATCAAGCCGCCCTCGGGGCGCGGCGGCGGCTTGGGCGGTCTATGGCAGCGCCTGGCGGCCGGGGTCATGATTGCCGCCCTAGGCGGTGCCGGCGGCTGGCTGGCCCATGGCCAGTACCTGCAGGGCGAGCGCATGGCGCGGGCCGTTCCCCTGTCGCACCAGGCCGCCGTCGCGCACGTGGTCTATAGCCCGGATGTTCGTCGCCCGGTGGAGATCGCGGCCGATCAGGAGGAGGCGCTGGTCAAGTGGCTGACCAAGCGGCTGGGTGCGCCGGTCAGCCCGCCCAAGCTGGGCGCCCTCGGTTACGAACTGGTCGGCGGTCGCCTGTTGCCGGGCAACAGCGGCCCGGTGGCCCAGTTCATGTACCAGGATGCCAGCGGCCAGCGCATGACGCTGTACGTGACCACCGAAAGCACCGAGAAACGCGACACCGGCTTCCGCTTTGCCCGCGAAGGCTTGGTGAACGTCTTCTACTGGGTGGACGGCAAGTTCGGCTACGCCCTGTCGGCGGGTATCGACAAGGGCGAACTGGCCAAGGTGGCCACCGCCGTGTACGACCAGCTCGATCAAAAATAAACGCAGTACCCCACCCCAAGGAGTCCATCCCATGCAGAAAAAATCTTTTGCGCTGGCGGCGCTCGTCCTCGCCTTGCCGATCCCCCGTGCCGCGCTGGCCGCCGATGCCGCACCCGACGCCGGACAGGTCGTCGCCGCCATCGAGGGAGCCTTCGGCGCGACGCCGGGCGAGCGGCGCAACCACATCAAGGGCAGCTGCGCCGCCGGCGAATTCGTCGGCACGAAGGAGGCGGCAAGGCTCAGCGCTTCGCCGCTGTTCTACGGCAAGCCGGTGCCGGTGGTCGCCCGTTTCTCGTTGTCGGGCGGCAACCCGAAGGCGCCCGACGTCGCCAAAAGCGGACGCGGCATGGCCCTCGAGTTTCAATTGCCGAAAGGCCAGCTGCACCACATCACCATGCTCAACACGCCGATGTTCGGCGCTGCCAGCCCGCAGACCTTCCTCGACCTGATGCAGGCGCTGCAGCCCGATCCGGCGACCGGCAAGCCCGATCCCGAGAAAATGAAGGCCTTCAAGGCCAGCCATCCCGACAACAAGGCGCAGGCCGATTTCCTGGCGACCAACAACCCGCCGGCCAGCTATGCCGGCAGCAGCTATTGGGGCATCCACACCTTCAAGTTCGTCGACAAGAAGGGCAAGGCGACGCCGGTGCGCTGGCAGTTCGTGCCGCAGGATGGCGAGCAGCGGCTGAGCGACGAGGAATTGAAGACGGCCGGCGCCAATTTCCTCGAGGCGGCCCTGATCGAACGGACCGGGCGGGGCGCGGTGCGCTGGGACATGATGGTCAGCATCGGCCAGCCGGGCGACAGCGAAACCGATCCGACCGTGCTGTGGCCGGCCGAGCGCCCGCGTATCAAGGCCGGCACGCTGACCATCCGCAGCGCCAGCCCGCAGAAGGGTGCGCCGTGCGAGCCGATCAACTACGATCCGCTGGTCATGGCCCCCGGCATCCAGCCGACGGCCGACCCCATCCTGCTCTTCCGCTCGCCGGCCTACGCGGTGTCCTTCGGCAAGCGCCTGAGCGAACGTTACTGAGCGCCGCAAACGACAAGGGCCGGCAATGCTGCCGGCCCTTCGTCCGTATGGCGCCGCAAGCGCTCAGTCCTTGAGCAGCACCCACTTGCCGTCCTTGACGGTCATCATCACGCGGGCGCGCTGGTCCATGCCGTTGTGGTTCTGCGCGTTCATGTTGAACACGCCCTGGGCGCCGACCACTTCCTTCGACTGCTCCAGCGCGTCGCGCAGGGCCGCGCGGAACTCCGGCGTGCCCGCCCTGGCCTTCTTCAGCGCCTCGGGGATCGCCTTCTGCAGCAGCAGTCCGGCATCGTAGGTATTGGCGCCGAAGGTGGACATCGTGCCGGCGCCGTACTTGCCTTCATAGGCCTTGATATAGCCCTGGGCCACCGCCTTGATCGGGTTGTTCGCGGCCAGGTCGGCCGCCACCAGCATCGGTCCGCCGGCCATCAGCGTGCCTTCGACGGCCTTGGCGCCGATGCGGATGAAGTCGTTGGTCGCCACGCCGTGCGTCTGGTAGATGCGGCCCTTGTAGCCCTTTTCCTGCAGGCTGGTCTGCGGCAGCACGGCCGGGCCGCCGGTGGCGGCGATGAGCACCGCGTCCGGCCTGGCGGTGATGATTTTCAGCACCTGGCCGGTCACCGACTGGTCGGTCCGGTTGTAGCGCTCGCTGGCCACCAGCTTCAAGCCGGCCTTTTCGGCCATGGCGCTGAACACCTTGAACCAGTTTTCGCCGTAGGGGTCGTTGAAGCCGACGAAGCCCAGCGTCTTCACGCCGGCTGCCGTCATGTGATCGATCAGCGCAGCGGCGATCAGGTCGTCGTTCTGCGTCGTCTTGAACACCCAGCGCTTCTTGTCGTCGAGCGGCAGGATGATCGCCGAGGAACCCACGGTGGTCACCAGGGGCACCTTCGATTCGGCGACGAAATCGAGCATGGCCAGCGCGGCCGGCGTCGTCGTCGGGCCGATCAGCGCATCCACCTTCGATTCGGAGATCAGCTTCTTGACGCCGGTCACCGCGTTGGTCGGATCGGAGGCATCGTCGAGCACGATGTACTCGACCTTCTGGCCGCCGATCTCGGTCGGCAGCAGGGCGACGGTATTTTTCTGCGGAATGCCGACGGCGGCCGTCGGGCCGGTCGACGAGGCGATGACGCCGATCTTGATGTCGGCGGCAGCGAAGCTGCTGGCCAGCATCAGGGCGAGCAGGGAGGAAACTTGGCGCAGGTTCAAGGCAAACTCCGGAAAGATGGGCGAAAGCGCTGATTATAGAGAGGGCCGTTCGAATCCGGCTGACCCAAAGCAAAAGGCCGGCGATTTCTCGCTGACCATCCGGCGGGGGGCGCGAGCCAGCCAGGTGGTCAAGGTGGCTCGTGGAATTAGGCTTCAAGCCATGTTTGAGCGCCCCGGCTCAGGCGAAAGATTCTTGTATGGCGTCGCTTCCCTGCTTGCTGACCAGAACGATGGGGTTGCAGCGCTGATTCGTGATCGAGATCAAATCGGATTTGTATAGTCCGAGTAATGTAGTCAGGTAATTTCAACCTGAAATTCTGTGCTGGAATAATCGCGAGGTCGCGAAAATGAGTGGCAAGCCGGGGTTTTTCAAATCCGCCGACATGGCGAAGAAGTTCCCTCTGAATCCCAAGCATCCGGAGCGGACCTGCTGGGGCTGCGATAAATACTGCTCGGTGAATTCCCTGCAATGCGGCAATGGATCCGGCCGAACCCAGCACCCCGTCGAGATGCTCGGCGAGGACTGGTACCAGTGGGGCGACTGGGGCATCGTCGCCGATGATTCGCCAACCAATGGAGCGGATGATGAATGAAGACACACGACAGGTTTCATCGCTGGCCGAGCTGATACTGGAGCAGACCGCCGATGCGCTCATTTATGCCAATCGTCAGGGCGTCATCGAGCGTTGGAACAAGGCTGCCACGACCCTGTTCGGTTACCAATGCGCCGAGGCCAGCGGACAGAGTCTCGACTTGATAATCCCGGAAGAACTGCGCGCGGCCCACTGGCGCGGCTTCGAAGTGGCGATCATGCAAGGCGCCACGCGCCTGCACGGCCGGCCGACCCTGACCCGGGCCGTGCACAAATCCGGTGCCCGGCTGTACGTCGAGATGAGCTTTTCCCTCGTCATCGACGAGTTCGCCAATGTCCTCGGTTCGGTCGCCATGGCGAGAGACGCAACGGATCGAGTGCAACGCCAGAAGGCTGCGGCGAAGGGTAACGAGCAGGCGGGCTAGGCAAGTTGCCCGGCGATCGGCCCAGTTGCCTCCTGTACGCAAGTTGAACCATGGGCAAAAACAAAGGGGTTACATTTCTGTAACCCCTTGTTTTTATGGTGGGCCCGCACGGACTTGAACCGTGGACCAAAGGATTATGAGTCCTCTGCTCTAACCAACTGAGCTACAGGCCCGGAAAGCTTAGTTGTTGTTGGTGTCGATGAAGCTGCGCAGCTTGTCCGAGCGGGTCGGGTGGCGCAGCTTGCGCAGGGCCTTGGCTTCGATCTGGCGGATGCGTTCGCGGGTGACGTCGAACTGCTTGCCGACTTCTTCCAGGGTGTGGTCGGTGTTCATCTCGATGCCGAAGCGCATGCGCAGGACCTTGGCTTCCCTCGTCGTCAGGGTGTCGAGGATTTCCTTGGTCACGCCGCGCAGGCTGGAGTACATCGCCGCATCGGCCGGGGCCAGCGTGGCGGAGTCCTCGATGAAGTCGCCGAGGTGGGAATCGTCGTCGTCGCCGATCGGGGTTTCCATGGAGATCGGCTCCTTGGAAATCTTCATGATCTTGCGGATCTTGTCTTCCGGCATGTCCATCTTCTTGGCCAGCGTCGCCGGATCCGGCTCGACGCCGGTTTCCTGCAGGATCTGGCGGCTGATCCGGTTCATCTTGTTGATCGTTTCGATCATGTGCACCGGGATGCGGATGGTCCGCGCCTGGTCGGCGATGGAGCGGGTGATGGCCTGGCGGATCCACCACGTGGCGTAGGTGGAGAACTTGTAGCCACGGCGGTATTCGAACTTGTCCACCGCCTTCATCAGGCCGATGTTGCCTTCCTGGATCAGGTCGAGGAACTGCAGGCCGCGGTTGGTGTATTTCTTGGCGATGGAGATGACGAGGCGCAGGTTGGCCTCGGTCATTTCGCGCTTGGCGCGGCGGGCCTTGGCTTCGCCGGTCGACATCTGCTTGTTGATGTCCTTCAGTTCCTTCAGCGAGATGCCGATGCGGTCCTGCAGGGCGAGCAGCTTCTTCTGTTCTTCCTTGATGTCCGGCGCGTTGCGGGTGAGGACGGCGACGTAGGTCTTCGGGGCGGCAGCAACTTCAGCGTCGGCCCAGTCGAGGTTGATCTCGTTGCCCGGGAAGGACTGGATGAAGTGCGGGCGCGGCATCTTGACGCGGTCCACGCAGATTTGCTGGATCTTGCGCTCGCAGCCGCGGACCTGCTCGACCATGCCGCGCACGCTGTCGCACAGGCGCTCGATGGAGCGCGAGGTGAAGCGGATGTTCATCAGCTCGTCGGACAGTTGCTGCAGCAGCTTGAGGTAGGCCTTGTCCTGCGAACCCTTGCTGGAAAGGGCCTTCTGCATCTTGGCGTGGATGCCCTTGATGATCTTGAAGCGCTCGAGCGCGTCGGCCTTCAGCTGCAGCAGGGAGGCCGATGCGGCACCGCCGCCGCCTTCGCCGTCCTCGTCGCCTTCGTCGTCCTCGTCCTCGTCGGCTTCCGGCATTTCGGCGGCCGGGGCTTCCTCGACGGCGTTCGGGTCGATCAGGCCATCGACCAGTTCGTCGATGCGCATTTCGTCGGTCTCGACCTTGGCGGCCATGTCGAGGATGTCGACGATGGTGGTCGGGCAGGCGGAGATCGCCTGGATCATGTGCTTGAGGCCTTCCTCGATGCGCTTGGCGATCTCGATTTCGCCTTCGCGGGTGAGGAGTTCGACCGAGCCCATTTCGCGCATGTACATGCGGACCGGGTCGGTGGTGCGGCCGAATTCGGAATCGACCGTGGACAGCGCCTGCTCGGCCTGCGCTTCGACTTCCTCGTCGTCGGCGGCGGCCACGGCGGTGTCGGACATCAGCAGTTCTTCGGCGGCCGGGGCTTCGTCGAAGACCTGGATGCTCATTTCGCTGAAGGTCGAGATGATCGCTTCGATGGATTCGGCATCGACCACGTCGTCCGGCAGGTGGTCGTTGATCTCGGCGTAGGTCAGGTAACCGCGTTCCTTGCCCAGCTTGATCAGGGCCTTGAGGCGCATCTTGCGCGCTTCGGCATCGAGCGGTTCCGGAGTTTCAGCCATCTGGCCCTGCAACAGCGCCTTTTCGGCGGCCTTTTCCTTGGCCTTGCTGGCGCGAGCCTTCGGGGCTTCCTTAGCGATGTCTTTTGCCTTAGCCATGAACACGATCCATAGAATTCGAGAAAACCGTAGATTTTACCACAACTTAGCTACGGTTTGCCTTGGTGGTGAGGAACTGAATGTAGGCCTGTTTTTCCGCCGCGCTCAGGCCGGCGACGCCGAATTGCTGGGCTTTGCGTTGCAACTCGTCGAACGCGCGCTTTTCGCCGCCTTCCTGGAGTTTGTCCAGCGTGTCCCGGAATTCGGTGTCCGCGCCTTCTTCGTCAAACGGCAGGCCAAGAAGTTCCGACGCGGCATGCTCGATCACGCTTTCTTCCGGCAGGCCGCGCAGCTGTTCGCGCAGCACGGCGTAGCTGGCGGCCTCGGGGCTGGCCGAGACCAGCTGGTGCAGGCGGGTCAGGGCGGCGCGCTCCGGCGTGTCGGGCAGCAGGTCGACGGGCAGTTGGCCGGCCAGTTGCGGCTTGTGCAGCACGATGCGCAGCAGGTTGCGGGTCAGCGACGGGGCGGTGCGCCTGGCCCTGGCCGGCGGCGCCGGCGTGTAGGACTTCAATTCGCACAGGCGCTCGACTTCGGGCTGGGCGAAGCCGCTGGCCTCGGCCAGGCGCTTGACCAGCTGCAGGCGGAGCAGCGGCGTCGGCAGCTTGAGCAGCAGCGGCTTGGCTTCGTAGATCAGCCGGGCCTTGCCTTCCGAACTGGTCAGGTCGCAGCGCTGGGCCAGTTCGCGCAGCAGGAAATCGGACAGCGGCATGGCCTGGGTGACCAGGCGGTCGAATTCCGGCTTGCCGAATTCGCGGATGAAACTGTCCGGGTCGTGCTCGGCGGGCAGGAAGACGAAGCCGATCTGCTTGTTGTCGGCCAGCGCTTCGAGGGCGTTCTCCAGGGCGCGCCAGGCGGCCTTGCGGCCGGCGTTGTCGCCGTCGAAGGAGAAGACGATGCGGTCGACCTGGCGCAGCAGCTTCTGCACGTGGGTCGGCGTGGTTGCCGTGCCCAGCGTGGCGACGGCGTTGCCGACCCCGTTCTGGGCCAGGGCGATGACGTCCATGTAGCCTTCGGTGACGATGGCCGTGTTGGTCTCGCGCAGGGGCTGGCGGGCCTGCGGCAGGCCGAACAGCTCGCGGCCCTTCTCGAAGAGCGGGGTTTCCGGCGAGTTCAGGTACTTCGGCTCGCCCTGGTCGATGATGCGGCCGCCGAAGGCGATGATCTCGCCCTTCGGATTGACGATGGGGATCATCAGCCGGTCGCGGAAACGGTCGTAGCGGCGGCCGGCCTCGTTCTCGATGACCAGGCCGGCGACCTTCAGTTCGTCGGCGTTGTAGTCGGCGAAGACGGCTTCCAGGTTTTGCCAGCCGTCGGGGGCGTAACCGATGCCGAAGCGAGCGGCCACTTCGCCGGAAAGACCGCGTTTCTTGCAATATTCGATGGCGCGCGGCGAGGCCTTGAGCTGCGCCTTGTAGTAGGCGGCGGCGCGCGCCATGACCTCGATCAGCGTGCGGGTCTGGCCGGGCTTTTCATCGTGGAAGCTGCGTCCTTCGCTTTCCGGCACCGTCATGCCGGCGCGGCTGGCCAGGTCCTTGACGGCATCGACGAAGCCCATGCCCTGGTATTCCATGACGAAGCCGATGGCCGTGCCGTGGGCGCCGCAGCCGAAGCAGTGGTAGAACTGCTTGGTCGGGCTGACCGTGAAGGACGGCGACTTCTCGTTGTGGAAGGGGCAGCAG
Source organism: uncultured Dechloromonas sp. (assembly GCF_945957265.1). Lineage (GTDB taxonomy): Bacteria > Pseudomonadota > Gammaproteobacteria > Burkholderiales > Rhodocyclaceae > Azonexus. The sequence goes on from NZ_CAMFKO010000005.1 coordinate 50,583, forward strand.
GCGGCGTAGTTGGCGCCGGCCTTCTTGAGCGGCACGTAGCTGTCCACCAGGTCGACGATGTCGACCCGGGCCAGCAAATCCTGGATGAACGACTCCGGGATCATGGTGCGGGATTAGCCGGCGAGTGCGGCCTTGACCAGCTTGGAGACCTCGGCCATGTCCGCCTTGCCGGCCAGTTGCGGTTTGAGGACGCCCATCAGCTTGCCCATGTCGGCCGGGCCCTTGGCGCCGGTCTGCGCGACGGCGGCGGCCACGGCGGCGGCGACTTCGGCGCTGCCCATCTTTTCCGGCAGGTAGGCGGAGAGGATGTCGATCTCGGCTTTTTCGATGTCGGCCAGGTCCTGGCGGTTGGCGGCTTCGTACTGGGTGACGCTGTCCTTGCGCTGCTTGACCAGTTTTTCGATGACGGCGGCGACGGCGGCGTCGTCGAGCTCGATGCGCTCGTCGACTTCCTTCTGCTTGATGGCGGCGGTGAGCAGGCGGATGGCGGACAGCTTGGCCGCTTCCTTGGCCTTCATGGCGGCCTTCATGTCTTCGGTGATGCGGGCTTTGAGGCTCATGTTCGACTTTCTAAAGCAAAAAGCCGCCGGCTGTTGAGGCTGGCGGCTCTTTTCGGGCAAAAGCGTACTGGATCAGTACAGCTTCGGCGGCAGGGTCAGGCTACGGAGGCGCTTGTGCTGGCGTTTAACGGCAGCGGCAGCCTTACGCTTGCGTTCGGTGGTGGGCTTTTCGTAAAACTCACGGGCACGCAGTTCGGTCAGGAGACCAGTCTTTTCGACGGTGCGCTTGAAGCGGCGGATAGCAACTTCGAACGGCTCATTTTCTTTGACGCGAATGTTCGGCATAATTTTCACCCCCTTCCTATGCGGCGCCCGCCGGGGTTGTCGGTCGGCAGTGCGCTCAAATTTTTCCGCAATTTTGCGGGAAGCCAAACAGTATAGTCGAGAAAATCCTTTTGCATCAAGTGTTAAAATCCACGACCTATGCTGATCCTCGGTGTTGAATCCTCCTGCGACGAAACCGGTATTGCGCTCTACGACAGCGCCGCCGGTCTTCTTTCCCATGCCCTGCATTCCCAGGTCGCGATGCATGCCGAGTACGGCGGCGTGGTGCCTGAACTGGCCTCGCGCGACCACATCCGGCGCGTTGTGCCGCTGCTGCGCGAGGCCCTGGGGCAGGCCGGCAAGCGCTTTGCCGACATCGACGCCGTCGCCTATACCCGCGGGCCGGGGCTGGCCGGCGCCCTGCTCGTCGGCTGTGCCTTCGCCGAGGCGCTGGCGCTGGCCATCGACCGGCCGACCATCCCGGTGCATCACCTCGAAGGCCATCTGCTGTCGCCCTTGCTGTCCAGCGATCCGCCGACCTTTCCCTTCGTCGCGCTGCTCGTGTCCGGCGGCCATACGCAATTGATGAAGGTGACCGGCGTCGGCGAGTACGAGCTGCTCGGCGAGACGCTCGACGACGCGGCCGGCGAGGCTTTCGACAAGAGCGCCAAGCTGCTCGGCCTGCCTTATCCCGGCGGTGCCCTGCTGTCGAAGCTGGCCGAAACGGGGACGCCGGGGGTTTATGAACTGCCGCGCCCGATGCTCCATTCCGGCGACCTGAGCTTCAGCTTTTCCGGCCTCAAGACGGCGGTGCTTACGCTGGTGCGCGAGCAGGGCGAAGACCTGAACGATCCCTTCAAGGCCGACGCGGCGCGGGCTTTCCAGGAGGCCATCGTCGAGGTGCTGGTCAAGAAGTCGTTGAAGGCGATGAAGCAGACCGGCCTCAAGCAGCTGGTGGTGGCCGGCGGCGTCGGCGCCAACAAGCAGTTGCGCGCCACGCTGAACGACGAGGCGAAGCGCAAGCGCTTCCGCGTCTATTACCCGGAGCTGGAATTCTGCACCGACAACGGCGCCATGATCGCCCTGGCCGGCTGCCTGCGCCTGCAGGCCGGAACCCCGGCCAAGCCGGCCGGCGATTTTTCGGTTCAGCCGCGCTGGCCGCTGATGGAGATGTCCGTCGCCGGTAAATAGGCGCAGCGGACGATCGTGACCATCCCGGCGGCAGGACAGTCAGCGGCGCAGCAAGTACGGTGTCGCTTCTTCTTCCGCTTGGGGCAGTCCTTGCACGGCGGGTCGGATTTGCAGCATTTCCGGCTCATCGTTCTGCCTCACGCCGTTTCATTGCGCCGCGCCACCCAGTAGGTCGCGCCCTGGTGGCCATAGCGTTCCGCATGCGGCACGTCGCGTTCCAGGCTGAATTCGTCGCCGGGCAACAAATGGCGCGTGACCTCGCCGACGCACAGCCACATTTCCCCCTGAACCAGTCTGGCCTTCAGCGCAAAGGGGTGGCTATGGGTGTCGAGCTGCAGGTCGGCTGGCCAGCTTCGCGCGAGGACTTCGTCGAAGCCCTCGGCAAGCGCCTGGCTGCGATAGTCGTCGAAGGCGAGGCCGGCCATTTTCATCAGAGCGCGGCCAGGGCGGCGGCGTAGTCCGGTTCGTTCTTGATTTCGGAAACCAGCTCGCTGTGGATCACCTTGTCGTTTTCGTCGAGGACGACGACGGCGCGGGCGCTGACGCCGGCGAGCGGGCCGTTGGCGATGGCGACGCCGTAGGCTTCGAGGAAGTCACGGCCGCGCATGGTGGACAGGGTGACCACGTTGGCCAGGCCTTCGGCGCCGCAGAAGCGGGCCTGGGCGAAGGGCAGGTCGGCCGAGATGCAGAGCACGACGGTGTTCGGCTTGTCGTTGGCCTTGGCGTTGAACTGGCGGACCGAGGTGGCGCAGGTCGGCGTGTCGATGCTCGGGAAGATGTTGAGGATCTTGCGCTTGCCGGCCAGGCTGCTCAGGGCGACATCGGACAGATCCTTGGCGACCAGCGAGAAGGCCGGGGCGGCATCGCCTTTCTTGGGAATGCTGCCGCTGACGGTGATCGGGTTGCCGCCGAGGGTTACGGTTTGGGACATCGGGTGCTCCACAGGGTTGAGTGAGCGGGTTGGACGAGCCTGCCCGGGGTTGGTTCAATCGGGGCGACGACCGCCTGGCCGTCGCCCCGGTTGCGGCTTGCGTCAGCCGTCCAGTCCGAGCGCCCGGGCCACGCCGGCGCCGTAGGCCGGATCGGCCTGGGTGCAGTTGGCGATATGGCGGCGCTTGATTTCTTCCGGCGCATCGCCCATGGCGCGGGCGGTGTTGGCGAACAGGCGCTGCTGCTCGTCGGCCGGCATCAGGCGGAACAGGTTGCCGGCCTGCGAGAAGTAGTCGGCATCCTCGCGGTGGTTCCAGTGGTCGGCCATGCCTTCGACGGACAGCGGCGGCTCGCGGTAATCCGGCTGCTCCTCCCACTGGCCGTAGCTGTTGGGCTGGTAGCCGAGGGTGGCGCCGTGGTTGCCGTCGATGCGCATGGCGCCGTCGCGGTGGTAGCTGTGGAACGGGCACTTCGGCGCATTGACCGGGATCTGGTGGTGATTGACGCCGAGCCGGTAGCGCTGCGCGTCGCCGTAGGAGAACAGGCGGGCCTGCAGCATCTTGTCCGGCGAGAAGGAAATGCCGGGGACGACGGCGGCCGGGTTGAAGGCCGATTGCTCGACTTCGGCGAAGAAGTTCTCCGGATTGCGGTTCAGCTCCATGACGCCGACTTCGATAAGCGGGTAGTCGGCATGCGGCCACACCTTGGTCAGGTCGAAGGGGTTGTACGGCACCTTCGAGGCATCCTTCTCCGGCATGACCTGGATGTACAGGGTCCATTTCGGGTAGTCGCCGCGGTCGATGGCGTCGAGCAGGTCGCGCTGGTGCGATTCGCGGTCGCGGCCGATGATCTCGGTGGCCTCGGCGTCGCTGAGGTTCCTGATGCCCTGCTCGGTGCGGAAGTGGAACTTGACCCAGTAGCGTTCGTTGGCGGCGTTGATGAAGCTGAAAGTGTGCGAGCCGAAACCGTGCATGTGGCGGTAGCTGGCCGGGATGCCGCGGTCGGACATGACGATGGTCACCTGGTGCAGGGCCTCCGGCAGCGAGGTCCAGAAGTCCCAGTTGTTGCGGGCCGAGCGCATGTTGGTGCGCGGGTCGCGCTTGACGGCGTGGTTGAGGTCGGGGAACTTGAGCGGATCGCGCAGGAAGAAGACCGGGGTGTTGTTGCCGACCAGGTCCCAGTTGCCTTCCTCGGTATAGAACTTGACCGCGAAGCCGCGGATGTCGCGCTCGGCATCGGCCGCGCCGCGCTCGCCGGCAACCGTGGTGAAGCGGGCGAACAGCTCGGTCTTCTTGCCGACCTGGCTGAACAGCTTGGCACGGGTGTATTGCGTGATGTCGTGGGTGACCGTGAAGCTGCCGTAGGCGCCGGAACCCTTGGCGTGCATGCGGCGCTCGGGAATGACTTCGCGGTCGAAGTGGGCGAGCTTCTCGAGCAGCCAGACATCCTGCAACAGGACGGGGCCGCGCGGGCCGGCGGTCATCGTGTTCTGGTTATCGACAACCGGCGCGCCGGCAGCAGTCGTGAGTTTCTTGCCTTGCATGGTTCTCTCCTTGAGTGACGGATGGGTCAGAAGTTGTCCGGCAGGGTAGCCAGCACATCGACACAGATATCCCAGCTGACGAAGGTGTCGAACCAACGGTCGATGTAACGGGAAATCATGTTGTCCTCCTGGGTTTAACAAGGTCGGGCCGACCTGATGAACTCAGTGTAGGGAGAGATCTTCCATTGAGCCAATTGATTGGATGAATTTGGCTGATTACGGTTATTAATGAAAAGGCGGCGGGCAATAAAAAATGGCGCATCGGATGGATGCGCCATGGCTTGCCTTGCGGGGCGTCGACAGCGGCCCGGGCGGGCGTCCGCTTATTCCGGGGTGTTCTGGCGCGAGCCGGGACGGGCCTTCACCGGCGACATCAGCATGATGTGCAGCAGGCGGTTGCAGCGGTCCAGCGTCCAGGCGATGGCCTTGCCGCTGCCGGAGATGATCAGGTCGCGGGTGGCCTTGCGGAAGTGGAAGAGGGTCTGGACGAGAATCATGGTGACGACCATGACGATAACCAGGTGGGTGACGTAGAGGTGGAGATCGCTGTTCATCGTGTGTTCCTTTTCTTGTTGGGGTGGGGCGGTCGCCACTTTAAGAAAGATGATGCGCTGCAACAAACGATGATTTGTCAGTCGATGCGTGAGAAAATCTCATTCATATGCCTTATCGACTTCCCCCCCTCAATGCCCTGCGCGCTTTCGAGGCCGCGGCCCGCCATCTCAGCTTCAAGCTGGCGGGAGAGGAACTGTCGGTCACCCCGACCGCGATCAGCCACCAGATACGCAGTCTCGAGGCGTCGCTCGGCTTTCCCTTGTTCCATCGGCTGACCCGGGCCATCGAGCTGACCGCCCAGGGGCGCGCCATGCTGCCCAAGGTGCGCGAGGGGCTGGACGCTTTCGCGGCCGCCATCGAGAGCACGCGCTGCAACGAAGAAGGCGGGCGCCTGCACGTCTCGTCGCCGCCCACCTTCCTGGCGCGCTGGCTGATCCGCCACCTGCCGGGCTTTGCCGCCCGGCATCCGGAAATCCAGCTGCACATGGCGGCATCGCTGGGCATGATCGACCTGCCGGACGGTTCGGCCGGCGCGGCGCCGGAGGCGCTGCCCGACAACCCCGGGCGCGAGGACGAGGCCGAAGTCTGCATCCGCTTCGGGCGCGGCAGCTACCCCGCGTGCCAGGTCGAGCGGCTGTTCTCGCCGGTCTATGCGGCGGTGTGCAGTCCGCGCCTGCTGTTCGGCACGCACCCCCTGAAGACGCCGGCCGACCTGGTCCACCAGGTCCTGTTGCACGACGACACGATACCCGAGCTGATGGTCCGCCCGACCTGGGCCGAATGGCTGGCGCTGGCCGGCGTGGGCGGTGTCGACAGCGATGCCGGGATGCATTTCAGCGACTCGGGCCTGGTGCTGTCGGCGGCCATCGACGGCGTCGGCGTCGCCCTCGCCTCGACGCCGTTGATCGAGGCCGAGGTAGCGGCCGGCCGGCTGGTGGTGCTGTTCGACATCGTGATCCGTCGGCCGCTGTCCTACTACCTGGTCATTCCGGACGCGGCGGCCGGGCGCCCGGTGGTCCGGGCCTTTCGCGAATGGCTGCTGGAAGAGGCCGGGCGGATGGCGGCGCAGGAAAGCTGACGCGCGGGCGCCGTCAGGACGACGCGGTGTGCAGGCGGCGGTGCAGGCGGCGGATGCCCAGCCAGGTCGCGGCGGCGACCAGCGGCAGGAGCAGGCCGACGGCCTGGTCGACGGGAATCGCCCAGCCCCAGCCCTTGAGCGCCTTCAGGGCATAAGCGGCAAGGCCGATGCCGTAATAGGAAATGGCCACCACCGACAGGCCCTCGACCGCCTGCTGCAATTGCAGTTGCCGGCTGGCGCTGCGGCTCAGGCTGGCGAGCACGCTCTGGCTCTGCCGCTCCTGGGCGAGGTTGACGCGGGTCCGCAGCATGTCGTTGGAACGCCCGATCTTGCCGGCCAGGGCCTCCTGGCGCGCCGCCACCGAGCGGCAGGTATCCATCGCCGGGGCCAGCCGCCGCTCCATGAATTCGCCGACGGTCGGCACACCTTCGATGCGCTGTTCGCGCAGCTCGCCGATGCGGGCGCCGACGATGCGGTAATAGGCCTGCGCCGCGCTGAAGCGATAGCCGGTGCGGAAGGACTGGGCGCGGAGGCGGCCGTCGAGACGGGAAAGCTCGCGGAGCAGGCCCTCGGCATCGCCGTCGATGTCGAGGCTGCTCATCCGGCTGCCCAGTTCGCTCAGGTCTTCCTCGATGCGGCCGAGCAGCCCGGCGCCTTCGCGGGCCAGCGGCAGGGCGAGCAGGGCCATCATGAGGTAGGTCTCGATTTCGCCGAGGCGCTGGACCAGCCGGCCCATCTGCGATTCGCGCAGGTCGATGTCGCGGATCAGGAATTTCGAGAAACCGTCCGGCCCGACCTGGAAGTCGGTCCATATCTCGCCGCCCGACAGCACCTGGCTGCCGACCAGCGGCGGCAGCGGGAACAGCCGCTTGAGGCGGCGGTCGGCGATGCCGAGCGGGCTGCCGCGTTCGGCGATCAGGTGCGAAGCGACGATCACCGTGCCCTGCAGTGTCGCCAGCCAGTCGGCCGGCACATGGCGCAGGGCGGTGAGCTGGAAGTCGCCGCCGTCCTCGCCGGCTTCGACGAAACTGAAGGTCGAGAACTCGGTGTGGCGCTCCCACTTCAGGCGGAAATGGCCGAAATCGTGAAAGAAATGCTGCGCCCCGGCGGCCGGCGCCGCCACGCCGAAGCGGGCGCACAGCGCGGCGAGCCGGCGATCGTGCACGGCCGGGTCGTCGTCGGCATGGATGGCCAGGTGCGAAATGCGGGCCGGCGCCTCGAGCACCATGAAGGGCCGGGCGTGGATTTCGCCGGCCAGGGGCAGGCGCAGCGGGTGGTTGAGGTGGCCGGCTAGGCACTGCATGGCGCGGCGGGCTCAGTTGTAGCCGAGGATGGCGTCCGGACTGTCGTCGGTCTGGGCCGGGTTGCGCTCGCCGGCCGCCGGGCCGGTCGCTTCCTCGCGCGCGTCGCGGTAGCCCGCCGCGGGCAGCATGTCGGACGGCGCGGCGCTCTGGCCGGCGGTCGCCGGGGTGGCATGGTTCATGGCTTGTCTCCTGTTGTGGTGATCGATCGTTTCCCGCGCCAGGCCAGGTAGTAGCGGCAGAGCAGCGGGGCGCAGGCGGTGAGCAGCACGACGCGCAGCACGTGGGTGGCGGTGACCAGCGGCACGCTGAGGTGCATTTCGCGGGCGGTGATGCTCATCTCGGCCATGCCGCCCGGCGACGAGGCGAGCAGCAGCGAGGCGAAGGGGATGGGGATCAGCCAGCCGATGGCGCCGACGAAAAGGGCGCACAGCGCCAGCGTCAGCGCGGTGGCGCCGGCGCTGACGCTGAGGAAGCGCGGCGCGGCACGGAAGAAACTGGGCGAGAAGCGGGTGCCGAGCGCGGTGCCGAGCAGCAGCTGGCCGCCATTGACCAGCCAGCCGGGCAGGCTGGTCAATGGCAGGTTGGCGGCGGTCAGCCCGCCGACGCAGAGCAGCGGGCCGAGCACCCAGGCGTTGGCGATGCGCAGCGTGGCAAACAGGGCGACGCCGGCCAGCGAGGCGGCGAGCAGCAGCGGAAAGCGCAGCCAGTCGACGGCGCCGGCCAGGGCGCGGAAGGTTTCGTGGCCTTCGCGGGCGCCGTGGTGCAGCGCGAAGGGAATGATGCTGACGACCAGCATGACGCGCAGGGCGTGGGCGGCGGCGATGCGGTCGATCTGCCCGCCGTGGCGCTCGGCCAGCACGACCATTTCCGAGGCGCCGCCGGGCAGGCCGGCGAAGAAGGCGGTGGCCGGGGCGACCTGCCCCCAGCGTTCGAGCAGGCGGGCGGCGATCAGGCCGAAGACGACGGCGCTGCCGGCCATGAGCAGGATGGCCGGGGTGTGGCGGCCGAGTTCGCCGAGCACGGCGGGGGTGAAGTAGAGGCCGAGGGCGGTGCCGATGGCCCATTGCCCGGCCTGGCGGCCGCCGGGCAGCGCCCGCAGGGGCAGGCCGGCGACGCGCAGGATGGCGATGGAGAACAGCGGGCCGAGCATCCACGGCAACGGCAGGTGGGCAGCGGCGGCGGCCCAGCCGGCCAGGGCGGCGACGACGAGGGCGGCGGCCGTCCAGGCGGCTTGGCGCAGAGAGTATTTGGGCATTGCTACGGGCATGGTGACGGTCAGCCGTAAAAACGCGCTGCAAGCGAAAAAGCGCGCCCCGCCGTGGGGGGAAAGCGGGGCGCCAAGTGCAGCGACAGTGCGTTACTGCAGGGAGAAAATCAGAAAATCCACACCGCGTCGCCCGGCAGTTCCAGCCAGCGCTTGCCCGGCGCTTCGTGGCGCTTGCCCCAGGCGCGCAGCAGGTCCTTGCCGGCGTGGTAGACGTACTCGTAGCGGTCGCCGAGGAACATCGAGGTGACGAGGTCGACCTCCGCCCGGTTGTGGCCGTTGGCGTCGGCCAGGTGGGCCTGTTCGACGCGGATCACCGCCTTGGCCTCGTGGCCGATGGCGGCGTTGGTGCGGCGCAGGCCCCACACCGACAGGCCGTTATCGAGGTCGATGCGCGCCTCGCCGCCTTTGATGTCGCCGATGCGGCCGCTCATGATGTTGTTGCTGCCCATGAAGTCGGCGACGAAATAGGTCTGCGGCTGGCCGTACATCTCGGTCGGCGTGCCCTGCTGCTCGATGACGCCGCCGTTGAGCAGCAGGATGCGGTCGGACATCGCCATCGCTTCCGACTGGTCGTGGGTGACGACCAGCGCCGACAGCTGCAGCTCGACGATCAGGTTGCGCAGCCAGGCGCGGGCTTCCTCGCGCATCTTGGCGTCGAGGTTGGAGAGCGGCTCGTCGAGCAGGATGACCGGCGGGTTGTAGACCAGCGCCCGGGCGATCGACACGCGCTGCTGCTGGCCGCCGGAGAGCTGGTGCGGATAGCGTTCGGCGAGGTGGTCGAGGCCAAGGTTCTTCAAGGCGCTATGCACGCGCTGGACGATCTCGTTCTTGGCCACCTTGCGCAGCACCAGCGGGTAGGCGACGTTGTCGAACACCGTCTTGTGCGGCCACAGCGCGTAGGACTGGAAGACCAGGCCGAGGTCGCGCTTCTCGGCGGGAATGTCGATGTTGGCGGCGGCGTCGTAGATCGCCCGGCCGGCGATGGTGACGCTGCCCTGGTGCGGCTGCTCGAGGCCGGCCACGGCGCGCAGCAGCGTCGTTTTGCCGGAACCCGAGGGGCCGAGCAGGGAGACGACTTCGCCGCGGCGCAGCTGCATCGAGACGCCCTTGAGGATGGGGTTGCTGCCGTAGGACAGGGCGAGGTTGTCGACGGTGAGGATGGTCTTGTCAGTCATGAAGTTTCACTCCAAAGCGCAGCGCGACAGCCAGGCCGATGCCGACCAGCGCCATGTTGATCAGGGAAAGGGCGGCGACCACATCGACGGCGCCGGAAGCCCACAGGGAGACGATTTGTGCACCGATGACCTCGGTGCCGGGGGAGAGCAGGTAGACGCCGGTCGAGTACTCGCGCTCGAAGATCATGAACACCAGCAGCCAGGCGCCGAGCAGGCCGTTGCGGATGAGCGGCACGGTGATGTCGCGCGAGACGCGGGCGTTCGAGGCGCCGACCAGGCGGCCGGCTTCCTCCAGTTCCGGGCCGACCTGCATCAGCGCGCTCTGGATCAGGCGCATGCCGTAGGCCAGCCAGACCACGGCGTAGGCGAACCACACCGAGAACAGCGTCGACCGCAGCGGGGTCAGGAAAGGCACGAAGAGGAAGACCCAGAACACCGCCAGGCCGGCCATCAGGCCGGGCACGGCGCGCGGGGTGAGCACGATGTAGTCGACGAAGCGCGAGATCGCATCGTTCTTGCGGTGCGTGACCAGGCCGATGGCGAGGTAGCCGCCGACCGCCAGCGCGCCGCCCAAGGTGCCGATGAGGAGCGAATTGATAATCGAGCGGATCATCGTCGATTCCTCGAACACGGCGCGGAAGTGGTCCAGCGTCAGCACGTCGAGCAGGTTGATGCCCTGGCCCCAGCTGCTGACCACCGAGCGCAGCGCGATGCCGGCCACCGGCACGACGACGGTGACGAACAGCCAGGCGAGGATCAGCGCCAGCGCCAGCCATTTCCACGGGCCGAGGGCGAGCGGGCGCTGGCGGGCCGACTTGCCCTTCATCGCCACGAAGCGCTGCGCCGACTTGAGCAGGAAGCGCTGCAGCAGCACCAGCGGGAAGGTCACCGCGATGATGCAGGTGGCCACCGCCGCCATCAGGTGGTAGGACGGCGTGCCCAGCTTGTTGGTCAGCTTGTAGAGGTAGGTGGTCAGGACGAGGTGGCCTTCCGGGTCGCCGAGGATCAGCGGCAGGCCGAAGATCTCGAAGCCGAGGAAGAAGACCAGCACGCCGACGTAGAGCAGGGCCGGCGAGACCATCGGGATGGACACGTCGCGGGCGACGCGGAAGGGGCTGGCGCCGGACAGGCGGGCCGCTTCCTCGACGTCGGAGCCGAGGTTGCGCAGCGCCGACGAGGAGTACAGGTAGACGTGCGGCACGTGGGTCAGGCCGGCGATGACGATGATCGAGGCCAGCGAGTAGATGTTCCACGGCACGCTGCCGAACAGCGACTCGAACCACACCGAGAAGAAGCCGACCGGGCCGAGCGACACGACGTAGCCGAAGCCGAGCACCACCGGCGACACGAAGATCGGGATCATGATCGGCGTCTCCAGCCACTTGCGGCCGGGCAGGTCGGTACGCACCATGATGAAGGCGAGGATGGCGCCGAGCGGGATGGCGATGGCGCCCATGCCGATGGCGACGGCCATGGTGTTCCTGGCGGCCTGCCAGAAGTCCGGGTCGTCGAAGATGAAGGCGTAGGATTCCAGGCTCGGCACGGCGGCCGGCATGAAGAAGGGGCCGGACAGCACGCTCTGGTAGATCACCAGGCCGATGGGGAAGAAGACGGACAGGGCGAGCAGGGCCACCACGGCCCGTCGGGGCAGTGTTTGCATCATGGGATTTCCTCGGGAAAGGGGAGGGAGTGGCGACCGGCAGGGAGATTGCCGGCCGCCGGGCGCCAGGGAGGCGGCGCCCCGGATCGGCGGCTTACTTGCCCTTGACCGTGCTATTCCACTGCTTCAGGAATTCGAGGCGCTTGGCCTGGTCGAGATAGGTGAGCAGGCCGGTGTTGATGGCCACCGGGCGCAGCGCGTCGCCGAGCTGCTTCTTCAGGCCGCTGGCCGTGGTGTCGCCCTCGACGTCGGGGCGGATGGCGTAGAGGTCGGCCTTGCTGGCGATGATCTCCTGGCCCTTCTTGGACAGCACGAAATCGAGCCACAGCTTGGCGGCGTTCGGGTTCTTCGCCTTCTTGGCGATGAACATCACGCGGCTGATGACCAGGGTGTAGTCCCTGGGCAGCACGATGCCGATCGACGGGTCCTTCTGGGCGCGGGTCAGCGCGTAGGCGGCGTTGAGGTTATAGCCGATCAGGTTCTCGCCGGAGGCGATGCGCTCCATCATCGTGCCGGTCGACGCCTGCACCTTGGCCTGCACCGCGCCGAGCGCCTTCTGCAATTCGGCGAAGCCGGCGGCGTTGACCTGCTTGTCCTGGGTCACCAGCATGAAGCCGACGCCCGACTTTTCCGGGTCGTAGGTGTTGACCTTGCCCTTGAACTTGTCGGTCTGCGTGTTGAGCAGCTTGATGAAGTCGGCATGCGTCTGCGGCACGTCGCCGGCCGGGATCAGGCGCTTGTTGTAGACGAAACCGATCGGTTCGTAGGTGGTGCCGAAAGCCTCGTTCTTCCAGTTCGCCCATTCCGGCAGCTTGGCCGTTTCGGGCGATTTGTGCGGCTGGGCGTAGCCGTCGTTGACCAGCTTGATCTGCAGGTCCATCGACGACGACCAGGTGACGTCGGCCGAGCTGCCGGCGGCAGTTTCGGAAATGAAGCGGTTGTACAGCTCGGTGGTGCTCATGTTGCTGTACTCGACGTTGACCGCCGGGTACATGGCGCGGAATTCGCGGATCAGGTGGTTGGCCTGCTCGTTGTCGGTGACGCCGTAGATGACCAGCTTGCCTTCCTTCTGCGCGGCGGCGGCGAGGTCGGCGGTGGATTGGGCGTGGGCCGGGCCGAGGCCGAAGGCGGCGTGGAGGGCGGCCACGGTCAGGCCGGCAAGCAGGCCGCGCTGGAAGCGGCGACGGGTTGTATTCATGTTTGTCTCCTTGGTTCGATTCTGGCATCCGGTCCGGGCTTTGTCAGGCGCCGGCCGGATGGCTCAGGGTCCAATGTAGGTTTTGCGGCTTTCGATTCGCTTTCGTTTTCGCGGGGAAAGCGATTATTTGTCCGGCTTTCGCTTTCCCCGTGCAGGCCGCTTAGAAGCGGTAACGGCCGCCAAGCATCAGCGACGACGGCGAGAAGTTCGGCGGCAGGCCGGAATCCTTGTCGTAGCCCTGGCAGGTGCCGCCGGCGCACAGCGAGTTCTGGCCGCCGTTCTTGTTGGTGACCTTGGCGTAATAGACGTAGAGGTCGGTCTGCTTGTCGAGCGCGAACTCGTAGCCGGCGCCGTAGTGGTCGGAATCCCGGTTGGTCGCGAGTTTGTCGTCGAGGTGGCCGTAGACGGCGCGCAGCGTGTGGCGGTCCATGAACGGCATGGCGGCGCCCAGCCACCAGATGTCGCGGTCCAGCGTCTTGTAGGTGGCGGCCCCGGCCTGGGTATCCTCGCCGTGCAGGAACTGGGCGTACAGCTTGGCGAACTTGAGGTCGTAGGTGGCGGCCAGGTTCCACGACTTGCGGTGGGCGTTCTCGGTGGCCGGGGCGGTGACGGTGCCCATCTTGGCGTAGTCGAGGTAGCCGGCGCCGACGAAGAGCGGGCCGTTGGCGTAGGTCAGGCTGGCGCTGACGCCCTTGCCTTCGCCCTCGGGGCCGGTATTGCTGTTGCCGGGGGCGCCGCCGGTGACGCCGACCTCGGCCTTGCTGTTGTTCTCCATGCCGGCCGAGTAGGCGATCTTGCCCTGGAAGCCGGCCAGGGTCGGGGTGGCGTAGAACACCGCGTTGTCGAAGCGGCTGGCCGCAGCCGACGACCACAGGCGGAAGGCGGTGGCGCCGCCGATGGTGAACGGGTCGGAGATGCTGGTGATCGAGTAGATCGGCGCATAGTCGCGACCGAAGCGGATGTCGCCGAATTTCTTGCTGTTCAGGCCGAGGAAGGTGTTGCGCGAGAAGATGGCGACGCCGGTGCTGTTGACCGAGGCCGACGAGGCGTTGCCCTGGCCCGGGTTGCTGACGTTGGACGAGTGGCCGGTGTTCTGGCCGTTGTCGACGGAAACGCCGGCTTCGAGCTGGAAGTAGGCGGAGAGGTCGTCGCCGAATGCTCTTTCGCCCTTGAAGCCGAGGCGGCTGGCCGAGCCGAGGCCGCTCTGGATGCGCGCCTTGCTGCCCTGGCCGTAGTTGCCGTATTCGACGCCGGCGTCGATGATGCCGTAGATGCTCAGGCCGGCCGGCATGGCCAGGCCCTTGCTCTTGGCCGGGGTGGCGGCGGCCTGGACGGCGGTTTCGGCGGACTTGCTCGCCGCGTCGGCCTTCCTGGTCGCTTCTTCGGCTTTCTTGGTGGCCGCGCTGGTGGTCGCGGCGGTGGCGGTCAGCAGTTCTTCCAGCTTTTCGAGGCGGGCTTTCTGGGCGGCGATTTCGGCGCGCAGGTCGTCGAGCGGTGCGGCGTGGACGGTGCCGGCCACGGCCAGCGGTGCAAAGCAGGCCAGGACGGCCCGGTACAGGGATTGATGACGCATTGTCTCCTCCGGGAGGTTGTTGTCGATGTGCAATCGAACCGGCGGGTGCCGGCTGGGAACGCATTAAAGGCGGGGAAGCTTTCGATTTGCTTTCGGTCGTTCGGCGCGGAACAATGCCGTCAAAGAGTCCGGCCCGAGCCGGCAAAATGGAGACAAGACATGAAGATCCTGCTGGTCGAAGACCATCCGGAACTGTGCGAGTGGGTGGCCAAATCCCTGCGCCAGTCCGGCTATGCGGTGGATATCGCCGACTGCGGCGAGCACGCCGAACACTACCTGCTGACCGGGGAGTACGACGGCGTGCTGCTCGACCTGTCGCTGCCCGGCAAGGATGGCCTGGAGGTGCTGAAAAGCCTGCGCGGCCGCGGCTCGCAGGTGCCGGTGCTGATCTTCACGGCGCGCGGTTCGGTGGATGACCGCATCCGCGGCCTCAACCTCGGCGCCGACGACTACCTGCCCAAGCCCTTCGAACTCGGCGAGCTGGAAGCCCGCCTCAAGGCCCTGCTCCGGCGTTCGTCCGGGCAGACGCCGGTGGTGCGCCTGGGGGCGCTGGCCTTCGACACGGTGAGCCGCCTGCCGACGGTCAATGGCGCGCCGCTGTCGCTGACGCCGCGCGAACTGGCGGTGCTGGAAGCGCTGCTCGGCCGCATCGGCCGCCCGGTGGCGCGCGACGCGCTGTTCGAAAAGCTGTTCAGCATGGAGCAGGACGCGCGTCCCGAGGCCATCGAAATCTACGTCTCGCGGCTGCGCAAGAAGCTGGAGGGGAGCGGCGTGGCGGTGACCACGGTGCGCGGCCTCGGCTACCTGATCGCGGCCACCGGCGAGGCGGCGGCTTGATCTCCCGCGTGCGTAGCCGCCTGCCGGCCAAGAGCCTCAAGCGCGGCCTGGCCGTCTGGCTGGTCGGCGTGTTGTCGACCCTGCTGCTGGTCGATGCCTGGTTCAGCTACCGCGACGCGCTGGGCGCCGCCAACCAGGCCTACGACCGTTCGCTGTCGGCGTCGCTGAAGGGCATCGCCGAACGCATCTACGCCACCGACAGCGAGGTGGTGGTCGACATTCCCTATTCGGCGCTCGAACTGTTCGAGGCCGGCAGCTCGGACCGCGTGTTCTACAGCGTCGGCCATCCCGGCGACGAGGCGATCACCGGCTACGAGGGCCTGCCGCCGCCCGAGGTCCTGACCCCCAATGTCGCGGTGTTCTACGACGGCATCTACAAGGGCCATGCCCTGCGCCTGGGGGCGATGCTCAAGCCCCTGTACCGCACCGAATTCCCGCGGCCGGTGCTGGTCATCCTCGGCGAAACCACCAATTCCCGGCAGGAGGTGGTGCAAAGCCTGTTCTTCGGCGAGGTCGGCCGCAAGACGCTGCTCGTGGTCGTCGCCCTGGTTGTCGCGCTGGTCGCCACCCGGCAGGCGGTCAAGCCGGTGGAGCGGCTGGGCCAGGCCATCCGCAACCGTCCGGACGACGACCTGACGCCGATCCAGCCCGACGACCTGCCGCGCGAGGTGGTGCCGCTGGTCGATGCCATCAACCTGCACATGGACCGCATCGAACGCATGGTCGAGGCGCGCCGCCGCTTCATCGCCGATGCCGCCCACCAGCTGCGCACGCCGCTGGCGGTGCTCAACACGCAGGCCGAATACGCCTTGCGGCAAAGCGAGGTCGGCGAAATGCGGCCGGCCGTCGAGGCTTTCCACAACAGCCTGGGCAGCGCCATCCGCCTGACCAACCAGCTGCTGTCGCTGTCGCGGGCGGAGCCGGTCAACGGCCTGGTGGCGCCGCCGCAAACGGTGGACCTGGCCGTCGTGGCGCGCGACATGGTGGTCGAGCTGCTGCCCCTGGCCGTGCGCAAGCAGATCGACCTCGGCTACGAGCGGGATGGTGAGCTGCCGGCCATGGTCAGCGGGCAACCGGTGCTGCTGCGCGAAATGATCGCCAACCTGATCGACAACGCGCTGCGCTATACGCCGGAGGGCGGCTCGGTGACGGTGGCGGTGGGACGGCGGGAGGATGGCGTCCGCGTCGTGGTGCGCGACAACGGGCCGGGCATCCCCGAGGCGCAGCGGCAGAACGTGTTCCTGCGCTTCTTCCGCCTGGAAACCAGCGATACGCTGGGCAGCGGGCTGGGTTTGTCGATCGTCCGCGAAATCGTCCTCGCCCATGGCGGCGAGATCGCGCTTGACGATGCGGCGGGCGGCGGCCTGCTGGTGACGGTGCGTCTGCCGGCGGCCTGAGCCGGCTTACTTTTTCTTGCTGCCGATCTTCGTTTCCTGGCCGGCCATCAGCCGCTGGATGTTCTGCCAGTGCTTGCCGATCAGCGCCATGCCGAGGAGGCCGACGACCAGCGTCTGGTTGGTGACGCCGTGCATCAGCACGGCGATGACCGGCGCGGCGGCGGCGGCGATCAGCGCGGCGAGCGAGGAGTAGCGCGAGACGTAGGCGACGAGCAGCCAGGTGCCGGCGACGGCCAGGCCGAGGATGGGGTCGAGAGCGAGCAGCACGCCGGCGGCCGTGGCGACGCCCTTGCCGCCCTTGAATTTGAGGAAGACCGGGTAGAGGTGGCCGATGAAGACGGCCAGCGCGACCAGGGCGATCGCCGTGTCGCCGAAGCCCATCTGCTGGGCGACGATGACGGCGACGGCGCCCTTCAGCGCATCGCCGATCAGGGTCATCAGCGCGGCCTTCTTGTTGCCGCTGCGCAGCACGTTGGTGGCGCCCGGGTTGCCCGAGCCGTAGGTGCGCGGATCGGCCAGGCCGAAGACCCTGGACGAGATCATCGCGAAGGGAACGGAACCGAGAAGGTAGGCGGCAAGGATGGCGAGGGCGGTTGGCATGGGTGAAATGGGTCGCAAGGGGTACAATCGCGGCGAATTTTACACCTGAGCAGCGGTCGACCGTCCCATGGACATCATTTTCATCGAAGAATTGCGCGCCGAAACGTGGATAGGCATCTATCCGCGCGAAAAGGCCATGGCCCAGACGGTCGAGATTTCGCTACAGATCGGCGTGTCGACGGCATCGGCCGGGGCCAGCGACGATATCCGCGATACGGTCGATTACGCCGTCGTCGTCGAGCGCCTGCGCAACGACCTGGCCGGCAGCCATTTCAACCTGCTGGAAAAGCTCACCGAGCACATCGCCACCTACCTGCTGGAAAACTTCGCCGCCCAGTGGGTACGCGTCTCCGTCGCCAAGCTGGGGATGATGCCGGGCGTCAAGCGCGTCGGCGTCATCA
The DNA here is from genome assembly GCF_945957265.1 of uncultured Dechloromonas sp. GTDB lineage: Bacteria > Pseudomonadota > Gammaproteobacteria > Burkholderiales > Rhodocyclaceae > Azonexus. The sequence continues at coordinate 68,116 of NZ_CAMFKO010000005.1, forward strand.
TCGAACGCTCGATCTGAGCCGGGCTGGCGGCCGCTTGCTGCCGGCCGCCGGAGCACGCTTCAGAGTATTTCGGTGAGCACTTCCTTCTGGTCGAGCTCCTGGTAGAAGCGCGAAGCTTCAAGCCCCAGCGCATCGCGCGACGAGAGCACGCCGATCGGGCGACCATCCGGCAAGATGACCGGCAAATGACGGAACCCGCCTTCGTGCATGATGTGCAGCGCATGGCCGAAAGGCTTTTCCGGGTCGGTGGTTTGCGGATTGGCGGTCATGACCGCGCGCACCGGCGTGCTGTTGGCGTCCAGCCCCGCGGCCAGCACCTTGAAGGTCAGGTCGCGTTCGGTACAGATGCCGAGCAGTTTGCCGTCCTCCGGCGTGACGACCAGTACCACGCCGTCACGGTTGTCCCGCATGTGGGCGGCGACGGCATGGACGCTCTTTTCAGGCGTGGTGGTCAGGAAATGACGATTCTGGATGATCTTGATGGCGGCGCGATTCGGCATGGTTCGTCTCCTCTGTCGGGGTTGGGGGCCTCAGGAGAGACAAACGCCGTTTGAATTGGTTCGCTGCCATAAACGGTCGTTCTAGCCTCATCAAAAAATACTCGCCAGGCTCGTCATGACCGCGAATCCAGCGGCGAGGCCGGCTGTCCCGGCACCGATGCGGCCCGGCTTGTGCGAGGCCGGGATCATCTCGTGGCTGACCACCCAGAGCATGGCGCCGGCCGCGGCGGCGAGGGCGAGCGGCAAGGCGGCGCCGGCGACGGTGCTGGCGATGACGCCGAACAGGCCGCCGACCGGCTCGACCAAGCCGGTGGCCAGCGCGATGAGGGCTGCGCGGAGCGGTGCTGCGCCAAGGGCGATCATGGCGCTGGCGACGATCCAGCCTTCCGGAATGTTCTGCATGGCGATGCCGAGGCTCATGCCATGGTCGGCGCCGGCCGCGGCCGCCACCCCGACCGCCAGCCCTTCCGGTACGTTGTGAATGGCGATGGCGGTGACGACGAGCGCGACCCTGGGTGTCGTGCCGCTGGTCTCGACTTCCTCGACGTGTTCGTGTGGCAAGCGGCGGTCGAGCGTGTGCATCGCAGCAACCCCGGCAAGCAGGGCGGCGGCCGTGGCGATGCCGAGCGCCCACGGCATGTCGCTGGCCGCTACCGTTTGTACGGCCGGGACGAGCAGCGAAAAGAGGCTGGCAGCGAGCATCATGCCGCCGGCGAGGCCGAGCATCGGCGCCATCAGGCGTTCGGAGGGGCGGCGCAGCATGAGCACGGGAATGGCGCCGAGTCCGGTCGCCGCGCCGGCGAGCAGGCTGGCTTCAAGCCCGCGGGCCGCCATCGGGTGGGCGGCCAGCCACTGCATCGCCTGCTCGATGCCGAACGCGGCGCCGACGACCGCCATGAGCAGCCCGGCCCAGAGATGGCGGCGGGCGGCGGGCTTGTCGTAATGCTGAAGAACGATCTGGGTCATGGCGGCACTCCGGTTGAACGCTTGGGTGCCACTTTATTCGCTTGCTATCGATAGCTCCAATCGATTGGTGCAATCGTTGCGATTTGTTCGCTTAATGATCAGGCCAGGGCGACCTCGACCACCTTGGGGTGCAGCGCGCGCAGGATGTCGTGCGGGTGGATGCCGACCAGGAAGCCGCGCCGGCCGCCGTTGATGTAGATCAGCGGCAGGTCGAGGATGCTTTTCTCGATATGCACCGGCATCGCCTTCTTGGTGCCGAAGGGGCTGGTGCCGCCGACCAGGAAGCCGGTGTGGCGATTGGCGACCTCGGGCTTGCAGGGCTCGATCTTCTTGCAGCCGATCTGGCGGGCGAGTTCCTTGGTCGACACCTTGCGGTCGCCGTGCATCAGCACGATCAGCGGCTTGGCGTTCTCGTCCTCGAAGATCAGCGTCTTGACCACGGCGTGTTCGTCCACATTCAGCTCGCGGGCCGACACCTTGGTGCCGCCGTGTTCCTCGTAGGCGTAAAGATGCGTGGAAAAGGGAATCTTGCTGGCCTTGAGGAACTTGGTGGCCTGGGTTTCGGGGGCGTGTTCGGTCTTGCTCATGAGTTTTCGTTAACGGGAGTGAGCCACTTGAGTAGCGTGGCATAGAAATGCCCGGGCTCGAAGGGCTTGGTCATGAAATCGTTCATGCCCGCTTCGAGGCAGCGCAGGCGATCTTCGGCGAAGGCGTTGGCGGTCATGGCGACGATGGGCACGCCGGCGCCGTTCGGCAGTTGCCGGATGCGGCGCGTCGCTTCCAGGCCATCCATGTTCGGCATCTGCATGTCCATCAGGATCAGCGCGTAGTCCCGCTTGGTGGCGAGTTCCAGGGCGGCGGCGCCGTCTTCCGCCGGATCGACCTGCAGGCCGACATCCTGCAGCAGCATTTCGGCGATTTCCCGGTTGATCGACTCATCCTCGGCGAGCAGGATGCGCGCCCCGGAAAATGCCCGTCGCAGGCAGGCTTCCGGCGATTCCGGCGGGTTGCCGGGAACGGGCTGTCCGTCCGCAGCGTCCTTGCCGAGCCGGGCGGTGATCCAGAAGGTGCTGCCAACGCCCGGGCTGCTTTCAACGCCGACGGAGCCGCCCATCAGCTCGGCCAGCTTGTGGTTGATGGAGAGGCCGAGGCCGGTGCCGCCGTATTTGCGGGTCGTGCTGCTGTCGGCCTGTTCGAAGGCGCGGAACAGCTTGTCCTGGATGTCGGGCGGGATGCCGATGCCGGTGTCGCGGACCTCCAGGCGCAGCAGCACGGCATCGCCCAGGTCCTGCGCGATGCTGGCGCGCAGGGTGACGCTGCCGCGCTCGGTGAATTTGATGGCATTGGTGGCGTAGTTGAGCAGCGCCTGCTGCAGGCGGGTCGGGTCGCCGCGCAGCCGCTTCGGCAATTCGTCGTGGCGGACCAGCAGTTGCAGATTCCGGGCGGCCGCCCGGTCGTGCAGCATGGCGGCCACGTTGTCGAGCAGGGTTTCGACGCAGACCGGTGATTCCTCCAGCGTCAGGCGGCCGGCCTCGATTTTCGACAGGTCGAGGATGGCGTTGATGACCTCGAGCAGGTGGTAGCCGGCGGCTTCCAGCTTGTCGAGCTGCTCGCGCTGGGCCGGCGAGAGTTCGCCCCGGCGGATCAGGTGGGCGAGGCCGGTGATGGCGGTCAGCGGGGTGCGAATCTCGTGACTCATGTTGGCCAGGAAGGCGCCCTTGGCCAGGCTGGCGGTTTCGGCCGCCGCCTTGGCGCGCTCCAGGTCGGCCGTGCGTTCGGCGACCAGGTCTTCGAGGTGTTTGCGGTGGCGCTGCAATTCGTTCTCGAACAGCATGCGTTCGGTTACGTCGCGGGAAATGCCGAAGGTGCCGATGATCTTGCCGGTACTGTCGTGCAGCGGGCCTTTGGTGACATAGAAGGTCTTGCGGCCGCCCTGCGTGTCGAGGTGTTCGTAGCGGTTCTCGACGACGCCATTGGCGATGATCCGGCGGTTGGTTTCGAGCAGTTCCTCGGCCTGGTCCCTGGGGAAGATGGCGAAATCGTCATGCCCGATCACTTCGTCGGCCGGTTTGCCGACGAAGTTGCTGGCGGCGCGGTTGAATACCAGGTAACGCCCCTCGCTGTCCTTGGCGAAAATGGCGTCGGTCGAACTGTCCGAAACGGTTTCGACCAGTTTCAGCGTATTGAACTGCTCCGCAATCGCCTTGCTGTACCGTCCCCAGTGGCGGCTGAGCAGGAAATAGAGCAGCAGGGAGGTGACCGCGACGAAGGCCCAGCCCTTGAGCGTGCTGATCCTGAGCATCTCGTCCGGGTCGGTCGTGAACAGCAGGATGGCCTTGTCGGAAAACAGGATCCAGGCAGCGGCAAAGGCGGCGTAGATCAGCACGATCTTGATCACGCCATGCCATTTGTCCTGCGGAAGTGAATTCGTGGGCATCGGGCTAGCCGGGTTGGCCGGGAAACGGGCATGCTGCTGCATTCGTCATGACAAGGCTATTGCGGCAAACCCTCAGCGCCCCGGCGGCGGGCTGGCGCGGCCGGTCAGGACCAGCAGCAGGCAGAAGCAGCCGAGCACCATGCCGCCGATGCCGATCTGCAGCAGGGTGACGATTTCGAAACCCATCAGCCAGTGCTGTCCGCTGAGCCGGAGGGCGCCGGCGAACAGGCAGAGCAGCAGGCCGGCGATGCCGGCGAGGGTGCCGAGCGAACGTAGCGTGTCGGGCATGGCAATTTCCTCCGATGGGCGACGATAAGGCGGATGATAGGGGCAAGCCGGGGACGTGGGAAGCGCCGGCCCAAGCCGAACCCGTCCTCAGCCGCGGGGATGGTGTTCCGCATGCAGGGTTTTCAGGCGCTCGCGGGCGACGTGGGTGTAGATCTGGGTGGTCGAAATGTCGGCATGGCCGAGCAGCAGCTGCACCACGCGCAGGTCGGCGCCGTGGTTGAGCAGGTGGGTGGCGAAGGCGTGGCGCAGCACGTGCGGCGACAGCTTCGCCGGTTCGATGCCGGCGATCAGGGCGTAACGCTTGATCAGCTGCCAGAAGGCCTGGCGGGTCATGGCGCCGCCGCGGGCGGTGACGAACAGGGCGTCGCTCTGCTGGCCGCCGAGGATGTCCGGCCGCGCTTCGGCCAGGTAGCGCTTGATCCAGTCGACGGCCAGCTGGCCGAGCGGCACCAGGCGTTCCTTGCTGCCTTTGCCGAGGGCGCGCAGCACGCCGTCGGCGAGCGCCACTTCATGCAGTTTCAGGCCGACCAGTTCCGACACGCGCAGGCCGGTGGCGTAGATCGTTTCCAGCATGGCCCGGTCGCGCAGGCCGAGCGGGGTAGCGAGGTCGGGGGCGTCGAGCAGGGTTTCCACCTGCTTTTCCGACATGATCTTGGGCAGGCGCGACGGCAGCGTGGGGTTGGCCAGCTTCAGCGTCGGATCGGCGACCAGGCGGCCACGCCCGACCTGCCAGCGGTAGAAGCGGCGCAGCGTCGACAGGTAGCGGGCCTGCGAGCTGGCCTTGGCTTGCTGCGCCAGGTGGGCGATGAAACCGGTCAGCGTCGCTTCGCGGACATCGAGCAGCGGCTCGTGCGCCTGTTCGGCCAGCCATCCGGCCAGCCGGCCGAGGTCGGAGCGATAGCTGTCCAGCGTTGCCTTGGCCAGGCCGTCTTCCAGCCACAGGGCATCGCAGAAGTTGTCGATTTCGCCGAGATCAGCCGGCCGGGGAGGCATCGATGCCTTCGTGGCGGAGCAGCCAGCGTTTGACGTCGAGCAGGAAGCCGCCGCGTTCGCGGGCGAAGCCGCCCAGCCCGCCGCCGGTGGCGACGACGCGATGGCAGGGCACGACGAGCGGGTAGGGGTTCGATCCGCAGGCCTGGCCGACGGCGCGCGGCGCGTTGTGCAGCTTGCGGGCGACCTCGCCGTAGGTGTGCGTGTGGCCGGTGGGGATGGCCGAAATCTGCTCCCAGACGCGGCGCTGGAAGGGCGTGCCGGCCGGGCGCAGGGGCAGGCCGAAGGCGAAGTGCGGATCGGCGATGTAGGCCCGGAGCTGGCGAACCGCCTCGGCGGCCAGCGGCGTCGCCGGGGCGATTTCGGGGCGCGGCTCGAGAAAGTCGATGCCGGTGATCTCGTCGTCGTCGCATTGCACGCCGAGGCAGAAGCCGGGGGCGGCGACGACGGCCTGGTAGGTCTGGTTGGGGCGGGTCTGCATGGCGGAAAGCTCCTGGCGGCGGGTCAGAAAGCCGAAATCCCCGTCTGCGCCCGGCCGAGGATCAGCGCATGGACGTCGTGCGTGCCTTCGTAGGTATTCACGACTTCGAGGTTCACGACGTGGCGGATGACGCCGAAATCGTCCGAAATGCCGTTGCCGCCCAGCATGTCGCGCGCCGTGCGGGCGATGTCGAGCGCCTTGCCGCAGCTGTTGCGCTTCATCATCGAGACGATTTCCGGCGTCGCGCTGCCGTCGTCCATCATGCGCCCGAGGCGCAGCGCGCCCTGGATGCCGAGGGTGATCTCGGTCTGCATGTCGGCCAGCTTCTTCTGCACCAGCTGGTTGGCGGCCAGCGGCTTGTCGAACTGCTTGCGCTCCAGCGTGTATTGGCGCGCCGTGTGCCAGCAGGCCTCGGCGGCGCCGAGGGCGCCCCAGGCGATGCCGTAGCGCGCCGCGTTGAGGCAGGTGAACGGTCCCTTGAGGCCGCTGACGCCGGGCAGCAGGTTCTCTTCCGGGACGAACACCTCGTCCATGACGATCTCGCCGGTGACCGCGGTGCGCAGCCCGACCTTGCCGTGGATGACCGGCGCCGACAGCCCGGCCATGCCCTTGTCGAGGATGAAGCCGCGGATCACGTCGGCGTCGTCCTTGGCCCAGACGACGAAGACATCGGCAATCGGCGCATTGGAAATCCAGTTCTTGCTGCCCGACAGTTTCCAGCCGCCCGGCACGGCGCGCGCGCGGGTGGCCAGGCTGCCCGGGTCGGAACCGGAGTTCGGCTCGGTCAGGCCGAAGCAGCCGATCCACTCGCCCTTGCCCAGCTTGGGCAGGTATTTCTGCTTCTGTTCGTCGGAACCAAAGGCAAAGATGGGCAGCATGACCAGCGAGGATTGGACGCTGAGCATGGTGCGGTAGCCGGAGTCGATGCGCTCGATCTCGCGGGCGATCAGGCCGTAGGAAACGTAGTTCAGGCCGGCGCCGCCGAAGCGTGGCGGCAGCGTCGGGCCGAGCAGGCCCATGTCGCCCATTTCGCGGAAAATCGCCGGGTCCACCGTCTCGTGGCGGAAGGCGTCGCGCACGCGCGGTTTCAGGGCCTTTTCGGCGAAGCTGCGCGCGGCGTTGCGCACCTGGCGCTCGTCGGCGGCCAGCTGGCTGTCGAGCAGCAGCGGGTCTTCCCAGTTGAAGGTCGGTTTGCTCATGCGCTGTCTCCTCGCGTTATTCTTTTCATGCCGCCGGGCGGGGCCGTCCTTCGGACAACCCCGGCTGGCGGGGTCAGGCGCGCACGTGCCCGTCGCCGAGCACCACCCACTTCTGGCTGGTCAGGCCTTCCAGGCCGACCGGGCCGCGGGCGTGGATCTTGTCGGTGGAAATGCCGATCTCGGCGCCCAGGCCGTATTCGAACCCGTCGGCGAAGCGCGTCGAGGCGTTGATCATCACCGAGCTGGAGTCGACCTCGCGCAGGAAGCGCATGGCCTTCGGATGGTTGTCGGTGACGATGGCTTCGGTGTGCTTGGACGAGTACTGGTTGATGTGGGCGATCGCCTCGTCGATGCCGGCGACGACCTTGACCGAGATGATCGGCGCCAGGAACTCGGTGTAATAGTCTTCCTCGGTAGCCGGCACGGCTTCCTTGACCAGCGCGCAGGTTTCCGGGCAGCCGCGGATCTCGACGCCCTTGCCGGTGAGCATGGCGGCGATGGCCGGCAGCTGGGCGGCGGCGACGGAACGGGCGACGAGCAGCGACTCGGCGGTGTTGCAGGTGCCGTAGCGCTGGGTCTTGGCGTTCTCGACGATCCTCAGCGCCTTGGCCGGATCGGCCTCGTCGTCGATATAGACGTGGCAGTTGCCGTCCAGGTGCTGGATCATCGGCACCCGCGATTCGGCGAGCAGGCGGGCGATCAGGCCCTTGCCGCCGCGCGGCACGATGACGTCGACGAATTCGCGCATGGTGATCAGCTCGCCGACGGCGGCGCGGTCGGTGGTGTCCACGACCTGCACCGCATCGGCCGGCAGCCCGGCGGCCTGCAGGGCTTCATGGACCAGGCGGGCGATGGCGCGGTTGCAGTGGATGGCTTCCGAGCCGCCGCGCAGGATGGCGGCGTTGCCGGACTTCAGGCACAGGGCGGCGGCATCGGCGGTGACGTTCGGGCGGGCTTCGTAGATGATGCCGATGACGCCCAGCGGGACGCGCATCTTGCCGATCTGGATGCCGCTCGGGCGGAACTTGAAATCGCTCATTTCGCCGATCGGGTCGGGCAGCGTGGCGACCTGCTCGACGCCTTCGGCCATGTTGTCGACGCCCTTGTCGGTCAGCGTCAGGCGGTCGACCATCGCCGGCTCCAGGCCGGCGGCGCGGGCCGCGTCGAGATCCTGGGCGTTGGCGGCGAGCAGTGCCGCCTTTTTCCGACGAATGGCCGCCGCCAGCGCCATCAGCGCGGCATTCTTCTCGGCCGTCGACGCCGAGGCCAGGCGGCGCGAGGCGGCACGGGCCTGGCGGCCGACGGTGTGCATGTATTCCTTGATATCCATCGTAGTCATCGTCGTGCGAGTAAAGGAACATTATAGCCAGACAAATTAGAGGGAACTTCTGTAACCGGGTAAACTCTTATCCCCAACAAATTCAGGGTTATCCATCGAGGAACAGATGGCAGAAAAATTGATACTGCCGGCCGAGGTCAAGGTCTGTGCAACGTGCAGCTACTGGGATGGCGAACGCCAGGTGGATGCGGAAATGAAGCTGGTGGTGGTTTCCGACGAGTGCGAAGGCGAGTGCCTGGTCCAGGAAAAGACCAAGCCGGGTCTGCACGACGTGCGTCAGGAATGCTCCTGCATCTGGGAAGACATCGAGCCGGATGCGCCGGCCGAACAATCCGCGGCGCAGCCCGGGCAGTAAGCGGCCGCAACGGGTTTTCCCGGCCGGGCGGCGCCCGGCCTCCCGGACTAAATCCTCGCCGTCGTCAGCCGCAATCCGAGGCGCAGGAACTCTTCCCACACATTGCCCTGCCCGATGCCCTTGACCAGGCGGTCGATCTTGCCGGCGTGCTTGAGCGCGGCTTCGAGCGCCGGGCTGTTCAGGCGCTGCAGGGCTTTCTTGACCGGCACGGCGCGCGGTCCCCACACCTTGGCATCCTTGAGTAGCTGATCGACCGGCCGGCCGGCGTCCATGCCGGCGCGGATGACGGTCAGCGCGCGGATTTCCTCGCTCATCGCCCACAGCACCAGCGGCGGCGCCTCGCCTTCCTGCATCAGGCCGTCCAGCGTCCGGGTCAGGCGGCCGATGTCGCCGGCGAGCAGCGCCTCGCGCAGGCCTTCGATGTCGTAGCGGGCGACGTTGAGCACGGCATCGCGAATCTGCGCCATGCTCAGCTGGCCGGCGGGATAGAGCAGGCCGAGCTTCTGGATTTCCTGGTGGGCGGCGAGCAGGTTGCCCTCGACGCGCTCGGCGACGAACTTCAGGCTGTCCAGGTCGGCGCTCTGCTGCTGGCGGCGCAGGCGGCCGGCGATCCAGCCGGGCAGTTCGGCGAGCGGCGGGGCGTTGAGCTTGAGCGCGACGCCGGCATTGACCAGCGCCGTGAACCAGGCCGCCTTTTCCTCGCGCCAGTCGAGCTCGGGCAGGGTGACGAGCAGCATGTTGTCGGGCGACAGGTTCTGGCACCACTGCTGCAGCGCCGCGCTGCCTTCCTTGCCGACCTTGCCGGTCGGGACGCGCAGGTCGATCAGCTTCTTGTCGCCGAACAGGGACATGTTGCCGCCGGCGGCGAGCAGCTGGCCCCAGTCGAACTGCGGCAGCACGGTCAGCACCTCGCGCTCGCTGTAGCCCTGCTGGCGGGCCTTGGCGCGGATGGCGTCGGCTGCTTCGAGGACGAGCAGCGGCTCGTCGCCGTACAGCACGTAGAGCGGACGCAGCTCGCGCTCGAGGTGCGCGGCGAGTTGTTCGCCCTTGAGCAGCATTACTCGTCTTCCGCGGCGTCGGGGTTCTTCGGCTTGATGATGCTCAGCCGGCGCATGATCTGGTTGACCAGGTCGTTGTTCATGTCGCGCCAGAGCAGGCCTTCTTCCAGGTCCTTGGCGAGCACGTTCGAGTCGTCGAAGGTGATGTCGCGGGTCAGGTTGATTTCATTGGGCGGCACCAGCACCTGGCCCTTCTGGTTGACCACCCGGAAGCGGTAGTCGAGCTGCAGGCGATATTCGCGCACGCGGCCCTGGGCGTTGACGCTGAGAATGGTCTTCTGCCGCGTGTCGCTGAGCTGCTGGAAGATGGCGTCGGCTTCCTTGGCCTCGTCGACGATGGTCGTGCTGCCGCTGGCCTTGATGTAGCGCTGCAGCCAGATATTCACCTCGGCCGTGTCGGGCAGCGCGATGTGCATCGTGGTGTAAGGCAGGTTGCCGCTGCCCACGCCGCGCAGATGGAAACCGCAGCCGGCCAGGCCGGCGGCGAGGATCAGGGCGAGCAGGGGGCGCAAGAGCGGGCGCAACAGCGGCATGGGGCTTCCTTACACGACGATATTGACCAGGCGGCCGGGGACGACGACGACCTTCTTCGGCGTCTTGCCTTCGATGAACTTCTGCGCATCCTCGTTGGCCAGTGCGGCGGCTTCGATGGCGGCCTTGTCGGCCTCGGCCGGCACGCGAATGGAACCGCGCAGCTTGCCGTTAACCTGGATGACCAGCTCGATCTCGTCCTGCTTGAGCGCCGCCGGGTCGGCCTTGGGGAAAGCGGCGAGGCCGGCGTCGGCACCGGGCTTCAGCTCGGCGTAGAGCGCCTGGCCGATGTGCGGGACGATGGGGAAGAGCAGCAGGGCGATGCTTTCCAGGCTTTCCTGGGCCAGCGCGCGGCCGGCGGCATCCTTGAGGTCGCACTTGTCGAAGGCGTTGAGCAGCTCCATGACCGCGGCGATGGCGGTGTTGAACTGCTTGCGCCGGCCGTAGTCGTCGGCGACCTTGCCCATGGTCTGGTGCAGCTTGCGGCGCAGGTCGGCCTGGGCGGAACTCAGGCCGTCGTTGCCGGTGCAGGCGGCGACGAGGCCGGCCTGAACGTGGTCGTAGGTGGTCTTCCACAGGCGGCGCAGGAAGCGGAAGGCGCCTTCGACGCCGGCGTCCGACCATTCCAGCGACTGGTCCGGCGGCGAGGCGAACATGATGAACAGGCGGGCCGTGTCGGCGCCGTACTGGTCGATCAGCGCCTGCGGGTCGACGCCGTTGTTCTTCGACTTGGACATCTTCTCGGTGCCGCCGATGACCACCGGCAGGCCGTCGGCCTTCAGCGTGGCGCCGGTCGGCCGGCCGCGCTCGTCGGTGACGACATCGACGTCGGCCGGGTTGATCCACTGCTTCTTGCCGCCATCGAGTTCGCGGTAGAAGGTCGGCGCGACGACCATGCCCTGGGTCAGCAGGTTGGCGAAGGGTTCGCCGAGATCGCCGATCAGGCCGACATCGCGCATCAGCTTGGTGAAGAAGCGCGAGTACAGCAGGTGCAGGATGGCGTGCTCGATGCCGCCGATGTACTGGTCGATGCCGCCCTTGCACCAGTAGCCGACGCGCTCGTCGACCATGGCCGTGGCGTTGTCCGGGCAGGCGTAGCGCAGGAAGTACCAGGACGACTCGAAGAAGGTGTCCATGGTGTCGGTTTCGCGCCGGGCGTCGCCGCCGCACTTCGGGCACTTGCACTCGTAGAACTCGGGCATCCTGGCCAGCGGCGAGCCGGCGCCGGTGATCTCGACGTTTTCGGGCAGCACGACAGGCAACTGGTCGTCGGGCACCGGCACGTCGCCGCAGGTGGCGCAGTGGATGATCGGGATCGGGCAGCCCCAGTAGCGCTGGCGGGAAATGCCCCAGTCGCGCAGGCGGAACTGCACCTTCTTGTCGCCCAGGCCCTTGGCGGCGAGGTCGGCGGCGATGGCGTCGACGGCGGCTTCGTAGCCGAGGCCGTCGTACTTGCCGGAATTGACCAGCGCGCCGCGCTGCTTGTCGCCGTACCACTCGGCCCAGGCCTGGTCGCCGAAGGTCTCGCCGTCAACAGCGACGACCTGCCTGATCGGCAGCTGGTACTTCAGTGCGAAGGCGAAATCGCGTTCGTCGTGCGCCGGCACGGCCATCACGGCGCCGTCGCCGTAGCTCATCAGCACGTAGTTGCCGACCCAGACTTCGACCTTGTCGCCGGTCAGCGGGTGGGTGACGTAGATGCCGGTCGGCAGGCCCTTCTTTTCCATCGTTGCGATGTCGGCCTCGGCGACGCCGCCCTTCTTGCATTCCTCGATGAAGGCGGCAAGTTCCGGGTTGTTGGCGGCGGCGCGGGTGGCCAGCGGGTGTTCGGCGGCGACGGCGACGAAGGTGACGCCCATGATGGTGTCGGCGCGGGTGGTGAATACCCACAGCTTTTCGTCGGCATTGTCGGCCAGCGGGAAGGCGAAGCGCACGCCGGTGCTCTTGCCGATCCAGTTCTTCTGCATCAGGCGGACCTGTTCCGGCCAGCCCGGCAGGTTGTCCAGTTCGGTCAGGAGTTCGTCGGCGTAGGCGGTGATCTTCATGTAGTACATGGGGATCTCGCGCTTTTCGATCAGCGCGCCGGAACGCCAGCCGCGGCCGTCGATGACCTGCTCGTTGGCGAGCACGGTGTGGTCGACCGGGTCCCAGTTCACGGTGCCGAGCTTCTTGTACACCAGGCCCTTTTCATACAGGCGGGTGAACAGCCACTGCTCCCAGCGGTAGTACTCGGGCGTGCAGGTGGCGAATTCGCGTTCCCAGTCGATGGCGAAGCCGAGCGACTTGAGCTGCGAACGCATGTAGTCGATGTTGGAGTAGGTCCAGCCGGCCGGCGGCACGTTGTTTTGCAGTGCAGCATTTTCGGCCGGCATGCCGAAGGCGTCCCAGCCCATCGGCTGCAGCACGTTGTAGCCCTGCATCTTGTGGAAGCGGCTCAGCACGTCGCCGATGGTGTAGTTGCGCACGTGGCCCATGTGCAGCTTCCCGGACGGGTACGGGAACATCGACAGGCAGTAGTACTTGGGTTTCGTCGTGTCTTCGACGGCGCGGGCGGCGCCGGTCTGGTCCCAGTGTTGCTGGGCGGCGCGCTCGATGTCGGCCGGGGAGTATTTGTCCTGCATGGGCATGGCGGAATTCATTCGCTGGAAATCGGAGAATAACCGCGGATTATACCGTCTGATGCCGCAGGCTCGGCCGGTGCCGGCAAAACTGCGGGAGGGCGCCTGGCTTGGGCTGTTTTCAGGCGAAAACACGGCCTTTTCGCGGGCCGGCGCTGCGCCGGGCGCGAGGGGGTATGGCGGGAACGACCGGGGGAGCGGTATTCGCGGCGCCTGCACGCGCTGCGAATACCTGGGGTTTCAGCGTCGCCCGGTCACGCCACTTTTTTTTGCGGGTACATGTTGTCCCAGGTGTTCTGCCAGTAGCGATAGGCGTTCTGCGCCGCCACGATCGACAACATGGACATGCGGGTCTGGTGGCGCCACATCCAGGACATTTGCGGGGCCGGGGTCAGGTTGTAGGCCGGCGCGTTGCCGACTTCGTCCTCGACGATGGACAGAAAGCGTTCGACGCTCAGGCCCCAGAATTCGGAGCCTTCGGCCTTGCCGGTGAGGTATTCTGCCTCGCTGGCCGCACGGCGCCACAGTTTCAGGGCGAGTTCGTCGGAAATGCCCGCCTTCCGGGCGACCCAGGGCAGGATCATGGGGGCGTTCATGCTGTTCATTACTACTCTCCTTTTACGTTGCGGCGGTAACCGCTTATTAGGTAAGACTGCCTTGTGGGCGAAAGGTTTTGTGCACTGCAATATTTTTTTGTTGATGGAAGTATACGGGTGCGGCGAAGCGCTGTCTGTGAAAAAATGCATGGATTTTGCGAGTGGCGTTGCGCGAATGCAACGGCTGGGCAAGTGCATTTGCCAATGGCATGCATGTTTATGATTCCATTTGGGATTTTGGTATTTTATGTCTGATTTGCTGGCTTGCCTGAACTCGCCTCAATTGCAGGCGGTCACCCTGCCGTCCGTCCATGCGCTGATCCTCGCCGGGGCCGGGAGTGGCAAGACGCGGGTGCTGACGACGCGCATCGCCTGGCTGATCTCGACCGGCCAGGTCGGGCCGCACGGCATTCTGGCCGTCACCTTCACCAACAAGGCGGCCAAGGAGATGACGGCGCGCCTGTCGTCGCTGGTGCCGATCAACGTGCGCGGCATGTGGATCGGGACTTTCCACGGCCTGTGCAATCGCCTGCTGCGCGCGCATTTCCGCGAGGCCGGGCTGCCCCAGACCTTCCAGATCCTCGATTCGGCCGACCAGCTGGCGATGGTCAAGCGCCTGCTCAAGAACCTCAATATCGACGACGAAAAATACCCGCCGCGCGAGCTGTGCCATTTCATCAACGCCCACAAGGAGCAGGGCATCCGCGCCGGGCAGGCCGAGGTGTACGACAACTACACGCAAAAGCGCGTCGAAATCTACGCCGAGTACGAGGCCCAATGCAATCGCGAGGGGGTGGTGGACTTCGCCGAACTGCTGCTGCGCTGTTATGAATTGCTGCAGCGCAACGAACCTTTGCGCGCGCATTACCAGCAGCGCTTCCGGCACATCCTGGTCGACGAGTTCCAGGACACCAACGTGTTGCAGTACGCCTGGCTGAAGCTGCTGGCCGGCGGCGGGGCGAACGTCTTCGCGGTGGGCGACGACGACCAGTCGATCTACCGCTTCCGCGGCGCCGAGGTCGGCAACATGCGCGACTTCGAGCGCGACTACGCCGGGCCGAACATCATCCGCCTGGAACAGAACTACCGTTCGCACGGCAACATCCTGGCCGCCGCCAACGCCATCATCAAGAACAACCGCGAGCGCCTGGGCAAGAACCTGTGGACCGATGCCGGCGAAGGCGAGCCGATCCGCGCCTTCGAGGCCTATTCCGACCTCGACGAGGCGCGCTTCGTGGTCGAGGAAATCCGCGAGCTGGTGCGCGACGGCGTGTCGCCGACCCAGATCGCGCTGCTCTACCGTTCCAACGCCCAGTCGCGGGTGCTGGAGAACGAGCTGTTCACGAAGGGCGTGCCGTACAAGGTCTATGGCGGCCTGCGCTTCTTCGAGCGCCAGGAAATCAAGCATGCGCTGGCCTACCTGCGCCTGCTGGGCAATCCGGACGACGACACGGCCTTCCTGCGCGTCGTCAATTTCCCGACCCGCGGCATCGGCGCCCGCTCGCTGGAAAACCTGCAGGCCGCGGCCCACCAGACCAATTCCAGCTTGTACAACGCCGCCGCCTCGCTGAGCGGCAAGGCCGGGCAGACGGTCGGCGCCTTCATCCGGCTGGTCGAAAGCCTGCGCCAGGAGACCGAGGGCCTGCCGTTGCCGGAAATGGTCGAGCATGTCATCGAGAAGAGTGGGCTGGCCCAGCATTACCGCACCGAGAAGGAAGGCCAGGACCGGCTGGAGAACCTCGACGAACTGATCAACGCCGCCGCCACCTTCGTCGATGACGAAGGCGCCATCGGCGAAGGCGGCGCGCTGGTTTCCTTTCTGACGCTGGCCTCGCTGGAGGCCGGCGAGCACCAGGCCGGCGAGGGCCAGGAGGCGGTGCAATTGATGTCGGTGCATGCCGCCAAGGGCCTGGAGTTCGACGTGGTCTTCATTACCGGTCTCGAGCAGGGGCTATTCCCGCACGAGAACTCGGTGAACGAAGGCAAGGACGGCCTGGAGGAGGAGCGCCGGCTGATGTATGTGGCGGTGACCCGGGCGCGTCAGCGGCTCTACGTGTCCTGCGCGCAGACCCGGATGCTGCACGGCCAGACGCGCTATTGCATGCCGTCGAGCTTCCTCGACGAAATCCCGGAAGGCCTGCTGCGCAAGCTGAACAAGAAGGCCGAAACGGCTTCGTCGGTGCCGGCCTACGGTGCGTTCGGCGGCGGCTATGCCGAGCCGGCGGCCGCGTCCGGCCTGCGTATCGGGCAGACGGTCGAGCACGCCAAGTTCGGCGTCGGGGTCATCGTATCGACCGAGGGGCGCGGCGCCGATGCGCGCGTGCAGGTCAATTTCGGCGGCGCGGCCGGCATGAAGTGGCTGTCGCTCGAATACGCCAAGCTGACGCCGGTGTGAGGCGGACGTGACGCCATTTCCGGGGCGGGGCAGGCGATGACTTTCGCCGGCTTCCTGAAAATGCTGCTCTCCAGCCTGCTGCTGCCGCCGGGCAACGGCCTGGCCTTGCTGGCGCTGGCCTTCTTCGGGCGCCGCCGACGCTGGGCGCTCGCGCTGGCCGTGTTCGGCGGCCTCCTGCTCCTGCTGCAATCCCTGCCGCTGGTGGGGACGGCCCTGATGGGCACGCTGGAGGACCGCGCCGGCGCCTGGTCGCCGGATATCTCGGGGGCGCAGGCGATTGTCGTGCTCGGTAGCGGTCTGATCCGGCCCAGCGCCGAATTCGGCGGCGAAACGGCCAGCGAGCGCACGCTGGTCCGCGTCCGGCGCGGCGCGCAGTTGGCCCGAGAAACGCAGTTGCCGGTTCTCGTCAGCGGCGGGCGTCCGCTGCAGGCGGAGTCCTCCGAGGCGGCCGTGATGGCCGCCATCCTCGAGGACGAATTCGGCGTCCCGGTGCGCTGGCGGGAAGAGGACAGCCTCGATACGGCGGGCAACGCCTCGTTTTCTGCCCGGATGCTCGCGCCGGCCGGCGTCAAGCGCATCGTGCTGGTGACCCAGGCCTTCCACATGCCGCGCGCCCGCCTGCTGTTCGCGGCGCAGGGCTTCGAGGTGATCCCGGCGCCGACCCATTTCGTGGCCATGAACGGCCGCGCTTTCGAGGCGGGCAGCCTGTTCCCCGCCGCCTCGGCGCTGCATCATTCGTATTACGCCCTGCACGAGTGGCTGGGCATCGCCTGGCTGCGGCTTTCCGGCGGCTGACACCGACTGCCGCGCGCGGCGTTGACGGTAGATGGATGGGCAGCGCGGTGATAACCTCGCACTCTCGACTTCAGCGGAGATGCCCATGCCCCACGCCATACGTATCCACCAGACCGGCGGCCCCGAGGTGCTGGTTTGGGAAACGGTCGATCTCGCCGCGCCGGCCCCCGGCGAGGCGCGCGTCCGCCACCATGCGGTCGGCCTGAATTACATCGACGTTTATCACCGCACCGGGCTCTACCCCGTTCCGCTGCCTTCCGGCATCGGCCTCGAGGGCGCGGGTGTCGTCGAGGCGGTGGGCGAGGGTGTGGACGAAGTCCGCGTCGGCGACCGGGTCGCCTATGCCGGCGGGCCGATCGGCGCCTATGCCGAGGTCCGCAACATTCCGGCGCACCGCCTGCTGCGGCTGCCCGACGGCATCGCCTTCGAAACCGGCGCGGCCATGATGCTGCAGGGGCTGACGGCGGCCTACCTGCTGCGCCGTACCTTTCGCGTCCAGGCCGGCGACGCGGTGCTCATCCATGCCGCGGCCGGCGGCGTCGGCCTGTTGGCCACCCAGTGGGCCAAGGCGCTCGGCGCGCTGGTCATCGGCACCGTCGGCTCGCCGGCCAAGGCCGAGCTGGCCAGGGCGCACGGTTGCGATCACGTGATCAACTACAGCACCGAGAACTTCACCGGGCGGGTGCGCGAGATCACCGGTGGCGAGGGCGTGGCGGTCGTGTATGACGGCGTCGGCAAGGATACTTTCGCCGGTTCGCTGGACAGCCTGCGGCCGATGGGCATGATGGTTTCCTACGGCAACGCCTCCGGGCCGGTGCCGCCGCTCGACCTGATCCAGCTGTCGCAGAAGGGCTCGCTGTTCGTCACCCGGCCGACGCTGATGAACTACACGGCCAAGCGCGCCGACCTGGTGGCCCTGGGCGACGAGCTGTTCGGCGTGGTCGGATCGGGCCAGGTCCGGGTCGAAGTGCATCAGTCCTATGCCCTGCAGGATGCCGCCCAGGCGCACCGCGATCTCGAGGCGCGCAAGACGACCGGCTCGACCCTGCTGCTTCCATGATGGCGAAGATCAAGGCCGGATTGCTGTCGCTACGCGACCTCTTCGCCACGGCGTGGTGGATCATTCTTGTCGTCGGCATCGGCTTCGTCGTCGCCTTCCAGTTCGTCGAGCCGGCGCCGCCGAAG
This sequence comes from uncultured Dechloromonas sp., assembly GCF_945957265.1. Classification (GTDB taxonomy): domain Bacteria; phylum Pseudomonadota; class Gammaproteobacteria; order Burkholderiales; family Rhodocyclaceae; genus Azonexus. The sequence goes on from NZ_CAMFKO010000005.1 coordinate 85,849, forward strand.
CGCATCGTCATCACGACCGGCGGCCAGGCCGGCGCCTACTACCAGTTCGCCCAGCGTTACGCGGCGATCCTGGCCAAGAACGGCATCGCGCTGGAGGTCAAGGCCTCGGCCGGATCGCTGGAGAACCTGGAGCGCCTGAAGAAGGACGAGGCGCAGATCGGCTTCGTCCAGGGCGGCGTCATCGAGCCCAAGGCCGACCCGGACGCCGAGGACGATTCCGGGCTGCTTTCCCTGGGCAGCGTGTTCTACGAGCCGGTATGGGTTTTCTACCGGGGCGACAAGGAAGCCACGCGCCTGACCGACCTGCACGGCAAGCGTATCGCCATCGGCCAGGAGGGCTCGGGCGTCCGCCAGCTGGCGCAGCAGTTGCTGCAGGCCAACGACATTCCGGCCGGCGATCACCTGGTGCCGCTGTCCGGCCTCAAGGCGGCCGAGGAATTGCAGCAGGGGCGCATCGACGCAGCCTTCATCATCGCCGCCGAGCATGCGCCGGTGGTTCAGGTGCTGCTGCGCTCGCCGGGCGTCAAGCTGATGAGCTTTTCCCAGTCCGGCGCCTATCAGCGGCGCTTCCCCTTCCTGACCAAGCTGACTTTCCCGCATGGCGTGGCCGACCTGGTGCGCGACTTCCCGCCGCAGGACATCAAGGTGCTGGCCCCGACGGCCAACCTGATCGTCCGCGACGACCTGCATCCGGCGCTGCAGACGCTGCTCCTGCAGGCGGCCAGCGAGGTGCATGGCAAGAACGGCTTTTTCCAGGATGCGGGCGAGTTCCCCGCCTACAAGGACCAGATGCTGCCGCTGTCCCCGGACGCGGCGCGCTACTACAAGTCGGGTCCGCCCTTCCTGCAGCGCTACCTGCCGTTCTGGCTGGCGGTCCTGGCCGATCGCCTGATCGTTCTGCTGGTGCCCATCTTCGCCCTGCTCATCCCGCTGCTCAAGGTGGCGCCGGCGATCTACACCTGGCGCGTGCGCTCCAAGGTCTTCCGCTGCTACGGCGAGCTGAAGTTCCTCGAGGACAGCCTGAAGAACCACTACGATCCGGCCCGGCTGGACGACTACCGCCGCCGCCTCGACGCACTCGACGAAGAGGCTGCCGAACTGCACGTGCCGCTGGGCTTCACCGACCTGGTCTATACCTTGCGCGAGCACGTCAACCTGGTGCGCGGCATCCTGCAGAAAAGGGAAGCGCAGGCATGAAAGCCTTTCTCGTCGCCAACCCCAAGGGGGGCTCCGGCAAGAGCACGCTGGCCACCAACCTGGCCGGCTATTTCGCCAACCGCGGCAACGAGGTGATGCTCGGCGACATCGACCGTCAGCAGTCGTCGCGCGAATGGCTGGGTATCCGGCCTTTCGCGCTGCCCACCATCGACACCTGGGCGGTCGGCCACGACAACGTGTCGCGCCCGCCCAAGGGGACAACCCATGTCGTCCTCGACACCCCGGCCGGGCTGCACGGCAAGATGCTCGAGCGCGTGCTCAAGCTGTCGACGCGGGTCATCGTGCCGGTGCAGCCGTCCATGTTCGACATGCTGGCGACCCGCCATTTCCTCACCGAACTGCTGTCCGAAAAGGCCGTGCGCAAGGGCAAGGCCGACGTCGCGGTGATCGGCATGCGGGTCGACGCCCGGACGCGCGCCGCCGGCGAGCTGGAGCGCTTCTTCGCGACCTTCGAGCTGCCGGTGCTGGCCTATCTGCGCGATACGCAGACCTACGTCCAGGCGACCGCCGCCGGCATGACGCTGTTCGACCTGCCCCGCTCGCGCGCCGAACGCGACATCGAGCAATGGCGGGCGATCATCGATTGGGCCGAGGCGGGGTAGCCGGGCCCGGCCGGGCGCCTACAGCCCGTGCGTCAGGTCTTGTACGGTCGCTGTCTCAGCCAGCTTTTCCAGGAACCAGCGCAGCGCCAGCCCCTCCTGGCGATTGCGCCAGGCGATGTTGATCGGCAGTTCGTGGCGCGGATCGGCCAGCGTCTTTTCGACCAGCCGGCCCGCCGCGATCTCCGGCGCCGCCAGCCAGCGCGGCAGGTGGCCGATGCCCAGGCCGGCGATCTGGGCGCTGGCCTTGGCACGGATGTCTGGGACGCGCAGCGTGTCCTGTCCCTCGATCAGCCCGACGGTGCGGGCATCCAGCTCGCGCGAGGTGTCGGCGATGACGACCGCGCGATGGCGCAGCAGCTCCTCGCGGGGGATGGCGCCCTCCCAGGCGGCCAGCGGATGCCCCGGCGCGATGGCGAAGACGAACTCGGTGCGGCGGACCAGCGGGCGGCTCGATATGCCGCTGAACGCCGGCTGGTCGCCGGGGGCGCCGATGGCCAGGTCGGCCCGCCCGGTGAGCAGGGCGTCCCAGGTGCCGGCGAGCACCTCGGCGTTGATCCGGATCTGCGTCGGGTGGCCTGCCGCATAGAATTCCTCCAGTAACGGAAACAGGCGCTCGACCGGGATGATCGCATCGAGCGCGATGCGCAGTTCCGCCTCCCAGCCGTCGGCGATGCGCTGGATGCGGCGTTCGAGATCGCTGGCGGCGCGCAGCAGGTGGCGGCCGTCTTCGAGCAGGGTGCGGCCGGCCGGGTTGAGCGTGGCGCGCCGGCCCTGGCGCAGGAACAGCGTGACGCCCAGTTCGTCTTCCAGCTTGGCAACGGCGTGCGACAGCGCCGACGGTACGCGATGCAGCGCGGCGGCCGCCGCCGTGAAGCTGCCGTGCCGTTCGATGGCGTCGAGGATGTGCAGGAGTTCGAAGGAAATCTTCATGTGAATCTTATTGAACGATAGTGCCGAAATAATTCGCCGATGTGAATCGAACTCTAGGCCTATTATGGAAACAAAGCTATACGATCAATTCACAAAGGAATTTCCATGATCCGCGTGCGACCCTCCGGCGAGCGCGGCCAGGCCGACCATGGCTGGCTGCGGGCCAGGCACAGTTTCTCCTTCGCCGACTATTACGACCCGGCCGAAATGGGCTGGGGCGCGCTGCGCGTGATCAACGAGGACCGCGTCGCGCCGGGCACCGGCTTCGGGCGCCACGGCCATCGCGACATGGAAATCGTCACCTATATCCTCGCCGGTTCGCTGGAGCACCGGGACAGCCTGGGCAACGGCGGCATTATCCGGCGCGGCGAGGTGCAGCGCATGAGCGCCGGCACCGGCATTCTGCACAGCGAATTCAACCCCTCGGCGGACGAGGAAACCCACCTGCTGCAGATCTGGATCGAACCGGCGCTGCGCGGCACGGCGGCGAGCTACGAGCAGCAGGTGCTGGCGGTCGATGCCATGCGCGGCAGCTGGCGGCTGGTCGCCTCGCCGGATGGCGCCGACGGCAGTACCACCATCGGCCAGGATGCCCGCCTGTGGGCCAGCCTGCTGCCGCCCGGGCAAACCCTAGCCTACGCGCTCGGCGAGCGTCGTCTGGCCTACGTGCACGTGGTCCGCGGCAGCCTCGCGCTGAACGGCGTGGCCCTGTCCGGCGGCGACGGCGCCAAAGTCGCAGAAGAAACCGATTTGCGCTTCGTCGCCGACGAAGAAGCGGAAATCCTGTTGTTCGACCTTCCTCCCAACGATTGAACCCTCCCATTTTTCCCCGAAAGGAATCGCCATGAGCAAAACTGTCGTCGTCTATCACTCCGGCTACGGTCACACCGAACGCGTCGCCCGCTTCGTCGCCGAAGGAGCCGCCGCCGAGCTGCTCGCCATCGACGCCGAAGGCAACCTGCCGGAAGGCGGCTGGGACCAGCTGAACGCCGCGGACGCCATCATCTTCGGCACGCCGACCTACATGGGCGGCCCGAGCTGGCAGTTCAAGAAGTTCGCCGACGCCTCGTCCAAGAACTGGTACGTCCGCGCCTGGCAGGACAAGGTCTTCGGCGGCTTCACCAACAGCGCCAGTCCGGTCGGCGACAAGGGCGCGACGATGATCCAGCTGCAGACCCTGGCCTCGCAGCACGGCGGCCTGTGGGTCAGCCTCGGCATGCTGCCGTCCAACACCAAGGCGGCGACCCCCAATGACAGCAACCATCTGGGCGGCTCGGTCGGCCTGCTCGTGCGCTCGCCGTCCGATGCCGGCGTCGAGGAAGTGCCGCAGGGCGATCTCGATACCGCCAAGGCCTACGGCCAGCGCGTCGCCGCCGTCGCCGCCCGCCTGCGCGCCTGATCCCTCCTCGCCCCGGGGTGAAAAAAGCCGCGGGGCGCTGCTATAGTGGGACCATTCCCCTTTGCGTCGGAGTGGTCGCATGGCAATGATTACGTCACTGACCGAGTTGTCGGTCCTGCTCGTCGAGCCATCGTCCATGCAGGCCAACCTGATCGGTCGCATGCTGGCGCACCAGGGCACCCGGCAGGTCCGGGTGGTCGACACGGCCAGCGCCGCGCTGGCGGCATTGCGCACCGAACACGACAATACCGTGGTGATCAGCAGCCTCTATCTGCCCGATCTGGCGGGAACGGAGCTGGTCATGGCGATGCGTGCCGAGGTCGCGCTGGAGTCCGTGCCCTTCATCCTCGTTTCCAGCGAAACCCGGCCGCAGGTGCTGGAGCCGGTTCGCCAGTCTGGCGCCTGCAGCATCGTCGCCAAGCCCTTCAACGAGCAGCAGTTGTCCCGTGCCCTCTATGCAGCGGCCGACTACCTGAGCCCGCCCGAGGATATCGACACCACGGAAATCGAGAGCCTGCGCGTCTTGCTGGTCGATGACAGCCTGGCCTCGCGCCGCCACCTGCACCGCCTGCTCGCGGAACTGGGCATCGAGCGCATCAACGAGGCGGTGAATGGCAAGGAGGCCGTGGAATTGCTGCAGACGACCATGGTCGACCTGGTGATCACCGACTACAACATGCCGGAAATGGATGGCCGCGAGCTGACCGAATACATTCGCACGCAGAGCTGGCAGGCCGCGGTGCCCATCCTGATGGTGACCAGCGAGCAGAACATGGGGCGGCTGGCGGCCGTCGAGCGGGCCGGCGTTTCCGCCATCTGCGACAAGCCCTTCGAGGCCGGCAGCATCCGCCGCCTGATCAGCGAGGCGCTGACGCGCTGAGCCGGGCTTGCCGCCAGCACCCCTTCTTTCGTTTTACCGCCGCAACTCGAAGACCAGGCAGGTCGTGCTGGCGTGGGCGTACAGCGTGCCGTCCGGCCCGACCAGGCGGGCCTGCGCGGTCGCCAGCTGGCGGCCGCAATGGACGATCTCGCCGACGGCGCGCACGCGCGTCACCTTTCCGGGCTGGATGGCCTTGACCAGGTTGATCCCGAGTTCGGCCGTGGTGTAGGCGCGCCCGGCGGGCAGCGAACTGTGCACCGCGCAGCCGAGCGCCGAATCGAGCAGGGTCGCGTACCACCCGCCATGCACCGTGCCCATCGGGTTCAGGTGGTCCATGCCCGGCGTGCCCTGGAACACGGCGCGGCCGGCGCCCACTTCCAGCAGAATGAAGTCGAGGGTGCGGGCGATGCTGGCGTAGGGGATGTCGCCATTGAGCATCGCCTGCATCAGCTGCAGCCCGCTCCAGTCGGCGACCATTTGCGGGTCGGCCTGGCCCGGCCCGGGGCCGGCGTCGACGCGCTGGCGGACCAGGGTTTCTTCGGCCAGCCAGTTTTCCAGGGTGTTCGTCTGCATGATGTCTCCTTGAGGTTGATTGTTGTATATGCAACTATTGCGGATGCAATCATAATCTCATCCATGTCGCTTGCAAACCCCCTTCCCGAACGCCCGCAGGGCTGCACGAACCTCAAGCTGCGTCAGCTGATGCGCCGCGTGGGGGCGGTCTTCGACCAGGAAATGGCGCGCAGCGGCCTGCGCGGCACGCAGTATTCCTTGCTCTCGCATGTGATCAAGCTGGGGCCGCTGCGCGCGGTCGACCTGGCGCGCGCCATGAAGCTCAGCACCTCGACGCTGTCGCGCAACCTGCAGCCGCTGGTCGCCGCCGGCTGGGTACAGGTGCGGCCGGGAACGGATGCGCGCAGCCGCCTGATCGTCGCCAGCGAGGCCGGCCGGGAAAAGCGCAAGGAGGCGCAGGCGATGTGGCGGGTGGCGCAGGAGCGGGTCAATGCCATGCTCGGGCCGGAGCGGGTGATCGCCCTGCATGTCTTGCTCGACGATTCCCTGTTGCGCCTCGAGGAGGCCGGCGCGCCGGAGGGCGGCGACGAGGAGTGAGCCGCGGTGGCCCGGGGGCGTTCTAGCGCCGCCGGGAAGCCAGGAGGCGCACCATCCACTGCCGCGCGACAACCGCCGTTGCCAGCAGGATCAGCAGCGGGTCGAGCAGGGCATCCCACAGGTTGGCGAAGACGCCGCCGGCGTAGGCCAGCAGATCGAGCGCCAGGATGATCAGCCAGGCGTCGAGGCGCTTCCACCACAAGACCAGGCCGAGCGGCAGTAGCGCCGCGACCGCGGGCCAGGGCCGGTAGCCGAGGGCATGGAGATCGAGCGGACCCCAGCCGAGCGCGGTCAGCAGCAGGGGAATGGCGCAGGCCAGCAGGCACAGGGCGGCGCGGTACGACAAGGGCGAGGGCGTGCGCTGGGCCAGTTGGAGCAGGGCGAGCAGCAGCAGCGTCAGCGACGGCGGGCCGAAGACGGCGAGCATGAAGGGCGCGATGCCGACCAGCAGCGCGACGGCGGTGGCCGCCAGGGCGGCGCGCGGGCGCAGCGTGCCGAGCGGCAGCAGGGCGGCCAGGGCGCCGAACACCAGGGCATGGGCGAGCAGGCCGTAGGCGGCGCTCAGGTTCATGGCCGGCTCCCGTGCAGCCAGGCTTCGTTGAAGGTGGCGTGGCGGATGCCCTGCCGCCGCCAGGTGTAGCTCAGGTGGATGCGACCGTCGCGCGTTTGCAGCAGGGCCGGAAAGGCGAATTCGGCGCCGCCGTCGGCCGCCGCTTCGACCGTCCCGGCGTGCCGCCAGGTATTCCCGTCGTTGTCCGATGTCCAGAGATGCAGGGCCTCGCGGCCTTCCGGCGCATTGCCGGCGAGCAGCAGGCTTCCCCCGGCCAGGCGCAGCAGGGCGACCGGCGCGTCCGGGTTGGGCAGTTCGGCGCGTCGCCCGGCCTGCCAGGTTGCGCCGCCGTTGTCGGTGCGCAGCGTGGCGCGCCCGGCCTGGCCGCCGCCTTCGCGAACGACGGCCAGGGCCCGGCGCTCGTCGAGGGCGGCGATGGCGGGTTGCCGATTGGCCTCTTCGTGCGCCAGGCGGACCTTGCCGACGATGGCGCCGGTCGCCGACAGGCGGAGCCAGGTGCTGACGCCGCCGGCCAGGCGAAGGTCGCCGGGCAGGCCGATGCCGCCGTCGGCCAGGGCCACGGGCGAGCCGCCCAGGCCGCTGCCCAGGCCGCCGAGCGGCGAGGTGGCGAGGCGCTCGAGGCGTCCCCAGCTGCGGCCGCCATCGGTCGATGTGGCGTGCACGATGCTGCCGCCCGCCCACTGGCCCAAGGGGAGTGCCTCGACCCACAGGTGCAGCCAGCCGCCCTCGGCGTGGAGCAGCGGGCGGCCCAGCCGGTTCAGGTGCATGAAGGTGGCGGCGGCGATGTGTTCCCGGCTGAGCGCCCGGGTCGGCGTGCTCCAGCCGTCGCGTCCGAGCGTCGACAGCCAGATCGCCGCCACCGACGCGTCGTCGTCCGGGCCGCTCAGCCAGGCGACGGCGACTCGTCCGTCGGCCAACTGGGTCAGGGACGATGCGCCGGCCATCGGCGCGGCGACCGGCAGCGCGACGGGTGACGGGGCCTGCGGCGCTCCGCCGCCGGCCTTGTGTTCCGGCACGACGAAAGCGGCGGGCGGCAGGTCGGACGAGGGCCAGAGCACGGCCAGGAGGGCCAGCAGGAAGAGCCCGGCCGCCGCCCAATGCAAGTGCTGGTCGGAAATCCGGGTCATGCGGCGTGGCGTCTCGGCAAGGAAGGGACTTTTCTCGGGTGGCGGGGGCGCAACAAAAAGGCCGCATGCAGCGGCCTTTCCGTGGCTGGTGCGCGCTGGCTCAGCGGACGATCTGGTTCAGCTCGCCCTTGGCGTAGCGCTCGGCCATCTTGTCGAGGCCGACGGCCTTGATCTTGCTGGCGTTGCCGGCGGTGCCGAAGGCTTCGAAGCGCGCAATGCAGATCTTTTTGGCGGCTTCGCGGGCCGGCTTGAGGTAGTCGCGCGGGTCGAACTTGTCCGGGTGCTCGGCCAGGTAGCGGCGGATGGCGCCGGTCATCGCCAGACGGATGTCGGTGTCGATATTGACCTTGCGCACGCCGTGCTGGATGCCCTTGACGATCTCCTCGACCGGCACGCCGTAGGTTTCCTTCATGTCGCCGCCGAATTCGCGGATCTCGGCGAGCAGTTCCTGCGGCACGCTGGAGGAGCCGTGCATCACCAGGTGGGTGTTCGGGATGCGGGCGTGAATTTCGGCGATGCGGTCGATGGCCAGGATGTCGCCGGTCGGCTTCTTGGTGAACTTGTAGGCGCCGTGGCTGGTGCCGATGGCGATGGCCAGCGCGTCGCAGTTGGTCTGCTTGACGAAGTCGGCGGCCTGCTCGACGTCGGTGAGCAGGTCTTCGCGGGTCATGTGGCCCTCGGCGCCGTGGCCGTCTTCCTTGTCGGCCTTCATGGTTTCCAGGCTGCCCAGCACGCCCAGCTCGCCTTCGACGGAAACGCCGATGCTGTGGGCGAATTCGACGACCTTGCGGGTGACTTCGACGTTGTATTCGTAGCTGGCGACGCTCTTGCCGTCGGCCTGCAGCGAGCCGTCCATCATCACCGACGAGAAGCCGGACTTGATCGCGGCCATGCACACGGCCGGCGACTGGCCGTGGTCCTGGTGCATGACGATGGGGATGTGCGGGTAGGCTTCGAGGGCAGCCAGGATCTGGTGGCGCAGGAAGGGCTCGCCGGCGTATTTGCGGGCGCCGGCCGAGGCCTGCATGATCACCGGAGCGTCGACCTGGTTGGCGGCTTCCATGATGGCCCAGACCTGTTCCATGTTGTTGACGTTGAAAGCGGGCAGGCCATAGCCGTTTTCGGCGGCATGGTCGAGCAGTTGGCGCATGGAAACGATCGGCATGGGAACTCCTGTTCAGTAATTTGTAGCTGGTGAATTATGTATTTTAGTTGATTTGATGCTCGCCGACGCGGACGATCTTCAGCGTGTTGGTGCCGCCGGCGCTGCCGATCGGCTCGCCGATGGTGAGCACGATCAGGTCGCCCTTCTCGACGACGCCGCGGTCGATCAGCAGTTGCTCGGCCTCGGCCAGCAGGCGGTCGCGGTCGCTGTGGTGCTGCGCCATGAGCAGCGGGTAAACCTCGCGGTAGAGCGCCATCCGGGCGACGGCCCCGGCGTCCGGGGTCAGCGCGTAGATCGGCACGCCGCAGTTGATGCGGCTCATCCACAGCGCGGTCGATCCGGACTGGGTGAGGGCGGCGATGGCCTTGACCTTGAGGTGGTGCGCCGTCCAGATCGCGGCCATGGCGATCGACTGGTCGATGCGGGTGAACACGCGGTCGAGGAATTCGCGGTCGAGGGTGACCTCGCTCGAGCGTTCGGCCTCGACGCAGATGCGCGCCATCGACTCGACGGTCTCGACCGGGTATTTGCCGGCAGCGGTTTCGGCCGACAGCATCACCGCATCGGTGCCGTCGAGCACGGCATTGGCCACGTCGGAGACTTCGGCGCGGGTCGGCACCGGCGAGTGGATCATCGATTCCATCATCTGCGTCGCGGTGATGGTCAGCTTGTTCATGTCGCGCGCCATGCGGATCATCTTCTTCTGCAGCGCCGGCACGGCGGCGTCGCCGACCTCGACCGCGAGGTCGCCCCGGGCGACCATGACGCCGTCCGAGGCATCGAGGATCTCGGCCATGTTGCTGACCGCCTCGACGCGCTCGATCTTGGCGATCAGCACGGCATCGCTGCCGGCGGCGCGCAGCAGCTGGCGGGCCATGTACATGTCGGCGGCGCTCTTGGGGAAGGAGACGGCGACGAAATCGACGCCGATCTGCGCCGCCGTCTTGATGTCGTCCATGTCCTTGGCGGTCAGCGCCGGGGCGGTCAGGCCGCCGCCCTGGCGGTTGATGCCCTTGTTGTTGGAGAGGTCGCCGCCGACCAGCACGCGGGTGTGGATCTCGGTGCCGCGGACGAGCAGCACCTCGAGCTTGAGGCGGCCGTCGTCGAGCAACAGGATGTCGCCGCCGACCACGTCCTTGGGCAGGTCCTTGTAATCGAGGCCGACGCGCTCCTGGTTGCCGAGCGGGCAGCCCGCGTCGAGGATGAAGGAATCGCCGATGCCGAGCGTGATCTTGCCGTTCTCGAACTTGCCGACCCGGATCTTCGGGCCTTGCAGGTCGCCGAGGATGCCGACGCTGCGGCCGTACTTGGCGGCGGCGGCGCGAATGCCGTCAGCGCGCGCCTTGTGATCCTCGGCGGTGCCATGCGAAAAATTCATGCGGACGACGTCGATGCCGGCCTGGACCAGGCGTTCGAGAACTTCCTGGGAGGATGAGGCGGGGCCGAGCGTGGCAACAATTTTTGTGTGGCGGGACATGTCTCTTCCTAATTTGGTTCTTTTAGGTACAACCCCGTCGGCCTCGTGTCGAGGCCGACGGTTCGCGAGGGCTACTTTGCAGCGCGTTCTTCAAGAATCGCAATCGCCGGCAGCGTCTTGCCTTCGAGGAATTCCAGGAAGGCGCCGCCGCCGGTGGAGATGTAGCCGACGTCGTCGTGGATGTGGAACTTGGCGATGGCGGCCAGGGTGTCGCCGCCGCCGGCGATGGAGAAGGCCTCGGAGTGGGCGATGGCGGAGGCCATCATCTTGGTGCCGCCGGCGAACTGCGGCAGCTCGAAGACGCCGACCGGGCCGTTCCACACGATGGTGCCGGCGTTGGCGATGATTTCGGCGAGCTTGGCGGCGGTCTTCGGGCCGACGTCGAGGATGCGGTCGTTGGCATGCACGTCGTCGACCGAGATCTTGTTGGCGCGGGCCAGGGCGGAGACTTCGTCGGCGACGACGACATCGGTCGGCAACGGCACTTCGGCGCCGCGCTCCTTCATGATGTCCATGATGGCGTGGGCTTCCTTGACCAGGTCGGGTTCGGCCAGCGACTGGCCGATGCGCTTGCCGTCGGCGAGCAGGAAGGTGTTGGCGATGCCGCCGCCGACGATGAGCTGGTCGACCTTGTCGGCCAGCGACTTGAGGATGGTCAGCTTGGACGACACCTTGGAGCCGCCGACGATGGCGACCAGCGGGCGCTTCGGATTGTGCAGGGCCTTGCCCAGGGCGTCGATCTCGGCGCCCATCAGGATGCCGGCGCAGGCCACCGGGGCGTACTTGGCGATGCCATGGGTGGTGGCTTCGGCGCGGTGGGCAGTGCCGAAGGCGTCATTGACGTAGATGTCGCACAGCCTGGCCATCTTCTGCGCCAGTTCGTCGTTGTTCTTCTTCTCGCCCTTGTTGACGCGGCAGTTCTCGAGCAGAACGACTTCGCCCGGCTTGACCTCGAAGCCGCCATCGACCCAGTCGGTGATCAGGCGCACCGAGGTGTGCAGCATCTGGCCGAGGCGCACGGCGACCGGCATCAGGCTGTCCTCGTGGGTCAGCTCGCCTTCGGTCGGGCGGCCGAGGTGGGAGGTGACCATGACCGCCGCGCCCTTTTCCAGGCAGTACTTGATCGACGGCAGCGAGGCGCGGATGCGGGTGTCCTCGGTGATGTTGCCGGCTTCGTCCTGGGGCACGTTCAGGTCGGCGCGGATGAAGACGCGCTTGCCGGAAACATCGAGGTCGGTCAGCTTGATGACGTTCATGGTTTATCTCCTGAGTTTTGGTTAGGTTGGATTCTGTGGCCAGTGGCGCGACCAGTGGTCGGCCACTTCGAGCATGCGGTTGGCGAAGCCCCATTCGTTGTCGAACCAGACGAAGAGGTTGACCAGGTGGGTGCCGGCGGTGCGCGTCTGACTGCCGTCGACGATGGCCGAATGCGGGTCGTGGTTGAAGTCAATCGAGGCGTGCGCCGCCTCGGAGTAGGCGACCAGTCGCTTGAGCGGGCCGCGCGCCGCGTTGGCGAGCAGGGCGTTGATGCTGTGCGCCGAGACCGGGCGCTGGGTGCTGATGGTCAGGTCGATGGCCGAGACGTTGGTGGTCGGCACGCGGATGGCCTTGGCCTGGACGCGGCCGGCCAGCTGCGGGAGCAGGCGCTCGACGCCGCGCGCCAGCCCGGTCGACACCGGGATGATGGACTGCATCGCGGAGCGGGTGCGCCGGAGGTCGTCGTGGTGATAGCCGTCGATCAGCGGCTGGTCGTTCATCACCGAATGCAGGGTGCTGAGCAGGGCCTGTTCGATGCCGACCTCGCGGTCGAGCAGGTCGAGCAGCGGGACGATGGCGTTGGTCGTGCACGAGGCGGCCGAGACCAGCTTTTCCTCGCCGCTCAGGCTTGCCTGGTTGATGCCGGCGATGATCGTCGCATCCACGTCGTCGGCGCTGGCGCCCGGGTGCGACAGCAGCAGGCGGGGCGCGCCGGCATCGAGGAAGCGGGTCAGTTCGCCGCGCCGGGCGTAGGCGCCGGAACATTCGACGACGAGGTCGATGTCGCGCCAATCGACCTCTTCCGGCGTGCTGGCGTGACTGACCCGGATGCCGCGGTTGTCGATCAGCAGCTTGCCGTCAACGGCCTCGACGAGGCCGGGAAAGCGGCCGTGCGTCGAGTCGTAGCGGGTCAGGTAGGCCATGCTTTCCAGGTTGGCCGGTTCGTTGATGGCGACGACCTGCAGCGGGTGCGCGACCGGGGACTCCAGCAGCGCGCGCAGGAAGCAACGGCCGATGCGGCCGTATCCGTTGATGGCAAGTCGTTTCGGTTTCAGCAACTTACTTGGCGGCCTGGGCCGGCTCCTTCTTGGTTTCATCGCCCTCGGCGACGCCGGTTTCATTGGCGTCGTAATGCACTTCGGCGACCTCGAGCGGTTCCTTGGCCGAACAGCTCTTGTAGCGGCCGAAACCGAAGGAGCTGAAGTCGGAGTAGAAAATAACCACGCCCTGGCCCTTGAAGTGCTGGTTGGTGCGTGCCTTGTCGATGCCGAAGTAGAACGGGATGGCGTGCTTGCCGGTGCAGTAGGCGGTTTCGGAGCTTGGTTTGCCGAGGATGGCAGCGGCTTCCGCGTACTTCATGCCCGGTTTGATCCTGGCGAACGGGCTATCGGTCGGCGGGTTGCCGGTGACGATGGCTTGCTCGCCTTCGGCGGGTTTCTTTTCATCTGCCGCCAGGGCGGGCAGGGTCAGGGAAAGGCAAAGAGCTGCGGCGGTGAGGCGGGCGAAACTGAGGTTCATCTCGATCTCCTGTTGGGCAGTGGGGTACTTCGGCTCTCTCCGGCTTGAAACGACTCGCCCCGCGAGTGCGGGGCGAGGGGAACAGCTTATTTTTATTTACTTGGCGGCCATCCAGGCGCGGGCAGCATCGAGCATGCGGCAGGAGTAGCCCCACTCGTTGTCGTACCAGGCCAGGACCTTGACCAGCACCGAGCCGTCTTCGCCCTTGATGACGCGGGTCTGGGTGGCGTCGAAGGTCGAGGACACGGTGGTGTGGTTGAAGTCGGACGACACCAGCGGCTCGTTGTTGACGTCGAGGATGCCCTTCAGCGGGCCGTTGGCGGCGGCGGTCATCAAGGCGTTGATTTCTTCCTTGGTGGTGGCGCGCTCGGCGGTGAAGGTCAGGTCGACCAGCGAGACGTTGATGGTCGGCACGCGCAGCGCGAAACCATCGACCTTGCCGACCAGTTGCGGCAGCACCAGGCCGACGGCCTTGGCGGCGCCGGTCTTGGTCGGGATGATGTTGGCGGCGGCGGCGCGGGCGCGGCGCAGGTCCTTGTGGCGGACGTCGACGGTGACCTGGTCGTTGGTGTAGGCGTGGATGGTGGTCATCAGGCCCTGCTTGATGCCGATGGCGTCGGACAGGATCTTGGCGACCGGGGCCAGGCAGTTGGTCGTGCAGGAGGCGTTGGAGACGACGGTCATGTCGGCCTTCAGCGCGCCTTCGTTAACACCCATGACGATGGTGGTGTCGACGTCGTCGCCGCCCGGGGCGGAGATCAGCACGCGCTTGGCGCCTTGCTCGAGCAGGGCGGCGGCCTTGGCCTTGGTGGTGTAGGCGCCGGTGCATTCGAGCAGCAGGTCGACGCCGTGCTTGGACCAGTCGATGTCCTTCGGGTTCTTGGTCGAGTAGAAGGGGATCTTCTTGCCGTCGATGATGATGACGTTTTCACCTTCGGTTTCCACGGAGGTGCGGAAGCGGCCGTGCGTGGTGTCGTACTTCAGCAGGTGGGCGTTGGTGGCCAGATCGCCGGAGGCGTTGATCGCCACGACGTCGAACTCGTTCTGCAGGCCTTGTTCGTAGATGGCGCGCAGCGTGCAGCGACCGATACGACCGAAACCGTTGATTGCAACCTTGATAGCCATGGATTTATTTCCTCTCTGCGTTTGAATATTGAATCAGGACAGCAGCGCCTTGGTCGTGGACACGACGTTGGCGACAGTGAAACCGAACAGGTCGAAGAGCTGGCCGGCCGGGGCGGATTCGCCGAAGCGGTCGATGCCGACCACGGCGCCGTGCAGGCCGACGTACTTGCGCCAGAAGTCGGAGTGCGCCGCTTCGATGGCGACGCGCGGGACGTGGCTGCCCAGCACCGCAACGCGGTATTCCTTGTCCTGGCGGTCGAAAACGTTGGTGCAGGGCATCGACACCACGCGCACGGCGATGCCTTCGGCGGCCAGCGCGGCCTGGGCGTCGAGCGCCAGCTTGATCTCGGAACCGGTGGCGATCAGCACGGCCTTCGGTTCGGCGACATCGGAGAGGATGTAGCCGCCCTTGGCGATGTCGGCATCGGCAACCTTCTGGGTCACGGTCGGCAGGTTCTGGCGCGACAGGGCGAGCACGCTCGGGCCGTCGGCGCGTTCCACGGCGGCGGTCCAGGCGATGGCCGTCTCGGTGGCGTCGGCCGGGCGCCAGACATCGAGGTTGGGGATGATGCGCATCGACGGGATGTGCTCGACCGGCTGGTGCGTCGGGCCGTCTTCGCCGAGGCCGATGGAGTCATGGGTGTAGACCATGATCTGGCGCTGCTTCATCAGCGCCGCCATGCGGATGCCGTTGCGGGCGTAGTCGGAGAAGACCAGGAAGGTCGCGGTGTAGGGCAGCAGGCCGCCGTGCAGCGCGATGCCGTTGGCGATGGCGGTCATGCCGAACTCGCGGACGCCGTAGTAGCAGTAGTTGCCGCCTTCGGTGCGGGTGACGCCCTTGCTGCCCTTGACGAAGGTCAGGTTGGAGCCGGCCAGGTCGGCCGAGCCGCCGAAGATTTCCGGCACGGCCGGGACCAGCGCGGCGATGGCGTTCTGCGAGGCCTTGCGGGTGGCGATGTTCTCGGCCTTGTCGCGGCAGGCGGCGATGTAGGCGGTCTTGGTGGCTTCCCAGGTGGCCGGCAGTTCGTTCTTGACGACGCGGCGCTCGAATTCGGCGGCTGCGGCCGGGAAGGCCTCGCGGTAGGCGGCGAAGCGCTGGTCCCAGTTTTCCTGGAAGACGGCGCCGGCCGGCTTGCGGTTCCAGGCGGCGTAGACGTCGTCGGGAATCTCGAACGGGGCGTGCGGCCAGCCGATGAACTCGCGGGCGGCGGCGATCTCGTCCTTGCCGAGCGGCGCGCCGTGGCAGTCGTGCGAACCCTGCTTGTTGGGCGAGCCCATGCCGATGGTCGTCTTGCAGCAGATCAGGGTCGGCTTGTCGGTCACCGCCTTGGCGGCGAGCAGGGCCTTTTCGACGGCGTCGGCGTCATGGCCGTCGACGGCGGGGATGACATGCCAGCCGTAGGCTTCGAAACGCTTCGGGGTGTCGTCGGTGAACCAGCCCTCGACGTGGCCGTCGATGGAAATGCCGTTGTCGTCCCAGAAGGCGATCAGCTTGCCCAGGCCGAGCGTGCCGGCCAGCGAGCAGGCCTCGTGCGACACGCCTTCCATCAGGCAGCCGTCGCCGAGGAAGACGAAGGTGTGGTGATTGACGATCTCGTGGCCCGGCTTGTTGAACTCGGCGGCCAGCACCTTCTCGGCCAGCGCGAAGCCGACGGCGTTGGTGATGCCCTGGCCGAGCGGGCCGGTGGTCGTTTCGACGCCCGGGGTGTAGCCGTATTCCGGGTGGCCCGGGGTGCGGGCATGCAGCTGGCGGAAATTCCTGATGTCGTCGATCGACACGTCGTAGCCGCTAAGGTGCAGCAGGGCGTAGATCAGCATCGAGCCGTGGCCGTTCGACAGCACGAAGCGGTCGCGGTCGGCCCACTGCGGGTTGGCCGGGTTGTGGCGCAGGTGGCGGCGCCACAGCACTTCGGCGATTTCGGCCATGCCCATCGGGGCGCCGGGGTGCCCGGAATTGGCCTGCTGGACGGCGTCCATGGCGAGGGCGCGGATGGCGCCGGTCAGGGGGGAAAACTTGGGGGTGTTGCTGACGCTCATGTCCGGAAATCCAGCCTGCTGAAAAGCCTAAATTATCCGGGAAAACCCTCTTTTTGGGTAGGGCGGGAGGCCAATAAGGCAGGCTTTTGGGGCCTGCCTTCGATCAGTTTTACTGAATCTTGGGATCAAAATTAATCATCATCAGGATGCCCTGGCCGCCGCCGAAGCTGCCTCCCGTGTAGGCGACGCTGCCCTGGCCGGCATAGACCGCTTCGTAGCGGTGGCTGTCGCCGCCGAAGTAGAACGGAATCCAGGCCTTGGCGGTGACGTAGGCACGGATGTTCGAGGTCACGCCGAGGATGCGCTCGACTTCGGACTGGTGCATGCCGATCTGCAGCCTGGCCCATTTGCTGCCGGCCGGGATGGTGCCGTACACCTCGCCCTCGAAGGTGCCGTCCTTCGACTTCATGGCGCAGGGGTTGCAGGTCTTGCCGACGGTGCTGCCGGCGACGGTCGCGGCGGCGGGGGCCGGCGCCGGCTTGGCCGGTTCGGCCGCCTTGGCGGTGGCGGCGCTCTTCGGTTTGGCCGGTTCGCAATCTTCCGGCGGGGGGTCGCTCTTCTTGGCCGTCTTTGACTTGCTGGTCGTCTTCTTCTTCGTTTCCGGTGGCGGACACTCCGGCTTGGCCGGCGCCGGGGCTGGCGCCTGCTGGGCGGCCGGTGCCGGTTCGGCGGCCTTTTCCTCCGGCTTGGCTTCGTTGCTCTTGCAGCCGGCGATCAGTGCGCCGGCGGCGAACAGGAGCGCGAGGGTGGTCTTGTTCATCGCGTTCGTCCTATGACGTTGGGGAAGGCGTGAATGTAGCAGTTCAGGCGGTGTGATAGCCAGTGACCCGGTCGACTTCGTTCTTCGAGCCGAGGATGACCGGCACGCGCTGGTGCAGGTTGCCGGGCTGGATGTCGAGGATGCGCTGGCGGCCGGTGGTGGCCGCGCCACCCGCCTGTTCGATCAGCAGGGCCATCGGGTTGGCCTCGTACATCAGGCGCAGCTTGCCGCCCTTGTCCTTGAGCTTGCTGTCGAGCGGGTACATGAAGATGCCGCCGCGGGTCATGATGCGATGCACGTCGGCGACCATCGAGGCCACCCAGCGCATGTTGTAGTCCTTGCCCAGCGGGCCTTCCTTTCCGGCCTGCATCTCGGCGACGTAGCGCTGGACCGGGGCTTCCCAGAAGCGCTGGTTCGACATGTTGATGGCGAATTCCTTGGTGTCGGCGGGAATCTGCACGTTTTCCTGGGTCAGGATGAACTGGCCCTGTTCACGATCCAGCGTGAACACGACGACGCCGTCGCCGACGGTCAGCACCAGCAGGGTTGTCGGGCCGTAGACCGCGTAGCCGGCGGCGACCTGCGCCGTGCCGGGCTGCAGGAAGGCCTGTTCGGCGGCTTGCGGGGTGCTCAGGTCGGCGCCGTCCGGGCACTTCAGTACCGAGAAGATAGTACCGATGGAGACGTTGACGTCGATGTTCGACGAGCCGTCGAGCGGGTCGAAGGTGAGCAGGTATTCGCCCTTGGGGAAGCGATGGGGAACCAGGTGCGGCAGGTCCATTTCCTCGGAGGCCATGGCGGCGAGGTGGCCGCCCCATTCGTTGGCGTCGAGCAGGATGTCGTTGGACAGCACGTCGAGCTTCTTCTGCGCCTCGCCCTGCACGTTGTCGCTGCCGGCCTCGCCGAGCACGCCGCCCAGTCCGCCCTTGCCGATGGCGATGGAAATGGCCTGGCAGGCGCGGGAAACGATGTCGATCAGCAGCTTCAGGTCGCCGGTGATGACGCCCTTGTTGCGTTGCTCTTCGGTGAGGTAGCGCGCCAGCGTGCGTTGCTGTGCCATGAGAACTCCTGCGTTCGTGACAAAGGCGCGATTTTACTCCGGGTCGTGGCTGGCGTGCAGGAAGGCGAACGCCGCGGCGGCGTTGAGCGGCCGGCTGAGCAGGTAGCCCTGGACTTCGTCGCAGCCGTTGGTGCGCAGCAGGTCGAGCTGGTCCTCGGTTTCGACGCCTTCGGCGATGACCTTGAGGCCGAGCGAGTGGGCCAGCGCAATGGTGCCGAAGGCGATGGCGCGGTCGTTGAGGTCGTGTTCGATGTCGGCAACGAAGGAGCGGTCGATTTTCAGGTGGTCGATCGGGAACAGCTTGAGGTAGGCGAGCGACGAGTAGCCGGTGCCGAAGTCGTCGATGGCCAGCGTGACGCCCATGCGGCCGAGGCGTTCGAGAATCTGGGTGGCTTCCTGCGGGTTTTCCATCACCGAGCTTTCGGTGATTTCCAGCTCGAGCAGTTCCGGCGGCAGTTGCGAGGTGGTCAATGCGTTGGCCACCGTCTCGCAGAAGTCGCGGCGCCGCAGCTGGCGGGCCGAGACGTTGACCGCGACGCGCATGGGGCGCAGCCCGGCGCCGATCCAGCGGGCCATTTCCCGGCACGCGGTGTTGAGCACCCAGTCGCCGATGTCGTTGATCAGGCCGGTTTCCTCGGCCACCGGAATGAAACGGGCTGGCGAGATCAGGCCTTCGCTGGGGTGGTGCCAGCGCACCAGCGCCTCGACGCCGATCGGCGTCCGGTCGCTGGCGTTGAACTGCGGCTGGTAGTCCAGGTTCAGTTCGTTGCGGGCGATGGCGTGGCGCAACTTGCGCTCGATATGCAGGCGTTCCGCTGCCGAGTGGTTCATCTCCGCCGCGAAGAACTGGTAGTTGTTCCGCCCGGCCGCCTTGGCGTGGTACATCGCGGTGTCGGCGTTTTTCAGGATGATGTCGGCGTCGGGGCCGTCGTCGGGGAAGATGCTGATGCCGATCGACGGGCTGGTGTGCAGTTCGTGGTCGTCCGTCTCGATGGGAATGGACAGCGCGGCGGTGACCTTGCTGGCGATGCTGGCGGCATCGGCCGGCGAGCTGATGGCGGGCAGGATGATGACGAATTCGTCGCCGCCGATGCGGGCGACGAAGTCGGTTTCGCGGACCAGCTTGGACAGGCGGCAGGCCACCTCGCGCAGCAGCTCGTCGCCGACCTGGTGGCCCAGGGTATCGTTGATGATCTTGAAGCGATCCAGATCGAGGAACATCATCGCCACCTTCCACTGGTGGCGGCGGGCGTCGGGCAGGATCTGGGCGAGCCGCATGAGCAGGGCCAGCCGGTTGGGCAGTCCGGTCAGGGCGTCGGTCTGGGCGATGTGGCGCATGCGGTCTTCGGCCTGCTTGCGCTCGGTGATGTCGGCCAGGATCCAGACGTAATGCGCCGGCATGCCGCTTTGCGGGTCGTCGACCCGGTTGACGCGGGTGCCTACCGGCAGCGACGAACCGTTCTTTTGATTGACCGTGAGTTCCCCGCTCCACGAGCCGCGTTGCGCCAGTTGCACCTGCAGTTCGTCGGCATTCTGGCCGGGCTCGAGGTTGAGCAGGCCGAACACGGTCTGGCCGATCAGCTCGAAGGTTTCGTAGTCGGTCATCTGCGTGGTCGCCGGATTGATCGACAGGATACGGTGGGCATCATCGGTGAAGATGATGCCGGCGGGGGTGTGGCTGTAGACCTTCTGGGCCAGTTGCTCCCGTTCGGCGCTATGGCGGCGCTCGGTGATATCGGTATAGACCGTCACGAAGCCGCCTTCGGGCAGCGGTACGCCGCGCACCTCGAGGATTTTCCCGTTCGGCCGGGTGCGCTCGAAATGATGGGAGGCCGGCTTCCGGGCTCGCTTCAGCAGGGACTGGACGATTGCATCCTCGTCGCCCGGGCCGTACTCGCCGCGCCGGGTATTGAAGCGGAACAGCTCTTCGATCGGCGTTCCCGGCTGGGTCAGCGCCGGCGGAAAGTCGAGGAGGCGCTGGAATTCGGTGTTGCACAGCTCGAGGTGGGTATCGGCGCTGAACAGGCTGACGGCGCTGGGAATGCTCTCGATGATCGTGTGCAGTTGGGAGTGCTGCTTGCGCAGCGCGGTTTCGGCGGCCTTGCGCTCGGTGATGTCGGTGTAGGTGGTGATGAAGCCGACCAGCTGGTCGCCCATGTAGAGCGGCTCGCCCTGCACCAGGTGGGTGGTGCCGTTGGGGCGGGTGCGTTCGAAGCAGTGCGCCTCGAACTTCATGGCCAGCGCGGTAATCCGTTCGACGTGCGCTTCGACATCGCCGGGGCCGTATTCGCCGCGGCTGGCGGGAATGCGGATCAGGTCGGAAAACAGGGCGCCTTCGAATACCGTCTCGGCGGGCAGGCCCAGCACCTTGAGCAGCCCGTCGTTCCAGATGCGCAGGCGCAGGCTTTCGTCGAACACGCTGATGCCTTGCGGCATGTTCGACACGACGGCCTGCAGGTAGGCCAGTTGGCGCTGAATATCGCCGGCGGGAAGCGGCGGGGCGTCCGGAGAAATCAATGGAATCATTCAGTCGGTGGATTCATGCCAAATGATAGCGCAGTGCCAAGAGGGTGTAGCAAAAATGCCGATTTTTTTAATTGCGGCAGATGCTATTGCTCGCGCCATTTGATCGAGCAGCCGATGGAGGCTGTCTGTTCTTCCGGCCCCCGCCCGCCGCGGGCAATCCCGGCCATCGCCGCAAACAGCTCGCGGGGCGCGTCGGGGGCTGCGGGGCTGCGTCCCGAGGCGTCGAGCCGGCCGCGGTATTGCAGCGTCAGGCCGGCGTCGTAGCCGAAGAAGTCGGGCGTGCATACGGCGCCAAAGGCGCGGGCGACCGCCTGGCTTTCGTCGTAGAGGTAGGGGAAGGGAAAGGCCAGCTGGTCCGACCACTGGCGCATCCTGTCCGGCGCGTCGTCCGGGTAGGCCGCGACATCGTTGCTCATGACGGCGACGCAGCCGATGCCGTGCCCGGCCAGCTCGCGGCAGTCGCGGATCAGGCGGTCGATGATCGCCTTGACGTACGGGCAGTGATTGCAGATGAACATCACCAGCAGGCCGTTGGGGCCGCGGCAACTGGCCAGCGTATGACGTTTGCCATCGATGCCGGGCAGGTCGAAGTCGGGGGCGGCTTGGCCGAAATCGCACACCGGCGGGTTCAGGGCGACCATGGATTCTCCACTCCAAAAGGCATTTCGCCCATAATAGCACCGATGAATTTGCCGCGTTTTTACTGCCGAGAAGCCCTCTCTCCGGGGGCGCATGTCGAACTGCCCGAGCCGGTGGCGCGCCACGCCGTGCGTGTGCTGCGCCTGCCGCCGGGCGCCCCGATGATCCTTTTCGATGGCCGGGGCGGCCAGTACCCGGCGCGCATCGAGCGCATCGAGCGCGATCGCGTCTATGCCGAGCTGTCGGCCTGGGAGGACGTGGAGTGCGAGTCGCCGCTCGCCATCACCCTGGTGCAGGCCCTGCAGGCCGGCGACAAGATGGATTTCACCATCCAGAAGGCGGTCGAGCTGGGGGTGCGCGACATCGTTCCGGTGGAGAGCAGGCGCAGCGTGCTGCGCCTGGCCGGGGAGCGGGCGGCCAAGCGCGTGGCGCACTGGCAGGGCGTGGTGGCCTCGGCCTGCGAACAGTGCGGGCGCAACCAGGTGCCGCTGGTGGCGCCGGTGGAAAAGCTGGAGAGCTGGCTGTCCCGGCCGGCGAACGGCGTCTTGCGCCTGATGCTCGATCCCGAGGCGGAAACCAGCTTCGCCTCGATGCGCCCGGAGGGGGCGGTGCAACTGCTGATCGGCGCCGAAGGTGGCCTCGATCCGCAGGAAATGATCGCCGCCCGGCAGGCCGGCTTCGTCGCCGTGCGCATGGGGCCGCGCGTGCTGCGCACGGAAACGGCGGGCTTGGCCGCCTTGGCGGTGATGCAGGCTTTGTGGGGTGATTTCAGGGGGGGCGGTGTCTCCCCTTAGTGGCTTTTCAGCCCGCGACCGGGAGGCCTTGCGATGCAGTGCAAGGAAAGAGGAGTGCAGTTTGGTTGATCCAAATAAACGACGATTGACGCAGCAATGCGCGCAAGGCCTCCCGGTCCCTTCGGGTTGCTACTGGCGGGCCGCGTCTGCGTCGTTGCACGGCTTGCGAATGGGTGGCCATTCGCTGTGCCGCGCGCCTAGCATCCATCGGCCCGCCAGTAGCAACGCGGGCTGAAAAGCCACTAAGGGGAGAGACTATGTTTGAATCGGCAGAACTGGGGCATAAGGTCGACAAGAAAACCTTCAAGACCGAAGTCCCGAAGCTGCGCGCCGAGTTGCTCGACGTGCAGTACGACATGCTGCAGAAGAAGGAATTTCCGGTCGTCATCCTGATTTCCGGGGTCGACGGCAGCGGCAAGGGCGAAACCATCAACCTGCTATATTCGTGGATGGACCCGCGCCACATCTCGACGCTGGCGTTTTCGGCGCCGAGCGACGAGGAATCGTCGCGGCCTTACATGTGGCGTTACTGGCGCGCCCTGCCGCCCAAGGGCAAGGTCGGCATCTTCGCCGGCTCCTGGTATTCGCAGCCGATCACCGACCGCATCAACGGCGACATGCGCCGCTCGGAGCTCGACGGGCGCCTGGACGACATCAACCGCTTCGAGACCATGCTGGTCAACGAAGGGGCGCTGGTCCTCAAGTTCTGGTTCCACCTTTCCAAGGACGGCCAGAAAACCCGCCTGAAAGCGCTGGAGAAAGACCCGCGCACGGCCTGGCGGGTGACCAAGGAGAGTTACGAGCGCCTGAAGACCTACAACCAGCTGCAGCAGGTGGCCGGGCATGTGCTGCGCGTGACCAACACGGCGCATGCGCCGTGGATCATCGTCGAGGGAACCGACGACGAATACCGCTCGCTGACGGTCGGGCGCATCGTGCTCGAGGCCATGAAGCGCCGGGTGAACCAGGAAGGCCTGCAGCGCGTCCCGGTCGCCCCGCCCATCGTGCATCCGATTGACGAGAAGAACGTGCTCAGCGAACTTGATCTGACGCAGAAGCTCGCCAAGCAAACCTACGAGACGCAGCTCGCCAAGTACCAGGCGCGGCTGTCGGAACTGGTGCGCGACCCGCGTTTCGTCGGCAAGCGTTCGCTGGTGCTGGTCTTCGAAGGCTCGGATGCGGCCGGCAAGGGCGGCAGCATCCGCCGCGTCGCCGCGTCCATGGATGCCCGGCAGTACCAGATCGTGCCGATTGCCGCGCCGACCGAGGAAGAGCGGGCGCAGCCCTACCTCTGGCGCTTCTGGCGCCACCTGCCGCGCACCGGCCGGGCGGCGATCTTCGATCGCTCGTGGTACGGCCGCGTGCTCGTCGAGCGGGTCGAGGGCTTCTGCGCCGAGGCCGACTGGCTGCGCGCCTACGCCGAGATCAACGATTTCGAGCACCAGTTGTCCGACGCCGGCGCGGTGGTCGTCAAGTTCTGGCTGCAGATCAGCGCCGACGAGCAGTTGCGCCGTTTCAAGGAGCGCCAGGACACCGAGTTCAAGCGCTTCAAGATCACCGACGAGGACTGGCGCAACCGCGACAAGTGGGACGACTACGTGGCCGCCGTGTGCGACATGGTCGACCGCACGTCAACCGGGCTGGCGCCCTGGACGTTGGTTGAGGCCAACGACAAGAACTTCGCCCGGGTTAAAGTGCTGAAAACCATTTGCGAGCGCCTGGAAGCGGCGCTCAAGGACGACGACGGGAAAACCACCGAAAAATGAGCGATACCCCTTACGACGAGCATTTCGTCTCCTGGTTCCGGGCGGTCACGCCCTACATCAATGCCTTTCGCGGCAAGACCTTCGTCATCGCCTTCGGCGGCAAGGCGGTCGAGAGCGAGTTCGCCAAGACCCTGGCCTACGACGTCAACCTGCTGGTCAGCCTGGGCATCCGCCTGGTGCTGGTGCATGGCGCGCGACCGCAGATCGAGGAAGAACTGCGCGAGAAAAACCTGGAGTCGATCTACCACCGCGGCTACCGGGTGACCGACGCGGCGGCGCTGGATTGCGTGCTCGACGCGGTGGGCAGCGTCTACCTGGAAATCGAGGCCATGCTGTCGCAGGGCCTGCCCAATACGCCGATGGCCAACAGCCGCATCCGCGTCATCGGCGGCAACTTCATCACCGGCCAGCCCATAGGCGTGCTCGACGGCATCGACATGCAATACGCCGGCAAGGTGCGCAAGGTCGATAGCGAAGGCATCAACGCCCAGCTCGGCCTGGGCAACATCGTGCTGCTCAACTGCGAGGGCCCGTCGCCGACCGGGGAAATCTTCAACCTGCAGATGGAAGAGGCCGCCGAGGCCGTGGCGACGGCGATCAAGGCCGACAAGCTGGTCTATCTGACCGATAGCAACGGGGTCACCGACAAGTCCGGCGAGCTGCTCGACGCGATGACCGCCGACGAAGCCTCGCAGCTGCTGCGCGATGCCGAATGGCTGAGCGCCGACATCAAGCGCTACCTGCCCTGTGCCGTGCGCGCCAGCCGGGCCGGCGTCGGCCGGGTGCACCTGATCAGCTTCGAGCAGGACGGCGCCTTGCTGCGCGAACTGTTCACCCACGACGGCGTCGGCACCGTGGTCACCCGCGAGTCGCTGGAAAACATCCGCGAAGCCAAGCCGGACGACATCGCCGCGCTGATCGCGCTGATCGAGCCGATGGAGGAGGAAGGCATCCTCGTGCATCGGCCGCGCGAGCTGCTCGAACGCGAACTCGACCATTTCTCGATCATGCTGCACGACGGCATCATCGTCGGCTGTGCCGCGCTCTATTCGCATTCCGAGGAAGAGGCGGAACTGGCCTGCCTGGCCGTCAGCCACGAGCATCGCGAATGGGGCTACGGCGAGCAGCTGATGAAGCGCATCGAAAAACGCGCCCGCAAGGCCGGCGTCAAGCGCTTGTTCGTGCTGACCACGCGCACCGAGCACTGGTTCGTCGAACGCGGCTTCAAGCTCGGCACGGTCGACGACCTGCCCGCCGCCAAGCGGGATATGTACAACTATCAGCGGCGATCCAAGGTCCTGTTCAAGACCTTATAATTGGGCCCATCAACACCACGGAGTTTCACATGGCACGTACCGTCAATTGCATCAAGCTCGGCCGCGAGGCCGATGGTCTCGATTTCCCGCCCTATCCCGGCGCGCTGGGTCAGCGCATCTTCGAGAACGTCTCGAAGGAAGCCTGGCAGCAGTGGATCAAGATGCAGACCATGATCATCAACGAAAACCGCCTCAACCTGGTCGATGCCAAGCATCGCAAGTACCTGGCCGAGCAGGTCGAGAAGCACTTCTTCGGCGAAGGCGCCGACCAGATCCAGGGCTACGTTCCGCCCAAGGCCTGATCCCGGTTTCCTGCCAGAAAAACCCGCTGCGGCGGGTTTTTGTCTTTGTGGCGCGGCGCTTGGCAAGTGGTCGGGCAAGGCCAATAATCCGGGCATGACCGGAAAGACGACGCCTCACGAAATCTATGTCAGCACCGATGTCGAAACCGACGGCCCGGTGGCCGGGCGGCATTCGCTGCTGAGTATCGGCTCGGCGGCCTATGCCCCGGACAAGACGCTGCTCGGGACGTTCTCCGCCAACCTGGAGACGGTGCCCGGCCTGCTGGCCGACGAGCACACCGCCAAGTGGTGGGCGACGCAGCCGGCGGCGTGGGCGGCCTGCCGGCAGAACCCGGAGCCGCCGGCCGCGGCGATGCGGCGTTATGTGGCCTGGCTGAAGGCCTTGCCGGGGCGGCCGGTGTTCGTGGCCTACCCGGCGGCCTTCGATTTCCCTTTCGTCCAGTGGTATCTCGAGCGCTATGCCGATGAAAATCCGTTCGGCTATGCGGTCATCGATATCAAGACCTACGCCATGGCCGTGCTGCGCCAGCCGTACCGGGCCTGCGGCAAGCAGGCGATGCCGGCCGCCTGGTTCGACCCGGCGCCGCATACCCATGTCGCGCTGGACGATGCGCTGGAGCAGGGGGCGCTGTTCTGCAACATGCTGGCGGCCAACCTGGCGCGGCGCTGAACGGCCGTCAGAACAGCCGGTGCAGCGTGTAGAGGATGAACAGCGTGGTCGGCACGGCGAGGGCCAGGGCGAGAATGGCGCTGGTCCGCTTGAGGCCGGCGGCCTGTTCCTCGATGAATTCCTCCATGCCGTCGAACAGTTCGGGAAAGGCGGCGATGTCGTTGCGCTTTTCCATGGAGTCTCCTAGTGGTCTGCCCCGCAGATGGCGGAACAAAATGAAAGCGAGGGATTTGCTTCGCTGGCTAGGCGCGAACCACAGCAATAGCCGCTGCTATTGCGAGGATGAGCAACAACGCCAGCGGGGCAAAGACGAGTTTTCATGTTTCGTTATCTGTGGGGCAGATCACGCGTTTCAGCCGGTGACGGGCTTGCCGTCGAGGCGGGTGATGACGACGGTGGCGGAGCGCGGGCGGCCGCCGGTGGCCGTCGGGAATTGATTGGCCGGCCAGGCGGAGACTGCGGTCGGCGCCGCGGGATTGGAGCGCTCGCTGGCCGTTTCGCCGGGGTGCTGGATATTGACGAACAGCGTCCGGCCATCCGGGGTCGCCGTGATGCCGGTCAGTTCGCAGCCTTTGGGGCCGGTCAGGAAGCGCCGGGTCTGGCCGCTCTTGACGTCGGCGACCAGCATCTGGTTGTTGCCGAGCCGGGCGTAGTCGCCCTGGTTGAGCACGCTGGTCGACACGTCGGTCTGTATCCACAGGCCGCCGTTCGGATCGAACCACAGGCCGTCCGGGCTGCCGTAGGCATCGCCCTTGACGGTGCCGCGCTTGCTGTCGTCGGCAGCCTGCGGGTCGCCGGCGAGGGCGAAAATGTCCCAGGCGAAACCTTCGGCGGCGGCGTCGCGGCCGCTCTCACGCCACCGGACGATATGGCCGAAGACGTTGGCGCCGCGGGGATTGGCGGCATCGGTGCCGGGCGCGCCGTCGGTGCCGCGCTTGACGTTGTTGGTCAGCGTGACATAGACCTCGCCGCTCTTGGGATGCACGGCGATCCACTCCGGGCGGTCCATTTTCGTCGCCCCGGCGATGTCGGCCGCCTGCCGGCAGCGGATGGCGATGTCGCCCTGGCCGGCGAAGCCGTTCGCGGCATCGAGCGTGCCTCCGGGGTAGGACTCACCGTGGCGCAGCGGCAGCCAGCGGCCGGCGCCGTCGTCGGCAAAATGGGCGACGTACAGCGTGCCGTGGTCGAGCAGCGTGGCGGTGTCGCTCTTGCCCGCCACATAGCGGTCGCGGGAAACGAACTTGTAGATGTATTCGAAACGCTCGTCGTCGCCCATGTAGACCACGACGCGGCCATCCCGCGCCAGGGTGACGGTGGCGCCTTCGTGCTTGAAGCGGCCGAGGGCGGTGCGCTTGACCGGGGCGCGTTCCGGGTGCCGGGGGTCGATCTCGACGACCCAGCCGAAGCGGTTGCCTTCGTTGGGATGCTGCGTCAGGTCGAAACGTTCGTCGTGCTCATGCCAGCGGAAGCCGAAGCCGCTCTCGGTGAAGCCGTAGCGTTTCTGGTCGGCGCTGAGGTTTTTCGGGGCCTTGAAATAGCCGTTGAAATTCTCTTCGCAGGTGAGATAGGTGCCCCACGGCGTATGGCCCATGGCGCAATTGTTCAAGGTGCCGAGAATGATTTCGCCGCGCCGGTCGAGGGCGGTGCGCATGGCCGGGTTGCCGGCGGCGGGGCCGGTCACGCGGCACGGCGTGTTCGCCGTGATGCGGCGCGCCCAGCGCGAGGGGCGGACGACCTGCCAGCGGCCCCGCTCCTGCTTCACCTCGATCACCGAAACGCCGTGCGCGGCCTGCGACTTGGCGACCTTGGCGGCGCTCCAGTCCTGCATGCCGCCGGCGTGGAGCAGGCCGTCGTCGGTGTATTCGTGGTTGATGCACATCAGGCCATGCGTCGAGGAGGGCTTGCCGTGCTCGACGAAGGGGAAGAAGTGCATGCCGTCGTGATGCATGCCGGCCTGTTGCTGTTGCGCCGCGGCATCGTCGCCGGCATCGGCGCGCGCGACCGGGCCGGCGGAGACCGGGTCGCCCCAGGCGTAGAGCAGGCTGGCGGCGTGCCCGGGGGCGACGCGCACCTCGTCGGCGGTGGACACGGCCAGCGCGACGAAGTCGGTCAGTGCACCCGAGGCGCGCCCGGTGCTGGCGGCCAGCGCGGGCAGGGGCAGGCCGGCGGCGGCGAGGGCGCCGCCGGCGGTGCTCAGGATGGCGGCGGATAGCAGGCGGCGGCGGAAAGGATCGGCCGGCGCATCCGGCGCATGGTCGTCGGTCGGGTCGTAGCAGGCGTTGGGCATGGTGTTCCGGGTGGTGGCGTCGTAACGATGGACAGACTATCGCCAGTCAATGTTGCAGGGGCGTGACGATTTTCCGGGGCGTCCGCTAGAAGCGGCTCAGCATCAGGTGCTTGCCGTCGATGTGGCCGTTGCGCAGTTCGCGGAAGCCGAGGTCGCGGAAGCGCCGGGTCTTGGTCGCCGAAACGAGGATGCGCCCCGACTTGAAGGTCGCCTTCAGCCAGTCGAGACGGGCCTTGATCAGCGCCCGGCCGATGCCGCGGCCGCGCTTTTCGGGGGCCACCGCCGACAGGTAGAGGATGTGCGTCCGCGATGCCCAGTCGGCGGCCTTGACGCCGCCGAGGGCGATGATCTGGCCGTTTTCGACGGCGATGAAGAAGCGCCGGTAGTGCACCGGGTCGTCGCAACGCAGCTCGCGGCGGATGCGCTCGAGGTTGTAGCGCTCGGGGTCGGCGAAGGCGTTGGCGATCAGCGTGGCGCAGGCGTCGAGCAGGAGCTCGCTGGTGGTGTCCAGCGTGTCGATACGAAACTTGGACATGGCGTCAGCCGCTGGCCTGCGCGTGTTGCCGCAGGCGTCGCGCGAAGTCGGCCGTCCGGCTCGCCGCTTGGTGGTTGATGCGGGTCTGCTCCTCGCCGAAGGCATCGCGTTCGTGCCGGCTGCGCACGGCCGCCTCGATGCTGCGCACGCAGCGCCAGCGCTGCCCCTGGCGGGTCGGGCAGAGGCGCATCTGCTCGATCGGATGGTGGGCGCGGCAGCAATAGCAGAACTTCATTTCCGGCATTGCAAGCTCCTTGGCGAACGGTTCACAGGACGCGATCGAGGATGCAGGCGCATTGTTACGGCAGGATGACGTCGCCGGAATCCCTGTCATGGCGCTGAAATCAAGTCTGCCTAAACTGGATGATCAGTTTTTTCGGGATGCGTTATGAGCGGTGTCATGGATGATGAGCGGGCCGAGCTGGAGCGACTGCTCGACGAAGAGCTTCTCAAGCCGGTGTTTCAGCCGATTCTGGACTTCCGGGTGCGTGCCGTGCTCGGCTATGAAGCCTTGATCCGCGGCCCGGAGGGCGGTTTGCTTTCCCGTCCGGACCAGCTGTTCGGCGCCGCCGCCCGCTGCGGCCTCTCGCTCAGGCTGGAACACGCCTGTCGCGAAGCCAGCCTGCGCGCCTTCGCCCGCCAGCGGCTGGCCGGCAAGCTGTTTCTCAACGTCACGCCGGACTGCCTGCTCGATCCCCGGCTGATGAACGGCCGTACCCGCGATCTGCTGAACGAACTGGGGATCGCCCCGAACCGGGTGGTCCTCGAACTGACGGAAAACCAGCAGATCACCGACATGCCGGGCATCCTGGAAGCCTTGCTCCACTACCGGGGGCGGGGCTTCCAGATCGCCATCGACGATCTGGGCGAGGGCTTTGCCAACCTGCGCATGTGGTCGGAACTGCGGCCCGAGTTTGTGAAGATCGACAAGCATTTCGTCCATGGCATTGCTGACGACCGGATCAAGTTCCACTTCGTGCGCGCCATGCAGGATCTCGCCGAAATCGGCAATGCCTCGCTGGTCGCCGAAGGCATCGAGCGCGAGGAGGATTTCGTCTGCATCCGCGACATGGGCATCGCCTGCGGCCAGGGCTATTTCATCGCCCATCCGGAATCGAGCCCGGTGCGCCAGTTGCCGCGCCGCACCTTGTCCGCGCTGGACCAGCAGTCGCTGGCGCTGTCGCCGATGACCGGCGGCCCCGGGCGCCTGCCGACGGCCCGCAGCCTGCTCAAGGCGATCGCTCCGGTGCCCATGCATGCCAGCAACGCGACCGTGATCGAGCGCTTCGAGGCCGATCCGTCGCTCGATGTCCTGCCCGTCGTGCAAGGCAGCCAGCCGGTGGGCATGATCAACCGCCACAGCATGGTCGACCGTTTCGCCCGCCCGTTTCGCCGTGAGCTGTTCGGCCGCAAGAGCTGCGACCTGTTCATGGATCACGCCCCGCTGATCGTCGACCAGCACGCCACCATCCAGGAGCTGGCGATGATGCTGTCGCTGGCGCCCCGGCACTACCTGCTCGACGGCTTCATCGTCACCGGCGATGGCGAATACCTGGGCGTCGGCAGCAGCCACGACCTGATGGGCATGATCACCGAAATGCAGATCAGCGCCGCGCGCTACGCCAACCCGCTGACCCAGCTGCCCGGCAACGTGCCGATCAACGAGCATGTCGACCGCATGCTTGCCGCCGGCAGCCCGTTCGTCGCGGTCTATGTCGATATCGACAATTTCAAGCCCTTCAACGACACCTACGGTTACCGGCGCGGCGACGACGTGATCCAGACCCTGGCCCGCCTGCTCTGCGAACAGGTCGACGAGCGCCTGGATTTCGTCGGGCATATCGGCGGCGACGACTTTTTCGTGGTCTTTCGCAGTGTGGACTGGGAAATCCGTTGCTGGGAGATCATTTCCCGCTTTGCCGAGGCGATCGCCAATCTGCTCGGTATCGACGAGCGCCTGCGCGGCGGCTACATGGCCGAGAACCGGCGCGGCGAACTCAGCTTCCAGGCGTCGCCGACGCTGTCGCTGGGTGCGGTCCGGGTCGCCGCCGGCGAGTGCGAATCGCACCGCGAGGTGGCCGCCGCGGCGTCGGCAGCCAAGAAGCAGGCCAAAAAACGCGCCCGGACAGCCGATGTCGAACCCTCGGGCGGCAGCCTCTTCATCGAGCGGCGGCGTCTGGGCGAAGGCATGGGCGCCGGGCTGCCCCGGCCGCTGGTCAACTGAAACGGCGGCGCCCATCGGCGCCGGGCGAGGACGCACTCGCCCTTGCCCGCTCGGCTATCGCTTATTGATTGGCTACCCGGCTGGCCGGGAATCTGGCGGCGAAGCGGCTGCCGACGCCGACTTCGCTCTTGATGTCGAGCTGGGCCTGGTGGCGGTTCAGCGAATGCTTGACGATGGCCAGGCCGAGGCCGGTGCCGCCCGAGTCGCGCGAACGGCCGCGGTCGACGCGATAAAAACGTTCGGTGAGGCGGGGGATGTGCTTGGCGTCGATGCCGGGGCCGGTATCCTGGACGGCGAACTCGGCGCCTTGCGGCGAGGTCTTCCAGATCAGCGTGATCTTGCCGCCGGGCGGGGTATAGCGCACGGCATTGGTCACCAGATTGGCCAGCGCGCTGACCAGTTCGGGCTCCGAGCCGCGCAGGTCGCCGCTGCCGTCGGCGTCGACGACGATGGTGTGGCGGCCGGCAGAGAGCGCTTCGGCATCGCGGCGCAGCTTGTCGATCAGGTTGGCCATGTCGACCGCATCGTTGTCCGGCGGCGGCGCCGATTCGATCGACGACAGGGTCAGCAGGTCCTGCACGATGGACTGCATCCGGTCCGACTGGTCGGCCATCATCGCCAGGTAGCGCCGGCGCTCGGTGTCGTCCAGCTCGATTTCCTGCATCGTTTCGAGGAAGCCGGCGAGCACCGTCAGGGGGGTGCGCAGCTCGTGCGAGACGTTGGCGACGAAGTCGCGGCGCGTCTGGTCGAGGCGGTCGGCCTGCGTGATGTCCTTGATCTGCATGAGCCGGCGGCTGCCGGCGTAGGGAATGACGTGGATGGCATAGACGCGATCCTTGTAGCGTTCCGGGCGCAGGGTCAGCGGGCGGCTGAAGTCGAGGGCTTCGAGATAGACGACGAATTCGGGCTGGCGCACCAGGTTGAGGATGGACTGCCCCTGGTCGGTGTCCAGCTTGAGGCCGAGCTGGGTTTCAGCCGTGGTGTTGCAGAACATGATGTTGTTCTGGAGGTCGAGCATCACCACGCCGTCGGTCAGGGCCTGGGCGGCGGCGCGCAGCAGGCTGATGGTCTGGTCGCGCTGCTCGATCTGGGCGCGCAGTTCCTTCTCGTGGCGGTAGAGGCGGCCGAAGATGTCGTCCCAGGCGCCTTCGCCTTCCAGGCTGGCATCGACCACCGGGTTGCGCGTCCAACGGTCGAGCCGGGAAAAATGACGGAAGTGGATCAGTTGCTGTAAAACGAGGCCGACGCAGAAGACGGCCCAGCCATGCCAGGGGCGGGAAAAGATGCCGACCGGGATGGCGATGGCCGCCGCGATGACGGCCAGGATCACGGCGCGAATGACGAGTGAGGTCAAGAGGGGTCAGGCTCCCCGGAAGCGGTAGCCGGTGCCGCGCACGGTTTCCACCCTTTCGTGATGGCCGGTGGTTTCCAGGGCGGCGCGCAGGCGGCGGATATGCACATCCACCGTCCGTTCCTCGATGAAGACATGGTCTCCCCATACCTCGTCGAGCAGCTGGGCACGGGTGTAGACCCGCTCGGCGTGGGTCATGAAGAAGAACAGCAGGCGGAACTCGGTCGGCCCCAGCTCGATCGGCTGGCTGCCGGCGAGCACGCGGTGGGTGGCCGGGTTGAGCGACAGGCTGCCGACCTCGACCGCCTCGCCGGCCAGGTGCGGGGCGCGGCGGCGCAGCACGGCGCGGACGCGGGCGACCATTTCCTTGGGCGAGAAGGGCTTGGTGATGTAGTCGTCGGCCCCGGCCTCCAGGCCCTGCACCTTGTCCTCTTCATGGACGCGGGCGGTGAGCATGATGATCGGCAGCTCGCGCGTGCGTTCGTCGGCGCGCAGCTTCTTGGCCAGGGCGACGCCGGACTGGCCGGGCAGCATCCAGTCGAGGATGACCAGGTCGGGCAGCGCGGCGCGGATGGCGGATTCGCCTTCCTCGGCGCTGCCGGCGCGGACGACCAGGAAGCCGGCGTGCTTGAGGTTGATCGCCACCAGTTCCTGGATCGCCGGTTCGTCCTCGACGACGAGAATCGTCGGTGTCACTTGGCTTGCCCCTTGACGTGGCGGATGTCGCGGCCTTCGACGACGAACACCACCTGCTCGGCGACGTTCTTGGCGTGGTCGCCGATGCGCTCGATGGCGCGGGCGATGGAGATGATCTCGATCGACGTGGTGATGGTGCGCGGGTCTTCCATCATGTGCGTGATCAGCTGGCGGATGATGGACTTGAATTCGGTATCGACGTCGCTGTCGGCGCGGATGACTTCCTGGGCCTGGGCGGTGTCGAGGCGGGCGAAGGCGTCGAGCGCCTGGCGCACCAGGTTGAGCGCGGCTTCGGCCAGGTGGCGGATGCCGATGCCGTACTGGCTGGGTAGGTGGCCGGCTTCGTAGATGCGGCGCACGCCCTTGGCGATCTTCTTGGCTTCGTCGCCGGCGCGTTCGAGGTCGGTGACGATCTTGCTGATGCCGAGCACCAGGCGCAGGTCGGAGGCCGTCGGCTGGCGCTTGGCGATGACGTGGGCGCAATCGTCGTCGATGGCCTTTTCGAGGTCGTTGATCTTGCGGTCGGCTTCGACGATGGATTTGACGCTGGCCACTTCGCCCGAGCTGTAGGCGTCGATGGCCGACGAGACCTGGGTTTCGACCATGCCGCCCATCTGCAGGACGTGGGTGCGCAGGCGGCCCAGTTCTTCGTCGAACTGGCTGGAGAGGTGTTGGCTTTCGTTCATGTCGTGTGCTCCCTTAGCCCATGCGGCCGGTGATGTAGTCTTCGGTGCGCTTGTCGTTCGGCTTGATGAAGATTTCGTCGGTCTTGCCGAACTCGATCATCTCGCCGAGGTACATGTAGGCAGTGTAGTCGGACACGCGGGCGGCCTGCTGCATGTTGTGGGTGACGATCAGGATGGTGACGCGCTTCTTCAGTTCATGCACCAGTTCCTCGATGGCGCCGGTGGCGATCGGGTCGAGCGCAGAGGTCGGCTCGTCGAAGAGCAGCAGTTCGGGGTCGGTGGCCAGGGCGCGGGCGATGCACAGGCGTTGCTGCTGGCCGCCGGACAGGTTGGAGGCGAGGTCGCTCAGGCGATCCTTGACCTCGTCCCACAGGGCGCCGCCCTTCAGCGCGTGCTCGACCTTGTCGTCGAGGACGCGCTTGTTGTTCTCGCCGCGCACGCGCAGGCCGTAGGCGACGTTCTCGTAGATGCTCTTGGGGAAGGGGTTCGGCTTCTGAAACACCATGCCGACGCGCATGCGCACTTCGATGGGGTCCACTTCCGGGGCCAGCAGGTTGGTGTTGTCCGGGTAGAAGCGGATCTCGCCCTCGTAGCGGTTGCCAGGGTAGAGGTCGTGCATGCGGTTGAAGCTGCGCAGGTAGGTCGATTTGCCGCAGCCGGACGGACCGATCAGGGCGGTGACCTTCTTGTCGTAGATCGGCATGTTGATGTTCTTCAGGGCCTTGGCTTCGCCGTAGAAGAAATTGAGGTTGCGGGCTTCCGCCTTCAGCGTGGGTTGGTCATGAATCTGCATGGAAAACTCCGTTCGATATTCGGGTGGGGCAGCGTGTTCGCTTACCACTTGATGTTCTTGCGCATCTTGTAGCGCAGCCAGATGGCGATGGCGTTCATCGACAGCACCATGACCATCAGCACGAAGCCGGCGGCGGCGGCGTTGATTTCGAAGGCCGGGTCGGGGCGCGAGGTCCAGTTGAAGATCTGGATCGGCATCACCGTGAAGGGCGACATCAGCCAGTCGAACAGGCCCGCATTGACGCCGGCGCTGACCTCGGTGAAGGGAGCCGGCGGCAGGAAGGCGATGAAGGTCAGGGCGCCGATGGTGATGATCGGGGCCGTTTCGCCGATGGCGCGGGCCAGGCCGATGATCACCCCGGTCAGGATACCGGGCATGGCATACGGAATGATGTGGTAGCGGCAGGTCTGCCAGCGCGTCGCACCGACCGCCATCGAGCCTTCGCGGATCATCGCCGGGATGGCGCGGATCGCTTCGCGGGTGGACACGATGACGATGGGCAGGATGAGCAGCGCCAGGGTCAGGCCGGCGGTCAGGATGCTCTGGCCGAAACCGAAGGCATAGACGAAGATGCCGAGCGACAGCAGGCCATAGACGATGGACGGCACGGCGGCCAGGTTGGTGATGTTGATCTCGATGATCTCGGTCACCCAGTTGCGCTTGGCGTATTCCTCGAGATAGACGCCGGCGGCGACGCCGAGCGGCACGGCGGCGAAGGCGGTGACCGTCATCACCAGCAGCGAGCCGACCCAGGCCGACAGGATGCCGGCATTGGCGGCGCGCCGCGAGGCGAAGTTCATGAAGAAGTCGAGGTTGAGCCGTTCGGCGCCGCGCATCACCATGTCGCCGACGAGCAGGAAGATGACGATCAGGCCGATGCCGAGGAAGAAGATGCCGAGCGCCTGGAAGAGGGTGTCCTTGAGCTTGCCCTTGGCGATCAGCGCGCGGACCTGCTCGGCAGTCAGAGTCGAATGTTGCATGTCAGTAGTTCTCCCGGAACTTGCGGCGCAGCCACTGGCCGAGGATGTTGAAGCAGAGGGTGATGAGGATCAGGGTCAGGCCGGCGGCGAAGATGGTCTGGTAGCCGATCGAGCCGTGCGGCAAATCGCCCAGGGCGACCTGCACGATGTACGAGGTGATGGTGGCGGCCGGTTCGGCCGGGTTCCAGGTCAGGTTCGGCTGCATGCCGGCGGCGACGGCGAGGATCATCGTTTCGCCGACGGCGCGCGAGATGGCCAGAATGTAGGAGGCGGCCAGGCCGGAGAAGGCGGCCGGCACGACGACGTGGATGGCGGTGTACAGCTTGGTCGCGCCCATGGCGTAGGAGCCTTCGCGCAGCGACATCGGCACGGCGCGCATGGCGTCCTCGGACAGCGAGGCGATGTAGGGGACGATCATGATGCCCATCACCAGGCCGGCGGAAAGCAGCGAGAAGCCCGGCAGTTCCGGGAAGATCTTCTGCAGCAGCGGGGTGACCATGAGCAGGGCGAAGTAGCCGAAGACGATGGTCGGGATGCCGCCGAGCAGTTCGAGCACCGGCTTGGCGACTTCGCGCAGCTTCGGCTTGGCGAATTCGGAGAGGTAGATGGCGATCACGGTGCCCATCGGGATGGCGACGGCCAGGGCGACGGCGGACGACACGACGGTGCCGGAAACGAGGACCATGATGCCGAAATGGGCATCGTCGAAGAGCGGGGTCCATTGGGTATCGGTCAGAAAGTCGACGATGCTGACGTTCTGGAAGAAATTGATCGACTCGGAGACGAGCACGTAGACGATGCCGACTGTGGTCAGCACGGAGACGGCGGCAGCAGCGAAAAGCAGCATCTCGATGATGCGTTCGCTGGTGTGGCGCATGGCGTTCTTGGCCAGGCGGTCGCTGACCGTGGGCAGGTCGGAAGCGTTGTTTGCGGACATGGCGTGTGAATTCACGGACGGAATTCCCTATGATAAAAGCCCGACCCGGTTCGGGGCGGGCTTTTGTGTGACGGAAACAAAAATCAGAGCTTGGCTTCGCGCTTCATCAGTTCTTCGATGGTGATGCCGACTTCGTTCTTGCCGCCGAACACGGAGCCGTACTTCTTCTTGGCGACGTGCTCGAGGTTGCCGGTGTAGGCGGCGGCCGGCAGCGGAACGTACTTCACTTCCTTGGTCAGCTTGGCGGCGTTCTTCATGTAGAACTCGACGAATTCCTTCACTTCCGGCTTGTCCAGCGACTTGACCTTGATATAGACGAAAATCGGACGCGACAGCGGCTGGTAGGTCGACTTGATCACCGATTCCTCGGACGGCTCAATGGCGGCGTTGGTCTTCGGATTGACGATGGGCAGGGCCTTCAGGCGGGCCTTGTTCTCGGCGTAGTAGGCGTAGCCGAAGTAGCCGATGGCATTGACGTCGCGCGAGACGCCCTGGACCAGCACGTTGTCATCTTCGGAGGCGGTGTAGTCGCCGCGCGAGGACTTGGCCTTGCCGACGACGGCTTCGGTGAAGTATTCGAAGGTGCCGGAGTCGGCGCCGGCGCCGAACAGCTTGATCGGCGCATCGGGCCAGGCCGGGTTGATCTGGTTCCACTTGGTGACCTTGCCCTGGGCGGCCGGTTCCCACATGGTCTTCAGCTCGGCGACGGTGGCCTGCTTGAGGAAGGCGTTCTTCGGGTTGATGACGACGGTCAGCGCATCGAAGGCGACCGGCATTTCGACGTACTGCACGCCGGCGGCCTTGCAGTCTTCCATTTCCTTGGCCGTGATCGGGCGCGAGGCGTTGGAGATGTCGGTCTCGTCGCGGCAGAATTTCTTGAAGCCGCCGCCGGTGCCCGAGATGCCCACGGTGACCTTGATGACGTTCTTCTTGGCCTTCTGGAATTCCTCGGCCACGGCCTCGGTGATCGGATAGACCGTCGAGGAGCCGTCGATCTTGATGACCTGGGCGTGGGCGGCCTGGGCGCCGAGCATGGCGACACCGGCAACGGCAAGGGCGGAAACGAGCTTGGAATACTGCATGGGGTAACTCCTGCACGGGTTGGGTTTTGTGATGCGTGCAGGTTACCGGCCGATTATTACAGCCACGTGACAGGCTGTAATAATCGGGATTGCTATGCCGTTCGGCCTATTTGCTCGGGCGTCCCGTCTTGATGCGCTCGATGCGGCCCATCACGGCTTTCAGTTCGGCATCGTTGAGCGCCGCGAGGAGGGCGATGCCGCCGCGCAGCAACTCGCTCTTCTTGACCTCGCTGCCCAGCGCGGCCAGGCGCTTCTTCAGCTCGCCGATGCGGGCATATTCGGTTTCCGGCATGGCGTAGCTGTCGCGCACCAGCTTGATCTTCTTCGCCTTGGGCGCTTTGTCGGCCTTGGTGGCCTTGGCGGTTTTCGGCGCTTCCTGCTTCATCAGCTTCGGCTGGTCGTACTTGATCGCCTGCGCCTTGGTCAGCGCGTCGGCCAGGACCTTCTGGTGCTTGGCGACGGTTTCGCCGACGACGCTCGGCTTGCGCGGCGCGCGGGGTTTTTTGGTTGCGGCGGCGGCCGGTGCGGCGACAGCCTGGGCGGTCGCCGGGGTCTCACTGGCGACTGCCGGAGCGGCCTTGGCCTGGGGTGCCGCGGCCGGAGGGGCGGCCTTGGGCGCCGTGCGCGGCACCAGTTTTTTCGGTGTTTTGGTGCTGTTTTCCGGCTTGGCGGGTGTCTTTTTGACGGGTTCGTTCATCGTGTGTTCTCCCTGAAAAACGGTATGGCTAGTTTAGCGATTCGGGTTGTCCGCAAAGTTAAACTTTTGTGACCATTTCGCATGCCGGCGGCGGGGTAAAATGCGCTCCAAAATCATCAGGAGCGACAGCATGACCCAGGACGAACTCAAGCAGGCAGTGGCCCAGGCCGCCGCCGATTACGTGGCGCAGAGCGCACCGGCCGGCAGCATCATCGGCGTCGGCACCGGCTCGACCGCCAACTTCTTCATCGACGCGCTGGCCGCCATCAAGGATAAATACCAGGGCGCCGTGGCCAGCTCGGAAGCCACCCGCAAGCGTCTCGAAGGGCATGGCATCAAGGTCTTCGACCTCAACGACGTGAGCGACATTCCGGTCTATGTCGACGGCGCCGACGAGATCGACGGCGGCCTGAACATGATCAAGGGCGGCGGCGGCGCGCTGACGCGCGAGAAGATCGTCGCCGCCGTGGCGCGCGAATTCGTCTGCATCTGCGATGCGACCAAGCTGGTCGAGGTGATGGGCAAGTTCCCGCTGCCGGTCGAGGTCATCCCGATGGCCCGCGAACATGTGGCGCGCGAACTGGCCAGGCTGGGCGGCACGCCGGTCCTGCGCGAGGGATTCGTCACCGACAACGGCAACGTCATCCTCGACGTGAAGGGCCTGGCCATCACCGACCCGAAGGGGCTGGAAGCGCAGATCAACCAGATCACCGGCGTGGTGACCAACGGCCTGTTCGCCGTGCGCCCGGCCAACCTGTTGCTGCTCGGCACGGCCGACGGCGTGCGCTCGATCCGCTAGGCCTCGCTGGCCCGGGCAGCCCATCGCCCCGCATGATCGGAACCCGGCGCGAGCCGGGTTTTGTTTGCCTGTCAAATCGCCGTAACACGCCGCTTTTAATCTCGGACCCCGCAAGTGCCTCGCCAGGCGGCTTGCTCCAAAAAATACGACGGGGGTTCGATCATGTTGTACAAGTTTTCGCTGGCCGCGTTCCTGCTGGCCCTATCCGCTTCCGGCCAGGCGGCGCCGCTGTTGATTGCGACCGGTTCTCTCGGCGGCACGACCGACAAGTCCGGCCTGGGCGCCTTGCTGGAAAACGGCGTCGATGCCAACAACGTGCTCGGCGGCACCGGCTCCGGGCTGGCCTGGGCCGGCGGCAATACCTTTCTCGCCCTGCCCGACCGCGGGCCGAATGCCGCCGCGTGGAATACCGGCCTGGACAACACGACCTCGTACATCGCGCGCTTCCAGACCATGACGCTGGGGCTCAGCCAGAGCGTCAGCGGGAGCAATTACAGCTACACCCTGACCCCGACCCTGAACGCGACGACCTTGCTCTACAGCGCGTCGCCGCTGAACTACGGGGCCGCGACGCCGGCCATCAACACGGCCGACCGCTTCTATTTCTCGGGCCGCTCCGACAATTTCTCGGGTAGCGGCTCGACCAACCCGGTCAACGCCCGTCTCGACCCGGAAGGCATCCGGGTTGCCAACGACGGCAAGAGCGTCTTCATCTCCGACGAATACGGCCCCTACGTTTACCAGTTCAATCGCGCCACCGGCGAGCGGATGGCCACCTTCAACCTGCCTTCGGCGCTGACGGCGAACAACCTGGCGGCCACGGGGGCGGCCGAGATCGGCGGCAACACCAGCGGACGGGTCGCCAACAAGGGCATGGAAGGCCTGGCCATCACGCCGGACGGCAAGACGCTGATCGGCTTCATGCAAAGCCCGCTGATCCAGGATGGCGGCGACGGCGGGCGCGCCAACCGGGTCGTCACCATCGACATCGCCACCGGCAAGACGCGCCAGTTCGTCTACGACAACTATCTGGCCGACACCCGGAAAAGCTACAACAGCAGCGAGATCCTGGCCATCAACGAGCATGAGTTCCTGGTCCTCGAGCGCGACGGCAAGGGCAAGGGCGACGGTTCCAAGGCCGTGGTCAAGCGCATCTACAAGATCGACCTCAACGGCGCGACCGAAATCGGCGCGCTGAACAACGGCAACGGCATCAGCGGCGAAAGCGCGCTGCTGCAATACGCCGTCAACAAGACCCTGTTCCTCGACCTCAAGGCCGCGCTCAACGCGGCCGGGGTCGGCGACGCGAACATCCCGGCCAAGCTCGAAGGCATGGCCTTCGGCGAGGACATCCTCGAAGGGCTGACGCGCTATCACACGCTGTATGTCGCCAACGACAACGATTTCCTGCCCGGCACGGCGGGGGACAACCTGTTCTACGTCTTCAAGTTCACCGATGACGACCTGGGCAAGACCAGCGGCTTCGTCAACCAGCAGGTTTCAGCCGTGCCGGAGCCGGGCAGCCTGGCCCTGCTGGCCGGCGCTCTCGGCCTGCTGGGCCTGCGTGGCCGCCGCAAGCAAGCGCCGGCATCCTGACGTTTCTGTGCCTTTGGGGCCGGCGGCCTGACCGACCGGCCTCTTTTTTATGGCTTGATCGGGCGCACCTTGCCGGCGGCCAGCTTGGCGCGCTCGCGGGCCTGGTCGGTATCGTCGCCATTGGCCACGGCGACGCCCATGCGGCGCTTGACGAAGGATTCCGGCTTGCCGAACAGGCGCAGGTCGCTGCGCGGCACGGCCAGGGCCTCGGCCAGGCCTTCGAAGGCGATGCCCTTTTCTTCCATGCCGCCGTAGATGACGGCCGACGCGCCCGGTTCGCGCAGCGCGGTATCCACCGGCAGGCCGAGGATGGCGCGGGCGTGCAGTTCGAATTCCGAGAAACGCTGCGAGCACAGCGTGACCAGCCCGGTGTCGTGCGGCCGCGGGCTGACTTCCGAGAACCACACCATGTCGCCCTTGACGAACAGTTCGACGCCAAACAGGCCGCGTCCGCCGAGGTTGCCGGTCACCGCGGCGGCGATTTCCTGCGCCCGCTGCAAGGC
Source organism: uncultured Dechloromonas sp. (assembly GCF_945957265.1). GTDB lineage: Bacteria > Pseudomonadota > Gammaproteobacteria > Burkholderiales > Rhodocyclaceae > Azonexus. The sequence continues at coordinate 127,264 of NZ_CAMFKO010000005.1, forward strand.
AGCCGGGCTCATCGCCTGCGGCTGCCACGATTCGACGTAATCGCCGCCGACCTGCACGTGGCCGATCGGTTCGCAGAAGTGAGTCGCCACGTCGCCGGCCGCATTGCGGGCGCGCACGGTGAGCAGGGTGATTTCGTAATCGAAGTCGATGAAGCCCTCGACGATGACCCGGCCCTGGTTCACCCGGCCGCCGCTCGCCGCGTAGTCCCAGGCCTTCTGCACGTCGTCCGGGCCGCGCAGCAGCGACTGGCCCTTGCCGGAAGACGACATGGTCGGCTTGACGATGCACGGGTAGCCGATGCCGGCGTCGATGGCGGCCTGCAGTTCGGCCAGCGAATCGGCGAACTGGTAGGGCGAGGTGGGCAGGCCAAGCTCTTCGGCGGCCAGCCGGCGGATGCCTTCGCGGTTCATGGTCAGCCTGGCGGCACGGGCGGTGGGGATGACTTCGGCCAGCCCGGCGGCCTCGATGTCGATCAGCATGTCGGTGGCGATGGCTTCGATCTCCGGCACGATCAGGTGCGGCTTTTCCTGTTCGACCAGCCGGCGCAGCGCGGCGCCGTCGGTCATCGAAATGACGTGGGCGCGGTGGGCGACCTGGTGGCCGGGCGCGTTTTCATAGCGGTCGACGGCAATGACTTCGACACCCAGGCGCTGCAGGGCGATGATCACTTCCTTGCCGAGTTCGCCGGCGCCGAGCAGCATGACGCGCAGGGCGGAAGGGGAGAGCGGGGTGCCGATGTTCATGAGGGGTCCTTGGGGGCGAGGGAAGGAAAGTCGCGAATTTAGGCATCGGGAGCTGCGTCGTCAAGCAAATGGCGGATTGGCCGGCATGCGCGTGCGCGGCCAGTCGTGACCACGGGAAAGCCCCTTGAAGGCTGAATGACAAGCGATTAGATTGGAGCCCTGTTCACGAAATGGCGAGGTGGGGGATGGGGCTGCGTTACCGGGTTTTGCTTTTGTCGGCGATCTGTCTGGGGGCTGTTTTCTCTTCGTGGCTTCACGCCGAAGAGGCCGGGGCGGCGCGAGTGGCAGATTCGTCTTCAGGGGATGGCGATCCGCCTCCCAATGCGTGGTCCCGATGGCTCGGAGTGGCCGGAGGAGGGCGACGGGGCGGGGCGTTCTTTTTTCTCGGGGAGGTCGATGGCGTTGCGACGGAGAAAAACAATCTGGATGCCAGCATGCGTGCCTCCCGGGGACGTGGGGCGCAGATGCGGTTTGTCAAGGTCGAGCGCCCTGTCCAATCGGGAAAGCATCGCCTCCGGTTGATCGGGCAGAACGCCTATGCCGCGCCGATCGAATCCTTGTTTCGCTCTAGCTCGAGTTATCGCGTCGAAGGTGAACTCGAGGTGGATCTGCGCCCGAATGCCCTCTACAGGGTTAACGGCGTGCTGCAGGAGTTTCGTCAGGAGGTTTGGCTGGAGGAGGCCGACAGCGGCGTCAGGGTGGGCGCGCTGATCATGAACGAGGCTGTCGACCAGGCACGGAAGAAGGCCATGGAGGGAGCGGCCTATTCCTGTTGCAATCTCCGTTACGAGGGTGACTGGATCAGCGATACGAACGCAGCGGGTTTGCCCTTCATCCCGGCCGGTACTCCGATTGCGATTCGGGAGTTCGCGCGAAATCGGATTCACGTTCTGGTCGATGGCTACCCGATGACCATCGGACACGACTACGGTCGGAAACAGGAAACGAAAGAGCAATTCATTGCCAAGCTATTGATCAAGGCGGACCCGGGGGAATCCATCAACGCCTTCCCGCCTGCGACACAGAAGGCAATTCGTGCCGGCAAGGTTTTGCGAGGCATGAGCAAGGATCAGGTCATTATTTCCCTCGGCTATCCCCGTACCGACATGACTCCCGTACTCGAAGCGCCGACATGGAAATATTCAACCGCCGATGGTTATGAATACGAAGTGGTTTGGAGCGAGGATGGGCATTTGGCCGATATCCGCTCGGAGGGAGCCGCTGTATTGAGCGTCGTTCTCCAGGGGAATTGATGCGCCGTGGTGTGCGGGCGATCTTTCCCGACTTGGCCGGTGGCCGGATAGCGGAAGCCCCTGCCTTATAATGCCCGCCATGCGAGCCCATGCCCTTCCTTCCGCCATCGAGCGCTTCCTGCTGTCGCCGTTCAGCCTTGTGCTGGCCGTGCTGATCGCCTTCGTGCTGAATGCCTACAGCCTGCCGCTGACCGACGTGGACGAAGGCGCCTTCTCGGAGGCGACGCGCGAGATGATGGCGCGCGGCAACCTGGTGTCGCCGACGCTGAACGATGCGCCGCGCCACGACAAGCCGATCCTGATCTACTGGGCGCAGGCCGCGTCGGTCAGTGTGCTCGGCGTCAGCGAAATCGGCTTCCGCCTGCCGTCGATCGTCTTCGCGGTGCTGTGGATGCTGGCCCTCTACCGCTTCTGCCTGCGTCACGCCGACCGGCGGACGGCACAGGTGGCGGCGCTGGTCATGGCGCTGTCGCTGGCTGTCGGCTTCATCGCCAAGGCGGCGATTTCCGATGCCCTGCTCAACCTGTTCATCGCCTTGTCGATGTTCGGCATCTACGACTATTTCTGCGCTGAACGCGATGGTCGGCCGACCCGCCGCCTGTTGTTCTACACCTACGCCATGCTCGGCCTCGGCTTCCTGACCAAGGGGCCGGTCGCCGTGTTCTTCCCGCTGCTGGTCAGTGGCCTGTTCTTCGTGTCGGCCGGCGCCTGGCGGGCCTGGCTGCGCGCCATCTTCTTCTGGCCGGGCTGGCTGGTCTTCCTGGCCATCGTCGTGCCCTGGCACGTGGCGGTCTATCTCGACCAGGGCGACGCCTTCTTCCGCGGCTTCTATCTCAAGCACAACGTCAATCGCTACTCGAACACTTTCGAAGGCCACGGCGGCAAGTGGTACTACTACCTGGTCGTCCTGCCCTTCGTGCTGATGCCCTTCTTCGGCTGGCTGCTGGCCATCGTCGGCAAGGTCGGCGGCCGGCTGCGGCGGACGCCGCTGGGCGCGATGCAGGGCGACGGGCTGTTCGAACGCTTCCTGCTGCTCTGGTTCGTCGTCGTCTTCGCCTTCTTCTCGTTTTCCGGCACGCAACTGCCGCACTACCTGCTCTACGGCTGCACGCCGGTGTTCATCCTGCTCGCCGCCTATCGGCCGGAGTACGAGCGGCGCTGGCTGGCCTACCTGCCGCTGATCCTCTTCGCGCTGGTGCTGGCGGCCCTGCCGGAAATCCTCGCCCTGGCCGCCGCCAAGGCCGGCAAGCCGTTCGAGAAGACCCTTCTCGACGGCCTGGTGCTCGCCTTCTCCGACGAGGCGCGCTGGCTGCTGCCGCTGCTGGCGGTCGTTTCCATCGGGCTGGCGCTGTGGCGCAGCCTGCCGGTGTGGCAGGGCGTGGTGCTGGCCGGCTTGCTGCAGGCGCTGGTGGTGTCGGCGGTCATCGCGCCGCGCGCCATCGACGTCACGCAGGGGCCGATCCGCGAGGCGGCCCAGGTGGCCAAGGCGGCTGGCGGCAATGTCGTCGCCTGGCGCATCATCATGCCCAGCTTCAGCGTCTATCGGCAGGCGGCGACGCCGACGCGCGTGCCGGTCGAGGGCGAACTGGTCCTCACCCGTACCGACCGGCAGCATGAAGTGCAGGCGCTGCTGGCCCCGGGGCTGCGCATGAACCCCGTCTACCAGAAGCGTTTCGTCACGCTGGCCCGCGTCGAGCGCGAGGGCGCGAAGTGAAGGACGGCGCGCTGCACGCCCGGCACCCGGGCTTCGATGCCGGCGTGCTCGCCTGCTGCCTTTTGCTGGCCATGGCGCTGTTCGGCGTCTGGCACGGTGGCGCCTGGCAGGGCGGCTTCCTGGCCGGGCAAGCCGTCAGCAGCCACCTGCCGCCGGTGCTTTGGGAGTCGCTGACCACGCTCGGCGACGCCCGCGTCCAGCTGGCCCTGATGCTGCCCTTCTGCCTGCGCTATCCGCGCGTGTTCTGGGCGCTGTTCCTCGGCGCCCTGATTGCCGGCGCCATCAGTCGCGGGTTCAAGACGGCCTTTCCCCTGCCGCGCCCGGCAGCCGTGTTCGATGCGGCACAGATCACCGTCATCGGCGCCAAGCTGACGGCGCACAGCTTTCCCTCCGGGCATACGGTGTCGGCCTTCTCCTTCGTCGTCGCCTGGCTCGCGCTGCTCGGCTGGCGCGCCGCGCCGCTGGTGCTGATCGCGCTGCTCGCCGGCTTCTCGCGCGTGGCGGTCGGTGCCCACTGGCCGGTCGATGTGCTGGCCGGCGCCATGGTCGGCCTGCTCGGCGGCTGGCTCGGCCTGCGCCTGAGCCGCCATTTCCGCTGGGGCCTCGGCGTGCGCGCCCACTGGTTCCTGATCGCCCTTTCCGTCATCGCCGTGGCGACCCTGCCTTTCGACGGGCAGGGCTACCCGGATTCGCTGGCCTGGCGCGTGGTCGCCTGCCTGTGGGGGCTGGGCGGGTTTGTCGCGGTTTATCTGGTGCCGCTGCTCCGGCAGGGCTGGGCCGGGGTCAATCGCGATCTGGGCCACCTGGCCGCCCGCAACGAAACCGTAACCCGCCCGTAACCAACGGGTCACGGGCGGCTCGTATCTTGGGGGCATGCCCAAGGTCAGATCCGTCTTTCTTTCCGACATCCACCTCGGCACGCGGGCGTGCCAGGCGGAACGTCTTCTCGAATTCCTCCGCGAGCATCCCGCCGAACAGACTTACCTGATCGGCGACATCATCGATTTCTGGGCGATGAGCCGCAGCATCTGCTGGTCGCAGGCCCAGAACACGGTGGTGCAGAAGCTGCTGCGCCGGGCGCGGCACGGCGAGCGGGTGGTGTTCATTCCCGGCAACCACGACGAGGCGCTGCGCGATTATTGCGGCATCGTCTTCGGCGATGTCGAGGTGGTCGACGAGTTCGTCCATGAGACGGCCGACGGCCGCCGCTTCCTGCTCATCCACGGCGACCAGTTCGACCAGGTGACGCGCCACCATCGCTGGGTGGCTGTCCTCGGCGACAAGGCCTACGACCTGCTGGTGCGCATCAACCACTGGCTGTCGTGGGGACGCCGCAAGCTGGGGATTTCCGGCTACTGGTCGCTGGCTGGCTACGCCAAGCGCAAGGTCAAGACGGCGCTCAATTTCATTTTTGATTTCGAGGAATCGGCCACCCACCATGCTCGCGAACGCGGGCTGGACGGCGTGATCTGCGGCCACATCCACTGGGCGACGATCCGCGACATCGGCGGCCTGACCTACGTCAATTGCGGCGACTGGGTCGATTCCTGCACGGCCATCGTCGAACACTTCGACGGTCGCCTCGAACTGGTGAACTGGGGCGAGCGGGCTTCGCAGCGTCTGCTGGCGGCTCCGCCGGCGCCGATCGAGGTGCCACTGGCGGCCAGGCTAGAAGAAACAATGGAGGCGTGACATGCGTGTGCTGATGGTTTCCGATGTGTATTTCCCGCGCGTCAATGGCGTATCGACCTCGATCGAGACCTTTCGCCGCACGCTGCTGGCGCAGGGTGTCGAGGTCAGGCTGGTCGTGCCGCGCTACGGCGACGAAGCCGACGAGCCGGGCATCGTCCGCGTGGCCGGGCGTCCGCTTCCCGGCGATCCGGAAGACCGCATGGTCGGCTGGCGGGCCATGCATCGCCGCGTGCTGGCCGAGGCGGCGGATTGCGACCTGATCCATGTCCAGACGCCGTTCATCGCGCATTACGCCGGGCTGAAGGCCGGGCGGAAGCTCGGCTTGCCGGTGGTGGCGACCTATCACACGCTGTTCGAGGAATATCTGCAGCACTACGCCCCCTTCCTGCCGGCCGCCTGGCTGCGCGGCCAGGCGCGCCGCTTCTCGCGCCGGCAGTGCAACGCGCTCGACGCGGTGGTGGTACCGTCGACCGCCATGCGCGAACGCCTCGAAGCCTATGGCGTGACTTCGCCGCTGCACGTGCTGCCCACCGGCATCCCGACGGCCCAGTTCGCCGGCGGCAACGGCCTGGGCTTTCGCTTGCGCCACGACATTGCCGAAGACCGGCCGTTGGCCCTGTTCGTCGGCCGGGTGGCGCACGAGAAGAATATCGGCTTCCTGCTCGACGCCATGGTGCATGCCCGGAAGCGGCGCCCCGACCTGCTGCTGATGATTGCCGGCGAGGGGCCGGCGATGGGCGATCTGCAGAAACAGGTGGCGACCCTGGGCCTCGCCGATGCGGTGCGCTTTGTCGGTTATCTCGACCGCCGCCAGGGGCTGCCCGACTGCTATGCGGCCGCCGACGTGTTCGTCTTCGCGTCGCGCACGGAAACCCAGGGCCTGGTCCTGCTCGAGGCCATGGCGGCGGGGTTGCCGGTCATCGCGCTGTCGGAGATGGGGACGACCGATATCCTGGCGCCGGGACGCGGCGCCTTTTCGCCGCCATGCGACAGCAAGGCCTTCGGCGAAACGCTGGGGCATTTCGTCGATCATCCCGCGGCCTGGCGCCACCTCGGCGACGAAGCGCCGATCTACGCCCGGGAGTGGAGCGACGTGGCGATGGCCGGGCGCCTCGCCCAGCTCTATCGCCAGCTGGCCGGCAAGCCGGGGGCGGTGCCGTCGCCGCTGACAGCGGCGGCCTGACGACGCTTCAGGTTGGTACGGCCGCCGGCGGGGCGGCCGGATGCGCCGCTCAGAACTCGGCGTGCACGCGCAGCGAGTAGATGTTGGCCGGGCCGCGGTCGGCGTTGTAGGCCGGGTTCCCGATGTGCTGGTAGTTGGCGGTCAGCCACAGCCCGGACAGGGCTTTCCAGCTGTAGTAGGTCTCGACGATGTGTTCGGGGTCGTAGGCCAGCTTGCCGTCGCCGATGAAGAAGGAGAGGCCGCCCCGGGCGAGGTAGTCGCGGCGCTCGCTGGAAATGGTGTTGCGCATCCAGGCGACGCCGAGGGTGTCGTCGGGCCGGTTCCAGCGCCCGCCCTTGAGCGACAGGCCGGTCGAGAAGGAGCCGTCGGCCTCGGTGAAGGCGTAGGTTTCAGTACGGCCGTCGGCATGCATGGCGCGCAGGAACCAGCCGAGATCGTCGGCGACTTCCTGTTCGAGGTTGATGCCGAAACCGTATTTGATGCGAACCCCGTTGCGCACATGGTTGATGGCCTGCGCGTCGACGCCGGGGTTGGCGGCCAGCCAGTCGCTGGCCTCGGTATAGGCGGCGAGCTTGGCGCGGTTGCGGAAGGCGAGCAGGCGGACCTTGCCGGGGCGCCCGGCGAGCGTGTGCGCATGTTCGATCTCGACCTGGTCGCCGTAGTGACGCAGGATGCGGAAATCGATCTCGGGGCCGTTCGGCAGCTTGGGCCCGGTCATGCGCCCGAAGCGCAGCACCCAGTCGCCCTGGTACCACTCGGCGGCGAAACCCCAGCCGAAGCCGCGGGCGTCGGCGCCATAGTCGTAGGCGGTGTGCGCCATGTTGCTCCAGTTCAGGAACTGGGTGCGCGGGTCCTTGGCGTAGGCGTTGTCGTCGAAGATGTCGAGGGCCGAGAAGTTGCCGGCCGTGAGCACGAAGCGATCCTTGGCGACGCGCCCGGCCATCTGGTTGAACTCGGATTCCTGGTATTCGGTTTCGTCGCCCAGCCCCCAGGTCTGGCGCACGAACAGGCGCTGGCGGTAGGCCTTGATGGAGTTGCCGGAAACACGGGTCGCCTCGCCGTTCGAAAAGCCGCCCAGGCCGGTCAGCGCCGACATCGGGTCGCCCTGGCCGGCCTCGATGTTGAGGTAGGCCTCGCCCCCCTTCCACAGCCGGGCGCCGAGATAGGCGGTGGAGGTGAAGGTGTAGCTGTTTTCGCCGTCGGCGTTCAGGCTGTTCCTGTCGCTGTAGCGCGCGCCGAAATTCTTGGATTTCTGCCCGACATAGGTTGCCTGGCCCTTGAGCTGCCAGTCTTCGTGGACTTCGTCGGCGGCTTGGGCGGTTGTCGCGATGCTCAGGGCGAGCAAAAGGGCGGAGTGGAGGCGCATGGTGAAACGGTCGGTCGCAAACGGCGAATTATAGGGTTTGCAGGTGACAGCCGGGTGACGACTTCTGTCATCGGCATGTAGCGCTGGCTGGCTACTCTCCCGGGCAACCGGGAGCCACCATGCATACCTCGAATCCGCTCGATATCGCCTTTGTCACCGAAACCTTCCCTCCCGAGATCAACGGCGTCGCGATGACGGTCGGCCGCCTGGTCGGCGGCCTGCGCGAGCGCGGGCACCGGGTGCGCGTCATCCGTCCGCGCCAGGGCCGGGTCGATGCCGGTGGCGAACATGAACTGGCCCTGCCCGGCCTGCCGCTCCCCGGCTATGCCGGCCTGCGCTTCGGCTTGCCGGCCGGGGGGCGCCTGCATCGCGAATGGAAGCGGCGCCGGCCGGACCTGGTGCACGTCGTCACCGAAGGGCCGCTCGGCTGGTCGGCCGTCAATGCGGCCCGCCGCCTGGGCATTCCGGTGACCTCCGGCTTTCATACCAATTTCGACCGCTACAGCGTGCATTACGGCCTGGGCTGGATGCGCCCGGCGGTGGCCGCCTACTTGCGCACCCTGCACCGGCGCACGCTGGCGACCATGGTGCCGACCGCGGCGCTGGCCGCCGACCTGGCCGGCGAGGGTTTGAACGGGGTGCGCGTCGTCGGGCGCGGCGTCGATACCCGGCTCTTCGACCCGCAGCGGCGCGACGACGGCTTGCGCGGCAGCTGGGGAGCCGGCGCCGACGTGCCGGTCTGCCTCTACGTCGGCCGGCTGGCGCCGGAAAAGAACCTGAAGCTGGCCGAGCAGTCGTTCGCGGCCATCCGCCGCCAGCTCCCGCAGGCCATGATGGTCTGGGTCGGCGACGGTCCCTCCGCCCGGCAGCTGGCAGTCGACCACCCGGATCATCATTTCGCCGGCATGCGCACCGGCACCGATCTGGCGGCGCATTACGCCAGCGCCGATCTCTTCCTGTTTCCCAGCCTGACCGAAACCTACGGCAACGTGGTGGCCGAGGCGATGGCCAGCGGCTTGCCGGTGCTCGCCTATCGCAGCGCCGCCGCCGCCGAACTGATTGCCGACGGCGACAATGGGCGCCTGGTCTCGCCCGGCGATGCCGAGGCCTACGTCAGGATTGCCGGCGAGATGGCCGCGAGCGCCGGAAAATGGCCGGGCATGGGCGCCGCAGCCCGGGAATCGATGCTGGCGCATCGCTGGTCCGCCGTCGTCGAACGCTTCGAGGCGGTCGTGCGCGAAGCGATGGTCTAGGGCGGGTTCAGCCCACCCGGGTGATGTCGACGATCTCCTTGTTGTCGTCGCTCAGGATGCGCCTGACCCGGTCCTGCCAGAGGGCGCGGAAGAGCTGGCTTTCCGCCGTGCTGGCCGTGCCGAGGATGACCTTAGGCAGCAGTTCGCCCAGGCGCGGGTCGCCGCCGACCTTGTGCAGGCGGACCACGCAATCCACCGCGGCGCCGGTGTCGCGGCGGGTGAGGCGGATGCCGGTCACCCCGCTGACGCCGAAGGAAAGCAGGTTGCGCCGTCCGTACTGGCCGCCGAGCCCCTTGAAGCCGCCGGCAGCGGCCGCCCCGGTGAGCAGCGTCGCAATGCTGGCGATGACCCCGGCGACGCCTTCGTCCACCGTCTCCGGCAAGGCCACGGCGATGTCGCCGCGCACCGGGGTGGCGTGGCCGTACAGGGCCTCCAGCCCGCGCACGGTGGCCAGCCAGGCCCCGGCCACCGTCGGGCAGGCATGGCCGGCCAGTTTGACGGCATCGGCAAAGTGGTAGTCGATCAGGCCGCCTTCGGCGGCCCCGAGCACTTCCGCCAGCGGGTCGTGGAGAGTGATGGCGGGCAGGCTGGCGATGTAGTCGGGCAGTTTCATGGCGGTCTCCTTTGACCGCCATTGTTGGGCACCGGCGAAAGCGCCGCCTTGATGTGGATTGCCCGGAGCGCTACTGGCGCTGGATCAGTTCGATCTTGTAGCCGTCCGGGTCTTCGACGAAGGCGATGACGGTGCTGCCGTGCTTCATCGGCCCCGCCTCGCGCACCACCTTGCCGCCGCGCGCCTTGATCTGGGCGCAGGCGCCGGCGGCGTCGGGCACGGCCAGCGCGATGTGGCCGTAGCCGTTGCCGAGGTCGTAGCGCGGCGTATCCCAGTTGTGGGTCAGTTCGAGCACGGCTTCCTTGTCCTCGCTGCCATAGCCGACGAAAGCCAGCGTGAAGCGGCCTTCGGGGTAATCGGTGCGGCGCAGCAGCTGCATGCCGAGGATGTCGGTATAGAAGGCGATGGACTGGTCGAGATCGCCGACGCGAATCATGGTGTGGAGAATACGCATATTGGTAGTTGCTGGTGGTTAGTAATTAGATGTTAGCGACGTTTGAGGCGTGCCATGGCGCACCCGGGTTTTTGGCTAAAGACCAGTGACTAATAACTAGCGACTAGCCTCCCATGCTGGCGCAATTCCAGGCGCCGGGCGCGCCAGTCCGGGCATAGCTGCTCCACCACAGACCAGAAACGCGGGCTGTGGTTCATTTCCTTGAGGTGGGCCAGCTCGTGGCAGACGACGTAGTCGACCACCGGCAGCGGCATGAAGACCAGACGCCAGTTGAGCGAGATGCCGCCGTGGTGGCTGCAGCTGCCCCAGCGCGTGCGGGCCGAGGACAGGCGCAGGGGCGGCACGGCGACACCGAGGCGCGGGGCGTACAGGGCGAGGCGCTCGGCGAAGACGGTGCGCGCCTTGTCGCGCAGGGCTTTTTCGAGCAATTGCGCGGCGCTGGCCGTGGCGCCCGGGTGGAGGTAGAGCGTCTGCGGGCCGAATTGCCAGCGGGCGCGGCCGAGCGGCGTCAGGGCGATGACGCATTCGCCGCCGAGCAGCGGAATGACCGTGCCGTCGGCGATTTCGAGCTTGGTCGGAGCGGGGCGCTGGCGCCACGCGGCCAGTTTGTCGAGCACCCACTGGCCGTGCTCGCGGATCAGGTTTTCGATATCGCCGAGTCGCGCCCGCGGCGGGGCGCCGACACGCAGGCCGCGATGGTCGATGGACAGGCCGATGGTTCGCCGCGCGCTGCGCCGCAGGAGGTAGGCGACCGTCTGGTCGCCGATGACGATGCGGCGGGCGGCCTCAGGCGCGGCTGGCGGCATCCGGGTAGCGGTGCGGGGAGAGGCGGCGCATTTCGCCCTCGATCCATTCCTCCGCCTTCTTGTTGACCTCGGCTTCGCTCATGCCGGTCGCGTCGAAAGCCGGGCCGATGCTGATGGTGATGGTGCCCGGCTTCTTCAGGAAAGCCTGGCGCGGCCACAGTTCGCCGGCGTCGTGGGCGACCGGGACGACCTTGCAGCCGACGTGGGTCGCCAGGTAGGCGCCGCCCGGCTTGTAGCGCTTGGTCTGCCCCGGCGCGACGCGCGTGCCTTCCGGGAAGAGGATGACGTAGAAGCCCTGCTTCAGGCGTTCGCGGCCCTGGCTGACCACCTGGTCGAGCGCATCCTTGCCGGCGGCGCGGTCGATCGAGATCATCTTCATGGCGGCCAGGCCCCAGCCGACGAACGGCAGCTTGAGCAATTCCTTCTTCAGCACGAAGACGCAGTAGGCGCCGCCGGGAACGCAATCCTGCAGGGTCATCGTCTCCCACGCCGACTGGTGCTTGGAAAGAATGACGCAGGCTTCCTGCGGCATGTTTTCCCGGCCGACGATCTTCGCGCGGATGCCGAGGATGTTCTCGACGCCGAACTGGATGCCGAGGCGCCACAGCTTGCCGAAGCGATAGGCCCAGATGCCGCGCAGCACCGGGCCGGCGATGACGACCAGCGGTGCGGTGAGCACCGACCAGACGATGGCGTAGGCCATGAACAGGGTGGAGCGGATGGCGTTCATTTCTTTGCCTTGCTGATGATGTGATCGACTGCCGCCGCCAGGTCGGCAAAAATCAGCGTGCCCTCGGGAAGGTCGCCTTCGGCCCGGGTCTTCTCGCCCTTGCCGGAAAGCACCAGCATCGGCTGGCAACCCAGGGCCACGCAGGCCTGCAGGTCGCGCAGCGAGTCGCCGATGGCCGGCACGCCGGTCAGGTCGATGTTGAGCGTTTCCGAGATGCGCTTGAACATGCCGGGTTTCGGCTTGCGGCAGTCGCACTTCGAATCCGCCGCGTGCGGGCAGTAGAAGATGGCGTCGATCTGCCCGCCGACGGCAACCACCGACTTGTGCATCTTCTTGTGGATGCTGTTCAGTGTATCCATGTCGAACAGGCCGCGCCCGACGCCGGACTGGTTGGTCGCGACGACGACGCGGTAGCCGTTCTGCTTCAGCTTGGCGATGGCTTCCAGGCTGCCCGGGATGGGCTTCCATTCTTCCGGGCTCTTGATGAACTGGGCGGAATCGAAATTGATCACGCCGTCGCGGTCGAGAATGACGAGCTTGGTGGGCATGGCGGCGTTCCTGGCTTAGGCGGAAAGCTTCGAAAGGTCGGCGACCTGGTTCATCGCCGCGTGCAGCTTGGCGAGCAGGCCAAGGCGGTTGGCGCGCAGGGCCGGCTCGTCGGCATTGACCATCACGCCGTCGAAGAAGGCGTCGACCGGGCTGCGCAGCGCGGCCAGCGCCGTCAGCGACTCGGTGTAGTCGCCGGTGACGAAGGCGGCATCGGCCTGCGGCACGACCTCGACCAGCGCGTCGTGCAGGGCGACTTCGGCGGCTTCCTTGAGCAGGGCGTTGTCGACCACGGCTTCGACCGGGTTCTCGACCTTTTTCAGGATGTTGCCGACCCGTTTGTTGGCGGCGGCCAGCGCGGCGGCCTCGGGCAGGGCCGAGAAGGCGCGCACGGCGGCCAGTCGCTTCGGGATGTCGCCCAGGCGCTGCGGGCGCTGGCTGACCACAGCATCGACTTCCTGCGCGGTATAGCCCTGCTCGCGCAGGTTGCCGGCCAGGCGGTCGTAGATAAAGTCGGAGAGTTGCGGCGTTGCCGGCTTGAAGCCTTCGACCGCCGAGAACTTGTCGCCGACGACGGCCAGCATGGCTTCCAGCGGCAGGTCGAGATCGCCCTCGGCGAGCATGCGGATGACGCCCAGCGCGTGGCGGCGCAGCGCGAACGGGTCACGGTCGCCGGTCGGGATCTGGCCAATGCCGAACATGCCGACCAGGGTTTCCAGCTTGTCGGCCAGCGCGACGACGGTGCCGACGCGGTTGCGCGGCAGGCTGTCGCCGGCGAAGCGCGGCTTGTAATGGTCCTCGATGGCGTCGGCGACGTCGGCGTTCAAGCCGTCGTGCTGGGCGTAGTAGCGGCCCATGATGCCCTGCAGTTCCGGGAATTCGCCGACCATGTCGGTCAGCAGGTCGGCCTTGGCCAGCACCGCGGCCTGCTCGGCGTGCTGCACCAGCTCGCCGCCGCCCAGTTGCTCGGCAATGGCGCGGGCGATGGCGGCGACGCGCTGCACGCGCTCGCCCTGGGTGCCCAGCTTGTTGTGGTAGACCACCTTGGACAGCCCGATGACGCGGCTTTCCAGCGATTTCTTGCGGTCCTGGTCGAAGAAGAACTTGGCATCGGCCAGGCGCGGGCGCACCACGCGCTCGTTGCCGCCGATCACGGCGCTGGCGTCGTCCGGGCTGATGTTGCTGACGACTAGGAACTGGTTGGTCAGCTTGCCGGCGGCGTCGAGCAGCGGGAAATACTTCTGGTTGGCCTTCATGGTCAGGATCAGGCATTCCTGCGGCACGGCCAGGAATTCTTCCTCGAACTGGCCGGTCAGCACGTTCGGGCGCTCGACCAGGGCGGTCACTTCGTCGAGCAGCGCGTCGTCGTCGATCGGCTTGCCACCGGCCTTGGCCGCTGCGGCGTCGAGCTGGCGGACGATTTCGGCGCGGCGCTCGGCGAAGGAGGCGATGACCGAGCCATCCTTGAGCAGTGTCGCGGCGTAGCTGTCGGCGTCGGCGATGAGCACCGGATCGACGGCGGCCTCGAAGCGGTGGCCCTTGGTGGCGCGGCCGGAATCCAGGCCGAGCACCGAGACCGGCACCACGTC
>NZ_CAMFKO010000006.1 GCF_945957265.1 uncultured Dechloromonas sp.
TATCCGCTGGACTTCACCTTCGTCTGCCCGTCCGAACTGATCGCCTTCGATCATCGCCTGGAAGAATTCAAGCAACGCGGCGTCGAAGTCATCGGCGTTTCCATCGACTCCCAGTTCACCCACCTGGCGTGGAAGAACACCGCCGTCAAGGAAGGCGGCATCGGCCAGGTCGGCTACCCGCTGGTTGCCGACGTCAAGCACGAAATCTGCCGCGCCTACGACGTCGAACTCGAAGCCGCCGGCGTCGCCCTGCGCGGTTCCTTCCTGATCGACAAAAACGGCACGGTCATGCACCAAGTCGTCAACATGCTGCCGCTGGGCCGCAACATTGACGAGATGCTGCGCATGGTCGACGCCCTGCAGTTCTTCGAAGAACACGGCGAAGTCTGCCCGGCCGGCTGGAACAAGGGCAAACCGGGCATGGTCGCTTCGACCGAAGGCGTTGCCGCCTACCTGGCCAAGAACGCCAAGAAGCTGTAATTCATCCGCTGCGCGCCCCGCTCGAGGCGCCAATGCAAAAAACCTCGGACTTTTTTGCCCGAGGTTTTTTTTCGTTGAAGTTTCCTCCGATATCAGGATAGAATTTGCTGAATTTGCAATTTCATAGAAGACGATCTGATCATGGCGGAATCCGAATACCTCAGTACCCGGCAAGCAGCCCTGCGCTTGGGCGTTTCCCTTGGGACCGTTCAGAACATGGTGGAAAGCGGCGCACTTGAAGCCTGGAAAACCGCTGGCGGCCACCGCCGGATCCCGGTCGCCTCGGTCGAAGCCCTGCTCGCCCGTCGCCGCAACCTGACGCCGAGCGCCCAGGAAAACGGCGGTCAACTCGACATCCTGGTCGCCGAGGATGACCAGACCCTGCAGATGCTCTATCAAATGACCATCGACAGCTGGGGCCTGCCGATCAAGCTGCGCATCGTCGCCAACGGTTTCGACGGCCTGCTGCAGGTCGGCCAGCGCGTGCCGGACATCCTGATCGCCGACCTGATGATGCCGGGCATGGACGGTTTCGAAATGATCCGCCGCCTGCGCGCCAACCCGGACCTCGCCCGCATGGACATCATCGTGGTCAGCGCCATCGACCGCGAGGAAGTCCTCAAGCGCGGACTGCCGGCCGACATCACCATCTTCGGCAAGCCGATCCCCTTCCACGAGATCAAGGGCTTCCTGCTCGGCCGCATCGCCTCCCGCCAGCGCATCGCCTGAGAGCCATCCCTGCCGGCACGATCGCCAAAAGGCCCGGGTCATTCCCGGGCCTTTTCCTTTTGGGGCGCGGCTACACGCTTCAGATTCGTGCAACAGTGTGGCAAGCCCCTTGTCGAAAGCGTATGATCCTGCTGGTTTTGCCCCATCCCGGCAGACGATAAAAACTACACCAGGAGGAGATATTCAATGGGATTTTTCGGACGCAACGCGTCACTCGACAAGGTAGATCGGGATATCGCGGCGATCGCCGAAGGACAGGCCGACCTGTCGCATTCGGTCGGCGCTTCCGGCAGCGATGCGGCGGGACGGATATCCGCCAACATCAACCGCCTCTTCGCCCGTGTCCGTTCGCTGATTTCGCATGCCCGCGAACGCAGCGTGAGCATCGCCGCCGATGCGGCGCGCATGAATCAGCTGGTGCAGCTGACCGACGAGGCCGTGCGGCGCCAGGAAACGCTCGCCGCCAACGTCTTCGAGTCGAGCAACCGCGTGAACCTGGCGGTGGCCGAAGTGGCCATGAATTCCGACGCCATCCAGGCATCGACCCGCAACAATCTCGACCTCGCCCAGCGCTCGCTGGAGCAGATGGAAACCGTTGCCTCGACCATGCGCTCGACCAACGCCCACATCGAGCACTTCTCCTCGACGGTCACCGAGCTGCACACCAGCTCGATGAAGATCAACGAGATCGTCTCGCTGATCAACGATATTTCCGACCAGACCAACCTGCTCGCCCTCAACGCCGCCATCGAAGCCGCCCGCGCCGGCGAGGCGGGGCGAGGTTTCGCGGTGGTCGCCGACGAGGTGCGCAAGCTCGCCGAGAAGGTCAAGACCGCGACCCAGGTCATCGGCCAGAACACGCAGTCGATGATCAACCTGGTGGCCGACACTTCGAACAAGACGCAGACCATCGTCGGCGAGGTGACCAAGGCCAACGGCTACATCGAAACCTCGGCGAGCGACCTGACCACCATGGTCGGCGACTTCAAGCTGACGACCGAGCAACTGTCCACGATCTCGGGCGCGATCTACAACCTGCGCGAAAGCAACCAGGCCATCCACAGCGAGGTGGAGGAGATTCGCGACCATTCGCGCGACATTTCCGGCCGCATGAAACAATGCATCGCGTCGGCCAAGACCCTGCGCGAATCGACCGAAGACCTGCAATGCACGCTGGCCGATTTCCGCACCGGCAACAACATGTTCGACACGCTGCACGACAAATGCGCGCGCTTCCGCGACGACGTGGCCGGCATCCTGCAAAAGCTGGCCGACCGGGGCGTCAACGTCTTCGACCAGGCCTACAAGGAAATCGCCGGCTCGGACCCCAAGCGCTACACCACCGCCTACGACGGCCAGTGCGACGGCGACCTGACCCGGCTGTACGACGACCTGCTGCGCGAAGTGCCCGGCCTGACCTATTCGCTGTCCGTCGACACCAACGGCTACGCCCCGGCGCACAACGGCGTTTTCTCCAACCAGCCGTCGGGCGATCCGGCGGTCGACCTGGTCAAGTGCCGCCACAAGCGCATCTTCAACGATCCGGTCGGCATCAAGCTGGCCAAGAACCAGAAGAGCTCGCTGTTCCAGACCTATGTCCGCGATACCGGCGAAATCCTAAACGACCTGTCGATGCCGATCATGGTCAACGGCCGCCACTGGGGTGGCGTGCGCATCGGCTTCAAGACCGACCTGATCAAGTAATCCGGCTCTGAACCGGCCGCGGCAAGGCGTCTTCGGGCGCCGGGCCGCGAGGCGCCGCTCAGTCGCTCAGCGCGGCGTTGCCGATCCCGCCGCAACCCTCGCGCAAGCCCGCCAGATAGGCGGGCACGCCGGCCTCGCCCTCCTGCGGCGCCCAGGCCGCCCGCTCCTCGGCCGACACCGGCACGTAGGGGCCGGCCTTGGCTTCGAAAAAGACGGTTCCCGGCTCCAGGGCCAGCACCGTGTGGTAGACGCCGTGCGGAATATCGACCCCGAGCCGCTCGCCGCCGGCCTGCAGCACGAAACTGCGCTCCGCCTTGCCGAGGGCGTCGAAGAACACCACGCCCAGGCTGCCGCGCAGGATGAGCAGCGTTTCGTCCTTGGCCGGGCTGAGATGGCGATGCGGCGGCACATAGGAGTCCGATTCCATGGCGATCAGCAGGCGATGCGCCGGATAGTCGTCGCCGGGATGGAAGTTGCGATGCACGCGCCGGCGCGGCGACTGCCGGGCGGCATCGACCAGGCCGGCCATCAGGGTACGGTCGATCAGCGTGATCATTGGTAGACGATCTCCACGTTCTCCGGCTGCAACCAGCCGCCCAGGGCTTCGAGCAGCGCATCGTCGAGGCGGACGCGGGCCGATTCGCCGAGCACCATCTCGCACTCGGCAAGCGCGTTGCGATAGCGGATGCGCACCGCCGCCGGCCCCGGCGCGAAGGGTGAGAGCAGGGATTTCAGTTTGCCGACGTCGGAATTCCCGTTCATCCTGAGCAGGAGGTGCCTGGCAAAACGGGCGCGCGCCTCGCCCAGGGTCATCAGCCGTTCGGCGACGACGGCGTTGCCGCCGGAAAATTCGTCGTAGCGCACCTTGCCTTCGATGACCAGGATCTCGTCGGTGACGATCTTGTCGCGCTCGGCCTCGAACAGCTCGTTGAACACCGAGACCTCGACCATCGCCGTGCCGTCGTCGAGCTGCACGAACAGCATCTTGCCACGCCGGGTCATTTGCGTGCGGATGCCGACGACGATGCCGGCGATGTGAGTGAACTCCTTGGCCGGTTCGAGGCGGCTGAGCGGGCGGCGGATGAAGCGCGACAACTCCTTCTTGCTGGTGTTGTACGGATGGCCGGAGAAGAAGAAGCCGAGGGCCGTCTTCTCCTCCATCAGCCGGGTCTTTTCATCCCACGGGCGGACGTTGACGTATTCCGGCGCATGCTCCTCGGCCACCTCGGCGATGTCGAACAGGCTGGTCTGCATCGCGTTGCGCTCGGCGTGCTCGGCGAAATCCATGGCCACGCCGACGGTGGCCAGCAGTTTGGCGCGATCGGGCCCGGGCGCATCGCCGGCCGTCTGCGGCGCGATCGTGTCGAACGCCCCGGCACGAATCAGCGCCTCGATGGTGCGCCGGTTGACCATGCGCTTGTCGCAGCGCTGGCAGAAGTCGAACAGGTCCTTGAACGGCCCGCCTTCCTGGCGCGCCCTGAGGATGACGTTGACCGCCTGCTCGCCGGTGCCCTTGACCGCGCCCAGGCCGTAGCGGATGGTCTCGCGGTCGACCGGCTCGAAACGGTAGGGCGACGCATTCACATCCGGGCCGAGCATCTTCACCTTGTTGGCGATGGTGTCTTCGTAGAAGATCTTCACCGTATCGGTGTTGTCCATGTCGGACGACAGCGTCGCCGCCATGAAGGCCGCGCAGTGGTAACGCTTGAGCCAGGCGGTGTGGTAGGTGACGACGGCGTAGGCGGCGGTGTGCGACTTGTTGAAGCCGTATTCCGCGAACTTGGTCATCAGGTCGAACAACTGCTCGGCGAGCGCCGGATCGTAGCCGCGCTCGCTGGCGCCGGCGGCGATGGTCTCGCGGTGCTTGGCCATTTCCTCGGGCTTCTTCTTGCCCATCGCCCGGCGCAGCATGTCGGCGCCACCGAGCGTGTAGCCGCCGATGATCTGCGAGATCTGCATGACCTGTTCCTGGTACACGATGACGCCGTAGGTCGGCGACAGGCAGGCGGTCAGGTCGGGGTGGAAATAGTCGATCTTCTGCTGGCCCTTCTTGCGCAGGATGAAGTCGTCCACCATCCCGGAGCCGAGCGGGCCGGGACGGTACAGCGCGAGCACGGCGATGATGTCTTCGAAACGGTCGGGTGCCAGCTTCTTGAGCAGCTTCTTCATGCCTTCCGATTCGACCTGGAAAATCGCCGTCGTATTGGCGTCCTTCAGGATCTGGTAGGCCCCCGGATCGTCGAAGCCGAGCGACATCAGGTCGAGCTTCTCGCCGGTCATGCGGCGGATGTACTCGACGGCCAGCTCAATAATGGTCAGGTTGCGCAGGCCGAGGAAGTCGAACTTGACCAGGCCGGCCTTCTCGACGTCGTCCTTGTCGAACTGCGACACCGGCGAGGCGTCGGCGCCGGTGGCCTGGTAGATCGGGCAGAAATCGGTGATCTTGCCCGGCGCGATGAGCACGCCGCCGGCGTGCATGCCGACGTTGCGGGTCAAGTCCTCGAGGCGGCCGGCCAGGTCGAACAGTTCGCGGATGGTTTCGCCGTCGCCGTCGCCTTCCATCATCTGCTTGAGCTGCGGTTCCTGCTCCAGCGCCTCGGCCAGCGACACCGGCTTGTTCTGGACGATGGGGATGAGCTTGGAAATGCGGTCGCACATCGAGTAGGGCAGCCCGAACACGCGGCCGACGTCGCGGATCACCGCCTTCGACGACATGGTGCCGAAGGTGGCGATCTGGCTGACGGCGTCGGCGCCGTAATGCTCGCGGACGTACTCGATGACGCGCCAGCGGTTGTCCTGGCAGAAGTCGATGTCGAAGTCGGGCATCGACACCCGTTCCGGGTTCAGGAAGCGCTCGAACAGCAGGGCGTAGGCCAGCGGATCGAGGTCGGTGATGCGCAGCGAGTAGGCAACCAGCGAGCCGGCGCCGGAACCCCGGCCGGGGCCGACCGGCACGCCGTTCTGCTTGCCCCAGTTGATGAAGTCGGCAACGATCAGGAAGTAGCCGGGGAAGCCCATCTGCACGATGGTGTTGCATTCGAAGGCCAGCCGCTCGTCGTATTCGGGGCGCCGCTGCTGGCGAACCTCCGGGTCCGGAAACAGCTCGGCGAGGCGGACGTCGAGGCCCTTCTTCGCTTCGTCGACCAGGAACTCGTCGATGGTCATGCCCGGCGGGATCGGGAAATTGGGCAGGAAGTTCTTGCCCAGCGTCATTTCGATATTGCAGCGCTTAGCGACTTCCAGCGTGTTCTCGAGGGCTTCCGGCAGGTCGGCGAAGAGCTCGAGCATCTCGTCCTGCGACTTGAAATACTGCTCTTCGGTGTAGATCTTCGGCCGCCGGGTGTCGCCCAGCACGTAGCCCTCGGCGATGCAGACGCGGGCCTCGTGGGCCTGGAAGTCGTCGCGGTTCATAAACTGGACCGGATGCGTGGCGACCAGCGGAATGCCAGTCTCCCCCGCCAGATCGGCCGTCTGCTGGACGATGGCTTCCTGTTGCGGCTGGCCGTAGCGCTGCACCTCGAGATAGAAGGCGCCGGGAAAGATCGCCTCCCAGGCCCTGGCGCGCTCGCCGGCCGCCTCGAAATTGCCGTTCAGCAGGGCCTCGCCGACGTCGCCGAGATGCGCCCCGGAGAGGGCGATCAGGCCGTCGCAGCCGACTTCGGCAAACCACTCGCGGCGAATCTCGGCCCGGTCGCGCCGGCCTTCGACCAGATAGGCCTTGGTCAGCAGCTCGCACAGCTGCTGGTAGCCCTTGCGGTTACGCACCAGCAGCAGCAGGCGGCTGGCATCCTCGGGCGCGTCCGGATTGGCAATCCACACGTCGGAACCGGCAATCGGCTTCACGCCCTTGCCCCGCGCCCCGGTATAAATCTTGACCAGCCCGAACAGATTGCCGAGATCGGTCAGCGCCAGTGCCGGCATACCGTCGCCGGCAGCGCGCTTGACGGCATCGCCGATGCGGACGATGCCGTCGGTAATGGAGTATTCGGAATGGAGGCGGAGGTGGACGTAGCGCGGGGGATTCATGAGCGCAATTTTACCGCGCCCAGCCCCCCTCACGATGACCGACGACGAGATGAGAGAACAAGGTCCTACCGGGCACCGGAACTGCCCCGGCACCCGCTGGCGCCCAGCCGCTCAGTCCGGGCGGCGACGGGCGGCGAGCAGGGCGCAGCCGGCGAGCAGGATCAGCACCAGGCTGCCCGGCTCGGGCAACTCACGCAGGGCCTGGCGCGCCATCGCGGCATGGGCAGCCGTGGTCGGGTGCAAGCCGTCCCAGAACACGTAACCGCTGGGGTCGTTGATGCACGCGACATCCAGCGCACAGATATCGGTGACATTGGCAAAGCCGTTGGCCTTCGGGTTGGCGACGATGTCGTTCAAACCGGCGTAGGCATCGTACAGATGAACCCCGTCGGTGATCTCGGCATCGAGCAGCGCCAGCGCACTGTCCAGCGCCTGATTCATCAGCGCTGCAAAATAGCTCGCCGCGCTGCTGCCCCCGCGTTGGACCACCAGCGGCGACAAACCGATGTTCGGCACGTTCCAGAGCAGGAACTGCTCGGCGCCGGCGGCGTGCAGCTGGCTGACCATGCTGGCGATATTGCTGGCATAGCCATGGATCATGGCGCTCGGATCGAGTCCCTGCATGACCGCCCCCAGGATATCCCGCGCATCGTTGCCGCCGCCTTCGAGCACATAGAGCGCACTGGCCGATGCCTGGCCCTGGCTGGCGGCCAGGTACATGCCCAATTGATCGAGCATGCCCG
The DNA here is from genome assembly GCF_945957265.1 of uncultured Dechloromonas sp. Lineage (GTDB taxonomy): Bacteria > Pseudomonadota > Gammaproteobacteria > Burkholderiales > Rhodocyclaceae > Azonexus. The sequence continues at coordinate 7,683 of NZ_CAMFKO010000006.1, forward strand.
GCGGCTGATCAACCGTTGCAAATCCCGAGCGCGCTCCGCCGAAGGCGTAATTGCTGCCGCCCGCCAGCGACGGCGTGGCGCTCAAGCCGAGGCTGCTGGCCAGGTATTGCGTCCAAACAGCCCCATTGGAGTAGGTATTGCTCGCGTAAGGCAGGGCCGCCACGCCGGCACCGCTCACCGGGACCGGCTGTGTCGCCCCCAGCAGTATGGCGTTGTTCCCGCTATCGGCCAGGCTGTCGCCGAATATCACCAGGCTGCTGTACGGCAATGCCGAAGCGCCCGACGACCATAAAACCAGGCCTGCCATCGACACGATGGTCAGCCACATTCTCATTCCCAACTTATTCGACACCGCTGCACCCCTCTGATCTCAAGAAACACCCCCCCGCTACGCAGCGAAAACGCCGGCACCGCAAGGAAGGTGGCGACGCATCGTACATGACAAACGCCACACCCGATAAGCCATTCGCATGAACAACCGCCACCCGGTCGCCAATGGCGGCTCTTGCGCAGGCAGCGGGATGGAGAGTACCGGCATCTGGTAGATTAGCGGTTTCGCATAAAACAAACGGAGACACCATGAGCGACCACGCCCCCCTCGTCCTGCGCACCGACCGCGCCGACGGCCTGACCACGCTGACGCTCAACCGCCCGAACGCCTTCAACTCGCTATCGACGGATTTACTGAGCGCCCTGCAGGCTGAACTCGCCGCCATCGCCGCCAGCGAAACCGTGCGCGTCGTGGTCATCGCCGGTGCCGGCAAGGCTTTCTGCTCCGGTCACGACCTCAAGGAAATGCGCGCCAATCACAGCAAGGAATACATGCAGGCGCTGTTCAAGCAGTGCGGGGAATTGATGCTCGGCATCACCCGCATGCCGCAACCGGTCATTGCCCGCGTCCACGGCATCGCCACCGCCGCGGGTTGCCAGCTGGTGTCGATGTGCGACCTGGCGGTCGCCGCCGATGTCGCCAAATTTGCGGTTTCCGGCATCAATGTCGGCCTTTTCTGCTCGACGCCGGCCGTCGGCCTGGCGCGCAACCTGGGCCGCAAGGCCACCCTGGAAATGCTGCTCACCGGCGACTTCATCGATGCCATGGAGGCCAAGAGCAAGGGACTCATCAACCGCGTCGTGCCGGCCGATGCGCTGGACGCCGAAATCGAGCGCCTGGCCGGCAGCATCCTCGCCAAGAGCGCCGTCGCCATCCGCACCGGCAAGGGCATGTTCTACCAGCAGCTCGAGATGGGCCTGAGCGAGGCCTACGACTACGCCGCCGAGGTCATGGCCTGCAACATGATGAGCGAGGATGCCGGCGAAGGCATCGACGCCTTCATGCAGAAGCGCAAGCCGCAATACACCGGCCGCTAACCACCCACCCGCTGCTGCGTCAGCGGATGACCAGGCCGTCCGCTTCGCACCCGACCGGCATGGCGAAACCGAAGAGGTCCGCGTGCGCGGCCAGTTCGAGGTCGCCGCGCGGCAAATTGGGCCAGGTTCCGGCCGAGAAGCGGCGCCCGAAGTCGGAGTCGCGCACCCGCTGGGCGAAGGGGCCGGCATCCGGCGTTTCGCCGCGCAACAGGGCCTCGATGTAGTCGGCGCAGGCGACGTCCTCGTCGCCGTCGCGATCGACCCACTCGCCGGTAATCACGAAGCAGACCTCGTCGGACCCCGAGGCCAGGATGGCGGCCGCCGTCGCCCGGGCGCACACCAGGCTGGCCGCGTACAGCCGGCGTGCCCGCCGAAAACGCTGGAGGCCGCGCACCCCGGCCGCCGTGGTCATCACCACGCTTTTCCCGCCCAGATCGGCCTGCATCAGCTGCCAGGGCGAATTGCCGAAATCGAAACCGGGAACCGGATCGCCGCCGGCCACCGCGCCGACCGACACCACATCGGGCAGCGCAGCCATCCGGTTCACCGCCGCCGCCACACCCTCGACGGGGTAGACGGCCGCGGCACCATTGGCGAGCGCCACCGCCGCCGTCGTGAACGACCGCAAGACGTCGACCACGACGACCGTGTCGTCGGTACTCGACTGACTCTGCAAGCGGTTCAGGAAAATGCGGGAAAAGTTCATGGCATGCCGGCGATGCGAGGTCGAACCCGTCCAGAATAACGGCTTGCCGCCGCCCCGGCAAAATCCGTTTGGCGCCTATTCAGGCTGCAAGGCCTGCGCAAACCGGAGGACGATGAATTCGGCAGGCCGCAGCACAGCCAGGCCGACCTCGACCAGCAGACGCCCGGCCTGCACATCCTGCGCCGTCATCGTCTGGCCCAGGCCGCATCTGACGAAAAAGGCCTGTTCCGGGCGCGTGCCCATCAGCGCGCCTTCCCGCCACTTCATGAGCAGGTAGTCTTCGATCATCAGGCGCACACGGGTCCAGGTATTGGCATCGTTCGGCTCGAACACGAAGCGGGCGACCGCCTGCCTGAGCGATGCCTCGACCATGATGAAAAACCGGCGCACCGGCACGTAGCGCCATTCGTTGTCGTTGCCGAGCAGCGTGCGTGCGCCCCAGACCTGCCAGCCCTTGCCCGGCAAGCGGCGAATCGGGTTGATCGATTTGCCGGTGCCGGCATCGCTGCCGAGCGCCTCCAGTTCCGAGGCGGTAAATTCGCTCGCCAATCCGGCAATGCCATTCACGACCGTATTCGCCGGCGCCTTCCAGACGCCTCGCTCGCGGTCGGTCCGGGCGTAGATGCCGACCATGGCACCGCTCGGCGGGCATGGGAAGGTCGTCGTCCGGATGCCATCGAGCAGCCCGCGATAGAGCGGGAAAGCCGCCTGCAGATCGTTTTCGGCCTGCTCGATCTCCTCGTCCGAAGCTCCGGCGGCGGTTTCGGCACACAGCGCATCGAGCCGCGCCAGCAGGGACAGGACAGCCGGATCGCCGGTCAGCGAAGACAGCCTGATCGAGCGGCCCGCCCGAAATATCCGCGTACGCAATTGGGCATAGCGCACCGGTCCGCCCGGATGCCGCAGCAACCAGGGCGTGTAGGCCGCGCCATGCTTGAGGTTGTCCACACCGACATTCTCCCGCAAGCCGGCCCCCAGGGGATCGGCCGGGGCCAGGTCGAACACCGCGAAGCGGTTCCCGCGCTGCGCGCACTGCGCCAATGCCGCCTGCTGCAAGCTGCCGCGATGGCGGTCGCCGAGCGTCACCGCATCCGGAAAAAGCAGCAGGTCGGGGCCATCGACGGCGGCAAGCGCCCGCAGCCCTTTCGTCAGCGCCTTGATGCCGGCCTTGCCGCCGCGTGGGAAGCCGCCCACCGAAACGACATGGCAATCGATGCCGCCGTTCGCGTAGAACAGGCGCAGGGCCTCGACCAGGTAGAAGCGCGCGTCGATCTGCGCGGCGACGAAATTGCCGGCCAGGTCGACATCCACCCGGCTCACCGCATAGGGCGCCGCAGCGCCGTAGCAGGCCTCGAATTCGGCCAGCGAGCGAATGCGATGCGGCACGTTGTGCAGGTCGCCCGGCCGGCTCAGGCCGGCCTTCTCCGTATAGCCGACGAAAGCCGGCAGGCCGGTCGCCACTTCGGCCACCGACGGCGGCATGGGGGAAAGCTCCTCGACGAACACTCCCGGCACCCGATATTCAGGCATGGCGACCTCCTTCCCGGCGACAACCGAGTAAAGCACAGCCGCAGGCATTTGTCATTGCAAAAACAGATTTTGTCGTGCGATGGCGACACATTGGCGGCCAGATAAAAGCCGTTTGGCGCCGCAACGAAGAAAATCATTTCGCACCGCATGCGATTGAACTACACTCGGATGACGTATCGATAGCATCTCCAGCAGCACGTTCCGCTTCACGCAGGTTGCTGCACCGCAGTCGGCAACCCTCCGCTCACTCACTGAACCCGGAAGGACATGCACCATGGCAAAAAGAGCGCTCTGCATCGGTATCAACAACTACCCCGGCACCGGCATGGACCTCCAGGGCTGCGTCAATGACGCCGGCGACTGGGCGGCCGAACTCGCCGCCCGCGGCTTCAAGGTCGCCAGCCTGCTCGACGACCAGGCGACCAAGGCGGCCATGCTCAAGGCCATGGGCGACCTGATAGCCAAGGCGGCGAAAGGCGACACGCTGGTCATCAGCTTCTCCGGCCACGGCACCTACCAGCCCGACACCGACGGCGACGAAGCCGACGGCCTCGACGAGGCGCTCTGCCCCTACGACCTGCAGACAAACGGCGAGGCGCTGACCGACGACGAGATCCGCAACCTGTTCCTGACCCGCAAGTCCGGCGTGCGCATCGCGCTGATTTCCGACTCCTGCCACTCCGGCACCGTCACCCGCGCCGCCAGGGCCGAGAAGGACGCCGACAGCCGGCCACGCTTCATGCCCATGGGCAACTGGCTGCCTGACAAGCTGTTGCCGAAGAACCGCAGCGGCAAGGTCGCCGCCACGATGAGCGGCCCGGCCGGCAGCTCGCCGCTGCTTGCCGCCTATTCCAACAAGCTCGGCGACCTGCTGCTCTCGGGCTGCAAGGAAGGCCCCAACAACTTCAGCTACGACGCCCGCATCAAGGGGCGTTTCAACGGCGCCTTCACCTACTACGCGCTGAAGGCGCTGAAGACCATGAAGCCCGGCGCCACCTACGCCGACTGGCACGAGGCCATCGCCAAGTACCTGCCGTCGGCCAGCTACCCGCAATCGCCGCAGATCGTCGGCAGCGCCGGCGCGCGCAAGGGCAAGATTTTCGAATAAGCGGCAGCGACAACACCAAACCGGCCTGACCGGAGGAGGACACCATGTCCCAACAGAGCTTCAAGCTGCGTGGCCAGCGCGAGGAAATCCGCCGCCGTGGCATCAGTGGTCCGCAAGCGCTGTTCCGCCTGACCCCGGGCGCCGCCCGCGACGGTGCCGGCGAAACGGTCGAAGTCAGCGGCGACACCGTCGTTCGCGTCGAACTCGACAACGGTTTCGTGCTGTGGAGCCGGATGGACGACCTGTCCCGCGACTTCGGCACGCCGCCGGCCCGCGATGGCGACGGCTGCTGGGAAATCAGCCGCCTGACGCCGCGCCGCGCGGCCGCCAGCGAGCGCGGCCTGGCCGGGCTGGCCGTGCGCATCCTCGACTTCTTCGGCATCGATCTCGCCGAAAAATCGGCCGCCGCGCTCGGCGAACACTTCGAGGAAAAGCTGATCGGCAAGCACCCGCCGGGCTTCTATCGCCTCGACCTGGCCGGCGAATTCGCGCTCAAGCCGGTGGCCGACGACGAGGCCATCCCGGCCGATGCCGGCCCCACCCTCGTCTTCCTGCACGGCACCGCCTCGTCGGCCGAAGGCAGTTTCGGCAAGCTGTGGGACGGCGGCAACCTCGAAGGCGCCCGCCTGCGCCAGAGCCTGCTGCCGACCTACGGCGACCGGGTCTTCGCGCTCGAACACCGGACGTTGACCGAAAGCCCGATCGCCAACGCGCTGGCCCTGGCCAAACGCCTGCCGGCCGGCGCCGACGTCCACCTGGTCAGCCATTCGCGCGGCGGCCTGGTCGGCGAAGTGCTGTGCCTGGCCGATTGCGCCGATCTCGCCAGGACGCTCACTCCCGAGCAGGTGCACACCCTGTTCGCCGCCGACCGTACCCTCGCCCCGCAACTCGGCCTGATGCCGCTGAGCGAGGCCCAGATGAAAGCGCGCGACGCCGCCTACGACGCCGACCGCCAACGCCTGCTCGACCTGGTCGCCGAACTCGACCGGAAGCGGCTGCGCATCGGCCGCTTCGTTCGCGTCGCCTGCCCGGCGCGTGGCACGACGCTGGCCTCGGGTCGTCTCGACCGCTGGCTGTCGGTCCTCGATTACGTCGCCACGGCGGCCACCGGCGGCGGGCTGTTCACCGACGGCCTCGACTTCCTGCTCGCCGTGGTCAAGGAACGCACCGACCCGCGCACCCTGCCCGGCGTCGAGGCGATGATGCCCGGCTCGGCGCTGACCCGGCTGCTCAACGCGACGCCCGAGCTGATCACGACGGCCGACCTGTCGGTCATCGCCGGCGACATCGAGGCCGGCGACGGCCTGTGGAACACCTTGAAGGTACTGGCCACCGACTGGTTCTACAGGAACGAGCACGACCTCGTCGTCGACACCGCCTCCATGCTCGGCGGCCTGCCGCGCCTCGGCGGGGCGGCGCGCTATCGCCAGGACCAGGGGCCGAAGGTCAATCATTTCCGCTATTTCACCAACGACCAGAGCGTGCGCTGGCTGGGCGCCGGGCTGTCCCGCGCCGACGGCGACAACGCCGGTTTCCTGAGCCTCGCCCCCAAGCCGGCCGCCGCGCCGCGCTGCGCCGCCGCCATCGCCCGCAGCCGTGGCGGCAACAAGCCGCGGCCGATCGCCGTCGTGCTGCCTGGCACCATGGGCAGCGAGCTGACGGCCGGCGACGATCCGGTCTGGCTCAACTACTGGGCCTTGCTCAAGGGCGGCCTGAAGAAGATCGCCATGGGCCGCGACGGCATCGCGCCGGTCGGGCTGGTGGACCAGTTCTACGGACCGCTGGTCGAATTCCTGGCGCGCAGCCACCAGGTCGAAATCTTCCCCTACGACTGGCGCTTCTCGGTGCGCAAGGCCGCCGCCCGCCTGGTCGGCACGCTGGAGCCGCTGGTCGCCCAGGCCGAGCGCTCGGGCCAGCCGCTGCGCCTGGTCGCCCATTCGATGAGCGGGCTGGTGGTGCGTTCGATGATCGCCGACGGCGGCGCCGGCACGGCGCTGTGGAAGCGCATCACCCAACTGCCGGGCGCCCGCTTCCTGATGCTCGGCACGCCCAACCTCGGCTCCTACGAGGCCGTGCGCTGGCTGACCGGCTTCAACCCGACGCAGGCCAAGCTCAGCCTGCTCGACATCACGCAGAGCACTGACCAGATCATCAACCTGGTGGCGCGCTATCCCGGCCTGCTCGAACTGCTGCCCTTCGCGCCCGACGATCCCGACTTTACCGACACCACCCGCTGGCAGAAGATGCGCCAGGAACTCGGCGCCCGCTGGGATACCGCCCCGGCCGCCGACCTGCAGGAAGCCGGCGCTACCTGGAAGTTCCTCAAGGCCGCCGCCCCCGATCCGCGCTTCATGGCCTATGTGGCCGGCTGCCAGCCGGCCACCGTCGTCGACTACCGGCTGACGCCGGGCCAGGTGATGTTCCGCCCCGACCTCAAGCGCCTCGAATTCATCGCCACCCGCGAGGGCGACGGCACGGTGGCCTGGTCCTCCGGCCGGCTGCCCGGCGTGCCGTTGTGGTACGTCGACAACACCGCGCACGACATGCTGTGCGCCCAGCCCAAGGCCTTCCCGGCCTATCTCGACATCCTGGTCAATGGCCAGACCACGCTGCTGCCGAGCAGCCCGCCGGCCCGTGCCCGCAGCGCGGCCGGCGAGGAACGCTTCGTGCTGCCGGCCACCCCGCCGGCCGACGGCATGCCGGCGCCGGAGGACATCGCCAGCCTCGGCTTCTCCGGGCAGCTGCCGGAAGCGGTCGAGAACGAACAGGCGACGCCGCGCATCGCCGTCAGCATCCGCCACGGCAACCTGACCTACGCCCGCCACCCGGTGCTCGTCGGCCATTACCAGGGCGACACCGTGGTCAGCGCCGAAGCCGCGCTCGACCGCCAGCTCAACGGCCACCTGACGCGCCGGCTCGACCTCGGCATCTACCCCGGGCCGCTCGGCAGCCACAGCGTTTTCCTCAACGATTCGCCGGTCGCCAAGCCGATGGGCGCCATCGTCGTCGGCCTCGGCGAAATCGGCGGGCTCAGCCCGGGACAACTCGAAGCGGCGATTCGCGATGCCCTGCTCGACTACGCGCTGAAGGTCGCCTACTGGCCGGATGCCCGCTTCGGCGAGGCCGGCCGGCCGCGTTCGGCGGCGGTCACCTGCCTGCTCGTCGGCACCGGTGGCGGCGGGCTGCCGGTCGGCGATTCGCTCGAAGCGATGCTGCGCGCCGCGGTCGCCGCCAACCAGACGCTGGCCGACCAGGAGCTCGACGGCCGCGTCCTGATCGACCGCCTCGAACTGCTCGAACTGTACGAGGACGTCGCCATTGCCGCCGCCGAAGCCCTCGGCCGCGTGTTGCAGAACGAGGCGCTGGCCAACGCCGTCGCCTGGCCGGCCGGCGCCGTCGAAACCGCCCAGGCCGGGCGCCGCCGGGTGCGCTTCGACAGCGCCAACGAGTGGTACCAGCGCCTGGAGATCGTCCGCCAGGAGGACAAGCTGCGCTTCCTCTTCCCGACCGACAAGGCACGCGCCGAGGAAACCCTGGCCACCGGCCAGCTGGCCCTCGCCGATGCCTTCGTGCAGGCGGCCAGCCGCGACACCGGGCGCAACTCGGAAGCGACCAAGACGCTGTACGAAATGCTGCTCCCGCTGCGCCTGCGCGAACTGGCGCCGCAGCAGGGCAACCTGGTCGTCATCGTCGACCGCCAGTCGGCCCGCTACCCGTGGGAACTGCTGGAAAACCGCTGGAGCAACGGCGAGCGCCCGCCCTCGGTCGGCGCCGGTTTCGTCCGCCAGTTCCGCACCGACAGCTTCCGCCAGCGTCCGCTGCACAGCCCGGGCAACACCGCGTTGGTCATCGGCAACCCGGACCTCCAGGGCAGCCCCGACTTCGCCGACCTGCCCGGCGCCCGCGACGAGGCGCAGGCCGTCGCCGACCAGCTGTCGGGCGAAGGCTACGATGTCATCGACTGCATCGACCAGGCGGCGACGCCGATCATGGAGGCCCTGCACAAGAACAGCTGGCGCATCCTGCATCTCGCCGCGCACGGCGTGCATGAACACCCGACCGCCGGCGGCAAGGTTTCCGGCATGGTCATCGGCCCGGCCAGTTTCCTGACGCCGGGCGACATCGCCCAGATGCGCTACGTGCCCGAACTGGTCTTCATCAACTGCTGCCACCTCGGCCGCGTCGACGGGGCTCGCCCGCTCGACCGCCTGGGGCTGGCCGCCAACCTCGGCGAGGAATTCATCGCCATGGGCGTGCGCGCCGTCGTCGCCGCCGGCTGGGCCGTCGACGACCGCGCCGGGCAGGCCTTCGCCGCCACCTTCTACCGCGCCATGCTGGCCGGCGAAACCTTCGGCGAGGCCGTGCGCGTCGCCCGCGAGGACGTCTGGCTGCGCTTCCCCGACGTGAATACCTGGGGCGCCTACCAGTGCTACGGCGACCCGGATTTCCGTTTCCACCGCGACACGGCGGCGCCGCGCCACAACCAGACGCCCTTCGCCACCGCCCACGAACTGGTTTCCGAACTCGACAACCTGGCCGCCGACCTGCGGGCCGGCGCCACCGACGACGCCGAAGGCAAGATCGAGCGGCGCCTGGGCCGCATCCCGGCCAACCAGAAGGACGGCTGGCTGGCCCGTGCCGACGTCCAGGCCGCGCTCGGCCTGGCCTGGGGCGAAGCCCGCCGCTGGCCGGAAGCCATCGCCGCACTCGAAACGGCGCTCACCGCCGACAAGGGCGACTGCTCGATGAAGGCATTGGAACAGTACGCCAACTACCGCGTCCGCCACGCCGCCGAGCTGTGGCAGAAGGCCGGCCGCCAGTCGGCCAGGAATCGCGAAAAGACGCGGCAGGAGCAGATCGAACGCATCGAATCGGCCATCCTCGACCTCGACACCCTGTGCCGCCGCGCGCCGACCGTCGAGCGCCTGAACCTGCTCGGCAGCGCCTACAAGCGGCTGGCGCTGATCGAGGACGAAGGGCCGCGCCGCACCGAGGCGCTGGTCAACATGGCGCAGCATTACCGGCTGGCCTACGAGCGCAAGCGCGATGCCTACGCCTTCACCAACTGGCTGGCCGGCAGCCTGCTCACCCGCCAGCGCGGCGAAACGCTGGCCACCGCCGACCCCGCCGGCCAGCAGCGCGAACTGGAAGGCCTGCTCCGCGAGCTGGCCCAGCGCAACGAGGCCGACCCCAACTTCTGGGACAGCGCCAGCCTGGCCGACCTGCAGCTGGTCCGCCTGCTCGCGCAACCCGCCGCCCCGCCCCGCAAGCGCGGCGACACCGGCCTGCCGCCGGCGCTGGCCGTGCTCGCCACCTACCGCAACGCCATCGCCCGCGGCGCCAGCCCGCGCGAGGTGTCGTCGGTGGCCGAGCACATCGCCTTCCTGATCGCCCTGTGGTCGCCTGACGACAAGCCGAAACAGCGCATCCTGCAACAGATCCAGGAGAACCTGTCATGAGCCCGCGCCGCCGCACAACCGAAACCGCCGCCCCCAAGGCCACGCCGGCCGTCGCCAAGGGTCGTCCCATCCGGCGCAGCCAGCCGCGCAGCAGCCCGGCCCTGCCGCGCGATGCCGGCGCCCCCGATTACGCGCGCACACCGCTCGACGCCATTCCGCTCGCCGGCCTGCCGCCGCGCGCGCTGATCGCGCCCAACTTCCGGCTCTACGAGCTGACCAAGTCCGACCTCGCCGCCCGCCTCGGTATCGACAACGGCTTCGCCAGCGAGGCCGAGCTGCGCGCCGCGATCCATCTCGCCCGCAATGTGCTGCAGCCGATCCGCGATGCCTTCGGCTCCTTTTCGCCGAACAGCGTCTATCGCAGCCAGCGCCTCGAGCGCGCCCTGAAGAACAAGCCGGCATCGTGGCTGAGCACCAGCCAGCACGCCAAGGGCCAGGCCTGCGACGTCGAGATCGTCGGCCAGCCGACGCTGGAACTGGCGGCCTGGGCCAAGGCGCACCTGGCCGATTTCGACCAGATCATCTGCGAGTGCTACGACCCGGCCAAGGGGCCGAACTCCGGCTGGGTGCACATCTCGCTCAAGCCGCCCGGTGCCGGTGCCAACCGCAAGCAGTGCCTGAGCTACGTGCGCGACCCGGCGAGCGGCCGGCTGGTCTACGTGACCGGCCTCAGCGCAATGGGCTGAGGCAAACATGCTGCCCGGCAAGATCGCCACCCTGCTGATCATTGCCACGGCGCTTTCGTTCTTTGGCGCGCTGATCGTCGCCGCACGCTACCGGGCGGCCATGAAGGCGCTGATGAAGGCCCCCGTCGATGCCGCCACCGCGCCCCCCGGCAAGCCAGCCAAGCCTTTGCCTCATACCGCCGGCAACCCGGCCGTGCCGGTCACCCTGGCCGGCAACCGCGAGGCGGCGCGGCAGCTGATCCTCGCCTTTCTCGGCATCACCCTGGTCATTTCCCTGAACCGGACGCTGCTCACGCAGGTCATGTTCGACGGGCCGATCACCCTCATTTCCGTGAGCACCCTGTGCGCGGCGTATGCCTGGCCGGTGGTGCCGGTCATCGCCGTCATCCACCGCTGGCCGCGCCGGCGCTTCGTCGGCACCCTGCTGCTCTGGTTCGTCGCCGCCGTCGCGCTGCTCAGCTGGCGTACCAACGAGAACATCGGCTTCGCCCAGGTCTTCGGATGGATGCTGTTCGATATCGGCCTGCCGCTGATCGTCGTCAGCGCCCTGTGCCTGGGCAGCGCCACGCGCGCCGTCGCGCCGTGGCTGGCGCCGCTGTTCATCGTGCTGTGCTGGGCCTCGCAGGCCGGCATCGACCTGCTCGCCGCGTTGGTCGAGCAACAAAGCCCGCTCGCCTACTGGCTGGCCAGCCATATCGGCGCCGTCACCGCCATCGCGCTGTTCGCCCTGCTCCCCTGGCTGTTCGCCTGGTGGCCGGCGCGCGCCATCGGCCGCTGGCTGGGGCAGGCCTACGCTGCGCGCCGGCTGTCCGAACTGTTCTACCTGTTCACCGCCGTCTGGGTCATCGCCCTGGTCGGCCCCGCCCTCGGCGCCATCGCCAGCGAAGGCTGGGGCGCCCTGCTCCATTTCCTGCCCCTGGTCTGGATACCGCTCGGCGCCTGGCTGCTTCACCTGCGCACCGATCACCGCCCGCCCGGCCGCCCGCCGACGCTGCTCGTACTGCGCGTCTTCCAGCAGGACGCCAACGTGCTGGCGCTGTTCGACCGCGTCATCGAACGCTGGCGCCTGACCGGCAACACCGTGCTCATCGCCGGCACCGACCTGGTCGACCGCACCATCGACGCCGACGACATCTTCACCTTCCTCGACGGCCGCCTCGCCGAACGCTTCATCCGCCGCCCGGAAGAAGTCGCCCCCCGCCTCGCCGCCTTCGAATGGCGACCCGACATCGAGGGCCGTTACCGGGTCAACGAATGCTACTGCCACGACACCACCTGGCAGCAGGCGCTGACCGAACTGCTGCGCGTCAGCGACGTGGTGCTGATGGACCTGCGCAATTTCGTCGCCGCCAACCAGGGCTGCCTCTACGAGCTGCAAACCCTCGCCGCGACCCCGGAACTGCGCCGCGTCGTGGTGCTGATCAACGACCGCACCGAGCTGGCACCGGCCCGGGCGGCCGTCGCCGGCGCGCCGGCCGGCAGGTTTGTCTGGCTGGCGCAGCGGGGCGACACCCCGCCGGACACCGAAGAGGCGCTGGGCGCCTTACTCGACGGGCCTTCCGAAGCCCTTCCCGCCAAGACATAGCGCACGCCTGAAAACCAGGGTCAATCGCCACCCGACTTGAAAAGGGAATGGGGAACGAAGGCACTGTCCATGACCAGGCAAGCGTCAAGGCAGGCCTTCGTCATCGCGGCGGATTGCTCGCAAGCGCTTCGCGTCAGCTCGATATTGAGCAGCATCGCTCTCTCGGTAACGACCAGGACACTTTCGGCAAAGGCGCCAGCGGCGGCCAGCGTGGTTTTCTGTGTTTCGGCAACGGTTTCGATGGCGAATTTCATTGAAGTCTCCGTGGATGGGTAATGGACGAACAGCCAGCCCGGCTTGCGGGCCGGCCAAGGGAGGCCGCCGATGGGCGACGCTAGGCGGCGCTTTTACGGACGCCGGTGACCTTCAATCGGCGCACCGAGCCGTCGGGGAAATCCCACGCGATGTCCTGGCCGACCCGCAAACCGATCAAGGCGCTGCCGACCGGCGTCAGCACCGATACCTTGCCCGCCGCGGGGTCAGCCTCCTCGGGAAAGACCAGTTCGATTTCGCGCTGCGTTCCCAGGCGCTCGTCCAGATAGACGCAACGGACGTTCATGGTCACCACATCCTCCGGAACCTGTTCCTTTTGAACTACAATTGCCCGATCCAATTCGTCCGCCAGTTCATCGTTCAGGGCATATCCGCGTAAGCGCGCGTAGTCTTCGAGGCTCAGGACAGGCTCTCCGAATACCGGGCAATCTTTGGGCACGGCGGATGTTTTGGCAAAATTGGCTGCATTCATGGGATGACATGCTACTGCCCCGGCAAGCATCCCGATAGCCGTTAAACCGGCATCAAAATGGTTCCCACAAGGAAACAATTGCAAGACGCGATGATGAACAGGAGCCTCAGGCACCCATGGCCGACTTGAATCTGATGGCTGTTTTCGCCCGGGTGGTCGAGGCGGGCAGTTTTTCCGAGGCGGCCCGGCGGGCCGGGACCTCCCGCTCGGCAATCAGCAAGGCGGTAGCCAAGCTGGAAAAATCGCTCGGCGCGCATTTGCTGAACCGGACCACCCGCCATCTCAGCCTGACCGAAATCGGCACCGCGGTTGCCGAGCACTGCGCCCGCATCGTGGAAGAAGCAACGGAGGCCGAGAAGCTGGTCGGCAGCCTCAGCAGCGAGGCGCGGGGCGTCTTGCGCGTCAGCGCCTCGGTGGCCTTCGGCACCCTGCATGTCGCCCCGGCCCTGGCCGAGTTCCTGCCGCACCACCCGGAGCTCAAGATCGACCTGAGCATTACGGACCGCTGGGTCAACCTGGCCGAGGAAGCCTACGACGTGGCCATTCACGTCAGCAGCGACCCGCCGCCCAACCTGGTGGCGCGCCCGCTGGCGCCGGTGCGGCGCCAGTTATGCGCGACCCCCGACTACTTCCGCCGGCGGGGCATTCCCCGCACGCCGGCCGACCTGGTCACGCACAACTGCCTGGATTACACGCGCTCCGGCGAGCCCGGGCGATGGCGCTTCACCGGGCCGGAAGGGGAGATTTCCGTGCCGATCAACGGCCCGCTCCACGTCGATGACGACGAGGCCTTGTCGCAAGCCGTCCTCGGCGGACTGGGGGTCGGACTGCTGCCCACGTTCATCGTCGGCAAGGCGCTGCAGGACGGCAACCTGCAGGCCGTCCTGTCCGAATACATCCCGGTCGAGCGCCACGTCTACGCCATGTATTTGCCGACGCGCCACCTGCCGAACAAGGTCCGGGTCTTCATTGATTTCATGCTCTCCCATATCGGCGCAGAGCCCTACTGGGACCGGCCGGCCACCTGAAACACCCCGTCGCCGGCAGTCGACTCACGCCGCCGGGGGTGCGGCATTCTCCCGGTTGGCCAGCAACAGTTCCCGCAACAGGCTTCTTGCCAGATCGTCCGGCTGGCGGTTGGCCAGCTGGCGGCTGGTGCCGCCGGATGCCGTCGATACGACGAGAATCATGCCCGCCACCCAGTAGTAGCCCGAAAGAACCTCGCCATCGATTTCGCAGCTGACAGGGTGCCTTTCGTAGCGCCGGTGCATGGAACCTCCCTGGCTGGCGAGCGCTTAAACGACGCCCTGAGCCAGCATGGCGTCGGCGACCCTGACGAAACCGGCGATATTGGCGCCATTGACATAGCTGACCTTGCCGTCCGCCGCCCGACCGTAGGTCAGGCAGGCTTCATGGATATTGACCATGATTTCGCGCAGCCGGGCGTCGACCTCGTCGCGCTGCCAGGAGAGGCGCATGGCGTTCTGGCTCATTTCCAGGCCGGAAGTCGCCACGCCGCCGGCGTTGCTGGCCTTGCCCGGCGCGTAGAGCACGCCGTTGCCCTCGAACACCTTCACCGCATCGGCGGTCGACGGCATGTTGGCGCCCTCGGCAACGCAGATGACGCCATTGCCGAGCAACATCTTCGCATCCTCGCCGTCCAGCTCGTTCTGCGTGGCGCAGGGCAGGGCGACATCGACCGGCACGTGCCAGGGGCGGACACCGGGCTGGAAAACGGCGCCGACCCGCTTGGCGTAATCGCTCACGCGGCCGTAGCGATGGTTCTTCACATCCATCAGCTCGGCCAGCTTGTCCGGCGTGAAACCGCCGTCATCGACCACCGTGCCGCTCGAATCGGACACCGTGACGACCCTGGCGCCCATCGCCATCGCCTTTTCGATGGCGTACTGGGCGACGTTGCCGGCGCCGGAAACGCTGACGCGCAGACCGTCGAAGCTGCGCCCCCGCTGCCTGAGCATCTCCTCGGCGAAATAGACGGTGCCGTAGCCGGTTGCCTCCGGCCGGATCAGCGAACCGCCGAAGCTCAGCCCCTTGCCGGTGAACACGCAGTCGGCGCGATTCGCCAGCTTCTTGTACATGCCGGCCATGAAGCCGACCTCGCGGCCGCCGACGCCGATGTCGCCGGCCGGCACATCGGTATTGGCACCGACGTGGCGGAACAGTTCACTGACGAAGGCCTGGCAGAAGCGCATCACCTCGCCCGGGCTGCGCCCCTTCGGATCGAAGTCCGAGCCGCCCTTGCCGCCGCCCATGGGCAGCGTGGTCAGCGCGTTCTTGAAGGTCTGCTCGAAGGCCAGGAACTTGAGAATGGACAGGTTGACCGAGGGATGGAAGCGGATGCCGCCCTTGTACGGCCCGATGGCCGAGGAATGCTGGATGCGGTAGCCGCGATTGACCTGGACCTCGCCCTTGTCGTCGACCCATGACACGCGGAAGACGATGATGCGCTCGGCCTCCAGCAGACGATCGAGCAGGCCGTGTTCGGCATATTTCGGGTGTTGGGCAATGTACGGCCACAGGCTTTCGATGACTTCGCTCACCGCCTGCAGGAACTCCGGCTGCCCCGGATTGCGCACGGCCACCTGCCGGATGAAATCCTCAAAACTCTGGTAACGCATCATTGCTCCCTGGTTCGTTGTCAGCGGCCAACTGTCGGAAAGCGGCGCGCACCGCCGCATCGGGCGCAAGAAAATGCGCCAACATTGATAGCGGTTCGGCAACAATCAAACCGCAGGCTTGATGCGGAAAACCGAGCCGCCGTCATGGCGAACGAAAAATCCGCCGAGAACGAGCGCGCGCAATGAACCGACGGTTTGAATCCCCACTGATTCCTTGGGGTTTTTCCGAGAAGGCAAGCTGGCCGCTTTTGGAATATCGGATCATAAAGTCGGAAGCCAGGCTTGATAAGCCACCGAATCTGAACAAAACTGTTTCTGTTTCGATAACAATACGCACACCCCCATGCACGACATCAACGACCTGCTTTTCTTTGCCCACGTGGTCAAAGTCCGCAGCTTTTCGGAGGCGGCGCGCCGTCTCAACGTCTCGAAATCGCGCGTCAGCAAAGCCGTCGCCCGCCTGGAAAGCGACCTGGGGGTGCGCCTGCTGCACCGGAGCACCCGCAGCCTGAGCCTGACCGACGTGGGCGAGGCCTATTTCGAGCACTGCGACCGGATACTGGAGGAGCTCAACCAGGCGGACACGACGATTTCACGACTGCACCAGGAGCCGCGCGGCAAGCTGAAGATCAGCGCCCCGGTCGCCTTCAGCACCATGCACGTGGCCTCGGCCCTGCCCGACTTCATGGCGCGCTACCCCGACCTCAGCGTCGACCTGACCATCAGCGACCGCCTGGTCGACCTCGCCGACGAGGGCTACGACATCGCCCTGCGCATCACGCGCGAGCCGGGCCAGAACCTCGTCGCACGCCAACTGGCGCCGATCCGCCGCAAGATCTGCGCGAGCCCTGCCTACCTCGCCCGGCGCGGCATTCCGCTCGCCCCGGAAGACCTGGCCCGGCACAACTGCCTGGACTACACCTTCATGAACACGCAAGGGATGTGGCACCTCAACGGGCATCACGGAGACGTCTCGATACCGGTCTCCGGCACCCTGCGCATCAACGACGACGAGGCCTTGTCCCAGGCGGTGCTCGGCGGCCTCGGGCTGGCCCTGCTCCCCACCTTCATCGTCGGCAAGGACCTGCAGGAAGGACGCCTGGTCGAAGTCCTGCCCGGCTACGTGCCCACCGAACGCTTCATCTACGCCGTGCACCTGCCCAACCGGCACTTGCCGCTGAAAGTCCGGGCCTTTATCGAGTTCCTGATGAAGCGTTTCGGGCCGACTCCGTATTGGGATCGTTGAACCGGCGATGCCTGCCGCCCCCGAGCGCCTGACTCATCCCGGCGGGGCAAGCGCCGCGCAGAACGAATCCAGCAGCCGGTCGCAGTCCTCCGCGCGGAGCGCCCGCCCCTCGTTATAGCCGTAGGTGACGCAGTAAGCCGTGCTCCCCGCCGCCCTCGCCGCGTGAACGTCGTGGATCGAATCGCCGATGTGCAGGTTGCGTTCCGGCAGGCTGCCCATGGCCCGGCAGGCATGGAGAAGCGGCGCGGGGTGGGGTTTCTTGTACGGCGTGGTGTCGCCCGAGACGACGGTCGCGAAGTAGCCGCTCAGGCCCATGCGCTCGAGCAGCGGCCCGGTGAAGGCGGCCGGTTTGTTGGTGACCACGGCGAGCGGCAGGCCGGTCGCCCGCCAGGCGTCCAGGCCGTCGATCACGCCGGGAAAGACGCGGCTTTTTGTGCCGTTGATGGCGGCGTAGTGGCGCTGGAAGATGGCGATGGCGCGATCCAGCACCTCGCCCTCGGGAACGACGCGGTCGCGCAGGCAGCGCAGCACGAGCACGACGACGCCCTGGCCGACGAAGTCGCGGACCTCTTCCTCGCTGCGCAGTTGCAGGCCGAGTTCGGCGAGCATGGCGTTGCTGGCGGCGTGGAGGTCGGGAACGGTATCGAGCAGGGTGCCGTCGAGGTCGAAGGTGACCGAATTGAAGCGCATGTCAGATGTCCTTAAGCTGTTGGCGCAGCGCCGCGATGATCGAGTCGTAGCGATGCGCGTCGCTGTCCTTGCCGGCGCCATAGACGGCCGAGCCGGCGACGAAGGCATCGACACCGGCGCGGGCGATCTCGGCGATGTTGCCGACATTGACGCCACCATCGATCTCCAGCCGGATGCGCCGGCCGGTCTGCTGTTCGTAGGCGTCCAGCTTGGCGCGAGCCTGCTTCGCCTTGGCCAGCGTGCCGGGAATGAACTTCTGGCCGCCGAAGCCGGGGTTCACGCTCATCAGCAGGATGACGTCGAGCTTGTCCATGACGTAGTCCATGTGGTCGAGCGGCGTCGCCGGGTTGAAGACCAGGCCGGCCTGGCAGCCGCCTTCGCGGATCAGCGACAGGCTGCGGTCGATGTGGTGCGAGGCTTCCGGGTGGAAGGTGATGATGTTGGCCCCGCCTTTCACGAAATCGGGGATGATGCGGTCCACCGGCTTGACCATCAGGTGCACGTCGATCGGCGCCGTGGTGCACGGCCGGATCGCTTCGCAAACCAGCGGCCCGATGGTCAGGTTGGGAACATAATGGTTGTCCATCACGTCAAAGTGTATCCAGTCGGCCCCCGAGGCGATGACGTTGGCCACTTCTTCGCCCAGCTTGGCGAAATTGGCGGACAGAATGCTCGGTGCAATGACGTATTGCGGTCGGTTCATGGCGGGCTCCAAAAAAACGGCCCCAGACTTCGGGGCCAAAGCAGACTACCGCAGTAGAGAAAACGGCTAGATCAACGGTACAGCGCGGTCATTTTTTCCAGCGCCACGGGCTTGATGCGGCTGGCCTGGCCGGCACTGCCGAAGGCCTCGAAGCGCTGGCGGCAGATGTCGCGCGCCGCCGCCACCGCCGCCTTGAGGAAGGCGCGGGGATCGAATTCATCGGGCTTCTCGGCCATCGCCTGGCGCATGGCGCCGGTCATGGCGAGGCGGATATCGGTGTCGATATTGACCTTGCGCACGCCGTGGCGGATGCCCTCGACGATCTCCTCGACCGGCACGCCGTAGGTTTCCTTCATCCGGCCGCCGTACTGGCGGATGACGGCCAGCCATTCCTGCGGCACGCTGCTCGAGCCGTGCATGACCAGGTGGGTGTTGGGAATGCGCGCGTGGATGGCCTTGATGCGGTCGATGGCGAGGATTTCGCCGGTCGGCGGCCGGGTGAACTTGTAGGCGCCATGGCTGGTGCCGATGGCGATGGCCAGCGCGTCGACCCCGGTGCGCTCGACGAAATCGGCAGCCTCTTCCGGGTCGGTCAGCATCTGCGCGTGGTCGAGCTTGCCGGCGGCGCCGATGCCGTCCTCCTCGCCGGCCTCGCCGGTTTCCAGCGAGCCGAGGCAGCCCAGCTCGCCCTCGACCGAGACGCCGATGGCATGGGCCATCTCGACCACCTTGGCGGTGACCATGACGTTGTAGGCGTAGGTGCTCGGCGTCTTGCCGTCGGGGCACAGCGAGCCGTCCATCATCACGCTGGAGAAGCCGCTGCGCATCGACTGCTGGCAGACGGCCGGCGAGGTGCCGTGGTCCTGGTGGAGGCAGACCGGGATATCCGGGTATTGCTCGATGGCAGCCTCGACCAGCTTGCGCAGGAAAGGCTCGCCGGCGTACTTGCGGGCGCCGGCCGAGGCCTGCAGGATGACCGGGCTGGCGCAGGCTTCGGCGGCCTGCATGATGGCCTGGATCTGCTCCATGTTATTGACGTTGAAGGCGGGCAGGCCGTACTGGTGCTCGGCGGCGTGGTCGAGCAGCTGGCGCAGGGAAATGAGAGCCATGATTCCTCCTCAGTGCATGACGTGGCGCACCAGGCGCAACAGGTTGCAGGTGTAGCCGTACTCGTTGTCGTACCAGGCGACGACCTTGACGAAGCTGGCGTCGAGCGCGATGCCGGCGTCGGCGTCGAACACCGAGGGCAGGCCGCAGCCGCGGAAGTCGGTGGACACCACCTTGTCGCGGGTATAGCCGAGCACCCCCTTGAGCGGGCCGGATTCGGCGGCGGCCCGCATGGCGGCGCAGATGTCCTCGTAGCTCGTCTCGCGCTCCAGCTCGACGGTGAGGTCGACCACCGAGACATCCGAGGTCGGCACCCGGAAGGCCATGCCGGTCAGTTTCTTGTTCAATGCCGGGATGACCTTGCCGACGGCCTTGGCGGCGCCGGTCGAGGACGGGATGATGTTTTCCAGGATGCCGCGTCCGCCGCGCCAGTCCTTGCCGGACGGGCCGTCGACCGTCTTCTGCGTGGCGGTCGCCGCATGCACCGTGCTCATCAGGCCGCGCTTGATGCCGAACTTCTCGTGCAGCACCTTGGCCACCGGGGCCAGGCCGTTGGTCGTGCAGGATGCGGCCGAAACGATGGCCTCGCCGGCATAGCGGTCGTGGTTCACGCCGTAGACGAACATCGGCGTCTCGTCCTTGGCCGGCGCCGACTGCACCACTTTCCGCGCCCCGGCTTCGAGGTGCTGGCGGCAGCTATGCTCGGTCAGGAACAGGCCGGTCGCCTCGATCACCACGTCGGCGCGCACGCCGTCCCACTTCAGCTCGGCCGGGTTCTTGACGGCGCTGAGGCGGATGCTGCGGCCATTGACGATCAGCTTGTCGCCATCGACCACGATGTCGCCGGCGAACTTGCCGTGCACCGAGTCGTGCTTGAGCAGGTAGGCGAGATACTCCGGCTCGAGCAGGTCGTTGATGGCGACCACCTCGAGATCGGCGAATTCCGCCTGTTCGGCGATGGCCCGGAAGGCCATGCGCCCGATGCGGCCGAAGCCGTTGATTGCCACCCGTATAGGCATGGAAAGTCTCCTGATAGTTGTGAGTAATTAGTGATTGGTTGCCAGCTCGGCCCGTCGTCGTTGTGAGCTTGTCGCTCTTGCTAACGACCAGGGGACTAACGACTAGCAACTAAAAATCCCCATCGGCGCCGCCGGCGCGC
Organism: uncultured Dechloromonas sp.; assembly: GCF_945957265.1. GTDB lineage: Bacteria > Pseudomonadota > Gammaproteobacteria > Burkholderiales > Rhodocyclaceae > Azonexus. The sequence continues at coordinate 28,414 of NZ_CAMFKO010000006.1, forward strand.
ACCACGGCGCGCAGCACGGTCTGCACCAGGTTGTCGACGGTCAGGCCGAAGTGCCGGTAGAGCGCCGGCGCCGGACCGGATTCGCCGAACTCGTCGATACCGAGCACCTCGCCATCGAGCCCGACGTACTTGCGCCAGATGTCGGTCTGCCCCGCCTCGACGGCGACACGGGCGATCTCGGCCGGCAGCACGGCGTTCTTCCAGCTCGCCGGCTGGCGGTCGAAGCGCCGCGTGCAGGGCATCGATACGACGCGCACCGCGACGCCCTGCGCCTTCAGCCCATCGCGCGCCTGCATGGCCAGCGATACTTCCGAGCCGGTGGCGATGATCACCGCCTGCGCCGGGCCGTCGGCCTCGGCCAGCACGTAGCCGCCCCGGCTGGCACCTTCCGCCCGGCGGGCTTCGCCACCATACTGAGGCAGGTTCTGGCGCGACAAGAGCAGGGCGGAAGGTCCGTCGCGGCGTTCCAGCGCCTCGCTCCAGGCGACGGCCGTTTCCAGCTCGTCGCAGGGGCGCCAGACATCGAGTCCGGGAATGACGCGCAGGCTCGCCGCATGTTCGATCGGCTGGTGGGTCGGCCCGTCCTCGCCGAGGCCGATGGAATCGTGGGTCAGGACATGGACGACGCGCTGCTTCATCAGCGCGCTCATGCGGATGGCGTTGCGGGCGTAGTCGGAGAACACCGCGAAGGTGCCACCGTAGGGAATCAGCCCGCCGTGCAGCGCGACGCCGTTCATGATCGCCGTCATGCCGAATTCGCGCACGCCGTAGGAGATGTAGTTGGCGACCTCGCCCTCGGCGGCGGCATGCAGCGCGCGGCTGCCCTTGCCGGCGGTCAGGTTGGAGCCGGTCAGGTCGGCCGAGCCGCCGAGCAGTTCCGGCACCCGGTCGACCAAGAAATCGAGGCTGTTCTGCGACGACTTTCGGGTGGCGATGGCGGCATCCTTGGCGCCGGCCATGGCAAGCAGCGCCTGGCGGATTTCCGGCCACTTCTCGGGCAGGCCGCCGGCCTGGGTGCGCTCGAATTCGGCCGCCAGTTCGGGGTACTGCCGGCGATAGGCAACGAACCTGACCTGCCAGTCGGCCTCGGCGGCGGCACCCGACAGCCGGGCATCCCAGGCCTCGCGCAGCGCCCCCGGCACCTCGAACGGTGCATGCGACCAGTTCAGTGCGGCGCGGGTGGCGGCCACCTCGTCGGCGCCGAGCGGCGCACCATGCACATCGTGGCTGCCGACCTTGTTCGGCGAACCCCAGCCGATCTGCGTGCGGCAGACGATCAGCGTCGGCTTGCCGGCGGCCCTGGCCTCGACGATGGCGGCGCCGACCGCGGCGGCGTCATGGCCGTCGACCGGGCCGACGACATGCCAGCCGTAGGCGCGGAAGCGGGCCGGCGTATCGTCGCGGAACCAGCCCTCGACGTGACCGTCGATGGAGATGCCGTTGTCGTCGTAGAAGGCGACCAGCTTGTCCAGCCCCCAGACGCCGGCCAGCGAGCAGGCCTCGTGGCTGATGCCTTCCATCAGGCAGCCGTCGCCGAGGAAGACCCAGGTGCGGTGATCGACGATCTCGCAGTCCGGCCGGTTGTAGCGTCGGGCGAGCAGCTTTTCGGCCAACGCCATGCCGACGGCGTTGGTCAGGCCCTGGCCGAGCGGGCCGGTGGTCGTCTCGACGCCCGGCGTATGGCCGACTTCCGGATGCCCGGCGGTCTTGCTGCCGAGCTGGCGGAAATTCTGCAGCTGTTCGAGTGGCAGGTCGTAGCCGGTCAGGTGGAGCAGCGCGTAGAGCAGCATCGAGCCGTGGCCGTTGGACAGCACGAAGCGGTCGCGATCCGGCCACTGCGGGTTGGTCGGGTTGTGCTTGAGGTGGTCGCGCCACAGCACTTCGGCGATGTCGGCCATGCCCATCGGCGCGCCGGGATGGCCGGACTTGGCCTTCTCGACGGCATCGATGGCGAGGAAGCGGACGGCATTGGCCAGTTCGCGGCGGAAGGCGATTTCGGTGTGGTCTCGTTCCATGGCTTTCTCCTCAGGCACGGCGCTTCAGGTCCATCAGGCGGAGGACCATGGGGGTGAAGATCATCTGCATGGCGAGGCCCATCTTGCCGCCGGGCACGACCAGGGTGTTCGGGCGGGTGAGCATGGAACCGTGCAGCATGGAGAGCAGGTATTGGAAGTCGATGCCCTTGGGGTTGGCGAAACGGATGACCACCATGCTTTCGTCGGCCGTCGGGATGTCGCGGGCGATGAAGGGGTTGGAGGTATCGACGATGGGCACGCGCTGGAAATTGACGTGGGTGCGGCCGAATTGCGGACAGAGGTGGCTGACGTAGTCCGGCATGCGGCGCAGAATGGTGTCGGTGACCGCCTCCTGCGAATAGCCGCGCATCTTCTGGTCGCGGTGCAGCTTCTGTATCCACTCCAGGTTGATGATGGGCACGACGCCGACGCAGAGGTCCACCTGCTTGGCGATGTTGATGCCCTCGCCGGCCCAGGCGCCGTGCAGGCCTTCGTAGAACATCAGGTCGGTGGCATCGGGAATGTCCTGCCACGGCGTGAAGGTGCCCGGCTCCTGCTTCCACGGCTCGGCCTCGCCGGCATCGTGCAGGTACTTGCGCACCTTGCCGCTACCGCTGCTGCCGTAATCGACGAAGAGCTGTTCCAGCTCGGCCAGCAGGTTGGCCTCCGGCCCGAAATGGCTGAAGTTCAGGTTGCCGATTTCCTCCTGCGCCTTCATCTCGGCCCGCATGCTCAGCCGGTCGTAGCGGTGGAAGGAATCGCCCTCGACGATCTGCGCCTTCAGCCCTTCGCGGCGGAAGATGTGCTGGAAGCTCTGCATCACCGTGCTGGTGCCGGCACCGGATGACCCGGTGATGGCGATGATGGGGTGTTTGACGGACATGGATTTCTCCTGCGGATGTGAATTCTTTACCCGGCAAGGCAGCCCGAAACGGGCGCTACGCCGGCATCGCCAAGGGCTGCTTCAAGCGGAATCGCGGAACAGCGAGCGTTCGGAGAACAATGGCGAAACGAAGGGACGGTCGGCGCCGGTGTCGTATTCCTGGTGGTAGCGCTCGACCCGCTCGACCTCTTGCTTCGACCCGAGGATCACCGGCACGCGCTGGTGCAGGGCATCCGGCTGCACGTCGAGGATGCGCTGGCGGCCGGTGCTCGCCGCGCCGCCGGCCTGCTCGATGAGCATGGCCATCGGGTTGGCTTCGTAGAGCAGGCGCAGGCGGCCGGGCTTCTTCGGGTCCTTGTTATCCTTCGGGTACATGAAGATGCCGCCGCGGATCAGGATACGATGTACTTCGGCGACCATCGAGGCGATCCACCGGGTATTGAAATCCTCGCCGCGCACGCCGGACTTGCCGGCCTTGCACTCGGCCACGTAGCGCTGCACCGGCGGCTCCCAGAAGCGCTCGTTGGAGGTGTTGATGGCGAATTCGCGGGTCTCTTCCGGCACCCGAATGTTGGCATGGGTGAGGATGAAGTTGCCGCTCTCGCGATCCAGCGTGAAGCCGTGCGTGCCGTCGCCGAGGGTCAGCACCATCATCGTCGACGGGCCGTAGATGGCGTAGCCGGCGGCAACCTGCTCGCTGCCCGGACGCAGGTAGTCGCCCGGCTCGGCATCGCCGGCGCTGGGCCGGGTGAAGATGGAGAAGATGGTGCCGACCGAGACATTGACGTCGCTGTTCGACGAGCCGTCGAGCGGATCGAAGACCAGCAGGTAGCGGCCGCGCGGATACTCGGCGGGAATCCGGTACGGATCGTCCATCTCCTCCGAGGCCATGCCGGCCAGCTGGCCGCCCCACTCGCAATGGTGCAGGATGGCTTCATTGGTGAGAACATCGAGCTTCTTCTGCACCTCGCCCTGGACATTGGTGCTGTCCAGCGCGCCGAGGCTGCCGCCGAGCGCGCCCTTGGCGACCATCGCCGAGATGGTCTTGACGGCGGCGGCGACGTCGATGAGCAGGGCGCCGAGTTCGCCATGGCTGGCGCGGGTATGTTCGATGACGAACTTCGAGAGGGTCGTACGGCCGAATTGCATGGTGTCTCCAATCATTCTTGTGTTACCGCATTGGTAGCCACGATAAGTGACCCGTTAATTAAGTAACAGTCAGATTTTCTTAAGCACTGATTCAGCCATCGTTTAATAAACATCCCCTTATCACCCACGTCAGAACACCTGACTGGATAGGCCGCCGGGAGCGGGCTAGGGTGTGCGCATGAACGCACTCCAGGCCCTGATCTTCGACGTCGATGGCACGCTCGCCGAAACCGAGCGCGACGGCCACCGCCCCGCCTTCAACGCCGCCTTCGCCGAGCACGGGCTGGACTGGCACTGGGATGCAAGCCTGTACGGCGAGCTGCTCGCCATCACCGGCGGCAAGGAGCGCATGCGCCATTACGCCGAGCGCTACGCGCCCGAGGTCGCCGCCCGGGCCGATGTCGACACGCTGATCAGGCAATTGCACGCCGCCAAGACGGCGCATTACGTCCGCCTGGTCGGCACCGGCCACCTCGCCCTGCGCCCCGGCGTCGCCGAGCTGATCGCCGAGGCGCGCGCCGCCGGCATCCGGCTGGCCATCGCCACCACCACCTCGCCGGAAAACGTCGGCGCCCTGCTCGACGCCAGCCTGGCGCCGGGTTCGAGCGACTGGTTCGAGGTCATCGGCGCCGGCGACGTCGTCGCCGCCAAGAAACCGGCCCCCGACATCTACCGCTGGGTGCTCGACCGCCTCGCCCTGCCCGCCGGCGCCTGCCTGGCCATCGAGGATTCCGAAAACGGCCTGCGCGCGGCGCTGGGCGCCGGGCTGCGCTGCCTGGTCACGGTCGGCGAATACACGCGGGGGCAGGATTTTTCGGGGGCGGCGGCGGTGCTCGACAGCCTGAGCGACACCTCGCTCGTACGCCTGCCCTCCTGACCGGAAGCGGGCCGGCGGTACGCCGCACGCCCGCCCCGCCCCTGGCGGCCCTCGGCCGACAATCCGCTTTTCCGGCATCGCCATTTGGATACTACAATTGCATCTTTCCGGAGGCGCCTTGCGCGACAGGTCCGGATGTACCGCCATCCTCGAGGAGAGAAGCATGTTCAAGAAAAACATCCTGGCCTGCGCCTGCGTTGCCGTGGTCGCCACGCTTTCCGGTTGCGCGACGGAAGATTCCCGCACCCTGGTGCCGCAACAGACGGCCGCCGCCGCGCGCCCCTACGTCGGCGTCCGCCAGCCGATTTCCGTCGGCAAGTTCGACAACCGCTCGAGCTTCATGCGCGGCATCTTCACCGACGGCGTCGACCGTCTCGGCAGCCAGGCCAAGACCATCCTGGTTTCCCATCTCCAGCAGACCAACCGCTTCTCGGTGCTGGACCGCGAGAACATGTCCGAAATCAGGCAGGAAGCGGAAATTGCCAAAAAACAGCAGGCGCTCAAGGGCGCCCGCTACGTGGTTACCGGCGACGTCACCGAATTCGGCCGCAAGGAAGTCGGCGACCACCAGCTGTTCGGCATCCTGGGGCGCGGCAAGCAGCAGATCGCCTACGCCAAGGTGACGCTGAACGTGGTCGATGTGCAAACCTCGGAAGTCATCTACTCCACCGCCGGCGCCGGCGAATACTCGCTGTCCAACCGCGAGGTGGTCGGTTTTGGCGGTACGGCAAGCTACGACTCGACCCTCAACGGCAAGGTGCTCGACCTCGCCATCCGTCAGGCCGTCGATGGCCTGGTCAACGGCATTGAAACCGGCGCCTGGCGCCCGGGCAACTGATACCCGGGAAGACGCATGCTTCGAACCCACCCGAAACAGGGCCCGCTGTTGCTGACGGCCCTGCTGGCCGCGACGCTCGCCGGCTGCGCCACGCGCCAGCAACCGCTGTATTACTGGGGCAACTTCCAGGATCAGCAATACGCCTACTTCAAGGGCGACAAAGGGCCGGAAGACGGCATCCAGAACCTGGAACGGGTCCGCGAGGAGGCCCGTTCGCGCGGCCGCCCCGTGCCGCCGGGCTTTCAGGCGCACCTCGGCATGCTGTACGGGCAGACCGGGCGAACCGACCTGTTCGAACAGAACCTGCTGGCCGAAAGGCAGCAGTTTCCGGAAAGCGCCGTTTACGTGGACTTCCTGCTGAAGAAGCAACAAAAACAGGAAGGCAGCCGATGAAAAGCATCCACACGCTGCGCGGCGCCGTCCTGGCGCTGGCAACCCTGCTGCTCGCCGGCTGCGCCACGCAACAGGCCTACGACTACACGGCCTTCAAGGAAGCGCGCCCGGCGTCGATTCTCGTGCTGCCGCCGCTCAACAGCTCGCCCGACATCGCCGCCACCTACAGCATGATGTCCCAGACGACGGCGCCGCTCGCCGAATCGGGTTACTACGTTTTCCCGGTGACGCTGGTGGACGAGAGCTTCAAGCAGAACGGCCTGACCGTGCCGGCCGACATACACGCCGTGCCCATCGGCAAGCTGCGCGAGATCTTCGGCGCCGACGCGGCGCTGTACATCAACGTCAAGCAATACGGCACCTCCTACGCGGTGATCGCCAGCGAAACCCGCGTCACCGCCGAAGCCCGGCTGGTCGACCTGCGCAGCGGCAATGTGCTGTGGTCCGGCGCAGCGACCGCCTCCAGCGCCGAAGGCAGCAACAACAACAGCGGCGGCCTGATCGGCATGCTGGTCAATGCGGCGATCCGCCAAATCATCGAAACGATCAGCAGCCAGGGGCATCTCATCGCCGGCCGGACCAGCGCCAGGCTGCTCAGCGCCGGCCGCCCCAACGGCCTCCTCTATGGCCCCCGCTCGCCGATGTATCTCAAGGAAGGCGTGCCGGCGCAGTAAGGACTACGCCGCCACCGCGCGAACGGCGAGTCGTACGAGTCGCCGTTCGCGTAGGCAGCAGCAGACCCCGGGCGGGCGATCAGATCGTTTTCCAGGCCTCGGCCTCGGCCCAACTTCCGCACCAGGAAGGCATCAGGCCGGCCGGCATGGGTTTGGCGATGCCGTAGCCCTGGGCCAGGCGGCACCCCATCTTGCGCAAAGCCGAACCGTGGGCCATGGTTTCCACGCCCTCGGCGATCACCTCGTGATGGAAAGCCGAAGCGAGCTGGATAACGCTGTGAACGATGCCCAGGTCGTCGGGGCTGTCCAGCATGTCGCGGACGAAACTCTGGTCGATCTTGAGCGTATTGATCGGCAGTTTGCGCAGATATGTCAGCGACGAATAGCCGGTGCCGAAATCGTCCAGGGAAAACCTGACGCCAAGCGCCATGCAGCGCTCCAGAATCTGAACCGCCTTGTCCAGGTCGCTCAAGGCTGCGGTTTCCAGGATCTCCAGCTCCAGCATCGCCGGCGAAACGCAGGCATGGCGCGCCAGAGCACATCCGAGCCGGTCGACGAAATTGGGCTGCAGCAGGTGGTTGGCGCTGATGTTCACGCTCACCGTGATCTGCAGATCCATCGCCATCCAGCTTTTGATCTGCCTGAGCGCCGCCTCGATCACCCATTCGCCGAACGCGCATTCGAGATCGCTGCCATGCAGGTCCGGGAGGAACTCGCCGGGCGACAGCAAGCCGCGCTCCGGATGCTGCCAACGCGCCAGCGCCTCGGCGCCGATCACCTCGCCGCTCACCAGGTCGACCTTGGGCTGGTAGAAGAGCAGGAATTCGTCTCGCAACACCCCTTGCCGCAAGCGATCCAGGTGAGCCCGGTGACGCTGGGCAATGCGATCGTTCTCCGGGTCGAAAAGCTGATAGCGGTCCTTGCCGGCCAGCTTGGCCAGATACATCGCCTGATCGGCATGGCGGAGCAAGGTATCGGGATCGGCGTCATCCGCCGGATACAGGCTGACCCCGATGCTGGCGGAAATCAAAAGTCGATATCCTTCCACGTTGACCGGCTTGCGTACCGCCAGCAGCAGGCGGTCGAGAACCTGCGTGCATTCCTCCGGCGAGGCGATATCGCTGAAGAGGACGACAAACTCGTCGCCGCCCAGGCGGGCCAGGGTATCGTCAACCCGCAGCACCTGTTTCAGGTGTTCGCTGACGCCCAGCAGCAGCTGGTCCCCTGCCGCATGGCCATAGCGGTCATTGATCGTCTTGAAGCCGTCGAGATCCATGAAGCAGATCGCCGACAACTTCCCGCTCCGCATCGAGCGGGCCAGCGACTGCCGGAGGCGATCGGAGAGCAGGCGCCGGTTCGGCAGTGCGGTCAGCGAATCGTAGTTGGCCGCCCGGTCCAGCTCCACCTCATGCGCCTTGAGCTGACTGATGTCGGAAAAGACGCTGATGTAGTGCTGAATGCGGCCTTGGTGATCCCGCGCCACGGAAACCGACTGCAAGGCGACAAAGAGCTCGCCGCTCTTGCGCCGGTTCCAGATTTCGCCCTGCCAGAAATCGTGCTGTTGCAACGCCGCCCAAAAGTCCCGGAAGAAACTCTCGTCGTGTCGCCCGGAAGCCAACACCCCGGGAGACTTTCCGATGACCTCGTCGCCGCCGTAGCCGGTGATGCGCGTGAACGCCGGATTGACCTTGGCAATCTGGCCATCGGCATTGGTCACCATGATGGCCTCGTAACAATGTTCGAACACCGAGCTCGCTTCCAACTGCGCCAACTCAAATTTCTTGCGCTCGGCGATATCGGTATGGGTACCCGACATGATCAGCGGCGTACCATCGCCGGCTCGCTCGACCACGCTGCCTCGCGTCAGGACCCAGAGCCAGTCGCCCTGCTTGGTCAGGCACCGGATTTCGGCCTCATGCCGATCCGACTGCCCGCTCAGATGACGCTCGATGGAAGCAATCGCCGACGGAAAATCGTCCGGATGCACCAATGCGGGCCAATTGCCGGTGGATACATCCATCTCGCCGGGCTGATAGCCAAGCATGGTTTCCCAGCGCCCGCTCACGCTGAATTCATCGGTCTTCAGATTCCAGTCCCAATACCCCTGGTCGGCCCCTTCCAGAACCCTGGCCAGGCGTTGCTCGCTGTCGCGCAGGGCGCTTTCGGCCCGGCGTCGCCCGGTAATATCCGTGCCCAGCACGTAATACCCGACGATCAGCCCCTGATCGTCGTACTTCGGCGCATAGTTGATGACCTGCCAGACGCCCGGGAAGGGCTCCCAATCGTAGCTTTGCGGTTCGCCCCGAAGAACCTTGGCAATCAGCGGCGCAGCGATCGCGTAGCGCTCGTCGCCCAGGATCTCCCGCACCGTGCAACCGGCAATGTCCGGCCTGCTCAGCGCGAAGCACTCCCGATACTGCCGATTGACATAGACATAGCGCTGCTCGGTATCGACAAAGGCGATCAGCGCCGGAACATTGTTGATGACTTCCCGCAGGTGGCCTTCGCTTTCATGCAGCTGTCGCGTTCGCTCCCTGACCCGCTGCTCCAGCAGCATGTTTTGCTCGCGAATCGTCCGCTGGGCTTCGCGGGCGGCCGACTCGTCGTGAAAAACGATCACCGAGCCGCGTACGTCCCCGGCTGCGCCTCTGATCGGTGCGGCGCTGTCTGCAATGGGCAACACGGTGCCGTCGCGGGCGAGCAGCGCGGCATGATTGGCCTGCCCGCCAGGCTGGCCGCTCCCGGGCGCCTCGTTCGCGAGCGGCGGTTCGCCGGGTTCGTCGGCCAGGCGAAAAACCTCGTCCAGCGAACGCCCTTGCGCCTCGGCAAAGGGCCACCCGGTCATTTGCTCGGCCGCCGCGTTCATCCGGGTAATCCGGCGCTCGATATCGGTCGCGATCACCGCATCGCCGATGGAACGCAAAGTGATCGACAAATCCTCCTCGCTCTCGGCCAGCGCCTGCCGGCTGGCGTACGTTTCGTTCACCTGGCGGCGGACAAGAAAGTAGGTGCCGACCAACAAGGCAAAAAGCGCCGTCGAGGCCAAGGCCGCGATGAGCAGCATTCGGTAGCGGGCCTTCGATTGATCCGTGGTACGCAGGCCGAGCAGCTGACGCTCCTGTTCGTCCATGTTCGACAGCACCTGCCGGATCCTCGCTCGCGTTTCCTGCAGCGGAGCCGACGCGACAAACGCATTCGCAGCCTCGGCGCCCTGGGTCTTGCGCAGGAACTCGACTTGCCTGGCCATGCCGAGACGCTGATTGATGACCTCCTGCAATTGCTCCCAATGGGTTTGCTGCTGAGGATTGTCGAGTATGAGCGTGCGAAGCTGCCGCAACAAACCCTCCCGCTCCACGATGGCCGTGTCTCGTTCGGCCAGGTGCTTTTCGTTACCGGAGATTCGGAAGTTTTGGGTGGTGATTTCAATCTGCAGCGTATCGGCCCGGATGCGCGCCAATTTATGAAGCACCTCCTGGGAGTGGGCGACCCGATGCACCGATTCCGTCGCATCCGCCGCCACTTTCCAGGTAATGCCGGAAAGCAGAACAACCACCGCAAGAGCAAGCCCGAAGGCCGCCAGGATTCTTTGTTTGAATTTATTCAACTGTCGCACGACCATCACTCGTCAAAGATTCGATGCCGCCTCGCCAAATTCCGGAAATATCCGGCTGAAGAGAAGAAACACGCTTTCGACCAGGCATTGCATAAATACCGACATCACTTAACCCAGCAGAGGAGACAATTAAAAACCACAAAAGTTTCTTTTCTGATAACCCAAATCAATTTTTTTTGTAACACTGATACACAACCTGCCAGACCAGCACCGCCCCCCCACCGCCCCGAAACAAGCACCTGCCCGACAGACCGCGCATCCCAATATAGAATTGGCGTCTCACAATAACTACCTCCATAAAGGATTCCCCAATGTCCGGTCACGGTTTTCACGTTCATGGCCCGCACGACCACGAGGTCGAGCACGTCGCCCAGCATGGCGGCGACAACTTCACGTCGCGCATCGCGGTGCTCACCGCCATCCTGTCGACGGTCGGCGCCATCTTCGGCTACATGGGCGGCCACTCGCAGAATGCCGCGCTGCTCTACAAGAACGATGCCGCCATCCAGAAGACGGCCGCCTCCAACCAGTGGAACTACTACCAGGCCAAGAGCAACAAGCAGAACCTGGCCGAACTGTCGGTGACGCTGACCACCGGCGAGGCGCAGGAGAAGTTCAAGGCGGCCATCGAGCGCTACAAGAAGGAAAAGGAAGAGATCAAGGTCGAGGCCGACAAGCTGGAAGCCGAGGCCAAAGCCTCGGACGAGCACAGCAACAAGGAAATGCACGTCCACGAACGCTGGGCGCTGGCCACCACGCTGATCCAGATCGCCATCGCGCTGTCGGCCATCACCCTGCTCACCCGCAAGCGCTGGATGCTGGTCGGCGTCTACGGCGCCTCGGCCCTCGGCCTGGTCGCCGGCGTCATGGGCTACCTGCACCTCTGAACGGCGTGCCGCCGATGCCCACGTTGCGCGCCCTGCTCGCCGGACTGGCCGGCTGCCTGCTGGCCGCCGTCGCCACCGCCGGCGAACCCTGCCGCGTCGCCTTCGACATGGGCTCATCCGGCATCCGCGCCGGCCAATCCGGCCGCCCGGAGGTGTTGCGGGCGGATATCGACTACCTCGCCCCGCTGGCGGCCGGACGCGGCCTGGGCGAAACGCTGCCGCCGACCGTCGCCGCGCTGCGCGACCTGCCGGCGCAAGGCGGCTTCGACCGGGGCTGCCCCCGTCTGGGCGGCGGCTTTTCCGCCTGGCGCATGGCGGCGCAGGAAGACCGCCGCAAGCTGGCCGGCGATCTCGAAGCCATCCGCAACGCCAGCGGCGTGGCCGTGCTGGTCATCCCGCAGCGCCAGGAAGGCGCCTACGGTTACCTCGGCGCCCGCCAGCTGCTCGGCCAGCGGCTGACCACCAGCCACATTCTCGACATCGGCGGCGGCAGCCTGCAGATTGCCGGCGAAAGCCACTCCTTCGGCGCGCTGTTCGGCCAGAAGCTGTGGCATCGCGAACTGTGCAAGGCGCTGCGCAACAGTGCCGAGCTGCCCTGCAAGCTGCAGCCGATGAGCCCGGCCGAACTCGACAGCGCCCGCCAGTTGCTGCGCACCCGCCTGCAAGGCATCGCCCGCGACCTGCCGGGCGGCGCCCGGATGACTGCCATCAGCCGCCCGGTGACGCGCGGCGTCGCGCCCGCCGTGGCCCACCTGTTCAACCGCCCGGCCGGCATCGACGAACTGTCGCCGGTCATGCTGCGCGCCACGCTCGAACTGCACGCCGGCCTCGGCCTCGACGACATGGCCGAAGGCCTGGGCATCGAGCGCAAACACGCCGCCTACCTGATCTCCGACCTGCTGCTGGTCGAGGGCCTGATGCAGGCCACCGGCAACCACAAGCTGCGCATCGCCGAACTCGACCTCACCAACCTGCCCGGCCTGCTCGCCGACGACCGCGGCTATCGCTGGGCGGCCAGCCACGACTGCTACCTGCAGCGCCTGCGCACCATCGGCGTCGGCGCCTATTTCAGCGACCCGGCCACCTGCGCCGCGCCGGCCGCGAAGCGCTGAGCGCAAGCCCGCCATGGAAAACCTGCTCTACTGGACCGCCCTCGTCGCCGTCGGCGTCAACGCCCTGACCGGGGTGCTCGACGCCGGCCGCAAGCAGATGGACCTGGTCGGCGCGGTGATGGTCGGCACGGCCACGGCGCTGGGCGGCGGCACGGTGCGCGACGTGCTGCTCGACCGCAAGGTGTTCTGGATCGCCGACCAGACCTACCTGCTGGTCGCCATCGCCACCACGCTGGCCGTCTTCTTCGTCGTGCGCGGCCTGAAGCTGCCGCAGCGCCTGTTCCTGATCCCGGACGCCGTCGGCCTCGCGCTGTTCACCATCACCGGCACCCAGGTCGCCCTCGAATGGCAGGCGCCGTGGCTGGTCGCCAGCCTGCTCGGCGTGACCACCGGGGTCGTCGGCGGCGTACTGCGCGACGTGCTGTGCAACGAAGTGCCGCTCGTCTTCGTGCGCGGCGAACTCTACGCTTCCGCCGCCTGGGCCGGGGCACTGGCCCTGATCGGCCTGCAGACGCTGGGCGTTTCGCCGGTCATCGCCGCCTGGGCCGGCATGGCCATCATCCTGCTCGCCCGCCTACTGGCCATGGCCTTCCGCATCACCGTGCCCACCTACAGCGAACGCCAGTAGGCGACCGATGAATTTCCTCGCCCATGCCGTGCTGGCCGGCGACGATCCGGCGCTCATCGTCGGCGGCGTGGTCGGCGACTGGATCAAGGGGCCGCTGCCCGGCCTGCTGCCGCCCGACCTGGCGCGCGGCGTAGCCCTGCACCGGGCCATCGACAGCCATGCCGAGACGCACCCGGCCTTCCAGCGCAGCCGCAACCGCGTCGCCGCCGACCGCCGCCGTTACGCCGGGGTGCTCGTCGACATCTTCTACGACCACCTGCTGGCCCGGGAATGGGCCCGCTTGCGGCCGACGCCGCTCGACAGCTACTGCGCCGCCGTCTATCGCCACATCGACGCCCGCCTGGCCGATCTCCCCGAGCATGCCCGCCCTGCCATGCAATTGATGGCCCGCGAGGACTGGCTGTCCAGCTATGCCGATCTCGCCGGCATCGCCGACGTGCTGCAGCGCATGGCGCGCCGCGCCCGCCAGCCCAACCCGCTGGCCGGCGGGGAGCAGGCATTCAGCGCCGACGCCGCCGGTTTCGCCGACGACTTCGGGCAGTGGTTTGCCGACGCGCAGGACTTCGTCGCGCGCCGGCCGTAGTCCGCTGCCGGCAGCCTCCCCCGCCCGGGCGACGCCAGGCAACACATCAGCCATCGCTGACCAATCCCGTAAAAATACGTGACTGTTATTTATCAGTAGCCCCCCCTAGCATTCAGTCCATCAGTTGCCCCGACGAACAAACCCTAGGAGACCAACGATGGACCAATCGAACCGCTATGCCGACCTCAGCCTGCGCGAAGAAGACCTGATCGCGGGCGGCGCGCATATCCTGTGCGCCTACCGGATGAAACCCAAGGCAGGTTACGGCTACCTCGAGGCGGCCGCGCACTTTGCCGCCGAATCCTCCACCGGCACCAACGTCGAGGTGTGCACCACCGACGAATTCACCAAGGGCGTCGATGCGCTGGTCTACCAGATCGACGAGGCCGCCGAGGAAATGCGCATCGCCTACCCGATCGACCTGTTCGACCGCAACATCACCGACGGCCGGATGATGATCGTTTCCTTCCTGACGCTGACCATCGGCAACAACCAGGGCATGGGCGACATCGAGTACGCCAAGATGATCGACTTCCACGTGCCGCCGCGCGCCATCCAGCTGTTCGACGGCCCGGCCAAGGACATTTCCGACCTCTGGCGCATTCTCGGCCGGCCGCTGCAGGATGGCGGCTACATCGCCGGCACCATCATCAAGCCCAAGCTCGGCCTGCGCCCCGAACCCTTCGCCCGCGCCGCCTACGAATTCTGGCTGGGCGGCGATTTCATCAAGAACGACGAGCCGCAGGGCAACCAGACCTTCGCCCCGATGAAGCAGGTGATTCCGCTGGTGGTCGACGCCATGCGCCGGGCCATGGACGAAACCGGCCAGCCGAAGATCTTCTCGGCCAACATCACCGCCGACGACCATTACGAAATGATCGCCCGCGGCGAGTACATCCTCGAAGCCTTCGGGCCGGATGCCGACAAGGTCGCCTTCCTGGTCGACGGCTACGTCGGCGGGCCGGGCATGATCACCACCGCCCGCCGGCGCTTCCCCAACCAGTACCTGCACTACCACCGCGCCGGCCACGGGGCCGTCACCAGCCCGCAGTCCAAGCGCGGCTACACCGCCTACGTGCTGGCCAAGATGTCGCGCCTGCAAGGGGCTTCCGGCATCCACGTCGGCACCATGGGCTACGGCAAGATGGAAGGCGAGAAGGACGACCGCGCCATCGCCTACATCATCGAGCGCGACAGCTACACCGGCCCGATCTACCACCAGGAGTGGTACGGCATGAAGCCGACGACGCCGATCATCTCCGGCGGCATGAACGCCCTGCGCCTGCCCGGCTTCTTCGAAAACCTCGGCCACGGCAACGTCATCAACACCGCCGGCGGCGGCTCCTACGGCCACATCGACAGCCCGGCCGCCGGCGCCAAGTCGCTGCGCCAGGCCTACGAATGCTGGAAAGCCAAGGCCGATCCCATCGAGTGGGCGCGCGAACACCCCGAGTTCGCCCGCGCCTTCGTCTCCTTCCCGGGCGATGCCGATGCGCTCTACCCCGGCTGGCGCGACAAGCTGGGCATCCACAAATAAAACCGCCCCACCCCGACAGAGAAACCGCCATGACCAGCGCCGATGCCTACCGACTCCGCAAGCAGCCCTTCTACCAGCCGCAGGACAACGAAGTCGCGCTCTACGAGGCGGCCTACGCCGCCCGCCTGCCGGTCATGCTGAAAGGGCCGACCGGCTGCGGCAAATCGCGCTTCGTCGAGTACATGGCCTGGAAGCTGGGCAAGCCGCTGATCAGCGTGGCCTGCAACGAGGACATGACGGCCGCCGACCTCGTCGGCCGCTACCTGCTCGACGCCGGCGGCACGCGCTGGCAGGACGGCCCGCTGACCCTGGCCGCCCGCCTCGGCGCCATCTGCTACCTCGACGAAATCGTCGAGGCCCGGCAGGACACGCTGGTGGTCATCCACCCACTGACCGACCACCGGCGCACCCTGCCGCTCGACAAGAAAGGCGAGCAGCTGGCCGCGCACCCTGATTTCCAGCTGGTCATTTCCTACAACCCCGGCTACCAGAGCCTGGTCAAGGACCTCAAGCAATCGACCAAGCAGCGCTTCACCGCCTTCCAGTTCGACTACCCGCCGGCCGCGCTGGAAGAGCGGATCGTCGCCGCCGAGACGGGCATCGCCGCCCCCCTGGCCGAACAGCTGGTCGCCGTCGCCCACGCCGGGCGCCGCCTCAAGGGGCACGGGCTGGACGAAGGCATCTCGACCCGCCTGATCGTCTATGCCGCCACCCTGATCGCCCAGGGCATCGCCCCCGCCGACGCCTGCCGCATGGCGATGGTCCGCCCGATCACCGACGACGCCGACGTGATCGACACGCTGGACCATGCCATCGCCGCCGTGTTCGGCTGAGCCATGGCCGTCCCCGGCATCCGCAACGTCGCCGACGCCCGCCGGCGGCTGATGGCCACAGCCGACTCGCAAGCCGCCTGGAGCGCGCTCGACTGCGGCTTCGCGGCGGTCGCCGACGTGTTCGACGAATGCCTGGCCGCCGCCCGCCAGCACATCGCGGCCGACGAACTGCCGGCCTTCCTCGACGCGGCGCGCGCCATCGGCAAGCTCGGGCGCGGCGCCGAACCCCTGCTCGCCTTTCTCGAATGCTGGCCGCGCGTGGTCGCCACGCTGGCCGTGCGCCAGTCGGCCATCCTGCCGACCCTGCAGGAGAGCATCCGGCGGCTGCAGAAATCGCCCAACGCGCCGGCCATAACGCCGCTGCTGCAAACGCTGGGCGCCGTCGCCGAACGCCTGCGCAGCGCCGACGCCCTGGCCGACTACCAGACGCTGGCGCTCGATCTCGCCGAGCGGACCGCCGGCTCCATCCACGGCCGCCAGACGACGCACCCCAGCCCCTCGCTGCCGGACTTCCTGGCCCAGGCGCCGCGCCTGCTCGGCCTGCTGTCGCTGGCCGGCCTGCGCCGCTGGATGGAACAGGGCATCCGCCTGACGGCCGAGCACCCGGAACAGCAGCGCGCCTATTTCGCGCTCGCCTCGCCGGAAAGCCGGGCCATGCTGCAGCGCGAACGCGAAGGCACGCTGTTCGCCGACGTCGAGCGCCGCCTCGCCCTGAGCCTGAGCGCACTGTGGGCCGACGACAGCCCGCTCGTCCCCTACTCGACCGCCTTCGCCGCCCCCGGCCTGCGCCCCTACCTGGCGACCGACGGCATGCGCCTGCCCGATGCCCTGGACAGCCTGTCCGGCATCGACGGCCTCGGCCGCTATCGCGCCATGCTCGCCCACCTCGCCGCCCACCGGCAATGGAGCCGGCCGCTCGTCGCCGACAACTGGAGCCCGCTGCAGCGCCTGGCGGTGGAAACGCTCGAAGACGCCCGCGTCGACCTGCTCCTGCTCCGCCGCTTCCCCGGCCTGCGCCCGCTGCTGCTGGCGTTGCACCCGCAACCGGCCGAGGACGCCTGCGATCCCGACCGGGTCAACACCCTGCGCCACCGCCTGACCTGCCTGTCGCGCGCCTGCCTCGACCCGGAGCATCCCTACACCGCTGCCGCGACCAGGGAATTCGCCACCCGCCTGCACGCCCTGCTTGCCGACGGCCCGGCCTCCACCCGCGCCGTCGCCGAGCTGGCGCTGGCCTGGGCGACGCGTACCCGGGTGCCCAGCGACCAGTTCGCCAACGTGCATTTCGCCGACACCGAGGTCGATTACCGCGACGACAACCGCCACCTGTGGACTTTCATCGAAGCCGGCGACGAGGAGGAAAGCTTCGAGCCGCGCCCCGCCCCGGCCGACCCGGAAGCGGCCGGCCTGCCGCCCCGCCACTATCCGGAATGGGATGCCGCGACGCAGAGCTTCCGTCCCGACTGGGCGGCGGTCTACGAAGCCCTGCACCCGGCCGGCGAGGCGGCGGACATCGACCGCCTGCTCGCCAAGCACGCCGTCCTCGCCCGCCGCCTGAAGCGCCTGCTCGACCGGCTCAAGCCGCAGGAGCGGGTGCGCCTGCGCTACCAGGAAGAAGGCAGCGAACTCGACCTCGATGTCGCGGTCCGCGCCTGGACCGACTGGCAGAGCGGCCAGCTGCCCGAGCCGCGCATCAACGTCAGCCACCGCACGGACGGCCGCGACATCAGCGCGCTGCTCCTCCTCGATCTTTCCCAATCGCTCAACGCCCGCCTGCCCGGCAGCGACCAGCGCATACTCGACACCGCCCGCGAAGCGGTCGCCCTGCTCGCCTGGGCCATCGGCGAACTGGGCGACGCCTGCGCCATCGCCGGTTTTCACTCCAATTCCCGGCACGAAGTGCGCTACCACCATATCAAGGGGTTTTCCGAAGCCTGGGACGAACCCGTCAAGGCCCGGCTGGCGGCGGTCGAGGCCGGCTACTCGACACGCATGGGGGCGGCCATCCGCCATGCCGGGCACGCCCTCTCCGGGCGGCGCAGCGAAAAGCGCATCCTGCTCCTGCTCACCGACGGCGAGCCGGCCGACATCGACGTCAGCGACCCGGACTACCTCATCGCCGATACCCGGCAGGCCGTCGAATCGCTCGCCGCCGAAGGCATCTCCACCTTCTGCTTGAGCCTGGACCCGAATGCCGGGCGCTATGTCGGGCGTATCTTCGGCCCCCACTGGCGGGTGCTCGACCGCATCGAACGCCTGCCGGAACAGCTGCCGATGGTGTACCTGAACCTGACACGCTGATTGACGCCGGCCGGCCCGGCTTCTAAAGTCAGGCATCGCTGAGCCCATACCGACCAACCTTCAAGCATCCATGAACTTTGTCCGCTCCCTGACCCTGCGCCAGCTGCAAATCTTCGTCGTCGCCGCCCGCCACCTGAGCTATGCCCGCGCCGCCGAGGAACTGCACCTGACGCCGCCGGCCGTGTCGATGCAGCTCAAGCAGCTCGAGGACAACGTCGGCCTGCCGCTGTTCGAGCGCATGGGGCGCGGCGTGGCGCTGACCGACGCGGGCGACATGCTGGTGCACCACGCGCTGCGCGTCCTCGGCGAGATCAAGGACGCCGAATCCCACCTCCAGGCGCTGCTCGGCGCCGAGGTCGGCCAGCTGTCGGTCGGCCTGGTCAGCACGGCCAAATACTTCATGCCGCGCCTGCTCGCCAAGTTCTCGCAGGAACACCCGGGCATCGAGGTGCAGTTCTCGGTCGGCAACCGCGAAAGCCTGCTCCAGAAGCTGCAGGACAACGCCATCGACCTCGCCGTGATGGGCCGCATCCCGACCGAGATCGACGCCCACGCCGAACCGATGGCCGGCCACCCCTACGTCCTCATCGGCCCGGCCGACCACCCGCTGCGCGACGCCCGCCGCTTCGACATGCACGAGCTGCGCCACGAAACCTTCCTGCTCCGCGAGGAAGGCTCGGGCTCGCGCCGCGTCGCCGAGGAAATGTTCAAGAACCACCTGTTCACGCCGCCGCGCACGATCAGCATGGGCAGCAATGAAACGATCAAGCAGGCGGTGATGGCCGGCATGGGCGTGGCGCTGATGTCGCTGCACACCCTGCCGCTGGAGTTGAAGACGGCCGAGGTGAGCATTCTCGACGTCATCGGCACGCCCATCGACCGCACCTGGTACGTGGTGAACATGAATGCCAAGCGCCTGCTGCCGGCCGGCCAGCGCTTCCGCCAGTACCTGCTGGAACAGTCGGCCATCGCCCTCGAGCAGGAATTCGGGCGTTACGTGATTCCTCGCACAGCAAGCTGATTTTGTTGGGCTACAATCTGGTGCACCGCAACATGACCTCTCCGACGCCGATCATGCATCCCCGCCTCGCGCTTTCCGAACTGACCGAACACCCGCTCCGCCAGCGCCTGAACAACGAGTTCCACGCCCGGCCGCCGGTGCCGCTGGTCGGCCCGGTGCTCGTCTCGCACCTGGTCTTCAAGCACAGCACCGAGAAAGCGCCGGCGGCCCGCGACAACCTGGGCAAGCTGTGCCAGGGCCACGTCTGCAATTCGATCGACAGTTCGGATTCGCACATGATGATCGACACCGGCGCCTTCCGCATGCGCTGGGAGTTGCACACCGAGTTCTCCAGCTACACCTTCTTCCGCTCGCTGACCACCGGCGAGGAGCTGCATCCGGACGTCACCGCCTTTGACGCCGTGCATCCCGAATGGATCGCCGGCATTCCCGGCAAGCTGATCGTCGCCACTCACGTCGAACTGCGCTCCACCGACGAGATCAGCCCCGACTCCGTGCTCGCCAGCCTGACGCCGAACGGCCGCACCATGGTCGCGGCGCGCGTCGCCGACGAAACGGCGTGGATCTTCACCGACTTCAAGATCGACAACGGCTTCTCGCGCTTCCTCGTCCTCAACGCCAGCATGACCCAGCGCCAGACCGGCCGCACCGTGCAGCGCCTGGTCGAGATCGAGACCTACCGCATGATGGCCCTGCTCGGCCTGCCCGTCGCCAAGGAAGTCGGCAAGTGGCTGTACAAGGGCGAAAAGGAACTCGCCGAAATGATGGACCACATCGGCCAGGCGCGAAGCGCCGACGACGAGCGCAACATCCTCGCCTCGCTGTCCCGGCTCGCCGCCGAAGTCGAGCACTCCGTCGCCCGCACCACCTTCCGCTTCGGCGCCTCCCGCGCCTACCACGGCCTGGTCATGCAGCGCATCGAGGAACTGCGCGAGCAGCGCATCTCCGGCCTGCCGACCTTCACCGAATTCATGCAGCGCCGCCTGCTGCCCGGCATGAACACCTGCGAAGCCATCGCCCGCCGCCAGGAAGAACTCTCCGCCCGCGTCGCCCGCAACAGCCAGCTGCTGCGCACTCGTGTGGATATCGAACTGGAACGCCAGAACCAGGAACTGCTCGCCCAGATGAACCGCCGCGCCAAGCTGCAGCTGCACCTGCAGGAAGCGGTCGAAGGCCTCTCCGTCGTCGTGCTCACCTACTACGGATCGCAGCTGGTGCAGTACATCGCCAAGGGGACGAAGGAACTGCATCACCTCAACACCGATGTGATCACGGCTGTTTCGATTCCGGTGATTGCCGGCTTGGTGGCCTGGGGGACGCGGCGGATGCGAAGGAAGCTGGCGAAGGAAGAAGGGGCGGCGGTCTGAGGGCTGGTTGGTAGTTTTCTGCTCGTTCGAGCGTTGTTTTCCGCCCTTGCGGGGCGGAAAACAACGCTCGAACAAACGCACAACACCCCAACCACGAAACCAACCCCCCGCAATAATTTATAATCCCCACCTTTGCTCATTTCGGGAACCCGATCGTGACCGCTCCGCTCTTCGAATCCACCATCACCAGCCTCCCCCTCATCAACAAGGGCAAGGTCCGCGACATCTACGCCGTCGATGACGAAAAGCTGCTCATCGTCACCAGCGACCGCCTCTCCGCCTTCGACGTCGTCCTCCCGGACCCGATCCCGCGCAAGGGCGAAGTACTGCAGGCCGTGGCCAACTTCTGGTTCGACAAGCTCGGCCACATCGTCCCCAACCAGCTGACCGGCATCGACCCGGAAACCGTCGTCGCCGAAAACGAGCGCGACCAGGTGCGCGGCCGTGCCGTCGTCGTCAAGCGCCTGCGCCCGCTGCCCATCGAAGCCGTCGTTCGCGGCTACGTCATCGGCTCCGGCTGGAAGGATTACCAGCAGACCGGCGCCATCTGCGGCATCGCCCTGCCGGCCGGTCTCCAGATGGCCGCCAAGCTGCCCTCGCCGATCTTCACCCCGGCGACCAAGGCCGCCGTCGGCGACCATGACGAAAACGTTTCCTTCGCCACCGCCCAGGCCAACTGCGCCGCCGACCTCGCCGACGTGCTGGCCGGCACCGGCAAGAACGGCGCCGGCCTCGCCGACGAAGCCCGCATCGCCGCCATCCGCCTGTACGAGGAAGCCTCGGCCTACGCCCGTGGCCGCGGCATCATCATCGCCGACACCAAGTTCGAGTTCGGCATCGACAAGGCCGGCACCTTGCACCTGATCGACGAGGCCCTGACCCCGGACTCCTCCCGCTTCTGGCCCGCCGACCAGTACGAGGAAGGCAAGAACCCGCCGTCCTACGACAAGCAGTACGTCCGCGACTACCTGGAAACCCTGGACTGGGGCAAGGTCGCCCCCGGCCCCAAGCTGCCGGCCGACGTCATCGCCCGCACCAGCGCCAAGTACATCGAAGCCTACGAAAAGCTGACCGGCAAGACGCTGTAAGCGAAAGCCGCTTCAACAAAAACGCCCGCTGCATGCGGGCGTTTTATTTTGTCAATTTGAAACTCCGGGATCGCAAACTTTCGGGTTATTTACCTTTCCCGACGATGGATTCGAGGCTTGTCGGTTTTACCGCCAGTTCAAGAACCTCATCGCCCATCAGCGTGCCGCATCCTGGACATTTGCACCAATACTCCATGATCTCCGCATGCGGAACTCCACGCCCTTCCTTGATTTCCCAGCCATAACCACACTCGGGGCAGCGAGCCGGAACGGGAATCAACTTCCTTTCAAAAAAGTGAAGACATACAAGCGCCGCAGTGTAGCCCACGATCAGACCCACCAACATTTTCGTTCCCGATGTGCGTGCTGCGTTTGGCTCGATCAAGACCCAAGCAATCGCACCTCCAATTCCCAACAGATATCCAATCAACAGGACCGTATTTCGTATTGAACGATTTCGTCGCGCCAAGGCTTTTGCTTGAATCGTCTGTATTGCGACCTCTGGTGCAATGTACGGCATGACTATCGAATATCCATCAATGAATAACCCGGGCGTTGGACAACAAGCTGTCTTAGCCCTTGGCTTCCGGTTTCACAAACCCAATCGGCCGCTTCGGCGCATCCGGTGGCGTCATCAATTCGCGAATTGCCGCGAAAACCTGCCTCAGTTGAGCACGGGTGTTGTGCGCGAAATTGTCTTGTTGCAGCGCCAGCATTTCGGTTTTTTTCTTCAAGTTCGCCCAGCCGCTTGGCCAAGTCGCCATGCGTGTTGGCGAGTTCGCGTACGCGCACGAAAGTACGCATGATCTCGATGTTGATCGCGATGGCACGCGGACTGCTCAACACCGATGAAAGCATGGCGACGCCTTGTTCGGTAAAGGCATAAGGTGCCGTCCGACGACCACCACGCCCAGGCTTTGAGATCACGGCCTGTGATCTCAAAGCCGCAACATCCTGATTATTAAGCTGGAACATGAAATCATCCGGAAACCGATCCTGGTTACGTTTGACCGCTTGCACCAGAACCCGCGTCTCGACACCGTAGAGCTCCGCCAAGTCGCTATCGAGCATTACCCGCTGCTCGCGAAGCACCAGAATACGACTGCCAATCAAAGACTGCACTGGAATGCTTGTCTGACTCACACTCATTTTCGCCCCTCCCACCACATTCTATCCACAAATACGATGGCATACGCCCAGCTTTTCCAGAGCAACTGAACCCCGCCCCCGCTTCCCGGTCAAACCTCCGTAATCCCGACCCCGGAGGCTGCGATGAAACACGTTTCCGATTTCCATGCGCACGGCTTGTCCTTGCCCGCCGTCCGGCACATTGGCGCCGACCGCCCCTTGGCCTGGCTCAAGGCCGGCTGGCATGACCTCAAGGCCAACCCACTGCCTTCGCTGGCCTATGGCCTGCTCTTCGCGTTGTGCGGCGACCTGATCATCCTCGCCACGCTCAACCGGCCGCACCTGCTCACGGTGTCGGTTTCCGGTTTCTTCCTGGTCGCCCCGCTGCTCGCCGCCGGGCTGAACGAGTTGAGCCGCCAGCATGAGGCGGGAAGGAAACCGTTCTTCATCGATTCCATTCAGTGCTTCCACCACAACGGCGAATCGCTCGCTTTCTTCGGCCTGTTGCTCGCGCTGGTCGGCCTGATGTGGGAGCGTTTCTCGGCGATCGCCTTCGCCCTGCTCGGCAGTTCCACCGGGATCGATGCCCGCGCCTTCATCGTCAGCCTGCTGCTCAGCGGCGAGCACAATGCCTTCATCGGCACCTGGTTCGCCCTGGGCGGCGTGCTTGCCCTGTGTGTTTTCGCCATTTCGGTCGTCACCGTGCCGATGATGCTCGACCACGACGCCGACATGCCGACCGCCACCGTGACCAGCCTGCGCGCCTTCCTGCTCAATACCGGCCCCTTGCTGCTGTGGGCCGCCTTGCTGGTGGCCCTGACCCTGATCGGTTTCGCCACCCTGCTCTTCGGCCTGGTGGTGATCATGCCGATTCTCGGCCACGCGACGTGGCACGCCTATCGCGACCTTGTAGAATAGCCTGCTGAACGCCAATCCACGGGCGGCGCAGACCGCCCGTTTTTATTGCCCCCGACGACCATGACCCAAGCCCACAATCCGCTGCTCGACTTCTCCGACTTGCCCCGCTTCGACCTGATCCAGCCGGAACACGTCAAGCCGGCCATCGAATCCCTGCTCGCCGACGGCCGCGCGCTGGTCGAACGCCTCACTGCCGAAGGCTCTCCGGCCACCTGGGCCGACTTTGCCGGCGCGCTGTCCGACGGGCTGGAAGGCTTCGGCCGCGCCTGGGGCGTGGTCGGCCACCTGCACTCTGTCAACGATGTGCCGGCCTGGCGCGAGGCGTACAACGAGATGCTGCCCGAAGTCTCGCGCTTCTACACCGAACTCGGCCAGAACCTGGCCCTGTTCGACAAGTACCGCGCCCTCAAGGCCGGAACGGAATACGCCACCCTGAGCGCCGAACGCCGGAAGATCGTCGATAACGAAATCCGCGACTTCCGCCTCGGCGGCGCCGAGCTGCCGGAAGACCAGAAGCCCCGCTACCAGGCCATCATGGAAGAACTGTCGCAGCTGGCCGCCAAGTTCTCCGAAAACCTGCTCGACGCGACCAACGCCTTCGGCGAAGTCGTCACCGACGAAGCGCTGTTGGCCGGCCTGCCCGACTACGCCCGGGACGCCGCCCGCGAAGTCGCGCAGAAGGCCGGTCTCGAAGGCTGGAAATTCACGCTGCACGCCCCCTCCTACGGCCCGGTCATGCAGTATGCCGAGAACCGCGAGCTGCGTGCCCGGATGTACCGCGCCTACGCCACCCGTGCCGCCGAGATCGACAACGGCTATTCCAAGCCGGAATGGGACAACGGCCCGCTGATGAAGCGCATCCTCGAATTGCGCGAGGAAGATGCCAAGATGCTCGGCTTCGCCAACTTCGCCGAGGTTTCGCTGCTGCCCAAGATGGCCGACACGCCGGAAC
Organism: uncultured Dechloromonas sp.; assembly: GCF_945957265.1. GTDB lineage: Bacteria > Pseudomonadota > Gammaproteobacteria > Burkholderiales > Rhodocyclaceae > Azonexus. Next base: position 53,211 of record NZ_CAMFKO010000006.1, read on the forward strand.
AGGTGCTCGCCTTCCTGCGCGACATGGCGAAGAAGGCCAGGCCTTTCGCCGAGAAGGACATGGCCGAATTGCTCGCCTTCGCGAAGGACGAACTGGGCATCGCCGATTTCCAGCCCTGGGACGCCGCCTACGTCTCCGAAAAGCTGCAGCAGGCGCGCTACGCCTTCTCGGCGCAGGAAGTGAAGCAATACTTCACCGAACCCAAGGTTGTCGCCGGCCTGTTCAAGGTCATCGAGAGCCTGTTCGCCGTGAAGGTCAAGGCAGACAGCGCGCCGGTATGGCACGAGGACGTGCGTTTCTACCGCATCGAAACGCCGGCCGGCGAACTGGTCGGCCAGTTCTACATGGATCTCTACGCCCGCGAAACCAAGCGCGGCGGCGCCTGGATGGACGAGGCCCGGTCGCGCAAGCGCAGCGCCGGCGGCATCCAGAAGCCGATCGCCTACCTGAACTGCAACTTCGCCCGCCCAGTTGGCAACAAACCAGCCACCTTCACGCACGACGAAGTGATCACCCTGTTCCACGAAGCCGGCCACGGCCTGCACCACCTGCTGACGCGCGGCGAGGAACTGGGCGTTTCCGGCATCCACGGCGTCGAATGGGATGCCGTCGAACTGCCCTCGCAGTTCATGGAAAACTACTGCTGGGAATGGGAAGTCCTGCAAGACATGACCGCCCATGTCGACACCGGCGCCGCGCTGCCCCGTGCGCTGTACGACAAGATGCTGGCCGCCCGGAACTTCCAGAGCGGCATGATGACCGTCCGCCAGCTCGAATTCTCGATCTTCGACATGCGCCTGCATGCCGAATTCGACCCGAGGGGCACGCCATCGGTCATGGACCTGATCGCCGAAGTCCGCCGGGAAGTCGCCGTGCTGATCCCGCCCGAATGGCACCGCTTCCCGAACAGCTTCTCGCACATCTTCGGCGGCGGCTACGCGGCCGGCTACTACAGCTACAAGTGGGCCGAAGTGCTGTCGGCCGACTGCTACGCGGCCTTCGAGGAGGCCGGCAGCCCGTTCGATGCCACGGTCGGCAAGCGCTACCTCGACGAAATCCTGTCCAAGGGCGGCTCGCGCCCGGCGCTGGAGAATTTCCGGGCTTTCCGCGGCCGCGAACCCAGCCCCGACGCGCTCCTCCGTCATAGCGGTATGATTGCGGCCTGAGCGGTTCACGGGGAGAGAACGACAATGCGTTACCTGCTGACACTTTGCCTGCTGCTGGCAGGCCCGGCGGCCATGGCCGAAACCTACAAATGGACCGAAGGCGGCAAGACCGTGATTTCCGACACGCCGCCCCCGGGCAAGGCCACGGCGGTCACCAAGGCGGGCGCCACGGCCGAACCCGGCGACAACATGCCCTTTGCCGTCAGGAAGGCGATGGAGGCCTTTCCGGTCACCCTGTTCACCACCGCCGACTGCATCAGCGAATGCAAGCAGGCGCGTGACCTGCTGAATGCCCGCGGCGTTCCGTTCACCGAAAAACTGATCCAGAAACCCGAAGAAGCCGAAGAGCTGAAGCAACTGGTCGGCGATCTCTTCGTGCCGTCGATCAAGGTCGGCAGCCAGAAATTCCGCGGCATCGAGGCAGGCGCCTACAACAACCTGCTCGACCTCGCCGGCTACCCGAAAACCGCACCCTACGGCAGCAAACCCTCCGCCGGACCGAACAAGTGAAGATCGCCGCCTGGAACGTCAATTCGCTGAAAGTCCGCCTGCCGCACCTGCTCGACTGGCTCGCCACGGCCACGCCCGATGCGCTGTGCCTGCAGGAACTGAAGCTCGAAGACCACAATTTCCCGAAAGCCGAAATCGAGGCGGCCGGCTACCATGTCGCCTTCTCCGGCCAGAAGACCTACAACGGCGTCGCCCTGCTCGCCCGCGAGCCGATCCGCGACGTGGTCTGCGGCAACCCGCACTTCCCCGACGAACAGAAGCGCCTGATCAGCGGCACCGTCGGCGACACCCGCGTCGTCTGCGCCTACATGCCCAACGGCCAGGCGGTCGGCAGCGACAAGTACGACTACAAGCTGCGCTGGCTCGATGCGCTGGCGGTCTGGCTGGGCGAAGAACTGGTCAAATACCCGAAGCTGGCACTTTGCGGCGACTACAACATCGCCCCCGACGATCGCGACGTGCACGACCCGAAGCGCTGGGCCGGCGAAATCCTCTGCTCCGAGCCCGAGCGCGCCGCCTTCCAGCGCTTCATCGGCCTCGGACTGAGCGACAGCTTCCGGCTCTTCGAGCAGCCGGAGAAAACCTTCTCCTGGTGGGACTACCGCATGCTCGGCTTCCAGAAGAACCTCGGCCTGCGCATCGACCATATCCTGCTTTCGGCGCCGCTCGCCGAAAAATGCTCGGTGGCCGGTGTCGACCGCGCGCCGCGCAAGCTGGAGCGCCCGTCCGATCACGCCCCGGTGTGGGCCACGATCGACTGACGCGCCATGCCGACGACCGCCGCCAGCGAGCGCCTGCTCAGCCTCTACCCGGCCCTCGCCGGCCTGCCGGCCGAACGCCTGGCCGCGCTGACGCAGCCCCAGGCCATCATGCACCTGCCGGCGGGCCGCCAGGTTTTCGCCGAACACCAGCCCTGCCAGGGCTTCCCGCTCCTGCTCGAAGGCAGCATCAAGGTCATCAAGCTGGCCGCCAGCGGACGCGAGCTGATGCTCTACCGCGTTGCACCGGGTGGTTCCTGCATCATCAGCTCGAGTTGCCTGCTGGCCCATACCGACTACAACGCCCGCGGCATCGCCGAAACGCCGCTGACGCTGCTCGCCCTGCCGGTTGGCGAGTTTTCCCGCCTGCTGGTCGAGCATGCGCCGTTCCGCGATTTCGTCTTCCACCTGTTCACCGACCGCATCGCCGAACTGATGCAACTGGTCGAGGAGGTCGCCTTCGCCCGTCTCGACCAGCGCTTGGCCAAGCTGCTGCTGGCCCGTAACGAAAACACCCTGAACGTCACCCACCAGCAGCTTGCCGACGACCTGGGCAGCGTGCGCGAAATCGTCAGCCGGCTGCTCAAGGGATTTGCCGCGCAAGGCCTGGTCACGCTCGGCCGCGAACAGCTGAGCATCATCGACCGCTCCGGCCTGCAGAAAATCGCCGCTGTGTGACTGCAGTTACATACGAGGCCATGCCGCAGCGGTAAAGTGACATCGTCCACACACAACCTGACGGAGAAAACACCATGGCAAATGTTGGCGGAATCGACAAAACCCTGCGTATCGTTGCCGGCGCCGGCCTGATCGGCGCCACCGTGGCCGGCCTGCTGCCGGCCTGGGGCTACATCGGCATCGTGCCGCTGGCTACCGGCCTGATCGGCTGGTGCCCGGCCTACACGCTGCTCGGCATGAACAGCTGCCCGAGCAAGAAGTAAAGCGGCGAGCAGATGGCAAAAAACCCGCCGATGGCGGGTTTTTTCTTTCCGGAACCAGCTTTCGCTTCAGAAACGCTGGTTCAACCCCAGCGTGGCAGAGTAGCGGGCAGCCAGTTGGCCGGATGCCGGATCGCCCGGAGCGCCATTCAGGTATTGGACGATGGGCCGCTGAATGTAGGCATACAAGGCGGCTTGCGGCGTCAGGGCGTAGTTCAGCCCCGGACTCAGGCTGATCGAATGGCCGCCCGATGCAGGATTGGCATTGATGCCGGAATCGCGGGAACGGCGCAGCGCATTCGCTTGCAGCAACAGATTGAGGCCGTGGGCTACTTCGTAATGCATGCCGACATCCAGCGTCAGCTCATTGCCCGGGCGATAGCCGTCCTTGATCGCCAGGGCCGTCTGGATCTGAGTACTGACGAACCAGCCCAGATCGTTGCCCGGGCGATTCTGGAAATAGTAGGCACCGAGGATACCATCCGTGCTGCCACTGCCCGGCTGGCTTGAACGCTCCAGCTTGTAGGGCGTATCCGGATCGTCCGGCGAATTGGGCGTCATCACCTTGTTGGTCGCCCCGGTCGGCAATTTGGCCCCGAAACGCAGGCCGGCGCCTGCATCCGGGTCGGGCAAGGCAAACTTGTATTTGCCGACGACCTTGATGTCGCCGAGTTCGCTGAATTTCGCCTGCTGGCCGACCGGATCGGCGCTTTGCGCATCCAGCGTGTGAGCATGATCGCGCATGACGAAGGGCAGCCCGAGGGCAACGCCCCATTGCCGATTGATGGCGTAATCGAGGTTGAGGTTGACGATCTGGTTGATCGTTCGCCGGTTCTCGATTTCCTCGCCCGAATTACTCGGCGCCTCGGTCGCTTTCTTCGTTGATCCGGCCCGCCACTGGTCGGCTTTGGCGTAGGAGTAGCGGAGATCGACCAGCAGCCCGCTATCGTTCGACAGCCCCTGGGTGTTCCAGTTGGTGTTCACCATGCAATAGGATGAACCGCAAGAAGCGTGGGCCAGGCCGGCAACGAGCAGGCCGGGAATCAGGAGGAGGGACGGGTTCATGCCGGAACACTCGCAGGATGGGCTAGCCGGCGATTTTAGCCGGCCTGGCGCCCGCCCCGCCTGCGACAGATTGTCGCACTGCCGGCACTCGAGTCAGCTCAGGTAGTTGGCGATCCGGACGTAGCCCTCGACCGGGATATCTTCGGCCCGTCGCGTCGGATCGATGCCCAGGGCGGCGAAGCCGGCATCGTCCAGCATGCCCTTCAGGGTGTTGCGCAGCATCTTGCGACGTTGCGAGAAGGCGGTCAGCACGACCTGCGACAGCTTGTCCAGGTTTCGGGCATTGAGTTCGCCGGGCGGCTTGGGAATCAGCCGGACGACGGCGGAATCGACCTTGGGCGCCGGATCGAAGCTTTCCGGCGGCACGTCGATCAGCCATTCCATATAGAAGCGGTACTGCAGCATCACCGAGAGGCGGCCGAAATCGGCGTCGCCCGGCTCGGCCACCATGCGTTCGACGACCTCCTTCTGCAGCATGAAATGCATGTCGTAGACGTTCTCGGCATAGTCGGCGAGATGGAAGAGCAGCGGCGTCGAGATGTTGTACGGCAGGTTGCCGACCAGGTGCAGCTTCGTGCCGATGCTGGCGAAGTCGAAGGCCAGCGCATCGCCCTCGTGGATGGTCATGCGCTCGGGGCTGTGCTGCTTTTTCAGGCGGGCGATCAGGTCGCGGTCGATTTCGACCACGTGCAGGTGATCGACGCGCGCCAGCAGGGGTTCGGTGATCGCCCCCAGGCCGGGGCCGATCTCGACGACGGTATCGCCGCGTTGCGGATTGATGGCCGACACGATGGCGGAAATGATGCCGCTGTCGACCAGGAAGTTCTGACCGAAGCGTTTGCGGGCGACGTGGCCTTTCATGTTGCTATCCTTGCGTGTGTTCTGCTGGGTAATAGGCTAGCCGCGATGCGACCGCCGAGGCTAGGCGCGGGCCGCGGCACGCGCCATGCGTGCGGCTTCGGCGACGGACTCGAACAGGCTGCCGTGGTCGGCCTTGCCGGTGCCGGCCAGTTCGAGTGCGGTGCCGTGATCGACCGAGGTGCGGATGATCGGCAGGCCCAGCGTGACGTTGATGCCATGGCCGAAAGTCGCGTACTTGAGCGCCGTCAGCCCCTGGTCGTGATACATCGCCAGCACGGCGTCGCCCTGGGCGAGGACCGGCGGCGTAAACATCGTGTCGGCCGGGTGCGGACCGCTGAGCAGCATGCCTTCGGCACGCAGCTTGTCGAGCACCGGCGTGATGACTTCGATCTCCTCCATGCCGAGGTAGCCTCCCTCGCCGGCATGCGGGTTGAGGCCGGCCACCAGGATGCGGGGCTGCGCCAGGCCGTACTTGCGACGCAGGTCGGCATGCAGAATGCGCAGCGTCTCTTCCAGCATGGACGAGGTGATGGCCGAAGGAACGTCCTTCAGCGGCAGATGGGTGGTGGCCAGGGCCACGCGCAGCGGACCGCGCGTCGTGCCGCCGGCAAGCATCATGACGACCAGCGGCGTGCCGGTCCGGTCGGCCAGGTATTCGGTATGGCCGGTGAAATGCACGCCGGCCTGGTTGATGACGCCCTTGTGCACCGGGGCCGTCGCCATCGCGGCGAATTCGCCGGAAACGCAGCCGGCCAGCGCCCGGTCGAGCAGATCGAGGACATGGCGCCCGTTGGCCGGGTCGAGCCGGCCGGCGACGGCGGGTACCGCCAGCGGCAGGTGAAGCACGTCGAGCACGCCGGGCTGCGGCGCATTGCCCACCGCGTAATCCCGCATGGCCACCGCCAGCCCGAGCTGCGCGGCCCGCCCTTCAAGCAACCCGCGATCGCCCAAGACGACGGGGTGCGCTTCGTCAGACCAGTTCGCCAGCCGCAGGCAGAGCTCCGGCCCGATACCGGCCGGCTCGCCACTGGTGACGGCTATGCGCGGTTGCATCACTTCTCGTCGAGACGGTTTTCGACGTAGGTCCGGTCGCGCAACTGACGCAGCCAGTCCTGGTAGGCCTCGTCCATCTTGCGTTCGCGCAGCGCCTGACGGGCGACCGCACGCTGACGCTCGGCCGAGACATCGCGCTCGCGGCGCTCCTGGACCTGGATCAGGTGCATGCCGAACGGCGACTGGACCACGGCGCTGACTTCGTTGACCTTCAAGGCATCCATGGCCCGCTCGAATTCCGGAACCGTATCGCCGGGATTGAGCCAGCCCAGGTCGCCGCCCTTGGCGGCCGAACCGTCCTGCGAGTAGAGGCGGGCCTGCTCGCCAAAATCGACCCCGTTGGCGATGCGTTCGCGCACGGCCTCCAGCTTGCGCCGCGCCTCGGCCTCGGACACCACTTCGTTGACGCGGATCAGGATATGGCGGGCCTTGGTCTGCTGGACCGAGGCCGGCATGCTGCCGCCCCGCTTGCCGACCAGCTTGACGACGTGGAAACCGGCCGAGGAGCGCAGCAGCTCGCTGACCTCGCCCTGCTGCAGGCGCCCCGCCACCTCGGCGTACAGGCTGGGCAGACGGCTCAGCGGACGCCAGCCGAGATCGCCTCCCTGCAGGGCATCCGGCGCATCGGAAAAGGCGGCGGTCAGTTCGGCAAAGTTTTCGCCGGCACGCGCCCGCTTGAGCGCTTGTTCGCCGCGCAGGCGCAGCTTCTGCAACTGTTCCGGGCTGGCCGATTCCGGGGCGCGCAACAGGATGTGGGCCAGCTGATACTCCTCGCTGCTGCCCGAAGCGGCCTGGTTGGCGATGTAGTTGTCGATCTCGCCGTCGGAGATGACCAGCTTGCTATCGACCTCGCGTTCGCGCAGGCGAACCGAGACCATTTCGTTGCGAATGTCTTCCCGGAAGCTGGCGTACTGGACGCCATCCTTCTCCAGCGCCGCCCGGAATTCCGGAACGCTCATCTTGTTTCCTGCCGCGATGCGGCCGATCGCCTGATCGAGCTGGATATCGTCGACCCGCATGCCCGAATCCTTGGCGTACTGCAGTTGCGCGCGATCCATGATCAGGCGCTCGAGCATCTGGCGCTCCAGGACATCCTGCGGCGGCAGCGGCGTTCCCTGCTTTTGCAGTTGCTTGAGCGCCGCCGCGAGGCGACTGCGCAACTCGACATAGGTGATCACGTCGGAACCGACGACGGCGACGATGCGGTCCGCCTCGACCGGCTCCTGCGCCGTGGCGAACGGCGCCTGGGAAAGCAGGCCGCCCAGGCAGGCGATCAGAAAAACGAAGGTACGAACGAATTTGGTCATGGGGTTCATTAGGGAGTAAGCAGACTGCTGTTGGTTGGCAGTTCGTTGATCTTGCCATAACCCGGGATGCTGCGCCGGAGCATGCCGATCGGATTGGAGCCGATGCTGCCGAAATCGTTGAGTTCGAGCTGCAGGAAGAGCGTCTCGTTGGGCGTACCGGAAATCGCCGCCAGGCGCTGCCCGACCAGACGAACCGACCAGCAGCTGGCGTTGTACTCGACGCCGGCGATGACTTCGAGCGCCCGGCTGTCGCGCAGCGAGTAGTTGTAGCGGCCGACCGCATACCAGTTGGCCGAAATGGGCCATTGGCCGGCGAAATCGACCTGGTCGACGGTGGAATTGCCGGTCAGCGCATCGCGGGTGTAGCGATAGCTGGCCGACAGCACCTTGCCGTATTCCGGCTGGAAACGCGCGCCGGCCGAGAAGCGTTCGATGACGTTTTCGCGGTAGTTGTACTCGGTCGCCAGATCGGCGTAGGTCTTCGACGCGACCAGCCCGTTGAAGGCCGCGACGATGTTGGAAAAGTCGCTCTGGCGCGTCGTTTCACTAGCGATCGAAACGCGCTGCGGCTTGAAGTAATAGCGCTGGCCCAGCATCGCCTTGAAGCGCTCGACCCCCGTCTCCGCGTCGAGCAGACGGGTGGTCAGACCGGCCGTCAGCTGGTTGGCGTCGTTGATGCGGTCGTAACCGCTGTAGCGGTTCTCGGAGAAGATCTGGGCGAAATTGAAGTCGGACAGGCCGGTGTCGAACAGCGGAATCTGGCTCTGGTCCTTGTACGGAATATTGACGTAGTAGAGCCGCGGCTCCAGCGTCTGGATGTAGCCCTTGCCGAACCAGTCGCCCTCGCGCTCGAAAACCACCGTCGAATCGAGCGAGAAGGTCGGCAGCGCGCGGCTGAAGGTATTGGGCAGCCCCGAAGCCTGCTCGTCCAGCGAATACTTGGTCAGGTGCAGGCCGAGCTTGGGCGTGATCTGGAAGGCCGGATGGACGATGGGCAGGGAAACCTGCGGATAGAACACCATCCGGTCGCCCTGCACCTTTGCGGCATCGACGTGGGTGAAGCGCGAATATTGGCCGATCGCGGAAAAATCGGTCTTGAACACGTTCGGCTTGTACGCCAGCAGGTTGAGCTGTGGCTCGAGGAAGTAGGGACGGGCGATCGGGTTGGCCGGATCGATCTGCAAGGTCTGGTAGCGCAGCACCTGCATGTTGGTCTGCAGCCACGGCGCGGGCGTATAGCCGAGCGACACCTGGCGCGGCAGCTGGGTCTGCGATGTCTGCAGCAGACGCGAGGTCAGGTCCTGCCAGTAGTAGTCGTCGGAAACGCCGTTCCAGTTAACCGTTGCCGAAAGACCGCGTCCCAGGTTGTGCCGATGGTCGATACGATAGGCGTAGCGATGACGATTCAACATGTCGTCGTTCGGCATGTACTCGAAGCGTGCCTGGCCTTCGTAGAAATGATCGACATAGCGCGCATCGGCCCCGATCTGGACGCCGCGCTTCGACAGGTAGCGCGGCACCAGCGTCAGGTCGTAGTTCGGCGCCAGGTTGAGGTAGTACGGAACCGTCAGGTCCAGGCCGCTGCGCGTCGACGTCGAGAAATGCGGATGCAGGATGCCCGAACGTCGCTGGTTGTTCAGCGGAAAGGACGCCAGCGGCGTATAGAGAATGGGCGCGCCATGGAACCACAGCGTGGCATCCCTGGCCGTTCCCTTGCCCTCGTCGTAATCGAGATGCGTTTCGGCGCTCTTCAGATACCAGTCGGCGCTTCCCGGCTTGCACGTCGAATAGGTATTGGTGAACAGCGACATCTGGTTCTCGCCTTCGAAATCGATCCGTTCGGCGTAACCGTTGGCTTCCGAGGGACGCGGCGGCGGCAGTTGCGTCGGCAGCCCGTAGCTGTTGGCGACGTTGAGCATCATCGGCGCGCCCGAGGTATTCGCGTTGCTGCTCGCCACCGTGACCACCGTCTGCTGCGGGGCATAGTAGCGACTCGGCACGTCGCGCACGATGTGGTAGGTCGCCTGCTCGGCCGAACCGATCCGGTCGGACAGCCGCATGCGCAAATGCGGGCCGCTGATCTCCGCGCCATCCTGCAGCAGGCGAACCGAGCCCGTGGCCTCGACCTCGTCCTCGAGCGGCCGATAGGTGAGGCGGTCGGCATAGAGCAGGCTGCCCACCTTGCGCAGTTCGACATCGCCCTCGGCTTCCGTGAGCTCGTCGGCCTGCCCCTCGATCTGGTCGGCGACGATGAACAGCGGATAGCTATCGTCCTGCTTCAACACCGCCGGCGCTTCCGGCACCGGCACCTTGGCTTCCTGCACCTTCTCCGCCGGCGCCTTCTTTTTCTTGAGGATGTCGAACTTGCGTTCCTTGCGCAGGTTCAGCGGCACGTCGTTGGCCGCCAGCATCAACGGCTGCACAAGTTCTTCCGGCGCCGAACCCGCCGCCTGCAGCGAGGCGCGCTCGGTCTCGATGGCCGCATGACCGACCTGCGTGCCGGAAAACAGGCAGCAGACAAGAACGGCGAGCGGGCGACGGGAAAAACCGGGCATTCAGGCGATCGAAGAAAAGCGAGGACCGGAACGACCGGAACCCGAGTGTTAAAATCGCGCCATTTTACAACGAACCCACACCCGACCGATGTCGCGCGATCAACTTGTTACAGACTGGGTAGCCGAGCGCTTCCCCAACCAGAACGTCCAGATCACCCCGGCCTCGGCCGATGCCAGCTTCCGCCGCTACTTCCGCCTGACCTGGCCGGACGGCAGCACGCGCATCCTGATGGACGCCCCGCCGGAGAAGGAAGACTGCAAGCCCTTCATCCATGTCGCCGGACTGCTCGCCAAGGCCGACCTGGCCGCGCCGCGCATCCTCGACAAGGATCTCGACAAGGGTTTCCTGGTGCTCACCGACCTCGGCCGCATCGGCTACCTCGACGCCCTGAACGCCGACCTGAGCATGGCCGACCTGCTGATCCGCCCGGTCCTCGACGTGCTGATCCAGTGGCAACTGTCGTCGACCGCCGCCACGTTGCCGCCCTACGACGGCACGCTGCTGCGCCGCGAACTCGACCTCTTTCCGGAATGGTTCGTCGGCCGCCACCTCGGCATCGAACTGGCCGACGAAGACCGCATCATGCTCGATCGCACCTTCAAGTTCCTGATCAACTCGGCGCTCGGCCAGCCCAAGGTGTTCGTGCACCGCGACTTCATGCCGCGCAACCTGATGGTCGTCGAAAGCGCCGAGCGCCTGACCCCGGGCATCATCGACTTCCAGGATGCCGTCATGGGGCCGATCACCTACGACGTCGTCTCGCTGTTCCGCGACGCCTTCATCTCCTGGGACGAAGAGCAGGAAATCGACTGGGTCGTCCGCTACTGGGAAAAGGCCCGCGCCGCCGGCCTGCCGGTGCGCGAGGACTTCGGCGCCTTCTGGCGCGAATACGAGCTGATGGGCCTGCAGCGCCACCTCAAGGTGCTCGGCATCTTCTGCCGCCTGAAGTACCGCGACGGCAAGGACAAATACAGCGAAGACCTGCCGCGCTTCATCAACTACGCCCGCAAGACGGCCAGCCGCTACCTCCAGCTCAAGCCGCTGCAGAACCTGCTCGACCGCCTCGAAGGCAACACCGAGCAGATCGGCTACCGGTATAAGTAGTTGTTGGCTACCAGCAAAGGCACTCCATCCTGGATTCCAAGATGAAAGCGATGATCCTCGCCGCCGGCCGCGGCGAACGCATGCGACCGCTGACCGACCACACGCCCAAGCCGCTGCTGGTCGCCGGCGGCAAGCCGCTGATCGTCTGGCACCTGGAGCGCCTGGCGGCGGCGGGATTCCGCGACATCGTCATCAACCACGCCCACCTCGGCCAGCAGATCGAAAGCGCGCTGGGCGACGGCTCGCCATGGGGCCTGCGCATCCGCTACTCGGCGGAACCGCCGGGCGCGCTGGAGACCGCCGGCGGCATCGCCACCGCCCTGCCGCTGCTCGGCGACGCGCCCTTCCTGGTGGTCAACGGCGACGTTTATTGCGACTGGGATTTCAATCAGGCCCGGCGACTCGCATCGGCGAACGCCCATCTCGTCATGGTCGCCAACCCGGCGCACCATGCCGGCGGCGACTTCAGCCTGGACGGCCAGCGGGTCATCTACGCCCACGGTGAGCAAACGCTCACCTATGCCGGCATCGGCGTTTTTTCGCCATCCTTCTTCGCCGGCGTCCAAGCCGGCACGGTCATGAAACTGCGCCCGCTGCTCGACGCCGCCATCGCGGCCAAGACGCTGACCGGGGAACGCCACGCCGGCCACTGGGTCGACGTGGGAACACCGCAACGTCTTGCGGAACTGGATGCCGAGCTATCGAAGACAGCCTCCCGATGACCGCCGCCGCCCAGCCACGTGTCCTGATCATCGCCGGCCCCAACGGAGCCGGGAAAACCACCTTTGCCCGCGAATTCCTGCCGAACGAGGCCGGTTGCCCGGCCTTCATCAACGCCGACCTGATTGCCGCGGGGCTCGCCCCCTTCGCCCCCGAATCGGCAGCTATTGCAGCGGCCCGCCTGATGCTGCAGGAACTGAACCGCCACTTTGCTTCTCGAACCAGCTTTGCGTTTGAAACCACGCTGTCCGGGCGAGGTTATTTGCGGCTGATCGACCAATGGCAAGCCGCCGGCTATCGCGTCAAGCTGATTTTCCTGCAACTCGACAGCCCCGAGGAGGCCATTGCCCGCGTAGCCCAGCGAGTGCGACAAGGCGGGCACGATATTCCCGAAAACGTCATTCGGCGCCGCTACTCCGCAGGCTTGGAGAATTTCCGCCAATACTACGCCCCGCGTGTAGACGCCTGGATGCTTTACGATAACAGCGGCTTGACGCCGACCCTGCAGGACTGGAGTGAATGAAGATGAACACTCGCCCGATTGAAACCGCACAAGACCCGGATTTGCGTTTATCCGTTCACGCTATCGAGCGGGCCGCCCGTCGCGCCAGGGAAATTGCCCGACAAACCGCTACCGCATTGGTTATCAGCCATAACGGGGTGATCGAGTTGCTGCAACCGGAGCAACTCGTTCAGACGCCACCCTCGGCTCAAGAGCAAACAGCACCTTACGCAGCCAAATGACCCACGCCCACTTTCTCGCCCGCCGCAAGCGCCTGCTGAAGACAATCGGCGACGGCGTCGCCATCGTGCCGACCGCGCCGGAAGTCATCCGCAATCGCGACGCGCACCATCTCTACCGCTTCGACAGCTACTTCTGGTACCTGACCGGCTTTCCCGAGCCGGAAGCCGTCGTCGTGCTGATCGGCGGCAAGAAGCCGAAATCCATCCTCTTCTGCCGCGAAAAGCACGAAGAACGCGAAATCTGGGACGGCTACCGCTACGGCCCCAAGGCCGCGAAAGCCGCCTTCGGCTTCGACGCCGCCTACCCGATCGAGCAATTCGACAAGAAACTGGCCGAATTCCTCGTCGACCGCGACACGCTGTGGCACGCCATCGGCCACGATGCCGCCTGGGATGCCCGCATCGCCAAGGCGCTCAACGAAGTGCGCGCCCAGACCCGGGCCGGCAAGCGTGCGCCGCGCGCCATCCACGACCTGCGCGCCGAACTCGACGCCATGCGCCTGGTCAAGGACGCCGCCGAGGCCGACATCCAGCAGCGTTCGGCCGACATCGCCAGCGCCGGCCACGCCCGCGCCATGCGCGCCTGCCGCCCCGGCATGGCCGAATACGAGCTGGAAGCCGAACTGACCTACGAATTCCGCAGGCGCGGCGCCGATGCCCACGCCTACACGCCCATCGTCGCCGGCGGCGCCAATGCCTGCGTGCTGCACTACGTCGAGAACAACAAGCTGCTCAACGACAACACCCTGGTGCTGATCGACGCCGGCTGCGAAGTCGAGGGCTACGCCGCCGACATCACCCGGACTTTCCCGGTCAACGGCCGCTTCAACGCCGCCCAGAAGGATGTCTACGAAATCGTCCTCGCCGCGCAGGACGCCGCCTTCGCCGCCACCGCCCCCGGCCGCCACTTCATGGAAGCCCACGACGCCGCCGTGCGCGTGCTGACGCAAGGCCTGGTCGACCTCAAGCTGCTCCAGGGCGATATCGACAACCTGATCGAAAAAGGCGACTACCGCCGCTTTTACATGCACCGCACCGGCCACTGGCTCGGCCTCGACGTGCACGACGCCGGCGAATACAAGGTCGGCGACCAATGGACGACCTTGCAGCCGGGCATGACCGTCACCGTCGAACCCGGCCTCTACATCCGCCCGGCCGACGACATCCCGCCGGCGCTGGCCGGCATCGGCATCCGCATCGAGGACGATGTGCGCGTCACCGACAGCGGCTGCGACATCTACACCTCGGCACCGAAGACGGTCGCCGAGATCGAGGAGGTGATGCGCCGTGACTGAAGCCGTGGAAACCGTCGACATCCTGATCGTCGGCGCCGGCCCGGTCGGCATGACGCTGCACCTGGCCCTCGCCGCCGGCGGGCAGCCATCGCTGCTCATCGACCGCCGCCCCCCGGCCGACCTGCAGACCGACCCGCGCGCCCTCGCCCTGTCGCACGGCGCCCGCGAACTGCTCGAACAGATCGCCAGCTGGCCGGCCCGCGCCGCCACGCCGATCGAAACCATCCACGTCTCGCAAAAGGGCGGTTTCGGCCGCACGCTGATCGACCGCGACGATTACGCCTTGCCGGCACTCGGCTACGTCGTTCGCTACCGCGACCTCGCCGCCGCGCTGGCCGCCAACCTCGCCACCGGCAGCCTGCTGGCCGAGACGGAAATCCTCGGCATCGACGCCGACGATGACGGCGCCACCGTGTCCCTGCGCCAGGCCGGCCGGCAGCGGACCATCCGCTGCCGACTGCTGGTCCATGCCGAGGGCACGCCCGGCGACGATCCGGCCGTGTCGGTCAGCGACTACGACCAGCATGCGGTGATCTGCGAAGTGACGCCGACGCCTAGCCACGGCCGGCGCGCCTGGGAACGCTTCACACCCGACGGCCCGCTGGCCCTGCTGCCGCTCGGCGAGGAATACGCCATCGTATTCACGCTGCCGCCGGCCAAGGCCGATGCCGTGATGGCGATGGACGACGCCGCCTTCAGCGCCGCCCTGCAGGCCCAGTTCGGCAGCCGCATGCGCTTCGCCAGGCCCGGCCCGCGCAGCCGCTTCCCGCTCGCCCTGCGCCTGCGCGACACCCTGGTCAAGGGCCGCGAGGTATGGATCGGCAATACCGCCCAGACCTTGCACCCGGTCTCCGGCCAGGGCTTCAACCTCGGCCTGCGCGACGCCTGGCAGCTGTGCGAGACTCTGCTCAGGAGCGGCATCGACGCTGCCAGCCTGGGGGACTACGCGGCCAGCCGCCGCCTTGATCGCCGGGGCGGCGCCCTGTTCACCGACCGGATCGTCAGGGCCTTCTCCAACGACTGCGCCCCGCTGCAAGTGGCGCGCGGCCTGGGCCTGCTCGCCCTCGACGTCTTCCCGCCGGCCCGCCACTTCGTTGCCAAGCGCATGATCTGGGGCGCCCGCGCCTGGCCTTGATCTGCGCCAAGGGCAAGGGCGCGGCAGCCGGTTAATGTCGTGCCCCCGGCCCTTCGATCCGACCCATGAACAAAAGCACCGCCTGGTTCCTCGCCTGTCGCCCCAAGACGCTCTCGGTCTCGCTGTCGCCCGTGCTGGTCGGCACGGCCGTCGCCTGGCATGACGTCCACGCCCTGCTCTGGCTGCCGCTGCTGGCCGCCGCGCTCGGCGCCGCCTTCATCCAGATCGGCACCAACCTGTTCAACGACGTCGGCGACTTCCTGCGCGGCACCGACACGCCCGGGCGCCTCGGTCCCCGACGCGCCACCGCCGAGGGCTGGCTGTCGCCGGGCACGGTCAAGGCCGGGGCCTGGCTCAGCTTCGCGCTGGCTTTCCTGTGCGGCATCTATCTCGTCCGCCACGGCGGCTGGCCCATCGTCGCCATCGGCCTCGCCTCGCTGGCCGCCGGCTGGGCCTACACCGGCGGCCCCAAGCCCATCGCCTACGGGCCGCTCGGCGAGGTTTTCGTGTTTGCCTTCTTCGGCCTGGTCGCCGTCGGCGGCAGCTACTACCTGCAGACGCTGACCCTTACGCCCACGGCCCTCGTCGTCGCGGCACTGGTCGGCATCCACGCCGCCGCCGTCATCACCGTCAACAACTACCGCGACCACGACGGCGACCAGGCCCACGGCAAGAACACGCTGGCCGTTCGTCTCGGCCGCCCGGCCACCCGGCATGTCTATGCGCTGGAGATGCTCGCTCCCTACGCCCTGCTGCCGGCGCTCGGCGACCTCGGCTGGCCGGCCGCCCTGCCGCTGCTGTCGCTCCCGCTCGCTCTGCGCCTGATCGCCCGCTTTTATCGCCAGCCGCCCGGCCCGGCGTTCAACCTGATTCTCGCCGCCACCGCCGGCCTGCAGCTGGTCTTTGCCTGCCTGCTCGGCCTCGCTTTCGCGTTGGTGTAAACCACAATCGCGCCGGGCCTCACATTGCGATAGAGTGCCTTGCTTTTTTCCGGGAGCAGCGCATGCTCGAACGGTTTTTCCAGCTGCAGGCCCACGGCACCACGGTCCGCACCGAAGTCCTCGCCGGCCTGACCACCTTCCTGACGATGGCCTACATCGTCTTCGTCAATCCGGACATCCTTTCCGCCGCCGGCATGCCGCGCGATGCGGTATTCGTCGCCACCTGCCTGGCCGCCGCCATCGGCACGGCGATCATGGGCCTCTACGCCAACTACCCGGTGGCCCTCGCCCCGGCCATGGGCCTCAATGCCTACTTCGCCTTCACCGTCGTCCAGGGCATGGGCTACACCTGGCAGACCGCCCTGGGCGCCGTCCTGATTTCCGGCGGACTGTTCATCCTGCTCAGCCTGTTCAAGGTGCGCGAATGGATCGTCAACGCCATTCCGACCTCGCTCAAGTATTCGATTTCCGCCGGCATCGGCCTCTTTCTCGCCATCATCGGCCTCAAGAACGCCGGCCTGATCACC
The DNA here is from genome assembly GCF_945957265.1 of uncultured Dechloromonas sp. Classification (GTDB taxonomy): domain Bacteria; phylum Pseudomonadota; class Gammaproteobacteria; order Burkholderiales; family Rhodocyclaceae; genus Azonexus. The sequence goes on from NZ_CAMFKO010000006.1 coordinate 69,891, forward strand.
GCCCATCCGGCGACGCTGCTCACCCTCGGCGACATCCACCAACCCGGCCCGCTGCTCGCCGCCGCCGGCTTCATGCTGATCGTCGCGCTGGAATACCGCAAGGTGCCGGGCGCCATCATCATCGCCATCCTCGCCGTGACCGGCGCCTCGGTCGGCCTCGGCCTCACCGAGTTCAAGGGCATCGTCGCCGCCCCGCCGTCGCTGGCCCCGACCTTCATGCAGCTCGACCTTGCCGGCGCCCTGAATGCCGGCCTGCTCGCCGTCGTCCTCACCTTCTTCATGGTCGAGCTGTTCGATGCCTCCGGCACCCTGGTCGGCGTCTGCCACCGCGCCGGCCTGCTCGACAAGGACGGCAAGCTGCCTCGCCTGCGCAAGGCCCTGCTCGCCGATTCTGTCGCCATCAGCGCCGGCGCCCTGCTCGGCACCTCGTCGACCACCGCCTACATCGAATCGGCGGCCGGCACCGCCGCCGGCGGGCGCACCGGCCTGACCGCCGTGGTCGTCGCCCTGCTCTTCCTGTGCTGCATCGTCTTCGCGCCGCTCGCCGGCACCGTGCCGGCCTACGCCACGGCGCCGGCCTTGTGCTACGTCGCCATCCTGATGTCGCGCGGCCTCGCCGAAATCCACTGGGACGACCTGACCGAGGCGACTCCCGCCGTCGTCACCGCGATCACCATCCCGTTCACCTTCTCGATCGCCCACGGCATTTCCTTCGGCTTCATTTCCTATGTCGCGATCAAGGCGCTGTCCGGCCGCGCCCGCGATGTCTCGCCGACGGTGGCCGTCATCGCCGCCGCCTTCGTCGCCAAATTCGCCCTGCTCTGAGCTCGCCATGAACCACGCCCCCCTGCCCGACACCGGCTACCTGAAAGCCCGCATCCGCACCGTTCCGGACTGGCCCGAGCCGGGCGTGCAGTTCCGCGACATCACGCCGCTGCTGCAGGACCCGCGCGCCTTCCGCGTGCTCGTCGACGCTTTCGTGCTGCGCTACATGGAAGACCGGATCGACGTCGTCGCCGGCATCGATGCGCGCGGCTTCATCCTCGGCGCCGTCGTCGCCCACCAGCTGAACAAGGGCTTCGTGCCGGTGCGCAAGAAGGGCAAGCTGCCGTTCTCGACGGTGAGCGAGGAATACGAACTGGAATACGGCAACGCCACCGTCGAAATCCACACCGACGCGATCAAGGCCGGCGACCGCGTGCTGCTCATCGACGACCTGATCGCCACCGGCGGCACCATGATGGCCGGCGCCCGGCTGATCCAGCGCCTGGGCGGCACCATTGTCGAAGCCGCCGCCATCGTCGACCTGCCCGAACTCGGCGGCTCCCGGCTGCTCAAGGCCGCCGGCCTGCCCATCTTTACCGTTTGCGAATTTGAAGGACACTGACATGACCGTCGACATCAACGAAATCAAGCGCGCGATGGCCGAGGCCGACTGCCTGGCCACGCCGCAACAGGTCGATGCCGCGCTCGACCGCATGGCCGCAGCCATCACCGCCGAGCTCGCCGACAGCGCACCGCTGGTCTATTCGGTCATGAACGGGGGCCTGGTCGTCGCCGGCCAGCTGCTCGCCCGCCTGAACTTCCCGCTGGAAGTGAGCTACCTGCACGCCAGCCGCTATGGCATGCAGCTGCAGGGCAACAGCCTGCTCGACTGGCGGGTCCGCCCGGCGCAGGAGCTGAAGGGGCGCACCGTCCTGGTCATCGACGACATCCTCGATGAAGGCCACACCCTGAAAGCCATCTGCCAGCACCTGGGCGAGGAAGGCGCGGCCCGCGTGCTGACCGCCGTGCTGGTGCACAAGGACCATGACCGCAAGGCCGAGCCGGGCATGCGCGCCGACTTCACCGGCCTCGATATTGCCGATCGTTTCCTGTTCGGCTGCGGCATGGACTACAAGGGCTACTGGCGCAATGCGCCGGGCATCTACGCGCTCAAAGGTCATTAAAAATCAATCGTCAAGCCGGGGCGCCGGGATGCAAATCGATGCCCCTCTGACTATTTTTTAGGCGGCAATTGCGCTACAATCCGCCGCTTCCCAAAATTTGCTTGAACGCACCCGCTCGCCCATGGAATTTGCCGGTTTTACCTTGCGCAACAATCTCTTCGTCGCACCGATGGCGGGCGTCACGGATCGTCCGTTTCGCCAGCTGTGCAAGAAGATGGGCGCCGGACTGGCCGTTTCCGAGATGGTCACCTCGAACTCGCTGCTCTACGGCAGCGCCAAGACGCTGCGCCGGGCCAACCACACCGGCGAGGTCGATCCGATCTCGGTGCAGATCGCCGGCGCCGATCCGAAGATGATGGCAGAGGCGGCCAGGCACAACGTCGACAACGGCGCCCAGATCATCGACATCAACATGGGCTGCCCGGCCAAGAAGGTGTGCAACGTGATGGCCGGCTCGGCGCTGATGCAGCACGAGCAGCTGGTCGGCGAGATCCTCGATGCCGTGGTCGGTGCCGTGCCCGACACGCCGGTGACGCTGAAATTCCGCACCGGCTGGAATATCGCCAACAAGAATGCGCCGAACATCGCGCGCATCGCCGAAAACGCCGGCATCCGCGCCGTCGCCATCCACGGCCGCACGCGCTGCCAGCAATACACCGGCGAAGCCGAATACGACACCATCGCCTACGTGAAAACGCTGGTGAAGATTCCGGTCATCGCCAACGGCGACATCACGACGCCCGAGAAGGCCAGGCACGTCCTCGACGTCACCGGCGCCGACGGCGTGATGATCGGCCGCGCCGCCCAGGGCCGCCCCTGGCTGTTCCGCGAGATCGAACACTACCTGAAGACCGGCGAAAAAATGGCGCCGGCGCCGGTCGGCGAGATCCACGCCATCCTGATGGCGCATCTCGAAGACCTCTACGATTTCTACGGCCTGGACACGGGGGTCAAGGTCGCGAGAAAGCACATCTCCTGGTACACCAAGGGCCTGATCGGCTCGGCGGCGTTCCGCAAGGTGATGAACACGCTGCCGACGGTGGAATTGCAGCACCAGGCCGTGAACGAGTTTTTCCTGCGTTACGCGGAGGAACACGATCATCTGCAGTATGAAGAAAACAAAACACAAGAGGAGGCGTTGGCAGCATGAGCCAACATGATCTGGGGAAGTGCGTCGTGAACGCACTGGAGCAGTATTTCAGGGACCTGGACGGCGAAAGCCCGTCCGCCATCTACGACATGGTCCTCAAGAGCGTGGAAAAGCCGATGCTGGAAGTCGTGCTGGCCAAGGCCGGCAGCAACCAGACGCTGGCCGCCGAGATGCTGGGCATCAACCGCAACACGCTGCGCAAGAAACTCACCGAACATTCACTTCTGTAAGCCACGACCATGACCATCAAGCAAGCGCTGATTTCCGTCTCCGACAAGACGGGTGTTCTCGAATTCGCCCAGGGCCTCGCCGCGCAAGGCGTCAAGCTGCTGTCCACCGGCGGCACCGCCAAGATGCTGCGCGACGCCGGCCTGGAAGTCACCGAAATCGGCGACTACACCGGCTTCCCGGAAATGCTCGACGGCCGCGTCAAGACCCTGCACCCGAAGGTGCACGGCGGCATCCTGGCCCGTCGTGATCTGCCCGAGCACCTGGCGACCATCGCCGAGCATGGCATCCCGACCATCGACCTGGTCTGCGTGAACCTCTACCCGTTCGCCGCCACCATCGCCAAGCCGGGCGTGACGCTGGAAGACGCCATCGAGAACATCGACATCGGCGGCCCGGCCATGGTCCGTTCCTCGGCCAAGAACTACAACGGCGTCGCCATCGTGACCGACCCGTCCGATTACCAGCCGCTGCTCGACGAGATGAAGGCCAACGGTGGCGCGCTGCAACTGGCCACCCGCTTCGGCCTGGCCAAGAAGGCCTTCACGCATACCGCGCGCTACGACAGCATGATCGCCAACTGGCTGACCGGCCTCGACGAAGGCGCCGAAAGCAAGCCGGCCGACGCCGCACCGCTGCCCTCCGTGTTCCCGGCCAAGCTGCAACTGGCCTTCGACCGCACCGAAATCCTGCGCTACGGCGAGAACGCTCACCAGCAGGCTGCCTTCTACCGCGACACCGTCGCGCTGCCGGGCAGCATCGCCGCCTACACCCAGCTGCAGGGCAAGGAACTGTCCTACAACAACATCGCCGATTCCGATGCCGCCTGGGAATGCGTCAAGGCCTTCGACGCCCCGGCCTGCGTCATCATCAAGCACGCCAACCCGTGCGGCGTGGCCATCGACGGCAAGCTGCTCGGCGCCTACGAAAAGGCCTTCAAGACCGACTCGACCTCCGCCTTCGGCGGCATCATCGCCTTCAACGGCGAAGTCGGCATCGACGTCGTCAACGCCATGAACGAGCGCAAGCACTTCGTCGAAGTGCTGATCGCCCCGTCCTTCACCGCCGAAGCCAAGGCAGCGCTCGCTGCCAAGCAGAACCTGCGCGTGCTGGTCGTGCCGCTCGGCCGCGACCTCAACAAGCTTGAGCTCAAGCGCGTCGGCGGCGGCCTGCTGGTGCAGACGGCCGACGACTTCACCGCCCAGGCTTCCGGCCTCAAGGTGGTCACCAAGGTCCAGCCGACCGCCCAGCAGATCGAAGACCTGCTCTTCGCCGAGCGCGTTGCCAAGTTCGTCAAGTCCAACGCCATCGTCTTCTGCGGCGGCGGCATGACCCTGGGCGTCGGCGCCGGCCAGATGAGCCGCGTCGATTCGACCAAGATCGCCAGCATCAAGGCGCAGAACGCCGGCCTGCCGCTCAAGGGCTCGGTCGTCGCTTCCGACGCCTTCTTCCCGTTCCGCGACGGCCTCGACGTGCTGGCCGAAGCCGGCGCCGTCGCCGTCATCCAGCCGGGCGGCTCGATGCGCGACGAGGAAGTCATCGCGGCAGCCGACGAACACGGCATCGCCATGGTGTTCACGGGCGCCCGCCACTTCCGACACTAAAGGCAGTCGCGAGTCGTTAGTTGCTAGTCGCTGGCAACCCCTCGCTAACAACTAACGACGAATAACCAACGACTAGCAACTAGGAACTAGCACAATGAAACTACTGGTAATCGGTTCCGGCGGCCGCGAGCACGCCATGGCCTGGCGCCTGGCGCAGACCCCCGGCCTGCAGAAGGTGTTCGTCGCCCCCGGCAATGCCGGCACGGCGCGCGAGCACGAGCTGGAAAACATCGACATCACCGATCCGGAAGCGCTGGCCGATTTCGCCGAGCAGAACAAAATCCACCTCACGCTGGTCGGCCCCGAGGCCCCGCTGGCGGCCGGCGTGGTCAATGTCTTCCGCAACCGCGGCCTGAAGATCTTCGGCCCGACCAGGGAAGCCGCCCAGCTCGAGTCCTCCAAGGACTTCGCCAAGCGCTTCATGGCCCGCCACAACATCCCGACCGCCGGCTTCGAGACCTTCTCGGATGCCGCCGCGGCCCACGCCTACATCGACCGCCAGGGCGCCCCCATCGTCATCAAGGCCGACGGCCTGGCCGCCGGCAAGGGCGTCGTCGTCGCCATGAGCCTCGACGAAGCGCACGCCGCCATCGACGACATGCTGTCCGGCAACAAGCTGGGCGATGCCGGTGCCCGCGTCGTCATCGAGGACTTCCTCGACGGCGAGGAAGCCAGCTTCATCGTCATGGTCGACGGCAAGAACGTGCTCGCCCTGGCCTCCAGCCAGGACCACAAGCGCATCTTCGACGGCGACCAGGGCCCGAACACCGGCGGCATGGGCGCCTACTCCCCGGCTCCGTGCGTCACCCCGGAAGTGCATGCCAAGGCGATGCGCGAAATCATCCTGCCGACGGTGCGCGGCATGGCGGCCGACGGCATCCCCTTCACCGGTTTCCTCTACGCCGGCCTGATGATCGGCAAGGACGGCTCGGTCAAGACGCTGGAATTCAACTGCCGCATGGGCGACCCGGAAACCCAGCCGATCCTGATGCGCCTGAAGTCCGACTTCGTCGATCTGCTCGAACACGGCATCGCCGGCACCCTCGACCAGGTCGAGGCCGAATGGGACCGCCGCATCGCGCTGGGCGTCGTGCTCGCCGCCGCCAATTACCCGGACACCCCGAAAAAGGGCGACGTCATCGGCGGCCTGCCCAAGGGCAACAGCTTCGGCGACGACTGCCACGTCTTCCATGCCGGCACGGCCGACAAGGACGGCCAGGCGGTGACCGCCGGCGGCCGCGTGCTGTGCGTCACGGCGCTCGGCGAAAACGTCAAGCTGGCCCAGAAGGCTGCCTACGAGGCCGCCGCCCAGATCGCCTGGGAGGGCATGCAGTACCGCAAGGACATCGGCTACCGGGCGATCGGCCGCTGACAGCGCGCGGTCGGGGCACCGGCCGGCAGAAAAACGACAATCGGGCGGCTCACGCCATGCATGAGCCGCCCGTTGCACATCCAACGGAGACAACCATGGACACCACCCGCCTCAAGGATTACTTCACCGGCCTGCAAAGCCGCATCGTCGGCGAACTGGAGGCTTTCGACGGCCAGCCGTTCCGCACCGACAGCTGGGTTCGACCGGAAGGCGGCGGCGGCGTTTCGCGACTGATCGAGGAAGGCGATTTCTTCGAACGCGGCGGCGTCAATTTCTCGCACGTCACCGGCAACTCCCTGCCCGCCTCGGCCACCGCCGTGCGCCCGCAACTGGCCGGCCGCTCGTGGGAAGCGATGGGCGTCTCGCTGGTCCTCCACCCGCGCAACCCCTACTGCCCGACGGCGCACATGAACGTGCGCAGCTTCGTCGCCAGCAAGGCAGGCGAAGACGATGTCTGGTGGTTCGGCGGCGGCATGGACATGACGCCCTATTACGGCCAGCGGGAAGACGTGGCTCATTTCCACCGCAGCTGCCGCGATGCGCTGGCCCCGTTCGGCGACGATGTTTACGCCAAATACAAAGGGTGGTGCGACGACTACTTCTTCCTCAAGCACCGCAACGAGCCGCGCGGCGTCGGCGGCGTTTTCTTCGACGATCTCAACGAAGGCGGTTTCGAGCGCTGTTTCAGCCTGACGCAATCCGTCGGCGACGCCTTCACCCGGGCCTACCTCCCGGTCCTGGCCAAGCGCCGCGACACGCCCTACGGCGAGCGCGAGCGCGACTTCCAGGCCTACCGTCGCGGGCGCTACGTCGAATTCAATCTCGTCTGGGACCGCGGCACGCTGTTCGGCCTGCAGTCCGGCGGGCGCACCGAGTCGATCCTGATGTCCCTGCCGCCCGTCGTCAAATGGCGCTACGACTGGAAACCGGAAGCCGGCAGCCCGGAAGCCGAACTGTACGAGGTCTTCCTCAAGCCGCAGGACTGGCTGGAGGGCAGTTGCTAGTCATTGGTTGCTAGCGAATCGTTGAGGGCGCCAAGGCGCCCTCTGTTTTTGCTAGCAACGAATAACTAATGACTAGCAACTATTTCAGCTTGCCCTTGACCACACGGACACGCGTCGGGTCCTTGACCCCCATTTTCCCGCCCCCGCCCGCCAGGTTGCCGCAGGCGCAGGCGGCCTTGATGTGCGGCACCGAATTGACGACCACCGCGCATTCGAGGCATTCGTAATAGACGTCGCCACCGGTCGGGAGCGCATGCGGATCGGGAGCCGGCTCGACCGGGTAGAAATTGTAGATTTTCCGCAGATCGATATTCAGCATTTTCCCTCTCCTCGTCTTGGGTGCGCCTTGTAGCCTAGCCCAGAGATTGCGGAACAAAATGAAAGCGAAGAATTTGCGTTGCCGGCTAGGCGCGAACCACAGCGATAGCCGAAGCTATCGCGAGGATGAGCAACAACGCCAGCAGCGCAAAGGCGAGTTTTCATGTTCCGTAATCTCTGGGCTGGGCTACTAGCTTGCGTTGAGCTGGGCGCTGGCCCGGTAGTGTTTGTTGGCTTCGTCCGCCTTGTCGAGTTCGTCGAGCAGGCGGGCCAGCGCGAGATGCGCCTCCTGCGTCGCCCGGACCGACAACGACGCTTCCAGGTAACTTTGCGCCTTGCCCCACAGGCGCTGGCGCTGGCACATCCGGCCCAGGGCGAGCAGCAGCACGGCATCGCCCGGATGATGGAGCAGCCAGCCTTCCGCCCGGGCAATGCGGGTCGTCTGTTCGCCGCGCGCCAGGCGGCCGTAGATGGCGGCCAGTTCCGATTGCCAGGCGTCGCCGCCGGCCTTGTCGAGCGCCGCCTCGATCAGCTTCTGCGCTTCGCCCTCGGTATCGAGCGCGGTCAGCGCCTTGGCCGCCGCCAGCGACACGCGCCGGCCGCGCTCTTCCTCCGGCAGGCCGCGCAGGTAGGCGACCAGTTGTCCCTGATCGCTGCGGCGCTTGGCGATATTGGCCAGATGCGCCTGGGTGCGGATTTCCACCACCACTTCCGGCGGCAGCGCGTCGCGCTTGGCCAGCTGGCGTACCAGCTTGAGCACGCCGTCCCAGTCGCCACTGCCCTGGCGCGCCCGCAACTCCAGGCGCAGCGCGGCGATATGCCGCCCCAGCTTGCCCTGCAGACGCCCCAGGGCAGCCAGGGCATCGGCGAAGCGGCGTTCCTCGTTGGCCATTTCGGCATCGAGCATCAGGGTGGCGGCTTCGGTCCGCGGGTCGTCGGTCCTGGCATGCTCCAGCCAGTATTGCTGCTTTTCCGGCTCGCGCATGCGCTGGGCGGCCCGCGCGGCAATCAAGGCCGACAGGCCGGGCGCCGTGCCGGCACCGTGGGCTTCGCCGGCCCTCTTCATGGCCTGCCCGAAGCGTCCCTCGAAGAGCAGGCGCACGGCATCCTGGAATACCTGCCCGGCCTGATCGCGCTGACGACGGGCACGATAGTCGCGGACCCGTTTCGGCAGCCCGAGGGTCGCCGAGGTGACGCGCATCGCCGCGTAGAAGGCGAGGAAGAGGCCGAACAGCAGCACGACGAATAGGTTCAGCGAAATCTCGACGCGCCACGGCGGCACCACGAGCAACAGGTAGCCGTCGTTCAAGCGGGCGCCGAGGGCGACCGCAACGGCTGCCACGAACAGGACAACGACCCAGAACAGCCCTCTCACCGCTTGTCCCTGCCCTGGCGCAGGCTGCGCAACGCGGCCTGGGTGTCGTTCAAATTCGGGAGCTCGACATTGATCTCGGCCGCCGACATCTGGCGCAGCGTCGATTGCGCCGATGCAACCGCCTTGTCATTGGCATCGAAGTGCTTGCCCAGCCACTCCTGGGCGACCTTCAACTCGTTGCGGTAGGTCCATTGGTCGCGCGAAAACAGGGCCAGGCGGGCGTTGAGCAGGCGCAGCTTGAGGTTTTCGCGCAGGAAATAGCCCTGGCCGGGCGCGAGCAGCGCCGGGTCCTCGCGGTCGAAACGCTGGATGCGGACCAGTCCCTTGAGTTCCTGCCAGACCTCGCCGCCGGTGCGCTGCCACCACGGGGCGGCGGCCACGGCCTTCTGGGCTTCGCTCTTCTCCACCGGGCGCCCGTAGGCGGTCAGCGGCAGCTTGTCGATGCCGTGAATCAACTGCTCGAGACGCAGGCTGACGCCGGGCATATCGACGAAGGGCAGCGCGTTCAGGCGCTCGAGATCCTTGGCCAGCGCCTTGCGCAGCGGCAGATGGGCCGGACGGTCGAGGCGGGCCAGGCGCGAGTCGGCGGTCTGCAGGGCGAGCACCGCGACCGGCACGTTGCCGGCCAGCTGCAGTTGCTGCCCGGCCAGCGTGATGGCCTGCTCGACCTCGAGCAGGGTCGCTTCCTCGCGGCCGCGGGCGATATCCTGGTTCAGCGTCTTGAGCGCCTCGGTCTGCGCCTGGAATTCGGCGAAACGACCTTCGAAGGCGCCGAGCTTGGCCTGCAGCGCCTCGAGCTGCTCGCGCGTCTGCTTCTGGGCGCCGCGCTCTTCCTTGTGGCCGGTATCGAAGTCGCCCAGCTGGCGGCTGACTTCCTGCTGCAGGTCGTTCAGTTTCTGGCGGGTTTCGAACCATTGCCAGCCGGCCAGGGCCAGGGCGGCGACGGCAACGGCCAGGCTCAGTCCGAGACGACCGGAGCGGCGTGACGAAAGCGGCGTGGGAGCGGGACTCTGGAGGGGGGAAGTATCGTTGTCAGGCATCATTTCGGCCAATTATAAGCACCTAAGCCGGCAAGAATGCCGGCGTCGGCGGCATCGGTGAGGATAATGTTGCTTAAACCCAAAGCCCGGGCATTTTCGGCGATCCGGAAATGCGGCACGAACAGCGGGGTGGCGTGCAGGAAAGCCCGGCCTTCGTCGTCGAGCCGGTCGACCAGGTAGCGCAAGCCCTCGCTGCTCGAGACCGTGAGCGCATCGAGGCGCCCCTCCCGCCAGGCCGACAGCAGCGGCGCCAGACCGGCGGACGGGCCGGAGCGGCGGTAGCAGGTCACGCAATCGACCGTTGCGCCGCGTGCGCGCAAGGTATCCGCGAGCAGTTCGCGGCCGCCGTCGCCGCGAAAAATGGCGACGCGGCGCCCATTGACCCGCTCGCCGGCCAGTTCGGGGAGTTCGAGCAAGGCTTCCGAATCGAAGCGCTGGGTCGGCGCGACGCAACCGGCGACGCCGTGCAGCGCCAGCGCCTTGACCGTTCCCTGGCCGACGGCCGCCGGCACCAGGGCGGCCGGCCAGGCAGCGCGCTCGAGAATGGCGGGCAAGGCGTAATCGACGGCGTTCGGGCTGATGAACACGGCCAGCGCATAGTCGGCCAGCCGGTCCACGGCATCGGCCAGCGGGCGCGGGTCGCTCGCCGGCGCGATCTCGAGCAGGGGGAAAACCAGCGGCCTGCCGCCGGCCGCCGCAATGGCCTCGGCCAGCGGTGCCGCCTGCGCCAGCGGCCGGGTGACGACGATGGTTCGGCCGATCAGCGGGCCGCCAGTGCTGTGCCGCATGTTATGGAGTGCCGGACGAAACCGATGCAGCCGGACTCGCGGCAAGGCGCAAACCGCGATACCCCGCGCTATCGCGAGGACTTGCCAGGCCGCCACGGAGGCAACTACGCGGTTTTATGACCCGAATAGCGTGCGACACAACACTCGGCTCATTTGCAGTGGGCGAGTTTTTCCAGGATGGCGTCGGCGCCCTGGGCGCGCAGCTCGGCGGCCAGCTTGAGGCCCAGCGCTTCGTCGTCGGCCGGGTTGCCGCGCAATTCGGCGCTGACCATTTCCTTGCCGTCGGCGGTGGCGACGAATCCGCGCAGCCACAGCTGGCCGTTGTCGATCACCGCGTAGCCGCCCAGCGGCACCTGGCAGGAGCCGCCGAGGGCGCGCGAGAAGGCGCGCTCGGCCTTGACGCAGTGAGCCGTATCGGCATCGTTGAGCGGCGCGACGACGCCGGCCATGGCGGCATCGCCGTCGACCAGCTCGATGCCCAGCGCGCCCTGGCCCGGCGCCGGCAGCGACTGCTCCGGCGTCAGCACGGCCTTGATGCGCTCCTTGAGGCCGAGGCGGATCAGGCCGGCGGCGGCGAGGATGATCGCGTCGTACTCGCCGGCATCCAGCTTGCGCAGGCGGGTATCGAGGTTGCCGCGCAGGCTCTTGATCACCAGCTGCGGGTATCTGGCGCGCAGGATGGCTTCGCGGCGCAGGCTGGAGGTGCCGACCACGGCGCCGGCCGGCAGGTCGTCGAGGCCGTTGTATTTGTTCGAGACGAAGGCGTCGCGCGGGTTCTCGCGGGCCGAGATGGCGGCCAGCACGAAGCCTTCCGGCATCACCATCGGCACGTCCTTCATCGAATGCACGGCGAGATGGGCCTTGCCTTCCTGCATGGCGACTTCCAGCTCCTTGATGAACAGGCCCTTGCCGCCGATTTCGGCGAGCGGGCGATCAAGAATCTGGTCACCCTTGGTGGTCATGCCTAGAATGACCACTTCGGCTCCCGGATTGAGTTCGGACAGGCGGCCTTGGACATGAACGGCCTGCCACATGGCAAGGCGGGATTCGCGGGAGGCAATGACGATTTTGGAAGGAACGGACATGGTGCGTCACTTGGCAGGGCTTTTGGGAGGGCTGATTCTAGCATGCGCCCCCGCTGCCGCTCTTGATCCATCCGGTGTTCCGCCGGCGCGCGACCTGCGCGCCGAGTCCGCCGCCGCCGCGCAGGCCGGCGTGCCGCTAGTCGTCATCTACAGCCGCGACGACTGCAAGTTCTGCACCGCGATCAAGCGCGACTACCTGGAACCGATGAGCCGCCAGCCGCGCAACGGCAAGCGCCCGGTCATCCGCGAAATCCGCCAGGACAGCGAACAGGCGCTGATCGCCTTCGGCGGCGAAAAAACCACCCACGCCCGCTTTGCCGGCGACGAAAAGATCAGGCTGGTGCCGGTGGTCGCCTTCTACGGCCCGGATGGCCGGCAACTCGCCGACCCCATCGTCGGCGCCCGCCTACCCGACTTCTACCAGAGCTATCTCGACGACGGCATCGACAACGCCAGCAAGAAACTGCGGAAATGAACCAGGAAACCGACACCTCGCCCCCCGAAAAATCCGCCGACCAGCGACCGGAGCACCCGGATTTCTGGAGCAAGCGTTTCGGCGCCGGCACCACCCCCTGGGACGCCGGCAAGGTGCCCGACGATTTTTCCGCCTTCGTCGGCCGGCAAGCGGCGCCGCTGCGCACGCTCATCCCCGGCTGCGGCAGCGCCTGGGAAGCCGCTCACCTCGCCGCCCGCCAATGGCCGGTCAGCGCGCTCGACTTCTCGCCGGTGGCCATCGAAACGGCCCGCGGCATCCTCGGCGACGCCCCGGTCGACCTGGTGTGCGCCGATTTCTTCCAGTGGCAACCGCCGGCAGCGCTCGACCTCATCTACGAACGCGCCTTCCTCTGTGCCCTGCCGCGCAAGCTGTGGGACGACTGGGGCCGACGCGTCGCCGAACTGCTGCCGGCCGGCGGCCTGCTCGCCGGTTATTTCTTCGTCTGCGACCAGCTCAAGGGGCCGCCTTTCGGCATCCTGCCGGAACAGCTCGAGGCCCTGCTGCAGCCGGCCTTCGAGCGACTCGAGGAGCGCCCGGCGGCCGACTCGATCCCCGTCTTCGCCGGCCGCGAGCGCTGGCAGGTCTGGCGGCGCAAGGGCTGAGCGCGGTGTTCGAGATGAGCGCCGGCCCGGCGCGCCGCTGACATGGCACAGCCGCCCCGTCGCCTCGGTCGCCCCCTGCGCGGCGCGACCGTCCGCCGCGAACGGCCGACGCCGCTGGCCGCCTATACGCAGCGGATGAACCGCGTCCTCGACCATATCGACGCCCACCTCGACGAGGCGCTGGAAGTCGCAGCGCTGGCCGAAGTCGCCCATTTCTCGCCGTACCACTTCCACCGGGTTTTTTCCGCCTGGATGGGCGAGACGCTGGGCGACTACGTGCGCCGCCGCCGTCTCGAGATCGCCGCCGCCCGGCTGGCCGGCCAGCTTGGGCAACCGATCCTGCACATCGCACTGGGCGTCGGCTTCGGCTCCGGCGAAGCCTTTTCGCGCGCCTTCAAACTGCATTTCGGACAAACCCCGAGCGCCTGGCGGGCGACCACCGCGGCACGCTGGAACAGCGAACTGCTGCATGTCCGCCGTCGGAGCAATCCCGATCAGGTCCTGCGCAAGCCGGATCAGGAGGCGAATGCGACAGAACGTGACAATCCTGGGGTCTTCAACCCACCTCTCCAGGAGTTCAGCATGCAAGTCACCCTCGCCACCCTGCCCCCGACCCGCGTCGCCTACCTGCGGCACATCGGCCCCTATGGCCCGTCGATCGCCGCCTTCTGGCAACAGCAATTCCTGCCCTGGATGCGCGCCAAGCAGCTGGAGGGCCGCCCCTGCTACGGCATCGGCCACGACGACCCGGGGATCACCGCCCCGGCCAACTGCCGCTACGATGCCTGCGTCGAGATTCCCGCCGATTTCCACCCCGGCGGGCAGGCCGGCGTCGCCCTGCTGCCTGGCGGAGCTTACGCGCTGGCCGCCTACCGCGGCGACGGCCCGGGCATCGGCCGGGCGTGGATCGAATTCCTGCGCGACTGGCTACCCGGCAGCGGACTGCAGATCGACAGCCGCCCGTTCTTCGAGCACTACCCGGTCGATGCCGAAAATGACCCGGTGACCGGGATATTCAGCTGCCAGCTGTGCATTCCGGTCAAGCCCCTGTAGTGGTCTGCTTCGTAATTGGCCGGACTGAATGAAAGTGCCGGATTTGCCACTCCGGCTAGGCGCGAACCGCAGCGATAGCCGGTGCTATCGCGAGGATGAGCAACAACGCCAGAGGGGCAAAGACAAGCTTTCATGTTCGGCTAATTGCGAAGCAGATCACCATGCTTGCCCCGGCGGCGGTTCAGGCGCCGCCAGCCGATCACCGCGCCGCTGACGCTGAGCAGGAAGCCCAGCAAACTGGCCGCGACGAGCAGCACATCCCACAGCGGGCGCTTGTCGAGCAGGAAGCGCCAGTCCCAGCTGTGCAGGAAGGCGAACAAGATGCGCTGCGCCCGGCGATGGGCATCCAGGCGCTGGACGACGCGGCCGCTCGCCGGATCGAGGTAGAGCCAGGTTCCGGCCGGGTCGTCGAAGCGCAGGCGCAGCACCGGCAGCGGCCGCTCCAGGTGGCCGCCCATGGTGTGCTCGGCGCGCGCGTAGTAGTGCCAGTCGTATTCGGCCTGCAGCGATTCGTCGACCAGCCGGGCGCCGGGCAGCATCGCCCGGCCGGCTTCGGCGAGATGCGGCAGCGCATGGCCGGACGACACCGTGCCGTCCGCCCGCCAGTCGATCAGGCGCTGCCCGCCTTGCGCGTCGCAGGCGACCGCGTACAGCCGCCCGGCCAGCGGCTGCCAGAGCAATTCGACGCTCCGCTGCCCGGCGGCGTCGAGCCGGCGCAAGGCCGTCGCCGGGGCCAGCCCGGCAAGATCCTCGGCGCGCAGCGGCGACTGCTGCAAGGCCGGCGCCCCCGAATCGAAGAGACGCCAGGGATTCATCGAGAACAGGCCGCTCAGCACCCAGGTCAGGGCAAACACGCCGCCGACCAGGCCGAGGTAATGGTGCCAGCGCATCATCGCCGAGCGGTAGGGCGTGTGCCGGCCGCTGGCGTAGCCGGCGCGCCGCCAGCGCCAGATGCCGACCAGGATGCCGCACAAGGCGAGCAGCGAACCGGCCAGGCTGCTGTAGATGACGAAATCGCTCCACGCGAAATCGACGCTGCCGCCGCGCAAGGGATAGACCCAGTGCAGCCAGGCGCCGATCCAGCCCCAGCTGCGCTCGACCGGGCTGACATCCCTGACGACTTCGCCGGAAGCCGACGAAACGTAATACAGCCCGCCGGCGTCGTCGGCCACGCGATGCAACGGGCGATGGCCGGCCAGCGCCTTGGAATGCGTCCACGCATCCTCGGCCAGCGTGCCTTCGTAGGCCAGCGCCCGGCCCGGCGCGAAGGGCGCGGCCGAACGCAAAGCCTGCGCCGCATCGACCCTTTCCAGCGCCTCGCCACTCCCGGCATCGACCGTCAGGTAGCGCTGCCCCGGCAGCGTCGCCACGTAAACGGCCCGCTCGCCGATGCTGGTCAGGCGCAGCGACTGGATGCCGGCGCCGGCCAGTTCGAACGCCCGCTCCGGCGGCACCGGGCAGCAATCCGCGGCCAGCGCCGGCAGGGTGCGCAGGCGCTCGCCCGGGGTCAGCTTGGGGTAGCCGACGTACATCATGACCACCCCGCTGAGGAACCACAGCGCCATCAGCCAGCACAGGGCGATGCCCAGCCAGCGATGCGCCAGGTACACCCAGCGCTTCACGGAGCGCCCTCGGCGCTGCGGCGAGCCGACTCAGAAGCGAGCATGAATCGACAGGTCGACGGTGCGCGGCGCCCCGAGGTAGGCCATGGCGCCGGTACCGCTCAGGAACTCGGAATAAATCTTGTCGGTCAGGTTGCGCGCGCGCAGGGTCAAGGTCGTGCTCCGGTCCAGCTTGTACGAGGCGAAGGCGCCGAACAGATTGTAGCTGCCCTCGTCGATCGTGTTGGCGCTGTCGGCGAAGCGGGCGCCGACGTGACGCAGGTCGCCGCCGAGCTGCACATTGGCCAGCGGCGACCAGGTCAGCCACAGGTTGCCGACCTGGCGGGGCGTGTTGGTCGGCTGGTAGCCGGCGCGCGACACCGCGACGCCGCCCACGCTTTCCGTAAAGTCGTCGTAGCGCGCCTTGACCAGGCCGTAGTTGCCGGCCAGCTGCACGCCGGGCATCACGCGGTAGGAGCCGCTCAGCTCGATGCCGCGCGAAGTCTGCTGGCCGACCGGCACCGTCGTTGACGGCTGGCTCGGGTTGGCCACCGCAAAATTGTTGCGCGTGATCTCATACACCGCGACGGTCGCCGTCCCCTTGCCCTCGTCGAAGAACCATTTGCTGCCGGCCTCGACCTGCTTGCCGGTGGTCAGCGCGAAATCCTTCACCTGGCCGAAGGTCGCCGTGGTCAGGATGCCGGCCGGCGGGTCGGCCGCCGTGCTGTACTGGATGTAGGCGCTGGCATTCGGCGTCAGGTCGTAGTTCAGCGCCAGGCGGCCGGTGAGCGGCTTGTAGCGGCGCGCGAAATAGGCCGGATTGCTGGCGCTCGCCGCCTGGTGGTTGGTCACCTCGAGATCGATGCGCTCCTGGCGCAGGCCGCTCAGCAGCGACAGCGCGGGGGTCAGGAAGGTGCGATTCTCGAGGAAGACGGCCAGCGTCGTCACCTCGTTGCTGCGATTGGGCGTGAAACCGGGCGTCATGCCGGGCAGGCTGAAGAAGCTCTCGGTATTGAAGGCATACGGATCGACATTGCCGAACGGCCCGGTCACCGAGCGCGGGAAGCGCGTCTGCTTGTTGACGCTGTAGTCGACGCCGCCGGCCCAGTTGCTCTTCAGCGAACCCAGCGGCTGGTCGAGCGAGAGTTCGAGGCGATTGCCGTTGACGCTCTGGTCATGGCGCTGCAGCAGCGCGCCCGAGCGGGAGACCTGGGTGTTGCCGGCGTTGAATTCGTAGGTCTCGACGTTGCGATAGTCGCGCAGGGCATCGTAGTGATAGAAGGTATTGCGCAGGCTGAGCTTGTCCGAGGCGCGGTAATCGACGATCGAACGCGCCCAGCGCACGGTTTGCTCGTAGAGGCCGTCGGTGGAATTGTAGTTCTTGAAGCGCGTCCCCTCGTCGATGGCGATGCGGCCGCCAAGCGGCTTGAGCACCGGCGTGCCCCAGTACGGACGGTCGACCGTCTCCTTCTGGTATTCGAGCGCCAGGGTATGACTCAGCCCGGGCGCCAGGTCGACCAGCCACGAACCGGCCAGCTGCACGGCCTCGCGCTCGGTGTGGTCGCTCCAGGCGCCGCCGGTGTTGCGGCTGACATCCAGGCGCAGCACGTTGCTGGCGCCCAGCTTCCGGTTGAAGCCCGCCGCCATCTGCAGCGCGTTGTAGCTGCCGACGCCGAGGCGCGCTTCGGAGAAATCGCCGTCGCGACTGGCCAGCTTGGTGACGTAGTTGATCGAGCCGCCGATGGCGCCGGCGCCGAACAGGAAACTGGACGGCCCGCCGATGGCCTCGACGCGGTCGTAGATCCAGCTATCGACCGGCCGTGCGGCAATCACGTCGTACTGCACGGTGATGCCGTTGAACAGCTGGGTCACGCTGCCCGAGGTGAAGCCGCGGTAGAAGACCTGGCCGGGGCTGCCCGGCGCCGACGACGCGGTCACCCCGGGAATGCCCTTGATGATCTCCTGCGTGTTCTCGGCCCCGCGCGCCTCGATCAGTTCGCGGTCGATGACGGTGACCGAGGCCGGGGTTTCCTTGACGCCGAGTTCGAGCCGGCTGCCGGTCGTCGATTTCCGGGCCAGGCCGGCCGGGTCGATCGCGACGCTGTCGCGGACGACGACGTCGGCCAGGGTCGGCACCTTGCCCTCGCCGTCAGCCCAGCTCGGCATCGCCGCCAGGGCCAGCATGGCCAGCGCCAGCGGGCGCAGGGTAAAAAACGGCTGGGCTGCGGCAGGCATTGCAGTTTTCATTGATTGATCCAGTTTGATGACTCCCCTGACCGGGGCAAGGGCGCAGATACTACTTTCGGCAGGCGCACATGCTACTTGCGGCACATCAAAAACGCGCACCAATTCGGTGCGTCATATTGTCACACCCCGCCCCGTCAGCCTTTCGGCGTCCTCCTGCCTCCGTCGCCCGGCATTTGTCGGGAACAGGCGACATCTTTTTTTGCCTGCACTGTCCCCCGATGCGGCGGCTCTGTCGTTAAATGGGTATCTTCCCGAAGGAAACAGAACCATGTCCTTACGCCACCTTCTCTCCGCCACGCTGCTTACCCTGCTGCTCGCCACCACGGCCTCCGCCCAGGTCTCCGTCAGCATCGGCCAGCCGGGCTTCTACGGCCGCATCGATATCGGCGGCTTTCCCCCGCCGCCGCTGATCTACGCCGAACCGATGATCATCCGCCCGGCCCGCATCGCCTATCCGCCCCTCTACCTGCGCGTACCGCCCGGCCACGCCAAGAAATGGCACCGCTACTGCGACCGCTACAGCGCCTGCGGCCGGCCGGTCTATTTCGTGCAGGACGACTGGTACCGCAACGAATACGTGCCGGTCTACCGCGAGCGCCATCACCACCACGACCGCGACGAATACCGCGACGGCTACCGGGATGGCCATCGCGACCACGACCGCTACGAGGATCGCGGCGGCAGTGGGCGCGGTCATGACCACGGCCATGGTCACGGGCGCGGGCGCGGCGACCGCGACTGACGCCTCGCCGGCCAAGCCGCTCCCGGGCGGCGGCTTGGCGTATCATCGGGCGCTTGAACGACACCAGCGCCCCGCACGATGAAAACCGACACGCCCCAAACCATCTATCTCAAGGATTACACCCCGCCCGCTTTCCGGGTCGACCAGGTCGATCTCGATTTCGTCATCGAAGCCGGCCACACCACCGTCACCGCGACGCTGGCCATGCGCCGCAATGACGAGCGCCCCGGCCAGCCGCTGGTGCTCGACGGCGCGGAACTCGAAACCCTGGCCGTGACGGTCGACGGCAATCCCTGGCCGACAGCGGAAACGCCGACGACGCTGACCCTGGCCGACCTGCCGGACAGCTTTACCCTGCGCACCGTAGTGCGCATCCAGCCCGACCTGAACACCTGCCTGTCCGGCTTCTACCGCTCCAAGGACGGCTATTTCACCCAGTGCGAGGCACAGGGCTTCCGCCGCATCACCTGGTTCCTCGACCGTCCGGACGTCATGGCGACCTACACGGTGACCCTGCATGCCGACAAGGCCGCTTTCCCGGTCCTGCTCGCCAACGGCAACCCGGTCGCCGCCGGCGACGAAGCCGACGGCCGCCACTGGGCGACCTGGGAAGACCCGTTCAAGAAGCCGGCCTACCTGTTCGCCGTCGTCGCCGGCAAGCTCGACGTGCTGCGCGACCGCTTCCGCACCGCCTCCGGCCGCGACGTGCAGCTCGCCATCTACGTCGAGCCGGGCAAGCTCGACCAGTGCCCGCACGCCATGGATGCCTTGAAAAAATCCATGCGCTGGGACGAGGAACGCTTCGGCCTGGAATGCGACCTCGACCACTACATGATCGTCGCCGTCGGCGACTTCAACATGGGCGCCATGGAGAACAAGGGCCTCAACATCTTCAACACCAAGTACGTGCTGGCCCGCCCCGATGTCGCCACCGACGTCGATTTCGAGAACATCGACCGCGTCGTCGCCCACGAGTATTTCCACAACTGGACCGGCAACCGCGTGACCTGCCGCGACTGGTTCCAGCTGTCGCTGAAGGAAGGCCTGACCGTCTTCCGCGACCAGGAATTCGGCGCCGATCTGCACAATCGCCAGACCGCCCGCATCCGCGAGGTGCGCGGCCTGCGCGCCGCGCAGTTCCCGGAGGATGCCGGCCCGATGGCGCATCCGATCCGCCCGGCCAGCTTCGTCGAGATCAACAATTTCTACACCGCCACCGTCTATGAAAAGGGCGCCGAGGTCATCCGCATGATCCAGACCCTGATCGGTCGCGACGCGTTCCGCGCCGGCATGGACGAATACTTCCGCCGTCACGACGGCCAGGCGGTGACCTGCGAGGATTTCGTCGCCGCCATGGCCGCCGCCTCCGGCTTCGACTTCGCGCAATTCATGCGCTGGTACAACCAGCCGGGCACGCCGCATGTCGCCGTGGATGGCCATTACGATGCCGAGTCGCAAACCTACACGCTGACCTGCACGCAATCCAACCGCCGCGCCGCGGACGACGCCCCCACCCTGATCCCGATCCGCATCGCGCTGTTCGCCGCGGACGGCACGCTGCTGCCGGGTAGCGAGCGCCTGCTGCAACTGACCGCCGCCAGCCAGTCCTTCGTCTTCGACGATATCGCCGGCGCACCGGTGCCCTCGCTGCTGCGCGACTTCTCGGCGCCGGTCTATCTCGATTTCGACTACGCGCCGGAACAGCTGGCCCTGCTTCTCGCTCACGAGCCCGATCCGTTCAATGCCTGGGAGGCCGGCCAACGGCTCGCCACGACGCTGATCCTCGACGCCACGCAAGCCATCGCCGACGGGCGCCCGCCGGTCTGGCCGGAAACCTTCGCCGCCGCCTGCCGCCGCCTGCTGCAGACGCAGGCCCGACGCGGCGCCGCCTTCGTCGCCGAAGCCCTGACCCTGCCCGGCGAAGGCACGCTCGCCGAACTGCTCGACCCGGTCGATCCGGACGCCCTGCACGCCGCCCGCAATGCGCTGCGCCGCCACCTGGCCGAGGAGCTCGAAGGCGAGTTTTCCGGCCTCTACGCGGCGCTCGCCGTGACCGAGCCGTATGCCCCGAGCAGCGAACAGGCCGGCCGCCGCGCCCTGCGCAACGTCTGCCTCGGCTACCTGCTCGAACTCGACACCGATGCCGCGCGCCAGATGGCGCTGCAGCAGTTCAGCACGGCCGACAACATGACCGACCAGTTCGCCGCGCTGGCGGCGCTGGCCAACGTCACCGCCGCCACCTGCCCGCAGCGCGACCAGGCGCTGGCCGATTTCTACCGGCGCTGGCAGGACGAGGCGCTGGTCGTCGACAAGTGGCTGGCCGTGCAGTCGACCAGCCGCCGTCCGGACACGCTGGCCACGGTCAAGGCGCTGACCGCCCACCCGGCGTTCGACGCCACCAACCCGAACAAGATCTACGCCCTGATCCGCAACTTCGGCGCCAACCTCGTCCGCTTCAACGCCGCCGACGGCAGCGGCTACGCCTTCATCGCCGAGCGCATCCTCGACCTGCACGACAAGAACCCGCAGGTCGCCTCGCGCCTCGCCCGCTGCTTCGACCGCTGGAAGAAGTTCGACAGCGGCCGGCAGCAGCATGCCCGCCAGGCCCTGGAGCGCCTCCGCGACCACCCCGGTCTCAGCCGCGACGTGCTGGAGGTGGTCTGCCGGGCGATGGATTGAGTCCGCGCCGACGGGCAAGCGTGAGAGATGGCCGAGCCGGACCCGCCCGTGCCGGCCTCTCCCCTTCCCGCCGCCAGGCCAGGCGGCACCGCCCTTGGAAAACCGCCCGAAAAATTCCGCAAAAACAAAATATTCTGCAATACTAACAATCGCCACGCAGCCGGTGGCAAGAAGCGGCCATCGTCACTGCGGCCTCCCTGGCCAACCCCTGGAGAGACGACTCCATGCCTGGATTTCGTATTGCGCACCTTGCGGGAAACCTGCTGCTGTCCGGACTGCTGGTCTGGCTTGGCGGTGGCGCGTGGCCGTTCTGGCTCGTCGCGGGCGCGCTCCTGGCCCAAGGCGCCTGGCTGATCTTCGGCCTTGCTCCGCCCCCCGGCGGCGCCCACCCCGGTACCTCCGACACCGTAAATCCGGCATTTTCGTCAAAACTGGAAAACCTTCTGGGGGAACTGCTCCCCCTGTGGAATCGCCACATCGAACTGGCAAAAAGCCAGACCGGCAAGGCCGCCGACGGGCTGAGCGAACAATTCGCCAGGATGAAGCACGAGCTGGAGGCCGGCATCGCACTGCCCGGCATCGACGGCGACAGCGTCATCGGCCTGATCCGCGAAGCGGAATGCGAGCTGCCGAAAGCATTCGCCGCGCTCGAGGAAAGCCAGAACCGGCGGGCCGGCCTGCTCGCCGAACTGCATGCGATGACCGGGCTGGTCGGCGACCTTTCCAGCATGGCCGGGGATGTGCGGGAGCTCGCCAAACAGACCGACCTGCTGGCCCTCAACGCCGCCATCGAGGCTGCCCGCGCCGGCGAGTCGGGGCGAGGCTTCGCCATCGTCGCCGACGAGATTGGCAAACTATCGACGGCATCGGGCGACACGGGAAAACGCATAACCGAGCAGGTAAGTTCGGTGACGCGGACGATCCACCATGTCATCCAGGCGGCCACCGCGAGCAGCGGCGATGCCAGCCGATTGCTCGGCGACGCCGAGAAGGTGGTCCGCGACCTCCTGCAGCGCCTGGACGGCAATGCCCGCGAACAGGAAGCGCGCCTCGACAGGATGCGCGGCATCCATGCCGCCGTCGATGCCACGCTGAACCAGATACTCGTCGAACTGCAGTTCCAGGATCGCGTCGCGCAAATCCTCGGCCACGTCCAGGCGGATGCCGAGCGACTCCGCCACGCGCTGGACCAGGGCCGGCCGCTGGACGGGGAAGCCTGGCTGCGCGACCTGAAAAAAACCTACAGCACCGACGAACAGCACGCGGTACACGGCAGGCGGCCGCCCGCCCACGCCGCGCCGGGCAAAATGCAGACTAGCGAGATCACCTTTTTCTAGGAAAGGAAAACCGCGTGGACAAAACCATCCTGGTCGTGGACGACTCGTCGAGCTTCCGCAACGTCGTGTCCATCGCGCTCAAGGACGCCGGCTACCAGGTCGTTCAGGCCGGCGACGGCAGGGATGCGCTCGGCCGGCTCGACGGCCGGAAAATCAGCCTGATCATCACCGACCTCAACATGCCGGTGATGGACGGCCTGAGCTTCGTCAAGGCGGCCAGGCAGATCGCCGCCTACCGCTTCACGCCGATCATCATGCTGACCACCGAAGCGGGCGAAGACAAGAAAGCAGAAGGCAAGGCGGCCGGCGTGCGGGCCTGGGTGCTCAAGCCTTTCCAGCCGCCGGTGCTGCTCGACGCGGTCGCCAAGCTGATCCAGGCCTGAGCCCGCTTGCCGCCGCGCCCATTCCCCCGGAGGACGAAACATGCTTGATGCAGAGATCGAATCCCCGCTCCAGGTCGAAGGCCAGGAAGCCACCCTGAACCTCCAGGGGGACCTCACCGTCTTCACCGTCGACGCGCTGAAGGACGATGTTTTTCTGGCGCTCAACTGCCCGCGGATCCGCGTCTCGCTTGCCGCCGTGACCGACATCGACAGCTGCGGATTGCAGCTGCTGCTCCTGCTGGCCCGACAAGCGCAGCACCTGGGGCGCGACTTCGCGCTGAGCCACCGGCATCCGGAAGCCGACGCCCTGCTCGCGCTGTACGGGCTCGACCTGCCGTCGCCGGCCGCCGGGGAAGGCGCGTCATGAACAACGCATCCGCCCTGGCGCTTTTTTTCGAAGAGGCCTTCGAGCAGAGCCGCCTGCTCGAAAGCCTGCTGCTGTCGCTCGACGAACAGCCGGAAAGCAATGCCGAAGACCTCGGCGCCATGTTTCGCAGCGCCCACACCATCAAGGGTTCCGCCGGGCTGTTCGGGCTCGACGGCCTGATCGCCTTCACCCACGTGATGGAAAACGTGCTCGATCGCCTGCGCAACGGCAAGCTCGCCATCGACAAGCCGCTGCTCGGACTCCTCCTCGCCGGCAACGACCATCTGCGGCAAATGCTGGCCCACTACCGGCGCGAACCGGCCACGCCCTTCCCGGAAGACGTCGAGCACCGGCAGCTGCTGGCTGCGCTGGAGGAGCACGCGCAATTCGCGCAGCCGAACGCATCGGCGCCACCGCCGGCGGCACCGGAAAGCGCCGGGAGCGATATCTGGCACCTCTTCCTGCGTTATCACCCGGACATTTTCCGGCACGGATTCGACCCCGCATCCTTCCTTCGCTATCTCGGCAAGCTCGGCAGCATCGTCCATATCCACACGCATCTCGCGATGCCCGACACGCTGCTCGCACTCGACCCCACCACCTGCCTCCTGGGCAACGAACTGGCCTTCCGCAGCCAGGCCAATGCGGCCGAGATTGCCGCCGCCTTCGAGTTCATCCGGGACGACAGCGCGATCGACATCCTGCCGCCCGCCAGCGACTATGACGCGTTCGCCGAACTGGCCGCCCGCTACGGCGGCGCCGCGGAAACCCACCTGGCGCGCTGGAAAGACGCCGGCTACCTGCCCGCCGCCACCCCGACAGCGCCCCCCCTTCCGGCGCCGGCGCCGAGCGTCGAGGCGTAAACGGCGCCGCATGAAAAACGGCGCAACGCCGACCGCCTCGACGGCAACCGCTTCATCCGCATCGAAGCCGCCAAGCTCGACGCCCTGATCAACCGGGTGGGCGAACTGGTCATTTCGGCCGCCAGCTCGCGCCTGCACGCCAAGCAAACCGCCGACAGCGACATGATCCAGGCCGTCGAAGTGCTCAGCCAGCTGGTCGAAGGCATCCGCGACGATGCGCTGAACCTGCGCATGGTCCCGATCAGCGAGATATTCAACCGCTTTCCGCGCATGGTGCACGACGTCTCCGCCCGCCTCGGCAAGGAGATCGAACTCGATCTCGTCGGCGCCGACACCGAGATCGACAAGTCGATGATCGAAAAGCTGACCGATCCGCTGATGCACATCGTCCGCAACGCCATCGACCACGGCATCGAGGATGCCGCCAGCCGCCTGGCGCAGGGCAAGCCGGCGCGCGGCCTGCTCCGGCTCAAGGCCTATCACGACACCGGCGCCATCGTCGTCGACATCAGCGACGACGGGCGCGGCCTGAACAAGGCGGCGATCCTGGCCAAGGCGCTGGAACGCGGCCTGCTGCCGGACGGGCGGCAACTGAGCGACCAGGAAATCTACAAACTGATCTTCCTGCCCGGCTTCTCCACCGCCGAACAGGTCAGCGACCTTTCCGGGCGCGGCGTCGGCATGGATGTCGTCCGCCGCAACATCGATGCCCTGCGCGGTGAAATCGAGATCCTGAGCAGCGCCGGCCAGGGCAGCACGCTGCGCATCCGCCTGCCGCTGACCCTGGCCATCATCGACGGGTTCCACGTCGAGGTCGGCGGCTCGTCGCTGGTCCTGCCGCTCGACATGATGGCCGAATGCATGGACATGCCCTGCGAACGGATTTCGCGCGAAACCCGGCAGATCTGGCTGCGCGACAGCTGGATTCCCTATGTCAGCCTGCGCGAGCTGTTCTCGCTGCCGCCTTGCGACGGCCCGGAATACGTCGTCGTCGCCCAGTTCGGGCAAACCACCGCCGGCATCATCGTCGACCGCCTGGTCGGCGACATCCAGGCCGTGATCAAGCCGCTGGGCACCCTGTTCCGCTCGCTGCACGGGATCAGCGGCTCGACCATCATGGGCAACGGCCGCCTCGCCCTGATTCTCGACATCCCGCAACTGATCCAGCTCGCCCTGAAGCGGGAACATCGCCTGGTCGAACAACGCCAGGCGGACCTGACCGAACACGACATCGCCCCCGCCAACCCGGCCCCACGCTCCGCTTAACGCCCTATCCCACTGGAGGTCATCATGATCATCGCCAGCAACATGAAAGTCGCCCACCGCCTGATGCTCGGGTTCGGCCTTGCCATTGCCGCCCTGGTCGGCCTCGGCGCGGCGGCGATCACGAGCATCGCCAAGCTGAGCGCCTCGCTGACGAACATCGTCGAAGTCAATGCGCCGGAAGCCATCATGGCCACCCGCATGCTCGATGCGGTGCAGGAAATGCGCGTCCAGTACCGCCAGGCCCTGCTCGACCGCGAGGTGGGGGCCAAGCGCGCCAGCGCGGTGGAAAAACTGAAGGCCGCCGAAGCGGTCTACCTGAGATCGGAGAGCGAGCTGTTCAAGCTCTTCGACAAATACGCCCACCTGATGACCGCCAACGAGCGCGAGCTGGTCTCCCAGATCACCCAGCAGCGGCCGATTGCCTTCGCGGCCACCGATCGCGTGCTGGCCCTCGACCAGGAAGGAAAGGCCGAGGAAGCCAAGCTCCATCTGGAAACCAGCGCCTCGCCCGCCAACGCCAGGCTCAATGTCCTCCTGCGCGACCTGGCCAAGGAGGAGAACGACCTGAACAACCAGGCCTCGGCCGAACTGAAGGCCGAGGCCGCCTCGCTGCGGAGCACGCTGATCGCGGTGGCGGCGGGGTCGATCCTCCTGCTGGCGCTGATCGCCTGGGCCATCAGCCGCGCCATCCTCGACACGCTCGGCGGCGACCCCGGCGAGGTCAAGAACATCGTCGAGAAGGTCGCCCATGGCGACTTCAGCCTGTCCATCGCGCTGAAGCACGATGACCAGACGAGCCTGATGTACGCCTTTGCCAGCATGGTGCAACGGCTTTCCGGCGTGCTCAACGAAGTCCGCTTCATGTCCTCCAACCTCAGCTCGGCCTCGGAGCAACTGGCCCTCACCGCCACCGCGCTGTCATCCAGCGCCGTGCAGCAGGCCGCCAGCGTCGAGCAGACCAGCGCCTCGGTCGAGGAGATGTCGGCCACCGTCGGCCAGAACACCGACAATGCCAAGATCGCCGACGGCATCGCCAGCAAGACCGCCGGCAACGCCACCGAAACCGGCCAGGCGGTCGACAACATGGTGCATGCGATGAAGGAAATCGCCAGCCGCATCACCGTCATCAACGACATCGCCAACAAGACCGACCTGCTGGCGATCAACGCCGCCATCGAGGCTGCCCGCGCCGGCGAGCACGGCAAGGGCTTCGCCACCGTGGCGGTCGAGGTGCGCAAGCTGGCCGAGCGCTCGCAGGTCGCCGCCCGCGAGATCGGCGACCTGGCCAGCCGTTCGGTCGGCCTGGCCGAGAAGGCCGGCGGGCAACTCGGCGAAATGCTGCCGGGCATCCTGCAAACCGCCACGCTGGTCCAGGAAATCGCCGCCGGCTCGCGCGAACAGGCTACCGGCATCCGCCAGATCAACCAGGCCATGACGCAAATCAGCTCGACCATGCAGACCACCTCGTCCTCCGCCGAGGAGTTGAGCGCCACGGCCGAGGAAGTCAGTTCGTCCGCCATGCAATTGCGCGACCTGATGGAGCAGTTCAAGCTCGCCGGCGCTGCGCAGCGCGACAGCGGCATCCATCGCTTCCCGGCGGGCGCCAGGCCCGGCGCCGCGCTGCGCCCCCTCGACACGGGCGGAGAGGGCGGCGATCTCGGCATCGCCAGCAAGTTCTCCCGCTTCTGAAAGGAGCGCCGCCATGAGCCTGCACGAACCTGTCCTGCAGCCCGCCGATGCCGGTGGCGAAGGTGTCGCGCATTGCGTCACCTTCGTCCTCGGTGACGAAATGTTCGCCATCGGCATCCACCATATCCGCGAAATCATCGAATACGAAGAGATCACCAGCGTCCCGATGATGCCGGCCTTCGTCCGCGGCATCATCAACCTGCGCGGCGCGGTCGTCCCGGTCATCGATCTCGCCGCCCGCTTCGGCCGCCCGTTGAGCGAGATCAAGCCGGGAACCTGCATCGCCATTCTCAGCATCGAGGGCAACGACGAACTCTCTCTGCTCGGCATCCTGCTCGACGGCGTGCGCGAGGTGGTCGAAATCCCGCTCGCGGCGATCGAGCCGGCCCCCGCCTTCGGCACCCGCCTGCGCAGCGAGTTCATCCAGGGCATCACCACCGTCGCCGGTCGCTTCGTCATCCTGCTCAACGTCCAGAAGGCGCTGTCGGTCAGCGAATTGAGCGAGCTTGCCGACGAAGTGGCGAGCGCCCATTGCAGCGAATCGCTCGCCGGCGAAACCCCGTGACCGTCACCTCAAGCCAGCCGCCATGCCCATCCCGCTGAGCCAAGCCGACTTTCTGCGCATACGCCGCTTCATGTACGAAGCCTCGGGCGTGGACCTGGCCCCCAGCAAGCAGGCGATGGTCGAGGCACGTCTCGCCAAACGGGTCAATCAGCTCGGCCTTCGAGGGTTTTCCGACTACTGGAAACTGGTCAGCGCGCCGGAATCGGATGCAGAGCGGCAACGCGTCATCAACGCGCTATCGACCAACGAGACGTATTTTTTTCGCGAACCGGAGCACTTCAGCTGGCTGGCCGAATTCGCCCGCGCCAACCAGACGCCGGGACAGGCCTTCCGCGTCTGGTCGGCCGCCGCCTCGAGCGGCGAGGAAGCCTATTCGGCGGCCATCTCCCTGAGCGAGGCGCTGGGCGAGAAAGGCGCCTTCGAGATCCTGGCGACCGACATCAACACCGAGGTGCTGAAGGAGGCCCGAAACGCGATCTATCCGCGCGACGAGGTGCGCAATCTGCCGCCCAATGTCATGCAACGCCATTTTCTGTGGGGACGGGACGAGTATCGCGGCATGCTGATGGTTGCGCCCGAGCTCAGCCGGCGGGTACGCTTCCAGCAACTCAACCTGAACCAGTGCGAACGCAGCGCCATCGGCCTTTTCGACGTCATCTTCCTGCGCAACGTCATGATCTATTTCAACCCCTCGACCAAGGAGCGCCTCCTGGCGCAGATCTGCGACAAACTGAAAGACCACGGCGTACTGGTCATCAGCCACGCGGAAACCATTACCGGCCTGAACTGCCCCCTGGTTCCGATCCGCCCATCGTTGTACCGCAAGAGAAACGACAATGAATAGGAAAATCACCGTCCACATCGTCGACGACTCCGCAGTCGTCCGCGAAGTGCTGGGCAGCATCCTGGCCAAGGCGCCCGACATCGAGGTCATCGCGGCATCGCCGGACCCCTTGTTCGCGATGGAAAAACTCAACCGCCAGTGGCCCGACGTGATCATTCTCGACCTCGAGATGCCACGCATGGATGGCCTCAGCTTCCTGCGCAAGATCATGAAGGAACGCCCGACCCCGGTGATCATCTGCTCGTCGCTGGCCGAAGCCGGGATGCCGGTGACGCTCGACGCGATGGCGGCCGGTGCGGTGTCCATCGTCACCAAGCCCAAGATCGGCCTGCGCGACTTTCTCAGCGATGCCGCGCGCCAGCTGATCGACGAAGTCCGTGCCGCCGCCGGCGCCCGCCTGGGCAACCTGGCGCCGCAACTGAAGACTGCGCAAAAACTCAGCGCCGATGCGATGTTGTCGGCACCGGCCGGCCGCAACACCTTCCGCACCACGGAGCGCATCGTCGCGCTCGGCACCTCGACCGGCGGCACCCAGGCGCTGGAGTATGTCCTGCCCCGCCTGCCCCGCGACTGTCCGGGCATCGTCGTGGTCCAGCACATGCCGGAAATGTTTACCGCGTCGTTTGCCCGCCGACTCGACCAACTCAGCCAGATCGATGTCAAGGAAGCCAGCAACGGCGACCGCCTGGTCGCCGGGCTGGCCCTGATCGCTCCCGGCGGCAAGCACCTGATGCTCAACCGCAGCGGCACGCAATACGTCGCCGAGGTGCGCGACGGCCCCCTGGTATCGCGCCACAAACCCTCGGTCGACGTGCTGTTCCGCTCCGTCGCCGTCAGCGCCGGCAGCAATGCGACGGGCATCATCATGACCGGCATGGGCGACGATGGCGCCCGCGGCCTCGGCGAAATGCTGGCCAGCGGCGCCCGCACCTTCGCCCAGGACGAAGCCTCGTGCGTCGTCTTCGGCATGCCCAAGGTCGCCATCGAACTCGGTTCGGCACAGAAAGTGGTCCCGCTGAACGACATTCCCGCGCTGATCTGCGCGGCATAAGGAGCCACCCATGAACCCACCGCTTACCCAATGGCAAGGACGCACCGCGATGGTGGTCGACGATTCACCCAGCATGCGCCACGAGTGCTCCCGAATACTGAGGGAGCTCGGCTTCGCCAACATTCTGCTCGCCGAGAACGGGCAGCAGGCGCTCAACCAGCTCATGCAGGGGCAGCTGATCGACTTTCTGCTGACCGACCTCAACATGCCGGTGCTGGACGGGGTCGAGTTGCTGGACGCCGTCGAAAAATCCTTCAGCGGCAAACTCTACGTTGGCGTGATGAGCGGCCTCGACAGCAGCCTGCTGTCTTCGGTACGGGAGATCGTTTCCGGCAGCGAGCTTGAACTGGTCGCCATCCTGCCCAAGCCGATCACGGCCGACTGCCTGTACCGCGCCCTCAAACCGCACGATCCGAGCCACCATCAATTCGTTTCCCGCCAGCACGGCACCTTTCCCCCCTTGTTCAGCGACGATTTCGCGAACGCCATGCACGCGGGAGAAATCCTCGCCTACTACCAGCCCAAGATATCGCTGGTCGACGACCGCATCGTCGGGGTCGAGGTCCTCGCCCGCTGGCAGCACCCGAAGCACGGCCTGGTACCGCCCGTCGCCTTCCTCGAGCACATCGAGAACGGCCCGCTGGCCCTCCCCCACTTCCTTTTCCAGCTTTCCACCACGCTGGCCTTCCTGAAGGAGGCGAGCGCCTGCCATCCCGGTTTCTGCGCCAGCATGAACCTCCCCGTCCCGCTGCTCAGCGAGCATGACCTGGTCGACAAGATCGTCGCCCAGATCGAGCAAACGGATATTGCCACCGCCCAACTCACCTTCGAAGTCACCGAAACCTCGGTCATGTCCAATCTCAAAGCCTGCCTCAGTACGCTGACGCGCTTGCGCATCAAGGGCTTCGGCATCGCCATGGACGACTACGGCACCGGCTATTCGTCGATGAAGCAATTGGCCAAATGCCCCTTCACCGAGCTCAAGATCGACCGCTCCTTTGTGCACGCCGTGGCGGCAGACCAGAAACTGCTGTCGATCCTGACCGCCGCAATCAACATCTGCCAGGAGCTCAAGCTGACCTCGGTCGCCGAAGGCGTCGAGGACTTCGAGGACTGGCGCCTGGCACGCAGCCTGAATTGCGAAATCGGGCAGGGCTACTACTTCAGCCGCCCGCTTCCGAAGCAGGAGATGCTGGCCTACCTGGTCAAGCGCGGCGACTGATTCCACCCCGCGCCCACAGCAGGCAAGGCGACGCACAGTACGATACGCACTGTTGCAAACCGTTACTTGAAAGCGCGCGGGGCTGCCCTTATCTTGGACACATGCGCTGAACAGACATCAGCCATGACGGCCCACCCCTCCCCTGACCCCCAAAGGGCCGTCCAGAAAGCCTCGTACTCCCCCCGGTACGGGGCTTTCGCCTTTCTGGCGGAAGGCGGCCTTTCCGGCTAGGCTGGGCGACATGGCAAAACGCAGAAAAAAGAAACACGAGCGCATCGTCCACCTGTCTGTCGGCCCGTTGCCGGAACGCCTGGCGCCGCGCTTCGCCGACCAGGCGCTGCTGTTCACCGACGCCAGCCGCCTGCGCCACGGCGGGCTGGCCGCGGCCCTCTATCGCACGGCCGATGCGCCCGCGCAAACCTTGACGCGCAGCGTGGCGCCGACAGGCAGCAACGAACTGGAGTTGCAGGCGGCCGTCTTCGGCCTGCAGCAAGCCGCCAAGCTCATCCCCGACAGGCCGTTTGCGCTGTTCTCGGACAATCAGGATGCCGTCGTCCGCCTGAGCCGGGTCAAACGGCTGGGCGCGGCGGAGGACGAGGAACTCGGCCGGCTGTTTCCCGCCGCGGATCTCGACGCCTGGCTGCGGCACGCCACGCCCTGCTGGATTCCGGGCCACGGCACGTGCCGCGGCAACGCGCTGGCCGACCTGCACGCCCGCCTGGCGGCCGGCGGCGAAGCGCCGCCGGGCGATCCGTTCAGCCCTTGATCCAGGGCTGCAGCAACTGGCGCAGCGCCCCTTCGTTCCAGCCCTTGATCACATCGTCGCCGACCACGATCAGCGGCACGCCGTTACCGCCGAGTTTGCGGTGCTGCTTGAGCGCCTCCGAACTCTTCTCGATGTCGTATTCGGTATAGCGGATGCCGTTGGCGGCGAAAAATTCCCGGGTCATCTTGCAGTATCCGCACCACTCGGTCGCATACAGGCTGACTTCGGGCTGGCTCGCTGAGGCCGCCGCAATCGGCGCCGCCCCCGGCATGAGCAGCGGCCGGCCAAACCAGAATGCCGCGCCGAAGACGGCGAGGATCAGCAACCAGCGCCCGGCGCCGGCACGCCGCGCCGGCTGCACGTTGGGGCCATAGGTGCGCAAGCCTGGCGGCGGCAGCGGGCTGCCCGCCTTGTCGTAGGCTTTTTCGCACGCCGGGCATTGCCAGTCGGGCACGGTGGCATCGGCCTGGCGGGCATGATTGCAATGGGGGCAGATACGGGACACGTCCTTGTCTCTTTCGGAGGATGGTTCAGGAATTCTTGATCAAGGCCTTGGCCGGCGCCCACTGGCGGCGGCTGACCGGCAGCTTTTCCGGGATGCCGCGCAGCAAGGCCCAGCCGTAGGCTTCGACGTCGTCGCCCGCCGCCTTCTCGAAGCCGGCGAGGGCGGCCTTGGCGACCAGGACGGCACGGTGCAGGCGCATGAAGCGGTCGGCGAACTCGTTCTCGAGATGGGTCAGCGCCTCGTCGAGCAGGTATTCGCGCTCCGCCGTGCGTGCCGTCACGTACTTGAGGTCGGCCTTGAAATACAGCACCTCGCCGACCGGAACCAGCAGCAGCCGCCCCCGCTCGTGGCAGGACAGGTGCGTCCGCCCGCTGCCCCGCACTTCGTGACCGATGCCGGCCAGCAGCGCCGGATCGGGGTGCTGCGCCGGCACCTTCTGCAAGGCGGCCAGCAGGCGCTGGGCGCGCACCGGCTTGAGCAGGTAATCGACGGCGTTCAGGTCGAAGGCCTGCACCGCGTAGTTGTCGTAGGCAGTCGTGAAGATCACGGCCGGCGGCTTTTCGAGGCGACCGAGATGAGTCGCCAGCTCGATGCCGTCCATGCCCGGCATGCGAATATCGGCGAGGACGATATCGACGGCGTTGGCGCGCAGGAACTCGAGCGCCAGCAGGCCGTTGGCCGCCTCGCCGACCACCGTGCCCGGCAGTTGCACGGCGAGGTCGCCAAGCAGCGTGCGCAGGCGGTCGCGCGCCAGCGGCTCGTCATCGACGATGAGGATTCTCAACGGTTTTTCGTTTGACATGGCAGCGTGATGCGAACCTCGTAGCGATGGTCACTGACCTCGGTTTCCAGACGGGCTTCGAGATCGTAATACAGGACCAGGCGTTCGCGAATATTGGCCAATGCCATCCGGTTGCCGGCGGCATGCTGGGGCTGACCGGCGGTCGGGTTGGCGATGACGATGCACAGCGCGTCGCTCCTTTGGGTGATGGCCACGCTGACCACACCGCCCTCCGGTGACGGTTCGATACCGTGGTAGACGGCGTTTTCGAGCAAGGGCTGCAGCATCAGCGGCGGAATCGGCAGGTTCAGGTCGACCGCACCCAATTGCCAGTCGACCGCCAGGCGCTCGCCCAGGCGCAGCTTTTCGAGGTCGAGATACTGCCGGCCGAGCGAGATTTCGTCGGCCAGGCTGACCAGCTCGCCGGGGTCGCGCATGGCGGCGCGAAACAGGTCGGACAGCGACTCCAGCGCCTCCTCCGCCTGCTGGGGACGGGCCCGGATCAAGGACAGCACCGCGTTCAGCGAGTTGAACAGGAAATGCGGCCGGATGCGGGCGTTCAGCGCCGCCAGCCGTGCCTCGGCCTGGGCCGGGGAGAGCGCCCGCGCGCGCAGTTCGAAATAGGCGAGCAGCAGGGCCGCGCTGGCCACGGCCAGCAGGACGGCGCGCAACGCCGCCCCGGCTTCGATCGGCACCAGGCTGCGGGCATACACGAACATGGCCGCGGCCAGCCCGCCGGCCAGCCCGGCGACGCATGCCTGTCCGAGGCGCAGGGGAAGGCGCCACAGCCCGTCGCGCAACAGGGAGAGCAGGCCCAGTTCGACCAGCAGCAGGGGTTCCACGACGGCGGCCAGTTGCAGGTAGCTGTCCAGCCACTTGCCGATATCGCCCGCCTGAACCAGGGCGGCCAGCGCCGCCAGGCCGTTGACACCCAGCAGCACGCGCAGCATCACCCCGAAATTGCGCCAGTCGGGCAAGGGGTGCGTGGCGGGAAAGTGCCGTATACTTGTCATCTTTGTGCGGGTTTCTTCGAAATTCGTCGCCGATTCGCCCCATTCTAGATCAGAGTCATGACTTCCAACGCCAATCAATACACCTGGGCCGGCCGTTTCTCCGAGCCGGTCTCCGACCTCGTCAAGCGCTACACCGCCTCCGTCGACTTCGACCAGCGCATGTGGCGCCAGGACATCCGCGGCTCGCTCGCGCACGCCAAAATGCTCGCCAAGCAGGGCATCATCAGCGCCCAGGATCTCGCCGACATCGAACGCGGCATGGCCGTCGTCGCCCAGGAAATCGAATCCGGCCAGCTGGCATGGTCGATCGACCTGGAGGACGTGCACCTCAACATCGAGAAGCGCCTCACCGCGCTCGTCGGCGATGCCGGCAAGCGCCTGCACACCGGCCGTTCGCGCAACGACCAGGTGGCCACCGACATCCGCCTCTACCTGCGCGACAGCATCGACGACATCCAGCTGCTGCTCAAAGCCTTCCGCGGCGCGCTGGTCGATCTGGCGGAAAAGGAAGCGGCCACCCCGATGCCCGGCTTCACCCACCTGCAAGTCGCCCAGCCGGTGACCTTCGGCCACCACATGCTGGCCTATTTCGAAATGTTCGGCCGCGATGCCGAGCGCTTCGCCGACGCCCGCAAGCGCACCAACCGCCTGCCGCTCGGTTCCGCCGCGCTGGCCGGCACGACCTACCCGATCGACCGCGAATTCGTCGCCGCCGAACTGGGCTTCGAAGCCGTCTGCGAGAACTCGCTGGATGCCGTTTCCGATCGCGACTTCGCCATCGAATTCACCGCTGCCTGCGCGCTGCTGATGATGCACATCAGCCGCCTGTCGGAAGAACTGGTGATGTGGATGAGCCCGCGCGTCGGCTTCATCCAGATCGCCGACCGCTTCTGCACCGGCTCGTCGATCATGCCGCAGAAAAAGAACCCGGACGTGCCGGAACTGGCGCGCGGCAAGACCGGCCGCGTCTACGGCCAGCTGATGAGCCTGCTGACCCTGATGAAATCGCAGCCGCTGGCCTACAACAAGGACAACCAGGAAGACAAGGAACCGCTGTTCGACGCCGTCGACACGGTCACCGACACCCTGCGCATCTTCGCCGACATGGCCGGCGGCATCACCGTCCGCGCCGACAACATGAAGGCCGCGCTGACCCAGGGCTTCGCCACCGCCACCGACCTCGCCGACTACCTGGTCAAGAAGGGCCTGCCCTTCCGCGACGCGCACGAAGCCGTCGGCCACGCCGTCAAGGCGGCGGAAGCCAAGGGCGTCGACCTGCCGCAACTGACGCTCGACGAGATCCGCGCCTTCTGCCCGCAGGTCGAAAGCGATGTGTTCGCCGTGCTGACCGTCGAAGGCTCGCTCGCCTCGCGCAACCACATCGGCGGCACCGCCCCGGAACAGGTCAAGGCCGCCATCGCCCGCGCCCGCCAGCGTCTCGGCTAAGGCGCCCGCCGCGCCCCACCAGCAAACCGCCGGCCAGCCCGGCGGTTTTTTTTGCGCCCGGCGCCGTGGCGGGTTAATATATAAGCGTATTCTGATAAAACAATAAGCCAAGGAAGAACAGCATGTACGCATCCGTTGCCGACAACACCCCGCTCATCAAGGTCACCAGTGGCAAGCACGAAGCCAGCTATGCGCTGGACGGTTCCCTGATGAACCCCCTCGAAGCCTTCTATGCCGCACTCGCCGCCTGCGCCATCGTCTTTGCCAAGAAAGCCTGCAAGGGCCTGGGCCTCAAGGCGGAAGGCATCGCCGTCGAATGCAGGCCCTTCGCCGGCCCCGGCGGCCCCCTGACCTTGAGCCGGTTCCGGACCGAAGTCCGCTTCCCGGCCGACTTCACGGCCGAGCAGAAGGCGGTCATCCTCGACAGCATCGCCCATTGCGCGGTCAAGGAAATCGTCATCGACGGCGGTCATATCGACTTCCAGGTCAGCGAGGCTTAAGCGCCGCCGGCAAAAGGCGATCGCCCCGGCGACGCTGTTGCGACCTTGTGTCGCGCAGCGGTGCCCGTTACAGTATGCGAAACGATTCCTCCATGGAGTTTCGCATGCGAGCGGGGCCTTACTCCTGGCAGTCCCTGAAGACCCGACTGGCGCTTGTCACGCTCGCCATCTTCCTGGCCGCCCTCTGGTCGCTATCGTTCTACAGCTATCGCACCCTCCGCCACGACACCGCGCAACTGCTCGGAGAGCAGCAGTTCGCGACGGTTTCGGTGCTCGCCTCGGCGACCAACGACGAGCTTGAGCGACGTTTCATCGCGCTCGAGTCGGTCGCCCGGCATCTCGCGCCGGCCGCCCTCGGACCGGCCGCCGAACTACAG
The DNA here is from genome assembly GCF_945957265.1 of uncultured Dechloromonas sp. Lineage (GTDB taxonomy): Bacteria > Pseudomonadota > Gammaproteobacteria > Burkholderiales > Rhodocyclaceae > Azonexus. Next base: position 106,199 of record NZ_CAMFKO010000006.1, read on the forward strand.
GCCTGGCTCGACAACCAGCCCATCCTGCTGCAGCTCTTCAATGCCGGCATCCGGATAACCGGAACCGACGCGGTTCCCCTTGCCGTGGCACCGAGATCGCCTGCACGCCTGGCTACCAGCTACGCCGATCGCGACTACATGCTTGCCGCGCTGAAGGATGGGAAGCGCGCCATCGGCCGGCCGACCATCGGCAAAGTGATTCAGTCCCCGCTCATCAGCCTGGCCGTACCGATCCGGAACGACCGGGGAACGATCATCGGCGCCGTTGCCGGCTCGATCAACCTGAGCGAGGCCAATTTCCTCGAGCGCAACATCGAGGCCCGGATCGGCAGCAATGTCGGCTTCCTGCTGATCGCCCCCGACCACCAGACGATCGTCACGGCCAGCGACAAGGCGCGCATCATGCAGGCGGTGCCGGCCCCCGGCGCCAATGCCATGCATGACCGCTACATGCAGGGCTACGAAGGCTACGGGGTCGCCGTCAATTCGCGGGGCGTCGAGGAAATCTCAGCCAGCCGCCGCATTCCCCTGGCCGACTGGTTCGTCGTCACCATCCTGCCGACCGATACGGCATTTGCCCCGATCGAAGCGCTCTGGCAGAAAATGCTGCTCGCCACGCTGGTCCTCTCCGTGCTTGCCTGCCTGCTCACCTGGTGGGTGACGACCCATTTGCTGCGCCAGCGGCTCGCCCCCCTGACGGCCGCCACGCAGGCGCTGAACTCGCCCGTCTACGATCCGGGACTGCCGGACAGCCTGCCCGTCCTCTGCGCCGACGAAATCGGCGACCTGGTCAGCGCCTTCAATCAGCTGCTCGCCACCTCGCGCCATCGCGAGGCGCTGCTCGGCCATCGAACCGAGGCACTGCTTTCCGAGCAGGCCGTGTCGAAGAAAACGGCGGCCGAACTCGCCCAGGTCAACGCCCATCTCAACGCGCTCATCGAATACCTGCCCGACCTGTTGTGGCTGAAGGACCCGGACGGGGTGTACCTGGCCTGCAACCCCCGCTTCGAGGCCTTCTTCGGCGCCCCCAAGGAGAACATCCTCGGCCGCACCGACTACGACTTCGTCGACAAGGAACTGGCCGACTTTTTCCGGGAACACGACCGCAAGGCCATGCAGCGCGGCGGACCGAGCGTCAACGAGGAGTGGATCACCTTTGCCAACGACGGGCATCGCGAACTGCTGGAGACGACCAAGGTACCGGTCGTCGACGGCCAGGGCGAGCTGATCGGCGTCCTCGGCATCGGGCACGACATTTCCGAGCGCAAGCGCAACGAAGCCGAACTGGAAAAACACCGCCGGCAGCTGGAAACGCTGGTCGGCGAGCGGACGACGGAGCTGCGCCAGGCCAAGGACCAGGCGGAAGCGGCCAACCGGGCGAAAAGCACCTTCCTGGCCAACATGAGCCACGAGCTGCGGACGCCGATGAACGCCATCATGGGCATGACCGAAAGCGCCCTGCAGCGAACCGACGACCTGCAGCAAAAGGAACGGCTGAGCAAGGTCATGCACGCCTCCCGCCATCTCCTGGCGGTCATCAGCGACATTCTCGACCTGTCGAAAATAGAAGCCGAGCGGATGACCTTCGAGCAGACGGCATTCACGCTCGACGGCATTCTGCGCGACATGGATGCCCTGCTCAGGGGCAAGGCCCAGGAAAAAGCGCTGCAGCTGGACATCGACCTGCCCGCAGCGCTGGGCAGACAGCGGCTTTGCGGCGATCCGGTCCGGCTGCGCCAGGTCATGATCAACCTCGTCGGCAACGCCATCAAATTCACCCCGCCGGGCGGCCGCGTCGATGTCCGCATCGCCGCCCTGGGCGACGGCGACGACGAATTGCACTACCGCGTCGAGGTGATCGACACCGGCATCGGCATTGCCGAATCCAGCCTGCCCCGGCTGTTCAACGCCTTCGAGCAGAGCGACAACACGATGACCCGCAAATATGGCGGCACGGGCCTGGGGCTGGCCATCTGCAAGCGGCTGATCGGCCTGATGGGGGGCGAGATCGGCGTCCGCAGCGAGGAGGGATCGGGCACCACCTTCTGGTTCACCCTGCGCCAGCTCAAGGCGACCGGCGCGACGGAAAACACCGACACGATCGGCGAGGATGCATGCGCCGCCATTGCCCGCGAATTCTCCGGCCTGACCATCCTGCTTGCCGAGGACGAGCCGATCAACCAGGAGGTCACCTGCGAGCTGCTGATCGACAGCGGCCTGACGGTCGATGTTGCCGACGACGGCGCCGCGGCCGTCGACCTGGCGCGTCGCAAGCCCTACGCCCTGATCCTGATGGACATGCAGATGCCGGTGATGAACGGCATCGACGCCACCCGGGCCATTCGCGCGCTGCCCGGCTATGCCGGGGTCCCGGTCCTGGCCATGACCGCCAACGCCTTCGCCGAGGATCGCCAACGCTGCCTGGACGCGGGCATGAACGACCACATCGGCAAGCCGGTGGCGCCCGACATGCTGTTCCTGGCCATCCTCAAGTGGCTGCGCCGCACAAACGACAAGGCCGGCTCAGCGGCCGGCCCTGCGGGTTGAGCGGACGAAGGAATCAGGCCTGCGCAATGCCCTCGAGCAATTGCTGCAATTCGCCGGAGTGGTACATCTCCTTCATGATGTCGCAGCCGCCGACGAACTCGCCCTTGATGTAGAGCTGCGGAATGGTCGGCCAGTTGGCGTATTCCTTGACGCCCTGGCGGATTTCCTCGTCGGCCAGCACGTTGACGGTGACGAAATCGTTGACGCCGCAGACCTTGAGGATCTGCACGGCGGTGGCCGAGAAACCGCACTGCGGGAAGCGGGCATCGCCCTTCATGTAGAGGACGACCGGGTTGCTGGTCACGGTTTCGCGGATGCGTTGCTGAACGTCGGACATGGAATCTCCAGATTACAGTTGAGCGCCTGAAACACGGTCGATGCCGGCCAGGTCGGGATGAGTGAATGGGTCTTTGAACCCGGCGTCGGCCAATAAGTTCCGGCTGGCGGCCCCCTGGTCGTAGCCGTGCTCGAACAAAAGCCAGCCGCCGGGATTCAGGTGGGCTGCCGCCGCCGCCACGATGCGGCGGATGCAGGCCAGGCCGTTGCCGCCGGGCTGCAGGTCGCTCAGCGCCATGCGCGGCTCGTGCGGCAGGCCGTCGCGTTCGAGATGCGGGTCGCCGTCGGCGACGTAGGGCGGGTTGGAAACGATCAGGTCGAAGTGCCGGCCGGCCAGCGGGGCGAACCAGTCGCCGGCCTGGAAATCGATACGTGCCCCGAGGCGACCGGCATTGTTGCGGGCCACGGCCAGTGCGCCGGGCGACAGGTCGACCGCCGCCACGCTGGCGGCCGGACACTCGAGCGCCAGCGAGACGGCGACGATGCCGGAGCCGGTGCCGAGATCGACGACCGACGGCGATGCCCTGCCCGCCAGCCTTTCCAGCGCCAGGTCGATGAGCACCTCGGTTTCCGGACGGGGAATCAGGACATCGGGCGAGACCTGGAAGACCCGGCCGCGGAACTCGGCCTCGCCGACCAGGTAGGCCAGCGGCTCGCCGGCGGCGCGGCGGGCCACCCACCCGGCGAACTGGTCGAAAGCCGGCGCGATGAGCGGCGTTTCCGGCCGCGCCAGCAGGTCGGCGTGCGTGCAGCCGGCGGCGTATTGCAGCAGCAGGCGGGCGTCGAGGCGGTCTATCTTCTGCCGCGCGAAGGCCAGCGCTTCGCCGAGCGTGGTCATGCTCAGTTCTGTTCCGCCAGTTCGGCCAGCTGGTCGGCCTGGTGCTCCGAGGCCAACGCGCCGAGCAGCTCGTCCATGTCGCCGTCCATGATCGCGGCGATCTTGTACAGCGTCAGGTTGATACGGTGGTCGGTGATGCGCCCTTGCGGGAAATTGTAGGTGCGGATGCGCTCGGAACGGTCGCCGGAGCCGATCAGGCTCTTGCGGGTGCTGGCGATGGCGCTTTGCTGGGCGCGCACCTGCACGTCCTTGATGCGGGCGGCGAGCACGCGCATGGCCGAGGCCTTGTTGGCGTGCTGCGAGCGGCCGTCCTGGCATTCGGCGACGATGCCGGTCGGGATGTGCGTGATGCGCACCGCCGAGTCGGTCTTGTTGATGTGCTGGCCGCCGGCGCCGGAGGCGCGGAAGGTGTCGATGCGCAGGTCGGCCGGGTTGAGGTTCACGTCCTCGACCTCGTCGGCCTCCGGCATCACCGCCACGGTACAGGCCGAGGTGTGGATGCGGCCCTGGGTCTCGGTTTCCGGCACGCGCTGCACGCGATGGCCGCCGGATTCGAACTTCAGCCGCGAATAGGCGCCGTTGCCGGCCAGCCGGCAGATGATTTCGCGATAGCCGCCGAGTTCCGACTCGCTGGCCGACATGATCTCGACCTGCCAGCGCTGGCGCTCGGCGTAGCGCGAATACATGCGGAAGAGGTCGCCGGCGAACAGCGCCGACTCGTCGCCGCCGGTGCCGGCACGGATTTCGAGCAGGACGTTCTTTTCGTCGTTGGGGTCCCTGGGCAGCAGCAGCTTCTGCAGTTCGACCTCGAGTTCGGGCAGGCGCGCCTTGGCCGCGGCCATTTCCTCTTCGGCGAAGTCGCGCATGTCCGGGTCGGCGAGCATGGCCTCGGCTTCGGCCAGATCGTTTTCCGCCTGGCGGAAGGCATTGAACTGGATGGCCACCGGCTCGACCTCGGCCCGTTCGCGCGACAGCTTGCGGAACTGATCCATGTCGTTGGCCGCATCGGGCGAAGCCAGCATGCGGTCGATTTCGTCGAGGCGATCGACCAGCAACTCCAGTTTTTGGCGAATGCTCGATTTCATCGGGAAGATCTGCCAGGTAATTGATTCAGGGGGCGAAATTCTAACCGAGATCACCATTGATCGGCGACGAATGGCAATTGCCCGCGACGATCTATGACGTGATAATGGCCCACCTTCAGGCCCGCCCCCATGCACGAAGTCTCCCACTCCCTCATTGCCCTGGCGAAAACGCTCGACCTCCGCTGGCAGCACTACCGCAGCAGCGGAGAATTCGACCAGTTCGTCGAGTTCACCCTGTCGCTGAACGGCCTGACCGAGCGCCTCACCCAGCAGAACCTGCCGGGGCTGGCCGGCGCCTGCCAGGAGTTGGAAAACCGCGCCCTGGCCTGCCTCACCGACCACAGCCTGCGCCCGGTTTCCGACGAGCAGTCGGCAGCCATCAGTCAGCAACTGAACGTCATCCTGCAGCTGCTCCTCCGCCACGAGACGCCGGCCGTGATGGCCAAGCGCCTGTCCGACGCGACGGACGACGAGCGCGACCCGTGGATACGCCAGCGCAACATCCTGATCGTCTCGCGCCCCGGCCACGCCTGGAGCGCCGCCCTGGTCGAGCAACTCGCGTTCTACGGCTTCCGCCCCCAGGCCGTCGGCTGGGACGAGACGCCCGCGGCAGGCGAGGAGCCGCTGGCCATCATCATCGTCCCCGACCAGGAAAACAGCATCTATCCGCAGCACGCGCTGGCCGCCCTGCAAAAGCTGCGCGCCCGCCACCTGGCCAGCTATGTCTATTGCCTCTCGGTGCCGCCCGCGCTGGAAGCCATCGTCAACCTCCAGCGCGCCGGCGCCAACGTGTGCATTCCGGCGGAATACCGGCTGAGCGACATGCTCTCGCGCATTCTCGACCTGGTCGAAAGCCGTGAACAGGAAACCCACCGCGTCCTCATCGTCGAGGACTCGAAGACGGCGACCGCGCACATCCAGCGCGCCCTCGAACTGCACGGCATCGACAGCCGCGCCATCAACACGCCGCTGTCCCTGCTCCAGGCCTGCGCCGACTACCGTCCGCACGCCATCCTGATGGACATGTACATGCCCTTCTGCACCGGCGTCGAGGTGACCCGCGCCCTGCGCCAGATTCCCGAATACCAGTCCGTCCCGGTCATCTACCTGTCCGGCGAAACCGACATCGGGCAACAGGTCGAGGCGCTGCGTCTGGGCGGCGACCAGTTCCTGACCAAGCCGGCCAACCCGATCATCCTGAGCGCCGTGGTCAAGACCAAGATCGACCGCTATCGCGACATGTTGCGCTCCGGGCGCCACGACAGCCTGACCGGCCTGCTCAACCATTCGGCCGCCAAGGAACAACTGGAGCACATGCTGCGCCGCGCCCTGCCGGCCGGCCACCTGAGCGTGGCGATGATCGACATCGACCGCTTCAAGTCGATCAACGACAACTACGGACACCCGGTGGGCGACCAGGTCATCCGCAGCCTGGCCTGGCTGCTGCGCGGACGCCTGCGCAACACCGACCTGATCGGGCGCTACGGCGGGGAGGAATTCATCGTCGCGCTGGGCGGTGTCGACGCCGGCCAGGCGACGACCCTGCTCGAGCGCATCCGCGAGGATTTCGCCCGCCTGCCGCATGCCCACGGACGCGGTGCGCTGCGCGCCAGCTTCAGTTGCGGCATTGCCGCCCTGCCCGCCTACGCTACCAGCAGCTCGCTGATCGAAGCAGCCGACGAGGCGCTGCTGCAGGCCAAGCGCGAGGGACGCAACCGGCTTGTCGCCGCCGGCCGCAGGCGGCCGGAACAGTAGCCCTTCTTAATCGCCGGCGTGCAGGTGGAAGAGGCGTGCCGCCGCTGCCTGGAGCTCGGCGCGCTCGCCGGCATCGGCCGCATTCAGGGTCTGGGTGGGCGCGTGCAGGAACTTGTTGGTCAGGCGATGCGCCAGGTGATCGAGCACTTTCTCGGGGTTTTCGCCCTTGGCCAGCAGCTTCAGCGCATGCTCCATCTCGTGGCGACGCATGCGTTCCGCCGAATCGCGCAAGGAACGGATGACCGGCACGGTATCGCGCGATTCCAGCCAGCCGAGGAAATCCTTGACCCGGTTGGCGATGATGTCCTCGGCCTCGACCACGGCAGCCTGCCGCGACTCCAGGCCGCTCTCGACCACCTGCGCCAGGTCGTCGACGGTGTAGAGGAAGACGTCGTCGAGGCGGCCGACCTCCTCCTCGATGTCGCGCGGGACAGCCAGGTCGACCATGAACATCGGCCGGTGACGGCGCGCCTTGATGGCCCGCTCGACCATGCCCAGACCGATGATCGGCAGCGGGCTGGCGGTACAGGAAACGACGATGTCGTGGGCGGCCAGGTGCTCGCCCAGTTCGTCGAGACGGATGGCGGAGCCGCCGTACTGCTCGGCCAGCGCCCGACCGCGCTCGATGGTGCGGTTGGCGATGGTGACCTGCTTCGGCTTGTTGGCGCAGAAGTGGGCGGCGCACAGTTCGATCATCTCGCCGGCGCCGATGAACAGGATGCGCTGGTCGCCAATCGACTCGAAGATGCGCTCGGCCAGGTGCACGCCGGCCGCCGCCATGGAGACGATGTTGGCGCCGATGGCCGTGGTGCTGCGCACTTCCTTGGCGACCGAGAAGGAGCGCTGGAAGAGCTTGTGCAGCTGGGTGCCGAGCGTGCCGTTTTCCTCGGCGGCGCGCACCGCGTCCTTCATCTGGCCGAGGATCTGCGGTTCGCCGATGACCATCGAGTCGAGACCGCTGGCGACGCGGAAGGCGTGGCGGATGGCCGCCGGCTGGTCGTGGGTGTAGACGTAGGGCACCAGTTCGTTGCGCGGCACCTGGTGGTACTGGGACAGCCAGTCGATCACCACGTCCGGCGACTCGGCCGCACAGTAGATTTCGGTGCGGTTGCAGGTGGACAGGATGGCCACCTCGCGCACCGGCCGTTCGCTGGTCAGGTCGGCCAGCGCGTGTCCCAATTTGTCGGCGCCGAACGCCACCCGCTCACGGATGGCGAGGGGTGCGGAATGGTGGTTGATGCCGAGGGTAAATATCACCGGGTACGGTTGTGCGAACGGAGTGGGGGCCGATTATAGCACCCGCCCCCGGCCGCCCGATTTGCCCCGGATCAGAACAGGAAGGGCTGTTTGTCGGGACCGGCCTGCACCTGCGCGTCGGCACCGAAGACCCGCATCTGGCGGGGCCTGAACCACACCGACTGGCCGACCGCCAGTTGCAGGGCCTCGTGACGCTCGCGCGACAGCTCGACCTCGACGATCTCCTGGCCGTGCAGCAACTCGACGCGAACCACCGGCCCGATCGGATGGACGTGCTGCACGGTCGCCTCCAGGCTGCCCTCGCTGAGCGCATGGCTGATGTCGATATCGTGCGGACGGACGAAGGCGGTCGCCTTCTCCGGCGCTTCGCAGCGCTCGACCTCGGCATAGCCGCCCTGCACCCGGCTGTGGAAGACGTTCACATTGCCGAGGAACTGGTAGACGAAGGGCGAGGCCGGCGCCGAGTACACCTCGTCCGGCGAGCCGATCTGCTCGATCCTGCCGTGGTTCATCACCACGACGCGGTCGGCGACTTCCAGCGCCTCTTCCTGGTCGTGGGTCACGAACACCGACGAGATGTGCATGTCGTCGTGCAGGCGGCGCAGCCAGCGGCGCAGTTCCTTGCGCACCTTGGTGTCGAGCGCGCCGAACGGCTCGTCGAGCAGCAGCACCTTGGGCTCGACGGCCAGCGCCCGGGCCAGCGCGATGCGCTGGCGCTGGCCGCCGGACAGCTGCGACGGATAGCGGTCGGCCAGCCAGTCGAGCTGGACCAGGCCGAGCAGTTCCATGACCCGGCGCCTGATTTCGGCGTCGGACGGCCGCTCCTTGCGCGGCTTGACGCGCAGGCCGAAGGCGACGTTCTCGAACACCGTCATGTGGCGGAACAGCGCGTAATGCTGGAAGACGAAGCCGACGTTGCGGTCGCGGGCGTGCAGGTGGGTGGCCTCGGCGCCGGAGAACAGGATCTCGCCCTGATCGGCCGTTTCCATGCCGGCGATGATGCGCAGCAAGGTGGTCTTGCCGCAGCCGGAGGGGCCGAGCAGCGCGACCAGTTCGCCGGTCGGGATGTCGAGGTTGATGTTGTCGAGCGCGACGAAGTTGCCGAAGCGCTTGGAGATGTTGCGGATTTCGATGCTCATGAGGTTTTCTCGCCGGGGAGTTCAGCGTTCAGCATGTCGGTCTCGGCCTTCATGCGCCATTCGACGACGGTCTTGGCCACCAGCGTCACCAGCGCCAGCAGCGCCAGCACCGAGGCGGCGGCAAAAGCGCCGATCGCGTTGTATTCGTTGTAGAGGATTTCGACGTGCAGCGGCAGGGTGTTGGTTTCGCCGCGGATATGCCCGGAAACCACGCTGACCGCGCCGAATTCGCCCATCGCCCGGGCATTCGACAGGATGACGCCGTAGAGCAGGCCCCACTTGATGTTGGGCAGGGTCACGCGCCAGAACATCTGCCAGCCGGAGGCGCCGAGCGACACCGCCGCCTCCTCCTCGTCCTTGCCCTGCGACTGCATCAGCGGGATCAATTCGCGGGCGATGAAGGGGAAGGTGATGAACAGCGTCGCGAGGATCATGCCCGGCACGGCGAAGATGATTTTCAGGTCGTGCGCCGCCATCCATTCGCCGAAATAACCCTGCGAGCCGAACATCAGGATGAAGATCAGGCCGGCGACGACCGGCGATACGGCGAACGGCAGGTCGATCAGCGTGATGAGCAGGCTCTTGCCCCTGAAGTCGAACTTGGCGATAGCCCAGGCCGCCGCCACGCCGAACAGGATATTGAAGGGCAGCACGGCCAGCGCGATGACGATGGTCAGCCAGATCGCCGAGCGGGTTTCCGGCTCCTTCAGCGCTTCGAGATAGATCGGCAGGCCCTGCGCCAGGGCTTCGACGAAGACGGCGATCAGCGGCAGGCCGAGGAAGAAGAACAGGAAGCCGAGGCCGACCGTGAGCAGCAGGGTGCGTACCCAGGCCGGTTCCTGCGTGGCGCGGGTCAGTTTGTTGGCCCTCATGCTTCACCCGCCTTCGCCTTGCCGGCGGCGACTTCCAGCGGCTCGCTGTTCTTGTGCCGGTTGGCGGCCCACCACTGCAAGGCGTTGATGACCAGCAGCAGCACGAAGGAGATGGCCAGCATGACCACGGCCAGCGCCGTCGCGCCGAGCACGTCGTACTGTTCCAGCTTGGAGATGATCAGCAGCGGCACGATTTCGGAAATCAGCGGCAGGTTGCCGGCGATGAAGATGACCGAGCCGAATTCGCCGAGCGCGCGGGCGAAGGCCAGCGCGAACCCGGTGAGCAGCGCCGGGCCGATGGCCGGAAAGATCACCTTGACGAAGGTCTGCCAGCGCGAGGCGCCGAGCGAGGCGGCGGCTTCCTCGACCTCGGTCTCGATATCCTCGATCACCGGCTGCAGCGTGCGCACGACGAAGGGCAGGGTGATGAAGGTCAGCGCCACGATGATGCCGAGCGGCGTGTAGGCGACCTTGATGCCCAGCGGCTCGAGATGGCTGCCCAGCCAGCCGTTGCCGGCATACAGCGTGGCCAGGGTGATGCCCGCCACCGCGGTCGGCAGCGCGAAGGGCAGATCGACCAGCGCATCGACGAAGCGCTTGCCCGGAAAGGGGTAGCGCACCAGGATCCAGGCGACGATCAGGCCGAAGAAGGCATTGATCGAGGCGGCCAGCAGCGACGACATGAAAGTGACGCGAAAGGCGGCCAGCGAGCGTTCGCCGAGGGCGATGTCGAGAATCTGGCCGAAGCCGAGCTCGGACGCCTTGAGGACCATGCCGCCCAGGGGCAGCAGGATGAGCAGCGAGAGATAGACCAAGGTGTAACCCAGCGCCAGGCCGAAGCCGGGCAACACGCGTTGGGGTTTAGCGGACATAGGAATTCATTCTGGGAGCGATTGTTCTGAGCGGGCGCAACAAAGGCAACGGCCGGGCAACCCCGGCCGCCGATGCGCCAGGATCGCAGGCTTACTTGGCGACGTAAATCTGGTCGAAGCTGCCGCCATCCTTGAAGTGCGCGGCGAAGGCCTTGTTGGCGCCGCCGAACACCTCGTCCACCGTGAAGGTCTTCACTGCGGGGAAGAACTGGGCATACTTCTTCAGCAGTTCGGCGTCGCGCGGGCGCAGGTAGTTCTGCGCGGCGTTCTCCTGGCCCTCCTTGGACCACAGGTACTCCAGGTAAGCCGTCGCCTGCTTGCGCGTACCCTTCTTGTCCACCACCTTGTCGACGACGGCGACCGGGAATTCGGTCTGCATCGTCAGGCTGGGATAGACGACCTCGAAATTACCCTTGCCGAATTCCTTGGCGATCATCTCGGCTTCGGACTCGAAGGTCACCAGCACGTCGCCCAGGCCGCGCTGCATGAAGGTCGTCGTCGCATCGCGGCCGCCGGCGGCGAACAGCGGGGCATTCTTCAACAGCTTGCCGACGAATTCCTGCGCCTTGGCATCGCTGCCGCCCGGTTGCTTCAGCGCCCAGGCCCAGGCCGACAGATAGGTGTTGCGGCCGTTGCCGGTATTCTTCGGGTGCGGCAGGATGACCTGGATACCGGGCGCGGCAATGTCCGGCCAGTCCTTGAGCGCCTTCGGGTTGCCCTTGCGCACGATGAACACCATCGCCGACGTGTACGGCGACGCGCTGTTCGGGAACTTCTTCGCCCAATCCTTGGCAACCAGGCCCTTGTCGGCCAGGAACTCGATGTCGTTGGTCTGGTTCATGGTCACCACGTCGGCTTCCAGGCCGTCGGCCACGGCGCGCACCTGCTTCGACGAGCCGCCATGCGACTGCTTCAGCTCCAGGCTTTCGCCGGTCTTGGCCTTCCAGTACTTCTGGAACATCGGGTTGTAATCCTTGTAGACATCGCGGGCGACATCGTAGGAAGCGTTCAGCAGCGTCGCGTCGGCCAGGGCGGCACCGGCGGCCAGGCCGAGCAGAAGGGCGGCAATCGATTTACGGAAATGGGTCATGGTTCACCTCGCTTTGGACAAGCGCTAATTTAGCGAAGTCATATATAACCACAAAGACAATTTTTGAATTTGCTTATTACACAGCTCGCAAATCCACCGACAACCCGAAGCTCGGCACTATTCGCCACTCATGCGAGCGGCTATCATTGTGGATTCTTCAAGCCGCCGACAATCAAGATGCGCGCCACCCTGCCAGCCATTCTCCTGCTCTCCGCCCTGCTCGCCGCCTGCTCCACCAAGAGCACCATTCCGCCGAGCACGCACATTTCGCAAAACGGCCCGCTGCGTGTGCATCCCGGCCTGCTTGGCCAGCCGGTGCCGGCGGAATTGCAGCAGGATGGGCAAATGCCCAGGACGGCATCCGCCGCCCCGGTCGAGGCCGACAAGCCGATCCGGATCGACCCGGTCGGCCTGCGCACGCAACGCAGCGTCTACTTCGAGCTGAACAGCGCCGACATCAAGGCGGATTACGACCCGGCGCTGCGCGCCCATGCCCGCTACCTGGCCGAGCACCCCAAGGCCCGCGTGCGCATCGAAGGCAACGCCGACGAGCGCGGCAGCGTCGACTACAACCGCAAGCTGGGCCTGAAGCGCGCCGAGAACGTGCGCTCGACGCTGGTCTCCCACGGCGCCGGCGACAAGCAGGTGAACATCAGGACCCTGGGCGAAGCCCGCCCCAAGCTGACCGGCCACGACGAAAGCTCGTGGGCGGAAAACCGCCGGGCCGACGTGGTTTACGAAATCGAGAACTGACCCGCCGTTGCGGCGGGCCGCCCGGACCGCCGCTCAGTTGTCGAAGTGGTAATAGCGCTGGTTCAGCCAGGCAGCGACGCTGCCTTCCTCCTCAGGGAACCAGCCGGCGCCGACCTGCGCATTGCAGGCCGCCACCCGCTGCAGCAGTTCCAGCTTGTTGGACAGCATCCGGCCATCGCGGGAGTACATCTTGCTCCCGTCGCCGCCATACATCCGGACATGGCAGCTGACGCAGCCCTTCTGATGCAGCTCGGGCGCCGCCTTCAGGTCGACCTTGCCCCATGGCTCCTCGGCCGTGGCCGCAAGCGGGGCCAGCAGCAGCCAGGGAAGAATGCGAAAGATGCTCATGGTCTCTCCTCGCGCGCGATGGTTCAGAAACTGGCCGCCTCGGCTTCCAGATAGGCAAGACTGACATACTTCCCGATATTCGTGTCGAAACCGCGCGTTTCCCTGGCCCGCGAGGCCACCCGCGGGTCGCGCAGGACCAGTTCCTTGGCCGCCTCGAGTGGCAGGCCTTCCTTGACCGCCTGTTCGCAGGGCCGGTAGATGCCTTCGAACAAGGCCTTGTTCCAGGCCAGCACGCCGGCGCCCGGCTCGCCGTGACCCGGCAGCCAGATCCGGCTGGCCACCTCGCGCTCGAGCTGGCCGTAAGCCTTGAAAGTGCCCAGGAAGGAGCCGTCGTCCATGTTGGCGATGCGCCTGTCCATGGCTACGTCGCCGACGCAGGTCAGTTTGTCCTCGACCACCTCGACGCATAGATCGTAAGGCGTGTGGGCCGTGCCGTAGTGATGCAGGCGCAGCGTCACATCGCCGTAACGCAGCTCGGCGCCGTTCTCCAGCGGCAGGCGCGGTGGAACCACCCGCGTCCCCAGCGTTGCCTGATTGGTCCATTGCTCGAGCAGGGTCCGCCACATCTTGCCCTGCACCCCCTCGATTTCGCGGATCGTCCCCGGATGGGCATGGATCGGCAGGTCCTTGCCGTAGGCATCGACAAAGGCGTGGTTGCCCAGCCAATGATCGCCGTGATAATGGGTGTTGATGATCGCCACGACGGGCTTCTTCCATTGCTTCCTGATCTGGCGGATGGCCATTTCGCCGATCTGCACGGAAGCGCCGGAGTCGATGACCACCAGCCCCTTGGCAGTATCCACGAAGGTCAGGTTGCACATCATTCCCTGGTTCTCCGGCGTCGGAAAACCGTCCGGCGAAAAGATCATCCAGACATGCGGCGACACCTGGCGCAGGGGATGATCGCGCACGGCCGGCCCGCGCACGAAATCGTCCACTTCCCTGGCCATGGCGCCGATGCCCTGCCAGGGCGCGAACTCGGCGGCCAGCAAACCGCCCAGGGCGGTGGCCGCCCGGATGAAAGCGCGACGTTCCATGAATGTCTCCTCGTCGGGCATTGCGAGCCATCCGCCGGCACCGAAAAAACCGGCACCGGCGAGGCCGTACGCCGTTGTTTGAAAGGCAAGTGTAAGCTAATTATTATTTGATAATATATTCACAACCATCAACCGGGGGAATATTTTGGGAACCATCACTCGCCGCCTGCTGGGAGCAGGCCTGCTCGGCATCTGCCTGAGCGCTCCCGTTCTCGCCAACGACCTGGCTCGCGCCGAGGAAATCGTCGGCGGCCGCTGCTTTCTGTGCCACGGCCTGAACGGCGAATCGGCCAGCGCCGTCTTCCCGCGCCTGGCCGGACAGCACGCCGATTACATCGCCCGGCAGCTGGCCGACTTCAAATCCGGCAAGCGCGCCAGCGACACCATGAAACCGCAGGCGGAAGAACTGACCCCGGCCGAGATGAAGGCGCTCGGCGCCTTCTTCCAGAGCAAGGTCGTCGGCCCGCGTCCGGCCCGGGACAAGGAACTGCTTGCCGTCGGCAAGTACATTTTCGACCGCGGCAACAACTTCAGCGGCCTGCCGGCCTGCGGCAGCTGCCACGGCTCGAAGGGACTGGGCACGCCGCAACTCCCCCGCCTGGCCGGCCAGCATCCGCGCTACATCGAGGACCAGCTCAAACAGTTCAACAAGCGCGAGCGAACCAACGACAACGCGATCATGCACACCATCGCCTCCAAGCTGAGCGAACTGGAAACGCACGCCGTCGCGGAGTACATCGCGACACTGGATTAGTCGTCGCGCCGGCCCCATGCAAAAGGCCGCCAACCGGCGGCCTTTTGCATGCCGAAACGCGTGCCTGGCGTTTCCCGCAACGAGCCCGCGAACGATTACGAACGTCGATAAAGCTCGAAGCCTGAAATGACCGCCTTCAGCTGGCGCGAGGTAAGCAGCAATTCATCGGCAGCCTGCCTCGCCGACCCCGCGGAACTGGCGTTCTGTTCGATCAGGTCGGTGATCTGCTGCATGCTGGCGGCCACTTCCTCGCTGGCAACGCCCTGCTGGCGCGCGGCGTCGGAAATCTGACCGGCCATCTGCGATACCGTCGTTGAAGACTGCGTAATCCCCTCCAGCCCGGCCACGCTTTCTCGCAACTTGGCGATTCCGTTCTCGACCTCGCTGGCGGCCAGGTCCATGCTCGAGACGGCCTGCGCGGTAGCGCTCTGGATTTCGTTGACCGTCATGCTGATGTCCGCCGTCGAGGCGGTCGTTCTCTCGGCCAGCTTGCGAACTTCGTCGGCCACCACCGCGAAGCCCCGCCCCTGCTCTCCGGCACGCGCCGCCTCGATGGCCGCGTTCAGGGCGAGCAGATTGGTCTGGCTGGCAATATCGGCAATGACCCGGGTGATATCGCCAATCTTGGCAATGGAGAGGTTCAACTGGGCAATGGTCTGGTTCGAACTGCTCACCGCCTCGACGACACGCGTGGTCGCCGCCATGCTCTGGCTGATGTTGTTGTTGCTCGCCACCACCTGCAGCTGCGAATCGCGTGCCGCGGAGGCCGTATCCTCGGCATTGGCAGCGACCTCCTGGACCGACTGGCTGAATTGCTCGGTCGCCGCGGCAACGCCTTCGACGCTGGCCTGCTGCTGCTCGGACTGCGCC
This sequence comes from uncultured Dechloromonas sp., assembly GCF_945957265.1. Lineage (GTDB taxonomy): Bacteria > Pseudomonadota > Gammaproteobacteria > Burkholderiales > Rhodocyclaceae > Azonexus. The sequence goes on from NZ_CAMFKO010000006.1 coordinate 121,752, forward strand.
GAAACGCTGCGCATCTGATCCTCCAGCAGGTGACTGCGTTGCTCGATCGCACGCGAAGCCGTGCTGATCTCGTCCAGCATCGCCTTGAGCGTGCCCTGCATGGTTGCCAGGTCGCACATCAGGCGCCCCGTCTCGTCGCGTCCCGAAATATCGATATCCTCCGTTAGCTTGCCTTCGGCGATGTGCTCGAAGTGGGAAATTGCCCTGCGCAACGGCTTGACGATGGCCGACAACAGCAGCATGCCGCCCGCCAGGGCGATCGCGACAGCCAGAAGGAGCAGTCCGATACTGAAATTGCGAACGGATTCGTAGTGCCCCTTCGCTGCGGCATGGCGCACCTCGGCATCGCCGGCCAACTGCTGGATCAGCGCATCCCCGTCGCGCTTGAGCTCGGCATAGAGCGGATTGATCTTGAGCAGCAGGACGACGTTGGCTTCGTTGAACTTGCCCTCCTTCAGCAAAGCGCGCGCGACGTTGACGCCCTCACTCGAGAAACGCTCGCGTGTCTGGCCGAGTTTCTCGAGCAGCGCCTTCTGGCCTTCGGTCAGCTGGAGTTTTTTCAGCGCATCCAGTTCGGCGTTGATCGCCTCGCGGTTCTTCAGGGTGTTTTCGATATGCAGATCGAGCGGGTGGTCGTGCAGCTTCGCGTTCGGGTTGGCCGTATCGTGCTGCAAACCCAGCATGATCTGCGAGCGATTGTCGGCCAGCAGGAACAGCATCTTGTTGATGCTGTTCGAGGGCAGCAGATTCTCGCGATAGACCGCGTTCAACTCGTCATTCGATGCTGCCAGGCTGCGCAGCCCGGCAAATCCGACAATGGCCATCAGCACGAGCAGAACGCCCAGGGCCGCCCACAGGCGCGGACCGATCGCCAGCGTACGTCGGCGGGTCGCCGACAGCTTTCCCGAAACGCCGATCTTGCGGTAAAGCGCATCGGCACCCGCCTTTTTCTCGGCGGACAGCGGCGTGCGCACCGACATGTAGCCGGTGATCTGGCCGTTTTTCTTGAGCGGCACGACGAAGGCCTCCACCCAATAGAAATCGCCGTTCTTGCAGCGGTTCTTGACCGCGCCGCGCCACGGCAGCCCGGACTTCACCGTTCGCCAAAGATCCTCGAAGGCCGCCGGCGGCATGTCCGGATGGCGGACGATGTTGTGGCTGCTGCCGATCAACTCGCTGCGACTGAAACCGCTGATCTCGACGAAGGCATCGTTAGCCTGGGTGATGATGCCTTTGAGATCGGTTTTCGAAACCAGGTATTGATCGGGCGGAAAGGGAATCTCTCGCTGGGTTACAGGCTGATTGTTTTTCATCGTTGTCTCGTGGAAGCGGGGTCGTCAAAGTTTTGAAATCGATTTTACTAATCGAAATATGCACCAACAACACCCGCCTACAAATCATTACAAACAAGCCGTATCCCGCAACTTTCCCGATTTAGAACAACAGCATACAGATCGCCTTGCACAATAAAAAAAGGCCGCAACCGCGGCCTCTTCACGGCTGGCAAACGGAGCCTCAGGTCAGCATGTCGGCCCAGATGTTCTGGGCCCAGCCCAGCGCGACCTTGCCTTCCAGTTCGTTACGCGCCGCCGACACGCCGCCGGCGCCCTTGACCGGTTGCACGGTCTTGGTCGCGGCGTCGTACTGGTGGACGGACGACACGTGGATGACATTCTTGCTGTCGACGAAGCTGTAGCAGGTGTTCATCACCACCGGCTCCGGGTTCGGCTCCTGGCCGGACAGCATGTTGAGGATCGCCGCGGCGGCCAGCTTGCCGTGCTGGTTGGCCATGTGGCCGGACTTGGGCATGGTCGGCGCCGGGAAGATGGCGTCGCCCAGCACATGGATGCCCGGCGTGCTGGTCGATTCCATGCTCAGCCAGTTGATGTCCACCCAGCGGTTGTTGACCAGCTTGATGCCCGACTTGTGCGCGATGTCGCCGGCGCGGTGCGGCGGGATGACGTTGAGCACGTCGGCCTTGAACTTGTCGAACTCGAGGATGGCGGTATTGGTGCCGACCTCGACGTCCTTGACCTCGCTGTTGTTGCGGTACTCGACGATACCCTTGTAGAGATCGCTCCACGCCTTGGTGAACAGGCCCTTCTTGGACACCACGTCCTCGTTGGCGTCGAGGATGACGACCTTGGACTTCGGCTTGCTCTGCTTGAAGTAGTTGGCGACCAGGCAGGCGCGCTCGTAAGGTCCGGGCGGGCAGCGATACGGCGCCTTGGGGATGGAGATGGCATAGACGCCGCCGTCCTTCATCGACTCCAGCTGCTTGCGCAGGGCCACGGTCTGGGCGCCGGCCTTCCACGCGTGCAGCACCTTGCCCTGGGCCTCGGTACCCTTCAGGCCGGGAATCTCGTCCCACATGAAATCGACGCCCGGCGACAGCACCAGACGGTCGTAGCTCAGCGCGCTGCCGCCTTTCAGGGCAATCATTTTCTTCGCTGCATCGACCGCCACCACGTCGTCCTGGATAACGCGCACGCCCCACTTGCTGCGCAGGCCTTCGTAGCTGATCGTGATGTCTTCCATCGTCTTCTGGCCGCCGATGACCAGGTTGGAAATCGGGCAGGAGATGAAGGTCGGGTTGCGCTCGACCAGCGTCACCTGGACGCCGCCTTCGCTCCACATGCGCAGGTACTTGGCGACCGTGGCGCCGCCGTAGCCGCCGCCGACCACGACGACATGGCCGCTCGCCTTGCCGCCGCCGGCACAGCCGTACAGCGAAGCCATCGCGCCGGCCGCGGCGCCGGCTTTCAGGAAATCACGTCTTTTCATCAGCATCATGGCGGTCTCCCTTATTTTTGCGCGGCGAAATAGGTGGCGATCAGGTCGAGCTGGGCATCGGTATAGCCCTTGACGATCTGGTGCATGATCGAGGCCGGCTTGTCCCCGCTCTTGAAATCGGCGAGCTTCTGCAAGGTCTTGTCCTTGGGAAGCCCGGCCAGGCCGTCGATGCCGGAGCCCTTGACGGCATTGCCGTTGGTGCCGTGGCAGTTGGCGCAGGTGGCGGCCAGGTTGCGGCCGAGGTTGGGGTCGGCGGCCTGCGCCGCCCCGGCGGTCGCCAGCAGACAGGCTGCGGCAAGAGGTACGAACATTTTCATCGGGACATCTCCTTCCTCATCGTGATGTTGTTTGTCATATAGCCGGAGTGCTGTTTTTTGCCGGAAGCAGCATCGTACAAAGGTTATAAGCCTTGCGCACAAAAAGCATGCTGCGTCGCAACAATATTAGTAGTTGACTATATAAGTACGCAGTTATACATTGATTCTTGATCGAAATCAAAAGAACAGCATGGACGAAACGTTGCAGGTCTTCGAGCAGGTAGCGCAGTACTTCGGATTGCTGGCCGATCCGACGCGTTTGCGCATCCTTTCCTGCCTGTGCGCCGAGGAGCGTCCAGTCCATGAGGTGGTGGAAAAGATTGGCCTGACCCAGGCCAACATCTCGCGCCACCTGAACATCCTGTATCGGGCCGGCGTGGTCGAGCGGCGGCGTGACGGAAGTTCGGTCTATTACCGGGTCGTCGATCCCAATTTCGTCGACATCTGCCGGACGGTCAGCATCACGGTGGCAAGCCGCGATCTGGGCGACGAGCTGGGTGTCGGCAAGTAATTCGCAGCAACGACTTAAATATCGGAGGGGTGTTTGCAGATGGGTGATATCACACAACAACCGGGGCGTTTGCGGCCCGCCCCGGAGAACTTCCTGTCGGAAGATCAGGTCAAGGCCGTCGCCGCCGGGCGCCGCGACTTCCTGCGCAAGAGCTTCCTGGCCGCCGGCGCGGCCATGGCGGCGCCGCTCGCCGCACGGGCCGGCGAAGGCGATCCGAACATCCTGAATCTGCCGGCATGGAGCACCTCGCTCGGCCAGCCGGTGGCGACCCACCCGTACGGCATGCCGTCGAAATTCGAAAGCCAGCTGGTGCGCCGCGAATCGCCGGGCCTCGCCCGCGTCGGCGGCGCCTCGGTGTCCTTTGCGCCGTTGCAGGGGCTGTTCGGCATCATCACGCCGTCCGGCCTGCATTTCGAGCGCCATCACCAGGGCTGGCAGGATGTCGATCCGACCCGGCATCGCCTGATGATCAACGGCTCGGACGACTCGCTGCTCAGGAAGCCCAAGGTCTACACCATGGACGAACTGATGCGCCTGCCCTCGGTGTCGCGCATCCACTTCATCGAGTGCGGCGCCAACACCGGCCTGGAATGGGGCAATGTCGCCGTGCCCACCGTGCAATACACGCACGGCATGCTGTCCTGCTCTGAATTCACCGGCGTGCCGCTGAAGACCCTGCTCGAGGACTGCGGCGTCGATTACAGGAAGGCCCGCTACGTGCTGGCCGAGGGTGCCGATGGCTCCTCGATGACGCGAACGATCCCGATGGAAATGGTCGAATCCGGCGAAGTCTTCGTCGCCTACGGCCAGAACGGCGAAATGCTGCGCCCGGAGAACGGCTACCCGCTGCGCCTGGTCGTGCCCGGCGTGCAGGGCGTGTCCTGGGTCAAGTGGCTGCGCCGCATCGAAGTCGGCGACATGCCCTACGCCACCAAGGACGAGGCAGTGCACTACATCGACCTGCTGCCCAACGGCCTGCATCGCCAGTACAGCTCGATCCAGGAAGCCAAGTCGGTGATCACCACGCCGTCGGGCGGCCAGACCCTGGTCGAGAAGGGCTTCTTCAACGTTTCCGGCCTGGCCTGGTCGGGCCGCGGCCGCATCAAGCAGGTCGACGTCTCCTTCGACGGCGGCCTCAACTGGCAGACCGCCCGCCTCGAAGGACCGATCCAGAACAAGGCGTTGACCCGCTTCAACATCAACTGGGTGTGGGACGGCAAGCCGGCCATCCTGCAGTCGCGCGCCACGGACGAGACCGGCTACGTGCAGCCGGGCTACGGCCAGCTGCGCAAGGTGCGCGGCACCAAGTCGATCTATCACAACAACGCGATCCAGTCCTGGAAAGTGGTCGAAAGCGGGGAGGTCACCAATGTCCAGGTTCTCTAAATCGGTTCTGGCCCTGGCCCTCGTCGGCGCATCGACGGCCGGCTTCGCCTTCGACAACTTCACCGGCGTCGGCCGCCCGGCCACGCCGGCCGAGGTGAAGGCCTGGGACATCGACGTCCGCCCGGACTTCAAGGGCCTGCCCAGCGGCAAGGGCAACGTCGAGCGCGGCAACGAAGTGTTTGAGGAAAAGTGCGCCTCCTGCCACGGCTCCTTCGGCGAGTCGAACGAGGTGTTCACGCCGCTGGCCGGCGGCACGACCAAGGACGACATCAGGAACGGCCGCGTCAAGGGCCTGTCCTCCGGCGAACTGCCGCAGCGCACGACCTTCACCAAGGTGGCGACCATTTCGACGGTCTTCGACTACATCCAGCGCGCCATGCCCTGGACGGCGCCCAAGTCGCTGAAGCCGGACGACGTCTACGCCATCCTCGCCTACCTGCTCAACCTGCAGGAAATCGTGCCGGCCGACTTCGAACTGTCCGACAGGAACATCGCCGACGTCCAGAAGCTGCTGCCCAACCGCAACGGCATGACCACCGACCACGGCCTGTGGCCCGGTGCCGCGGCCAAGAAGGGCGGCATCGGCAACGGCGGCACGCCGGACGTGAAGAACGTCGCCTGCATGAAGAACTGCAAGCCGGAAGTTCAGATCGGCTCGACCCTGCCCGAGTATGCCCGCACCGCCCACGGCGAGCTGGCCGACCAGAACCGCAACTTCGGCCCGGTGCGCGGCACCCGCACGCTCGGCGCGGAAGCTGCCCGGAAGGCAGCCGACGCCGGCACGCTGGAACTGGCGACGAAGAGCGGCTGCATGGCCTGCCACGGCGTCAAGAGCAAGATCGTCGGCCCCGGCTACAGCGAGGTCGTCGCCCGCTACCAGGGCCAGCCCGACGCCGAATCCCGCCTGATCGCCAAGGTCAAGGCCGGCGGCCAGGGCGTCTGGGGCTCGGTCCCGATGCCGCCCAACGCGCACCTGAAGGATGACGACCTGAAGACACTGGTTCAGTGGATTCTGGCCGGCGCCAAGTAATTCCCATTTCTACAGAGGAGAAGTCATGAACAATCAACGTCGCACCGTACTCAAATCCGGCTCCGGCGCCGCCCTGCTGGGCATGCTGGCCGCCGCCGGCATCATCACCCCGGGCATCGCCCTGGCCGACTGGAACAAGGCCGCCTTCGACGCCAAGAGCATGGCCGACACGCTGAAGGCGCTTGGCGCCGGCACGCCGGCCGACAGCAAGGATGTCCAGGTCACCGGCCCGGACATCGCCGAAAACGGCGCCGTGGTGCCGGTCGGCGTCGCCTCCTCGCTGCCCAACATCAGCATGGTCGCCATCCTGATTGAAAAGAACCCGAACGCCCTGGCCGCCACCTTCACGCTGCCGGAAGGCACCGAAGCCAACGTCCAGACCCGCGTCAAGATGGGCCAGACCTCGAACATCTACGCTCTGGTCAAGTCGGACGGCAAGTTCTTCATGGCGACCAAGGAAATCAAGGTCACCCTCGGCGGCTGCGGCGGCTAATCGATACGAATTCAAGGAGCAAAACATGGGCAATCCGATGAAAATCCGCGCCGCCAACAAGGATGGCGTTACCGAAGTGAAGGTTCTGGTCAGCCACGAAATGGAAACCGGCCAGCGCAAGGACGCCGCCGGCGCCGTCGTGCCGGCCTGGTTCATCACCGAGCTGGTCGCCAGGCATGGCGACAAGACCGTGCTGAGCACCGAGTTCGGCCCGTCCGTATCGAAGAACCCCTACCTCGCCTTCAAGTTCAAGGGCGGCTCCAAGGGCGACAAGATCACGGTCAGCTGGAAGGACAACAAGGGCGACAGCCGATCCGACGAAGCCACCATCGGCTGATCGTTGCCCGGATTTCGGCAGCGAAGCGGCGCAGACCGCCGCTGCCGGCGCAACACTTACCCCTCTGGAGGAGTAGCTCATGTTCCACCGTTTCATCAAAACGCTGGCCAGCGCGGCATGTTTCGCCGCATTTGCCGGCCCCGCCCTGGCGCAGGACAGCAAGGTCGCCGACGAACTGGCCAAGTACCGCGAAGCCCTGGCCGACGGCAATCCGGCCGACCTGCTGGAAGTGAAGGGCGAAGGCCTGTGGTCGGAAAAGCGCGGCCCAAGGAGTGCCTCGCTCGAACAATGCGACATGGGCCTCGGCCCGGGCAAGCTGGACGGCGCCTACGCCCAGTTGCCGAAGTATTTCAAGGACACCGGCAAGGTCATGGATGTGGAGTCCCGACTAGTGCATTGCATGGTGACCTTGCAGGGTTTCAAGCCCGAGGAAGTGACGAAGAACTGGTACTCCAGGCCCGGCACCGAATCCGACATCGAGGCCCTGGTCACCTTCATCGGCGCCAAGTCCAACGGCAAGCCGATCAACGTGCCGGCGACGCACCCCGAGGAAGCGAAGATGGTGAAGATGGGCGAGTACATCTTCTACCGCCGCTCCGGCCCGCAGGATTTCTCCTGCGCCATCTGCCACGGCCAGGACGGCAAGCGCATCCGCCTGCAGGACCTCGGCAACCTGACGACCAAGGAAGGAGCCGGCGTGGCCATGAAGACCTGGCCGTCCTACCGCGTGTCGCAAGGCGCGGTATGGACCATGCAGCGCCGCCTGATCGACTGCATGCGCCAGGCCCGCTGGCCCGAGCCCAACTACCTGGCCGACTCGATCATCGCGCTGGAAACCTACCTGCAAAAAACCGCGACCGGCACCGTGATGGAAACGCCGGGCATCAAGCGCTGAAAGGGGACGACCATGAAAACCAAAGCAGCCTCCTTTTCCAGCCTTGTTGCCGCCCTGGGCATCGCCTTGGCCACGCCCGCCCTCGCCCAGAAAGCCGCCGAAGCGCCCGGCGGCCAATACGCTCGGGAAGCCGAACAGATGTTCCGCACCTCCTTCCGGGCCGACAATCCGACATACTGGATGACCCGGCTGGAGCAGGACGAAACGATGAAGACCTGCCTGCAGTACCGCGACAACCCGCCGCGCAAGATTGGCGAAAAACTGGAAAGGCTGAATAAGGCAACCGTCCGCTACCCGGTAGACGGCAAGCTGATCGGCGACTGGAAGGAAGGCGAGAAGCTCGCAGCGGTGGGCACCGGCGGTCACATTGGCTTCATCCAGCCCGACCCGGCCGGGCGCCTGCGGGGTGGCAACTGCTATGCCTGCCACGAGCTGGCCAAGAAGGAAATCGCCTACGGCACGATCGGCCCCAGCCTGCGCGAATTCGGCAAGATCCGCGGCAAGGACGAGGGCACGATCAAATACGTCTACGACAAGATCTACAACTCCAACGCCTTCACGGCCTGCACCAACATGCCGCGCTTCGGCCTGCACAGCTGGCTGACGCCGGAACAGATCACCCACATCGTGGCTTTCCTGATCGACCCGGAATCACCGGTGAATAAGGACTAGTTGTTAGTCGGTAGTCGCTAGTTGCTAGCAACTACTGACCACCGGCTAGCGACTCGTAACTATCGACTAAGGACTAAATATGAGCATGAATCGCCGAGAATTCCTCCAGGTCATGGCTGTCGCCGCAGCGGGCGGCATGTCGCTGCACAGCGATTTCGCGCTGGCCGAGAAGGGCGCCGCCAAACTCTACGACCTGCCGAAATTCGGCAACGTCAGCCTGCTGCACATCACCGACTGCCATGCCCAGCTGCTGCCGATCTACTTCCGCGAACCGAACGTCAATCTCGGCTTCGGCGACCAGTTCGGCAAGGTGCCGCACCTGGTCGGCGACCAGCTGCTGAAGCACTTCGGTTTCAGGCCCAACAGCATCGAGGCGCACGCCTACACCTACCTGAATTTCGAGAAGGCCGCCGAGACCTACGGCAAGGTCGGTGGCTTCGCCCACCTGGCGACGCTGGTCAAGCGCATGAAGGCCAACCGCCCCGGCGCGCTGCTGCTCGACGGCGGCGACACCTGGCAGGGCTCCGGCACGGCGCTGTGGAGCAACGCCCAGGACATGGTCGATGCCTGCAAGGCGCTCGGCGTCAACGTCATGACCCTGCACTGGGAATCGACCTACGGCGAGGCCCGCGTCAAGGAAATCGAGGAAAAGGACTTCGCCGGCCACATCGACATCGTCGCCCAGAACGTCAAGACCACCGACTTCGGCGACGCCGTGTTCAAGCCCTTCGTGATGAAGCAGATCAACGGCGTGCCGGTCGCCATCATCGGCCAGGCCTTCCCCTACACGCCGATCGCCAACCCGCGCTGGCAGACCCCGAACTGGAGCTTCGGCATCCAGGAAGAGAACATGCAGAAGACCGTCGACGAAGCCCGCGCCGCCGGCGCCCAGGTCGTCGTCGTGCTGTCGCACAACGGCATGGACGTCGACCTCAAGATGGCTTCGCGCATCAAGGGCATCGACGCCATCCTCGGCGGCCACACCCACGACGGCATGCCGGCCCCGGTCGTCGTCAGGAATGCCGGCGGCCAGACCCTGGTCACCAACGCCGGCTCCAACGGCAAGTACCTCGGCATGCTCGATTTCGACGTCAGGAACGGCAAGATCGCCGACTTCCGCTACAAGCTGCTGCCTGTCTTCGCCAACCTGCTGCCGGCCGACAAGGACATGCAGGCGCTGATCGACAAGGCACGCGCGCCCTACCTGTCGAAGCTGAACGAAAAGCTCGCCGTCAGCGAAGGCACGCTGTACCGGCGCGGCAACTTCAACGGCACCTTCGACCAGGTCATCCTCGATGCGCTGATGCAGGTCAAGGATGCCGAAATCGCCTTCTCGCCCGGCTTCCGCTGGGGCACCTCGCTGCTCCCCGGCCAGCCCATCCTGATGGAACACGTCCTCGACCAGACCGCCATCACCTACCCGTGGACGACGGTCACCAACATGAGCGGCGAGATGATCAAGACCGTGCTCGAAGACGTCTGCGACAACCTGTTCAACCCCGACCCCTACTACCAGCAGGGCGGCGACATGGTGCGCGTCGGCGGCCTGCAATGGACCTGCGATCCGACCGCAAAAATGGGGCAGCGCATCCAGAACATGATGCTCAAGGGCAAGCCGATCGACCCGGCAAAAGCCTACAAGGTCGCCGGCTGGGCGCCGGTGTCGGAAGAGGCGAAGAACGCCGGCGAACCGATCTGGGATGTCGTGGCGAAATACCTGCGCGACATCAAGACCGTCAAGCCGGTTAAACTCAACCTGCCGACGCTGAAGGGGGCGTCGAACAACCCGGGGATAGCCTAGATGACAACGAACCTGACCAGAAACCTGCTCGCCGCGGCGGCGATCGCACTGTCGGCCGGCGCATGGGCTGCCGACTGGGCGCCGGGAACGGCAAGCTGGGAGCAATTGCCGGAACTCAAGCGCAGCAAGCTGGGCCTCTACCTGACGCCGCAGCAGGCCTACGACATGAAAAAGGCCAACCCGAAGGGCGTTGCGCTGTTCGACATCCGCACCCGGGCCGAGGCGATGTATGTCGGCTGGCCGGGCGATGCCGACGCGCTGGTGCCCTATCTCGAGCACCCGGAAATCATGACCGAATGGGACGACAGGCGCTTCATGTACAAGCTGGAGCCGAACCAGGACTTCATCCCCGAACTGGAGCGTCGCCTGACGGAAATGGGCCTCGGCAAGGATGCGACGATCATCCTGATCTGCCGCTCCGGCGACCGCAGCGCCAAGGCCGCCGACCGTCTGCAAATGGCCGGCTACGGCAAGGTTTACAGCATCGCCGAGGGTTTCGAGGGCGACATCGTCAAGGATGGCGCCCGCAGCGGGCAGCGCGCGGTGAATGGCTGGAAGAACGCCAACCTGCCCTGGACCTACAAGCTCGACAAGAACCGGATGTATTTCACCAAATAGTCCGCCGGTCGAAAAAAACCCCGGCAGCGAGCCGGGGGTGTCGATGGCCGGCCATCCCGCGGCCGGAAGGAAATGTCCTTACTGGTGTTCCAGCGCCTTTTTTCCCGGCATGTGGGCCAACCACTCGGAAAATGGAATTTCCTCGACTTCGGGAGCGCGCCGTTCCACCGTCTTGCGGCGATCGCGCCAGCCGTTCGGCGGGCCGACTTCCTGTTGGCGGCGATCCGCCCCGGAGCGCTTGTCGTTCTTGCAGATCATTTGAATTCCCGATCCCGTTATTTGCTGCTGACGGTTGTAGTGTACCGGGCACTCAATTCAACTTCAGTGAAAAAACTCACAAATTCGCCGGCGCGGCGAAATATAGCAGATCAGGCGTGACATTCGCCACGCTGCGCGTCGCGGCCAACGCGCCGCAACTCAGTCCTGGAGCGACCGGAAAACCCGTTTCAGCTCCTGGCTGTCGGGGTGCGGCATGATCGAAAACCCCAGCCCGGTCATCAAGCGCAGCATTTTCGGGTTGTCGGCGAGGACATCGCCAACGATGGCGCGGTACGACTTCTCGCGGGCGCAATCGATCAGCGCGCCCATCAGGCGCCGGCCCAGGCCGCTGCGCTGCCAGCGATCGTCGACCACCAGCGCGAACTCGACCGACTCGCCGTCGGCCGTCAGCGTATAGCGGGCGCTTCCCACCTGCTGTTCGACGCCATCGACCCTGACCAGCGCGATCAGCGCCATTTCCCGGTCGTAGTCGACCTGGGTAAAGCGGCTGACCAGGCTGGGCGGCAATTCGCGCAGGTTTTCCATGAAGCGGAAGTAGCGCGACTCGGGACTCAGGCGATTGAAGAAATCGAGGGTCAGCGCCGCATCCTCCGGGCGAATCGGACGCACCGTCACCGCCTGGCCGTCGCGCATCGGCCACGATCTTTCGAGGTGGGCCGGATACGGATGGATCGCCATGTGGGCATAGCGTGCCTTGCCGGTGCCCAGGGTGTGGTCGATCACCATGCGCGCCGCGCCCACCGTGACACCGTTTTCATCGACGATCAACGGGTCGATCGACAATTCGCGCAGCCACGGCAAATCGCACACCATGCTCGAGATGCTCAGCAGGGCGTTTTCCAGCGCCGCCTCGTTCACCGGCGGCAGCTGGCGATATTCGCCCAGCGTCCGCGAGACGCGCGTGGACTCGATCAGCTTGCGGGCGAGGAAGCGGTTCAGCGGCGGCAAGGCGACGGCGCGATCCTGGAAGACATCCACCTGCTCCCCCCCCGCCCCGACGCTGATCACCGGGCCGAAAACCGGGTCGCGGAAGACGCCGAGCGTCAGCTGGCGGGCATGCGGGCGGCTGCGATCGGGCTCGATGGCGACGCCATCGACAGGCAGGCCGGGCACCGCCTTGCCGGCCATCTCGACGAGATCCTGGTAGGCCAGGCGCACCGACTCGAGGCTGTTCAGGTTGCGCCGGGTGGTCAGCACCGCGCTGCCGAGATCGTGGTCGTGAAAATCGACCCGCATGTCCACCGGCATGCCCACCTGCTCGGCCAGGAACATCGCCTCCTTGGCCGAGTGGGCCAGCACGGCGGCCGGCACCGCCAGGCCGTAGGTCCGCAGCAGGGAACGCACCTCGCCGCCGGACGGGATGCGCCGATGTTCGCCGAGCAGCGCATCCATCAGCAGGCGGCCGTTGTTGCCGCCCGGCCCGTCGACGCCGTGATCCGAACCCGGCGTCTGCAACAGCAGCTTCTGGTTGTCGTAATACTGCGCAATGTTGTGGAACAGCTCGATCACCGTCTCCGGCGTCCGGAAAATCGGCACCCCGGCGTCTTCAAGTATCTTGCGCGCCTCGACGATGAGGTCGCCGCCCATGAAGCAGCAGCAGAGCGGCACCCGCTGCCTGGCCACCAGGGCGGCGATGCCCCGGGCGAGCACGGAGGGTTGCGCCATCGCCAGGGGCGACAGGATGACCAGAATGGCATCGACACCCGCATCCTGGCGCACCGCTTCGATGCTCTGCAGGTAACGATCCGGCGTGGCATCCCCGCCCAGGTCGACCGGATTGACCCCGCGCCAGTCGGAGGCCAGGACGCGCCGCAGCGCCGCCACCGTGTCGTCGGCCAGAGCAGCCATGGGCACGCCGAAGGCACGCGCCGAATCCGCTGCCATGGCCGCCGGCCCGGTGCCGTTGCTGATCACGGCGAGCCGCTTGCCGCGCGGACGGAAACCGCCGGCCAGGGCTCTGGCGGCATGGAACAGCTGGCTGATGCCGCTGACCCGGATCGCCCCGGCCCGGCGCACCGCGGCATCGAAGACGGCATCTTCCATGCACGCCGCTTCGGGACCGTCCGCGTCGGACAAGCCGGAAACCACCTGGTCGCTGGATTTGAAGAGGATGACGGGCTTGACCCGCGCCGCTGACCGCAGGCCGCTGAGAAAACGCCGCGCGTTGCCGATTTTCTCGACATGCAGCAGGATGTAGCGCGTCTGTTCGTCGTACACCAGGTAATCGAGCACCTCGCCGAAATCGACATCCTGCGTGTTGCCCAGGGCCACGACCGACGACACGCCGATCCGGTTCATCGTCGCCCAGTCGAGCACGGCGGCGCACATGGCCCCGGACTGGGTGACCAGGGCCAGTTCGCCGACCAGCGGCTGGGTTTCGGTAAAGGTCGCATTGAGCGACAGCGAAGGGCGAATCAGGCCCAGCGACTTGGGACCGAGAATCCGCACCCCGTGGTTGCGCGCGGCCTCCCGGATGCGTCGCTCGGCGGTCTGGCTCCCGGCGCCGGACGGATTGGTCACGATGGTCACGTAGCGAATGCCGGCCCTGCCGCATTGCTCGATCAGCTGCGGAATCGTTCTCGGCGCCGTGGTCACGATGGCCAGGTCGACCTGGGCGCCGATCTGCTCGACCGACGCCAGGCAGGGCTGGCCCAGGACCTGCGGGTACTTGGGATTCACCGCCCACAACTTGCCCTTGTAGCCGCCGCCCAGGATATTGCGGAAGATCACCTGGCCGATGGCGCCCTCCTTCTCCGAGGCGCCGATCACCGCCACCGACAGCGGTTCCAGCAGGGGTCTGAGGTAATGGGTGTTCTGCATGAGCGGCCGGGCTCCAGGAAATGCCAGCCAATACGATACCATTAATCTGTGAAATCAATTAATTTTGTATCGCAATATCCCGAAGCCGCCAGCCCGGCCGCCCCAAGCCCCCGCTCAGAGTCGCAGCAACTTCCGCATGAATTCCTCGACCTTGGCCGGCCGGACCGGCTTCAGGAAATAGCCCTTGGCGCCGCCGGCCACCGCCTCCGCCACCACCTGCCGGGTGGCGTTTCCAGTCACCATGACGACCCGGGTCTGCGGGCTGGCCGCCCCGATATGCGGCAAGGCCTCGAGGCCGCTCATGCCCGGCATGTCGACATCGAGGCAAACCACGGCCGGCCGCAAGCGCCTGACCAATTCGATGCCGTCCTTGCCACTGGTGGCCATGCCGACGACCTTGACCCCGACTTCCTCGAGAATGCCCTTGAGCAGCAGCCGGATCGAACCGCTGTCATCGACCACCACCGCGGTCCGGGAAACAACGGCTGCGCCAGGCTCCGCCTGCGTTTCGGCCGCCTTCGCCGGGCTCCGGGCGACCGCCGGCGCCACCGCTTCGGCCTCGGGCCTGGCGGCAGCGCGGGCCGCAATCGCCCGCGCCTTGGCAATTTCGTTCAATTCGGCAATGACCTGGGCGTTCTCGAAGGGCTTGCGGATAAAGCCGGCAGCCCCCAGGTCGGCGGCATGCCCCTTCAACTCCGGCTCGTCGGATCCGGTGATCACCACCACCGCGACCTGGTTGGCGGCGTGATCCATCTCCGCCAGCAATTCGAAGCCGTTCCGTCCCGGCAATTCGTAGTCCAGGCACACGACATCCGGGCGAGCCCCCCGGACGCAGTCGAGCAGCCCCTCCCCATCGGGAAACTCGGCAACGATCTCGTGCCCCTCGCCCTCGCAGATCGCACGCAATACCTTGCGTATCGCCTCGCTGTCATCAACGATCACTACCTTCACTTCACTACGCTCCACATGAGTGCCGCTTGTCGAAGCGGCGAAAGCAAGCCGGCGCCGGCTCCCCATCCACGGCACATCTCCCCGGCGCCCAGGCAGTGCCCGGCGCGCGGAAAACCCCGCAACCCCGAACTCTACAACAAGCGGCCCGCCCTCCGGAAAACCATTCGGCATGTACCGCCTGGCATCCACCGCCGCCACGAGGAATTCGAAAGCAAGACCCGGAGTGCGCAGTGTTTGTTCGGCGTCTAGAGTCGTACCATACAATCGCGATGAAAGCCTCGAACATGTCCAAGCAGACCGAAACACGTGCACATGCGGTGCTGACCGATCCCCGCTGGGCATCGGTCGTGGCGCGCGACCCCAGGGCGGATGGCCGCTTCTACTACGCGGTGCGGACGACGGGGGTTTATTGCCGCCCCTCTTGCGGCGCGCGTACGCCGCGCCCCGAGCATGTCGGCTTTTTCCCGAGCGCAGGGGAAGCCGAACAAGCCGGATTCCGCCCCTGCAAACGCTGCCAGCCGGACCAGCCGCCGCTGGCCGAGCGACACGCCGAACAGGTGGCCCGGCTGTGCCGTCAGATCGAATCGGCCGAAACCCCGCCCAGCCTCGCAACCCTGGCGACGGCCGCCGGGATGAGCACCTACCACCTGCACCGGGTATTCAAGGCGGTCACCGGGCTAACGCCCAGGGCCTATGCCGCGGCGCATCGCGCCAACAAGGTTCGCGACGCGTTGCTGCGGCGCGACAGCGTCACCGCTGCGATCTACGAATCCGGCTACAACGCCAACAGCCGTTTCTACGCGACGTCGAATCGCTTGCTGGGCATGACGCCGACCGCCTTCCGGGCGGGTGGTGCCACCGCCGTCATTCGCTTCGCCATCGGCCAATGCACGCTCGGCGCCATCCTGGTTGCCGCCAGCGAACGCGGCGTTTGCGCGATTCTGATCGACGACGACCCGGCAGCCCTGGCCCGCGACCTGCAGGATCGCTTCCCGAAAGCCGAGCTCATCGGCGGCGATGCCGAGTTCGAGCAACTGGTTGCCAAGGTCGTCGGCTTTGTCGACATGCCGAAGCTGGGCCTCGACTTGCCCCTCGACATCCGCGGCACGGCCTTCCAGCAACGCGTCTGGCAGGCGCTGCGCGAAATCCCGGCTGGTTCCACGGCGAGCTACAGCGAAATCGCCCGGCGCATCGGTGCGCCCAAGGCCGTGCGCGCGGTGGCCGGGGCTTGCGCCGCCAATGCGCTGGCGGTCGCCATCCCCTGCCACCGGGTGGTTCGCAACGACGGCACGCTGTCCGGCTATCGCTGGGGCGTCGAGCGCAAGCGCAGCTTGCTGGAGCGTGAGGCCGAGGCATGACGGACGATCTGTTCGCCGCCGTCGGCGGCCTCCCCAAGCAGAAGGAAGCGCTCGCCGACGGCGCCTTCCTGTTGCACGGGTACGCCTGCAATCAAGCGAACGATTTCCTGGAAGCCGTACACCGCATGGCCTTGCAATCCCCGTTCCGGCAGATGGAAACGCCGGGCGGATACCGCATGTCGGTGGCTATGACCAACTGCGGCGCAGTTGGCTGGACCTCGGACCGCCACGGATACCGTTACTCGGCAATCGATCCGCTGACCGGACATCCCTGGCCCACCATGCCGGCAGATTTCCAGGATTTCGCCCGGGAAATTGCCGCCGAGGCGGGTTTTCCGGGGTTTTCACCGGACGTCTGCCTGATCAACCGCTATGCGCCTGGCACCAAGCTATCCCTGCACCAGGACAAGGACGAAGTGGATCTGCTGGCGCCGATCGTGTCGGTATCGCTTGGCCTGCCCGCCATCTTCGTGCTGGGCGGCTTGAAACGTCAGGATCCCGGCCGACGCCTCGGCCTCCGCCACGGCGATGTCCTGGTTTGGGGCGGCCCGTCGCGCCTGCGCCACCACGCCGTCCTGCCGATCAAGGAAGGGCATCACCCGGCAACGGGGAATTGCCGCATCAACCTGACCTTTCGCCAGGCCAGAGGATGAATGTCGCCAACAGAGACCGTCAGCCTCGCACCTCGAGATCGACCATGGCGCCCGACCATTCCCTCACCCTCCCGCTGCCTGCCGCCTTCCGCAGCGGCGACATCCTGGCCTTCCATCGGCGCGACACGCATGAAATTGCCGAACGGGTCGGCGCATCGATCCTCGAAAAAGGAATGCTCTGGCACGGTGCGCCGGCCTGCTTGTCGGTGCGCTTCTCTCCCGGGCTGGCCCAAGCCCACTTGGCCGTCGACGGGGAAACGCCGGATGGCGGTAGCCAGGATTTCGCCGCCATGCTCAGGCGGATGCTCGGGCTGACCCAGGATATCGAAGCCTTCGAGAAGCGCTATGCCGACCATCCCCGGTTGGGCGACCTGATCGCCCGCCAGCCGGGCCTGCGGGTGCCGGTCGCGGCCAGCCCGTTCGAAGCCCTGACCTGGGCGATCACCGGCCAGCAAATCAGCGTCGGCGCCGCCGTATCCTTGCGACGCAAGCTGATCCTGGCGGCGAACCTTCGTCACAGCGACGGCTTGCTGTGCCACCCGGGAGCGCGGCAGATCGCGGCGATGCCGGAACAAACGCTGCGCCAGGCGGGGTTTTCCACGGCAAAAGCCAGGACTTTGCAGACAATCTCCCGGCTGGTCGCCGATGGCGAACTGCCGCTCGATGCCTGGGCGCGGGATTTCCCGGGAGCCAACATCGTTCGCGAGCGATTGCTGGCCGTACGCGGCATCGGCCCATGGACGGCCAACTACGCCCTGTTGCGCGGCTTTGGCTGGCTGGACGGTTCCTTGCACGGCGACGCCGCGGTACGGCGGGGGCTGCAAATCCTGCTCGGCACGCCGGGCAAGGTCGACGAAAAAACAGCCGAAGCCTGGCTCGCCTCATTTTCGCCATGGCGCGCCTTGATCGGCGCCCATCTCTGGGCGGCACAATCGTCCGCCGCCTACTGAATTTTAAATCCGCAAAGCAAAAACCCCCACCGGATATCCGGAGGGGGTTTTTAGGATGGGAGTCTGGCGTTGACCTACTTTCGCGAGCGGAAGCTCACTATCATTGGCGC